>NZ_JBHLXJ010000008.1:0-191147 GCF_042432465.1 Affinundibacterium danionis | reverse complement strand
GAAACCCAAGGGTGGGCTCGTCGTCCCATAGCAATTCCAAATAACTTTTACGCTGCAAATAATTGCATCGTAATCATTCAATTCTAACGGATTGGATGAACTGTTAAGATACAAGGGTGGGCACGCTTTATGTGCCCACGCGGATTGCTTGGTATGCCGACTAAAACCTCACCTCGCTTTTTATCTTTTTCACCTTTTTCAACCGTAACGCGTGGGCACGATGAAGCTTTGCCCACCCTACGACCTGTCCGATAAATTCCCAACTCGGCAATGCACAATCTTTCATAAGGTCTCAATAGACACAGGCGTATTGCTCCGTATGATGCTTGTTCATGGTGAAGAATTTTTTCTTACATCATTTGATCGACAAATAAATTTTTTCTCTGTTGATCGATTGCCAGCTGGACGGTGCAATACGTCTTCGACTATTACACTCTACTCACCCAAAATCAAAAAAATCAAAGCATGAGTAATCTCAACACGTGCATGTGAAAGATTGAAGCAAACGTGCATAAATCTCTCCTCTATATGCCAGCGAATTGAGACGTCTGAATCATGTAGTTGTTGATTAAAACATCTGCGCGTTTAATCGCTCTAAAAAATCTGTAATCGCTAAGGTGTATTTTTTCCCGCATCAAATTACAGCCATCACATTTTGACCAATCTGGCAGAGCGGGTTGCAACTCCTACAGAACTTGCCTCATTGAGATACTTTGTGGCACATTGTTGTTTATAAAATCAAATTTTACTCAATCAGGGAAAATTTCAGCATCATCTGTAAGCTGTGTTTCTTAAGCTTATATGCAGTTGCTTTAGGCAATGTGTTTGGTGTCAAATTATATGGAGGACTCAAAGATGAAAACAGCAAGATTCATTTCGGTTGTTGCAGGCTCTGTTACTCTACTACTAGCAGTAAGCGCGCAGTCCGCAACGGTTCCGCAGTGTCCATTTACGCCCGATTATCTCAAATCTGAACTTGGACAAAACTTTGCAGCAGGCGTGCCAGAAGCTGGAATCATAGGCAAGGCGTGCACCTATAAAGCCAATGGTATTAAGGTATGGATCGATACAGGCCCTCTGCCAGTAGCGAATTCAGAAATGTGGCGAAAGATGTCCGCAGCCCCGGGTACCAAGTGGATCGCCGTTTCTGGCGATGCGGATAAAGCGGTTCACGAAGTACCGCCGACCGGAGTGAGCCCTTATCCTGCCCTGAGTTACGAGCGCTCTGGATGGCTGGTAAATATTGTCGTTACGGGTGTGGAAGGTAAAACACAGATCGAGTCTTGGAATGCAAAGCTTCGTAAGCTTCGTCGCATTCCCTAACATGAGCGCCGATACGTAGATAACGCCAGGGCACGAGGAAGCTGTGCCCCCTAGGACTTGTCCGATAAGTTCACAACTCGGCAAGGTGTAATCTTTTCGTACTACAGGAATAAGCTCTTTTGTTACCTCAAAAAATATCAACAACAAACAGGAAATCGTATTTTGATATGGCACAATTCCTATCTTAATCAGCAATCATCTGCAACACCACTTTGCCCTTCGCCCTGCCCTGCTCAAGATAAGCCAAACCTTGTAGCGCATCATTAAAACCAAATACTTGATCGACCACAGAACGAATCTTGCCTGCTTCGAGTAGCGCAGCGACGGCGCTTAATTGTTGGCCGTCTGGTCGTACGAACATAAAACTATAATTGGCATTATGGCTCTTGGCGAGGCGTCGAATCTTGCTGCTGATTAGACTAAAGAGGAATGGCATGATCACGTTCATACCTCGTGAACGGGCGAAGTTAGCGTCTGGCGGACCAACCAGCGAGACCACATTACTGCGTGGGGCGAGAATCTTGAATGTTTTTTCTAGCTCCGCGTCTCTCATGGTTCCTAATACCGCGTCGTAACCTTGTAGGACATTTTCAAACTCCTGTTTCTTGTAATCGACGACTTCATCGGCGCCGAGTTGACGTACCAACTCGACATTACCGGTGCTGGTAGTGGTGCCAACTACGGCACCGATTTGTTTTGCCAATTGAATCGCGATAGTGCCGATGCCACCAGCACCGGCGGGAATAAAAATCTTCTGACCGCATTTTAATTGCATCCGTTCATACAAAGCCTGCCACGCCGTCAGCGCGACCATCGGCAACGCTGCAGCCTCAACAAAACTGATGTTGCTCGGTTTATGGGCCACTGCGCTTTCGGGTACCGCGACGTATTCGGTAAAACTGCCTCTATCCATATCGAAAACACTGGCGAATACCGGATCACCCACCTTGAAATTCCGCACAGCACCGCCCACTTGCACCACGACGCCAGCTAGATCACTGCCCATGACGGCAGGAAGCTGAAACTTGAGTATCGGTTTGAACATGCCTTTTGGGATCATGTTGTCGATTGGGTTAATGCCCGCAGCATGAACTTGAACCAGTACTTCATTCGATTTGATCGCTGGACGAGCCAGTTCGGCAAACTCCAAGCTTGGATTTTTGCCATAGCGTTTGAGGACAAGTGCTTTCATATTGTGCTTTCTAAATGAGATATAGGTAGTCTGAATTAAGCTAACCGCAAATCTTTGCGTAAGCCTGCGTCGAGCAATGCTGCTGGTGCGTAGTTGCGCAATAAGCGTAAGCGCGCCGCTATCAGGCCTGCGGTATAACGTAATTTAGGTTTGCGTGCCTGCGCAGCCTTAAGGACAATTTGCGCGACTAGCTCTGGGCTATCGGCACTTGCCAATACCACTCTGAGGTGCGCATCGACGGCAGTACGCACTTCGTGATAGTCGTCCAGTAAAGCATCACCTTCCACCACATTCGCACCAAATGCCGTATTGGTGTATGCAGGCTCAACCACGATAGAACGGATGCCCCACTGGCGAATTTCATGATCGAGTGATTCTGAATAACCTTCGATCGCATGTTTGCTTGCTGAGTAGAGTGCACCATACGGCATTGGTAAGAATCCCAACACCGAACCGATATGAATGATCCGACCAGCACGCTGGCGACGCATATGCGGTAATACAGCGCGTGTCATCCGTACAGCACCCAAAAAATTGGTGTCGAACAGCGACTGCGCTTGTGCCAAAGAACTTTCTTCTGCACCGGCAGGTGCGATACCAAATCCAGCGTTATTCACCAACAAGTCGATGCGCCCTTCTTTCTGTATCACAGCATCAACCGCTTGCTGTACCGACGCATCGTCAGTGACATCCAAGCTCAGCATAGCGAATGGGCGTTGCCCGCCTTTTGCGCCATGACGGCTGGTGCCATACACGGTATAGCCCGAAGCAGTGAGTTGTTTTGCGACTGCTTCACCAATACCAGATGAAGCACCTGTGACCAAAGCTATTTGTTTGTACATGTTGAATTCCTTTATTTCTTTGGGTCTTACGCAAAACAGACGCTAACGTCGTTGCTGTCGCCTAGCTAGCGCAATTTTCGTAAACCCTATACTTCATTAATTGAGGCATTTTTCAAAAACTACTTAGTTGATCATTAAAACCATTTAAAATATGATGATCGTCATATTTAAATTTAAAAAAATGAGATTCTTAGACCTGAATCTCTTATTTAGATCTTCTATTTAGATCCTGAATTTGAATCTTCTATTTGCTTCGCCTACTTACTTCATCTATTCACTTCATCCGCTCACTTCATTCACTTTCTTGCTCTATCTCTCAAGCACAGCCAAATGCTTAAGTGCGGCTTGACGCATTGCCGCAGACAACTTGGGATCATCCACTGCGCGTGAAACAATCGTGGTACCAATCAAACTACACAGCAACAGCATCGCTCTTTCATGGGCTGCAGACTGTCCCCAATCTGGCATCTGTCTGGCGATCAAATCAATCATCTCTTTGATATGCGCAGTCGCCACACAACGTACCTCAGGCGCTTGACGCGGCATCTCAGAACCTAGTGCAGACACTGGGCAACCAGTCTCAATCAACTGCATATGCTCATCGGACAAATAGGCTTGCATAATGTGCTGCAATGCCTCGCCCGATGGTGCTGCCGAAGCAATCCGCGCCGCGATCGCCACCGACTCCGCACCAGCACGATCCGCCGCTTCCGCCAACAAAGCATCACGCGAAGGAAAGTGTGCATAAAAGCCGCCATGTGTCAGGCCGGCTTCCTTCATAATATCTGCCACGCCAGTGCCATCGTAGCCACTACGCCGAATCGCGCGCGATGCGACTTCAACAATACGTTCGTGACTCGCTTCTTTGCGAGATTGCGTAGTTGAATTACTTGAAGAACGGCTTGATTTATTTTTCATGATGATCATCATATCACAGACAAATTAAATATGCTTGAATGCAGTGAGTATATCCAAACCACTTACTTATATTGAAAAACACCTACAAAACACTTGAGCCACTAAGTTTGCAGAAAAAACTAAGGAAACAGAAACGCTAGCTCAACATGAATTTATATAAATTAAAATTTATTCTGATAAAATCACTTCACTAAAAAGCTAGTAATTGACAAGGGCAAAAATACAAAATCAATGCGTCGTTCAAATCGCCTTCTTCCCCTTTTTCAATTCAAGTGATTGGAGTAATTCATGTTCAAGATATTGTTTTTTATTATTTCACTGGCACTCAGCTTTCCTTGTTTGGCGCAGCAAGAGATCGCCACCATGAGCCAAGCGAAACGCCTGTTAGATCAAAAATCTTATGCCGAAGCAATCAAAGTTTTTCAAGCGGTATTTGCAAAGAAAGATGCAGATCGTGGTGAATACTACGATGCAGCCTGCGCTGCGGCACTTGCTGGTCAGCATGACCTAGCGTTCGCTTGGCTGAATAAATCGATAGACAAAAATTGGTGGAATATCGATCACTTGAAGACAGATACCGATCTGCAATCTTTACATGATCGCCCTAAGTGGCCAATCATGCTCGACAAGCTACAGACCAAACTTGCAGCACGTGAGAAAAATTATGATCACGCGCTCAAAAAAGAGCTAGAAGACATCTTTATCTCAGATCAAAAACTGCGAACCAATATCGATGCGATCATCAAACAACATGGTGAAAATTCTGAACAAGTCAAAGCAACTTGGGATGAGATTGAACGACTTGACGCGGCTAACTTGAAACGTGTCGCCCAAATTTTAGATAGCAAGGGCTGGCTAGGTCCTGAACAGGTGGGTGAAAGAGCAAGCTCTGCCTTGTTCTTAGTCGTTCAACACGCGAATAAAGCAGTGTGGGAAAAATATCTTCCTATGATGCGTAAAGCAGTCCAAGAGAAAAAAGCCAGTGCATCCAGTCTAGCTTTGCTCGAAGACCGCTATCTCGCCTTCGGCTTAGGAAAGAAACAGATATATGGCAGCCAATTACAAACAATCGATGGCATCACCAAATTGATGCCAGTTGAAGACCCCGGTCGCCTCGATGAGCGTCGCGCTGCGGTTGGACTAGGACCTATCGCCGATTATCTACAGAATTGGAACCTCACTTGGGATCTAGAAAGTTACAAGAGATCGTTAGCGGAAGACGAGCTGAAGGAACAGAAAACAAAGAAATAAATTCGGCTAGGCAAATCCTTCAAGCAGAATCGTGTTGCACATCAAACTTCTAAGCTCATGGAAAGCAAGAACTTTAACGACAATTATGCTTAGAGTGCATCGATATCCACACGTCTTTTGAGTCGTAGAGTGCTCATGTATGAGCAGCTTTATTTATTGAGCTTAATTTACTGAGCTTTGTTGAAAAAACTATTTACTTGCTTCACCATCAAGCCCATATCAATTGAAGAGTAAGATGTGCCATTATTCGGCTTATTGCATACCAAAGAAACTGGGCATCACAAGAAGGAGACTAAATGAAATTCATGGTATTGATTATCGCGATATTAAACTCGCTAGTGATCACGAATTTGGTTCACGCCGACACGATTGACACCTTGGTGCTGAGTGAAATGCAAGGACAAAAAATTCCTGGCGTTAGCATCGCGATCGTACACAAGGGAAAAATAATCAAAGAGGAAGGCTACGGTTACGCCAATCTCGAGCATCAAGTCAAAGTCAGTCCGCAGACGATATTTCAATCAGGTTCTGTCGGCAAGCAATTCACTGCGGCACTGATCCTTTTACTAGCACGTGATGGCAAGCTCAACTTGCATGCTACGATTGACAAGTATCTCGATAAGCTACCGCCTGAATGGCAAAATATTACGATCCATCAGTTACTCACACATACATCGGGCTTAGATGATCCCTACCGCATCTTAGATTTTGAAAAGAACTATACCGACCAAGCCCTAATCGAACTAGAAGCCACCGTCCCCATGTTATTCAAACCAGGAGAAAAGTGGTTGTATTCGAATATGGGTTATCACATGCTGGGTTTTATCGCGAATAAAGTTGGCGGACAGTTTTATGGTGATCAGTTGCGTCAGCGCATATTTGAACCGCTGGGCATGCAGACGCGCATCATCGATGAACGAACGATTATTTCTCACCGTGCCGCTGGCTATGATCTGGTCGATGGTGAATGGAAAAATCAAGCTTGGGTGTCTCCAGCATTAAATCGAACTGCGGATGGCAGCCTGTATTTAACAGCGCATGATCTGGCCTTGTGGGATCTTGCGCTTTACCAAGATTTCCCCTTAACTGCACAGGAAAAAAATCTCAGTTGGACGCCCGTAAAGTTGAACAATGGCACACGTTCTGATTACGGTTACGGATGGTTTTTATCAACGACGAATGACCACAGAAATATAGAGCATGGAGGAGCGTGGCAAGGCTTCACCACGCAAATCAGCAGATATGTGGATGATCAATTGTGTGTGATAGTGCTGACTAACCGATCACAGGCAAATCCAAAGCGGATTGCGGATTTAATCGCGGGCGAAATTCTACCGACACTCAAGCAAAAATTAAAACCATAGGTCAATTAATTAACTTTTTTTCAAAACATCGGAATTAGTAGCTCACCTACTCCACAGCCCATCGATTAATTCGTACCGCACTCAAAGATTTAATTGAGATGCTCGATCCAGAAATTTTCTGGCAAATTCATCGCGGCACCGTGGTGAATGCACACGCGATTGAATCGGCAGAGCGAATCGATATTGAACGCTTGGAAGTGAGTCTAAAAAATTGTACCGAACGCTTAACGGTAAGCAGAAGCTTTGGCTATCTATTCAGGGAATCCAATTAAATTGGCGCGCCGACTCTGTTGGCAGAAATTTGCTAAACTCACTTTTTGATCGCAAGTTCTATTTGGCTGCCTTACTGAAAATTCGCACCATCCTTTCATCAATCGACGATTACCGAGAGAGATTTTAATGAGTTTTGAAACGATGTTAGTACAAGCCGAGCAATCTTCTGTCGTGATGATGGAATCTGGCTGGGGCCAAGGCCGCGCCATTTTTGGCGGTATTTTGGCAGCTCTTGCGGTCGCACATATGCAAACACGCCTGAGCGGTGATGCCAAGCTACGCGCTCTGACGATTTCATTTGTCGCGCCGGTCGAAGTAGGTGAAGTTGAATTTAAAGCTGAGGTGCTACGCGCGGGAAAATCAGTCACACAAATGCAATGTCACTTACTGCAACAAGGTAAAGTTGTCGTAAGCGCGCTCGCCAGTTTTGGTGTGGCACGTAGTTCGCAAGTCGTCGTCGCTAGTGAGGCTGCGCCGAATATTGGTGAGATCAAAGATGGCTTGTCCTTCCCGTATATCGACGGAATCATTCCCGAATTCACGCGCAAAATTGACTTTCTTTACACCGATTGTGATTTGCCATTCAGCGCCTCATCCAAGTCACACATCAATGGTTGGATGCGGTGGAATGATCGTGCGCAAGTGAGTGCTGCATGTGCGCCACTGTTGAGTTTAATTGCACTCATAGACGCGTGGCCACCAGCCATTCTACAAATGCTAGACCGCCCCAATCCTGCCAGCAGCTTGACGTGGACTTTGGAATTTCCAAGCGTAGATGAGGCAGCCTTGTCACAACAAGCTAATCCATGGTGGCAATACCGCGCACATACGGATGCAGCGCACAACGGCTACGGTCACATTGCAGCCGAGGTTTGGAATGAACGTGGTCAATTAGTCGCGATTAGTCGTCAGACAGTGACGGTGTTTGCTTAAGACTGAGGTGATGAATACAGCGCTTCGTATTCATCCATAGTTTTTCTTAAACCAAGCATAATAGTCCTTGAGCAGCGCATCGTCTGGAGTGCTTTTGAGTAACGCTAGGTAATGTTTTTCTTCGGCGTCGATATCCGTGGTGTTCGCATAGATGTCGATTAAGCGCCAGTGCAACTCGTTTTTTTGCGGCGCTAACGACAGAGCTTTTTCGTACATCGTTGCGGCTGCTTGTATCCAATACATATCAAACTGAAGAATTTCTGCTACATCTTGATAGGCTTGAGCATCTTGTGGATGCTGTTTAATGCGCGCTTCGGCAGCTTGTAAGCGCTGCATGATGGTAATTGTGTCGCTCATATGATCATGTAAATTAGGCGGCACAATTCGATCGTAATACACCGAGCTCTGATCGCGCCATGCAAATGCAAATGGCCCAGAATTAAATTTTGCGTGACTGCTGCCATCTTCATATAGATGAAAATAAGCCCAAGCTTTTGCCTCATCGACCAACCATACTCCTGCCGCATTTTTACGCATGAGTATGGGTTGCACTGGCGAACCAATAGGAAATTTCACTACCGCCCAATCTTCATTTTGCAAAATCTGATACGGCATCGATTTTTGATAGTAGCGATGCATACGTTGCAAATAGGCAGCCGTATGCGGTTTATTCATACGGAAAAACTGACTCCCCTCACTCAATAAGGGCAAGCGCGGTGAACCTATGCCTAAGCGCAATGAATCGAGATAGCGTTGCAATACCACATTCAGCGATGAATCAGGCTGCATGCTATGCTCAAGTTCGACTGACAAAGCTGGCACTGCCGATTGCACCTGTTCCAAGCTCGCAGTGCAATCACGTCCAACGATACCCGCACCGCCAGAAAAGTGTTGACTCATAGCTGCTAAAGGCGACAGACTAGGAACCGCCATCTCATGCACTTGGCCACTCTTTTGAAAATCTAAATAATCAATGCCCATGGTCACGATGATTTCAGTCAAAAAATCACGTTTGGCGAATGGCGCAGACGAGAGCATAAAAGTGCGTGCGGCTTGCTCTAATCGGCGGCATAAGACATCAGGAAACACGCCTTCCAATTGATAACTGACTTCGATCTTAAATAGATGCTCTTGCTCTGACCAAATCAGAAGCAAGGCTGCTTGCTTGCCAGATCCAAGCGCAGCAAAGCGCTGCGCCGCTTGCTGCTCAATAGTCATCCCTGTCGGCAAATGATCTTGCAGAATCAATCCCAAGCGAATACGCGTCCGTTCTTGAAAAAAACGTAGTGAACTACGTAGCGCCCTATCGTATTGATGATCGTTGGAGCTGTTAATAAAACCGTCTGCCGGAAACTTAAGATCCGAATTAACCTGCGTTGGTGATGACAAATAAGTCGTCTTAAGCACGACAAATCCTAGCGCCGCCGTGAGCGCTCCCCCCCCAATGCTATGAGCAACAGCCGTCTATCCGAAACAAGACGTATCATAGAAAATCCAGTGCGCACAGATAGTCAAAAAATGCTTGTCGGTTATTCGCATTTTCTTGAGGATATTGTTTCAGCAGATCGGCGTAGGCTTGATGTAATTTTTGGCTAGCTTGCTGTGCCTCGCTACTTAAACTCCATGCTTGTCGACCTATCTCTTGCTGTTTGCGCACATAGAATCGTTGATGATCTTGTACCGCGGCGACGATCAAATTACGTGCCGCTGTTAATTCGCTAGGAATCGCGAGATCCTGCATGCCTTTGATTAAAAGCGTGTACCTTTGCACAAAATAATCGAGACGCGCTTTATCACCCGCTTGAAACGCACGCATCGCTTCCACTTTTAACACGACGCCTTGATCACTCAATACAAACAAGCGCTTGAGGTCATCCTTTTGTTAACTTGTCAGTTTGGACTGCTCGACGTTAAACACCGTACGCGCATGCGGGATCGCGGCGTATGCTTGTTCCGTCGTCAAATTTTGCGCATGACTGACTTGCCCTAGACAGCTCAGAGCGCATGTCAGTATTAAACCTTGAAGCATTTTCATAAGCTGCCCTTCTTGAACTGAATATCCGAAAAAAACATCATGCCGCACATACTTTTCTAAGATTCGTGAGGATGTCAGCATGCTACTGTGAACCATACGGCATCATAGCGCTAAATGACAAATTAAATTTTGAAACGATTTAAGTTGATAGCGTGATTTGATAGCGTTAGTTCGTCGAGTGAATTTATTGCACGAATTTATAGTGTGAGGATTGAAAAACACTTAATCACTTCCCACTATAATTTCCCCTTAATCCTATCCTTTTGAAAAGTAGTCCCGAATGCGAATTTCCATCATCTTAAGCGTCTTACTAATATCCATAACCTCACAGTCTATTGCTGTAGAGCGCGATCAAACTAGATCCACTAAACCCAAAGTAGAACAACAGCTACAACAGGAAATACAAGCAATAAGTACAGCGTGGCAAGCTCCAGCAGGACTAAGGCAAATACCACTATGGCCACATGGAGCACCTGATATGCCCAAGCGAGACTATCCGGCTGAATCGACCCAGATGATGACGCCGCCGAGCGTCGCTTTGCATCGCAACTACACCCAAGTGCTCGATGTCACGCAACCGACGATGACGATATACCCGCCCAAGACGCCCAACACGGGAGCGGCGATTGTGGTGTTTCCGGGTGGTGGTTTTCGTATTCTCGCGATCGATTTAGAAGGTACAGAAATATGCGACTGGGTGACAGCGCAAGGTATGACTTGTGTACTGTTGAAATATCGCGTACCAAAAGGCAATCATTATTGGGACAAGGATTGCCGTTGCCATATCATGCCCAAAGTGCCGCTAGCACTGCAAGATGCGCAACGTACGATTCGCCTAGTCCGCGCTCAAGCCAAGGAATTACATATTGATTCCAACAAAATTGGTGTGATCGGATTTTCTGCGGGTGGATATTTAGTGGCGCAGACCAGCAACATCTTTAAATCCAGCTATCGGGCAATTGACGCTGCCGACCAACTCAGCAGTCGCCCTGACTTTGCGATTGCACTATATCCCGGCCACCTCTGCCGTGCGGGCGACAAATTAGATCCAAGCTTACCAGTGACCAAGCAGACAACACCGACGTTTTTACTGCAAGCTTGGGATGACCCAGTCGATAAGATTTGTAATAGTACGGTGTATGCAAAAGCACTGAGTGACGCAGGCGTAAATAGCGAAGTACATCTCTTCGCGAAAGGTGGCCATGCATTCGGTTTGCGTAACAATTCGCATCCGATTTCTACTTGGCCTAAATTGGTTGAAAACTGGTTGCGCGAGTTGGACGTATTACCTGCCACTCCAGCGAAGATAGACTAGGAAAAAACATTGGGTATACTTTTTTTGGACGCAGACAATACGTTGTTGAGCAAGCCTTATGCTGAATGGATAAATGTATTTCCCGATTCAGCATCTAGTTTAATGAAGTCGTTTATTACTTGTTGAATCAGCTTAATTATTGATACGAACGGTTTCTTGTAATTGTCCGACATTGCCATTCTGGTCGCTTGCGATGATAGTGACAGAATACAGTCCATTTGGAAATACAGCGCCGCCTTGCGAATTTTTGGCGGTGGTATCCCACGACAAATCTTCATCGCGCGCACTAATTTTTTGCGGTGCCGCATGATCCGGCAAATTTGTTAATACCCACCACAAATACGCTTTTTTGGTCCACGAGCCAGTCTCTAGCAAATCGGGGCGTTTAAATAACAAATTCGCTTCGACTTTTGCTGTGTTCGCGTCACCCAAAAATGGTGGCGTCAACTGAATATTTTGAAGCTGTGATTGATGCTGCCATTTTAATTGGCCTTGTAAATCACTGACACGAATCTCAAATTTTGCTGGCGCGCTTCGACTCACATAATTGGCTGGATGATTTGGGCTCAAGTCGCGCATGGCAAGGACGATATCGACTTTGCCATAAATGCCTTGGCTGGGATTGATTTCCACTTCACTCGCATTCTTGAAATAGCGCAATCCGCTATTAAACTCAGGCTTTTGTTCGTCTGGGAGTGTGAATAAATGATTTGGATAAAGTGAGATCGTATCGCGGAACCATGAGCCATTTGCAGACCGTTGTACGTAATTAAAATGGGTATGAGAATTCCCTTTCAATATGCTCCCGACATACTGGCCTTGCCAAACTTGCGTGCCGACTTTTAGTCGAGGATCGACTACTAAGTGTGCCATTTGCCATCCTGTGTCCGGCTTGGCTGGATCATCCACGGTAATAATGTCACCGCTAATATCGCGAATCACACCTGTCCGAACTGCGTACACCGGGCTACCGTCCGGCAACATAAAATCTAAGCCGTCGTGTAAATACATACTACTTCGCCCGTCATCGCTGCCTTGATACATACCAAAATTGTTTAAGACCCATAAGCTAGATCGCATTTGCTCATATTGCGTTGCTGTCATATTGGGTGCGTGTTGAGGAAATGGTAGTTTCCCACTTGGTGGTGCCACTAGATAAGTTGGCGCTACGGTAGGAATAGGCGGCAAATCATTTCCTGTGCTGGGATTGTTGGGTAATGCAGGACTTGAAGAGCTCGATGACGCGCCGCCACCGCAGGCCGACAACAAAAGTCCAGCGGTAAGTACAGCGATACCAGTCAATTGGGTTGCACCGAAGTTGCTAGTGATTTTTTTCAGGATAGATAAAACAAATTTATTCTTGGCTTGATCAGCGATCATATTTTTCATCATCAAATTTTTCATGTTCTTTTTACGTACTTTTTCAAATATTTTCTTCGTAATTATTTATATGGTTAGATTGCATGGCGGTTTGTCGCAAATTGCAATGACTAACGGTAGGCTATTCCAAAAATGGCATCGCCAATTGTTGTGGCGCATCCATTTGTAAAAAGAAATAAGCGCGACCTGCATTTCCTGTCATCAAACTCGCGTTGTGTATGCGTTGTGAGCCATCCTCGCCCATCCAACTGGGGTAATGTAATTGGGTATTGCGACTTGCCCACAATTGATCTGCTGTTGTTCGCGCTTGTTGCAGATAACTTGCATCGCCAGTGAGACGATATAGACGCAAATACAGTTGCGCGTTGCCGGTCAGGCCATGACATAGACTTGTTCCGGTATGGCTCAATTTCGTCACCGTTTTTGCAGCCTCGATCGCCATTTGCAGATCGGCAGGATCGCCACTGACTTCATACAATTTAGTGAAAAACAAACCTATCCCTGGTGCGCCATGACACCATTGATTTTGCAATGTGCTGAGTTGGTCTGGGTCACGTCGATACCAATTAATTAGCTCGTTGTTTTTCAGAGCAATTGAGCGCAGCCACTGCGCTATTTCTTTGGCAGACTGGCTGTAACGACTACTCATTTGACGTATTGCCGAATCTGAACTCGATTGCAATTGCTGACTCAAGGCGAGTAAAAAATAGCCTGCGCCAGCAGAACCGTGAGCAAAGCCGGGATAAGTTACGCGCTTACCACCGCCGATGTCCGTTTCAAAATGCAAACCGTTTGAGGTTTTTACGGCCTTACTTAAGCTCTGATCGGCAATATCCCTAGCGACCAATAACCAACGCTGCTCCTGTGTAACCGAGTACAGCTTCAAGAAAAATAATCCGCTGCTGATATGCCCACTGATCATGTCACCCGGCCCAGATAATTGGGTCTGATCGTGTTGAATTTTTTCTGCAATACGAATTGCGAGCGTGCGCCATTCTACGGAATGCAAAGTATCTGCAAGAGTCAGGTACACGTAGGCAACCCCTGCTTGACCAGAGAACAAAGAGGGACCAATTTGCTCAATATTTTGATTCTTCAACCAATTAGCGCCGTTCTCTATCGAACGACGAAGTATAGGATCTGAGTTGCGTTGATATAGCAAGCAAAGAAACTGCAAAATGCCAGCCTGTCCTTGGTAAGCATCCGTCAAGGTCGTCAATTTACCTTCATTATCGAACAGCCAAGAACCATCGGGCTGCTGACGCGCCAAGATCCCTGCTGCGATTGCCATTGAACGTTCAAGATCGGTATTGGCTGGCGCACCCGGGAGAATTGGGCCCAGCGGATTGTCCACGCTCCCAGTCGGATTAGTGGAAGTTGGATTGGAGGCTGGACTTGAGTTACTACTCGCTCCACCAGAGCCGCCACAGGCAACCAGATTGATGCTTAACAAAATACTGATGATGCTTAGACGGAAAGAGTAAATCGAAGAATGCATGCGCATGTCCTTATTCGCAAAAAACATGAATATATAAAATAAAACTAAATATATCAAATTAGATTTTTAATTTATAACAAATAGTATCCCAATACACCTCTTTACTAGAAAGAATCATGTACTTTTTAGTGTCAAATACGGGTTCAAATACCAGATCAAATACAGCGCAAAAAGACAGTCTTATCGTCCCATTGAAATCATCAAATCCAGCACCCATCTCAAACCTATCTCAAGCTCACAATAACCCCGACGCTCATCAGGCACCCAACATCAATGACCCCATCCATGAAAATTCAAATCCTGCACCATCAAGAACTCAGTGCCAGCTTGAAAACCGCTATTCTTGAACTGTGTTGCGATGCCTACGAAGAGGACTTCACACCGTATCTTGCGGAGCTGGGCAATGCTATGCATGTATTAGGATTTGAAGATGACGAGCTACGCGCGCATGCTGCGTGGGTCGAGCGCGAATTACGTCTAGGCAAAGATAGAGTCGCGATGAAATGTGCTTATATTGAGGCGGTGGCGGTGCCGATCGAACATCAAAGCCGTGGCTTAGGCAGTCAAATTATGCAAGCGCTTCCAGCGCATTTGTCCGACTTCGAGATTGCCGCGCTGTCACCTTCTGAACCTGATTTTTATGCTCGTTCTGGCTGGGAAATGTGGCAAGGAAAGCTAGCTTACTTAAAAGGTAGAAAACGGATTGCAACACCGGACGAAAAGGTCATGATTTACCGCTTACCGCACGCGCCAACTACACTCTCCTTGTACCAAGATTTGGAAACCGATTGGCGTCCTTGTGATGTGTGGTAACTGGCAAAAGATATCGTGCTCGCGATTGGAAAAGCCAGAGCTAAATCCATTTTGCATGAATTGCCGTAATAGCCACTGCATTCGCCAGCTACAATCACTAGCGTTTTAACTCCATCCTGCCCTTCCGTTTTGGATAAAGCAGGACGAAAGAGACCGGCCTAGTTCAGCTTAAATCGCCTTACCATCATACAAATCGCTAGGCACCGCCAAAGGATCAATTCCTTCCAAACAGCGGATGTTAATGGCAAATACCGCGTTACCTGAAGGATCTTTACCTTCACCGAAGGTCTCGACGCCACATACTGGACAAAATTGATGTTGAATCACTTTTTTATTAAATGTGTAGGTGGTGATTTTTTCACGTGGCGTGAGCAACTTCACTTGGTCAGCACCAACGAACCAGAGCAAAGTTCCTTTGCGTTGGCAGATCGAACAATTGCAAGCCGTGGCGTGTTTTAATTCACCTTCGACGTCAAATTGAATATTGCCGCAGTGGCAGCTTCCATGATATTGCATACTCGGTTCTCCTTTTGGTTTAAGCTGTCGTGATTAAGTACATGCAAAGCGCAAAATTAGTTTGCCAGCAATTGCCTCCATTGACTAGTCATGTTTTCACAACCAGCTCTCTGTACACTTTATTCATCTTCAAAAGAGCCAACATGCAGCTAAATTAGTAGCACTTAGTTTTACATCTCAAAAACTCACTTGCCCTGATAATATTTGCTTATCTTATTGCCTCGCTCACCCTATGCAGACTTCCGACGACGACATCTCACACACAATTGAGCAACTTTACCGACGCTCTTCACGTCACATATTTGCGACCTTAGTGCGGCTGCTGGGCGATTTTGATTTAGCAGAAGAAGCGCTGCACGAGGCATTTAGAACAGCAATAGAAAAATGGCCGACACAAGGCATACCCACCAATCCACAAGCTTGGCTGGTATCAGCGGGACGCTTCAAGGCCATTGATGGCATACGTCGTAATCAGCGTTTTAGCGCGTGGGATGATAACGCGCAATTCGCGGAAAACGTCGCCGACGAGACGCCTAACTGGGATGCATTGCAAGAACAAATAGCGCTGGAAGACGATAGATTGCGTTTGGTGTTCACCTGCTGTCACCCTAGCCTCGCATTCGATGCCCAAGTCGCGCTGACGCTACGTGAAGTATGCGGTTTGACGACGGAAGAGATTGCCAGTGCGTTTTTAATACCTGCGCCGACTTTGGCGCAACGCATCGTGCGTGCCAAAAGCAAAATTCGCGATGCACGAATTCCCTATCATGTGCCAGACGCAGCGCAATTACCAGAACGAATCAATAGCGTATTACGCGTGATCTATCTAGTGTTCAACGAAGGCTACTCCGCATCTAATGGCGATTTGTTGACCCGCAGTGAATTATCGAACGAAGCGATTCGCTTGGCGCGTTTGCTGCGTGAATTATTGCCTGATCAAGCGGAAATTATGGGCCTATTAGCCTTGATGTTGTTGCATGAATCACGCCGCGCCGCGCGGGTAAAAACTGCTAGGGACTTGCATGCTGGCGCGCAGCATAGTGAGTTAAGTAGCGCACAACATGAATTAATCCCACTAGACGAGCAAGACCGTAGTTTATGGAATGCCGAGCAAATCGCCGAGGGATGTGCGCTCGCGGAACAAGCTCTGCGCACCAGACAATTCGGCGTTTACAGCCTACAAGCCGCGATCTCCGCCGTGCACGCAGAAGCAGAGTCGAGTGCCGCGACTGATTGGACGCAGATCGTCGGTCTGTATGACGCCCTATTTCGACTTGAACCTACGGCGATTGTGGCACTCAATCACCCCGTCGCCATTGCCATGCGCGAGGGCCCGACTGTGGGCTTGCACTTGGTAACTGCGCTTTTACAAGAAGAATCACTGCAAAAGTATCATTTAGCGCACGCAGCCCAAGCTGACATGTACCGCCGTTTAGCGCGTTATCAAGAGGCGCGACTTGCTTACGAGCAAGCCTTAGCCTTATGCAAACAAGGTGCAGAGCAACGATTTTTACAAAAGCGAATTGCAGAAATGCTTGAGCTAATGGGCAAATTTTAATGTAGGTTTAATACTGTTCCTGATAGCAGTTACTCATCCATCAGCAATTTCCGCTGACTATCACACTCATCATGAAAAATATTTTTAAACCGATGTCGATTTCGGTTTAGGCTGTTCGACTAGTAGTAGATTGGGAACAAAATGGCTGACATCTTACGCGCTGCAAAGTAAGCTTTTCAAAGCATAAGCATTGCCTCAATCGCATTAAACTCACTTAAATCAATCATTAGGAGACATTTACATGGCAACTGGTACTGTTCAACTTCATCGCGTACTTAAAGCAAACCCAGACAAGGTTTATCGTGCATTTTTAGACAAGGCAGCCATGGCAAAGTGGATTCCACCCTATGGTTTTACTTGCACAGTCCACCATATGGATACCAAAGTCGGCGGTACTTTCCGCATGTCATTCGAAAACTTCTCGACAGGTCACTCCCATGCCTTTGGTGGCGAATATCTAGAGCTAATTCCCGGTCAACTGCTACGCTATACCGACAAATTTGAAGATCCCAATCTACCGGGAGAGTTACTAGTCACCGTGTCGCTCAAAGCCGTCGCTTGTGGTACAGAACTAAACGTAATGCAAAGTGGCATTCCAGAAGTCATTCCGGTAGAGATGTGCTATCTGGGATGGCAAGAGTCTTTGGAACAATTAGCAAAACTCGTTGAACCAGAAATCGCTGGTTAATCTTAGTAAACGCCATAACCTACTTGTGGAGAACAATGATGTCTTATGTAGATGGATTCGCCTGTGCAGTACCCACTGCCAATAAAGAACAATACCTGAGCTACGCCAAATTAGCGGCGAGTGTATTCAAAGAACATGGTGCTGAGCAAGTCATTGAATGTTGGGGTGACGATGTACCCGACGGTAAAGTGACTTCGTTCCCGCTCGCGGTACAGCGTAAAGCAGACGAGACTATCGTATTCTCGTGGATACGCTGGCCATCGCGCGCCATCCGTGATCAAGCCTGGGAAAAAGCGATGCAAGACCCACGCTTATCACCTGAAGAGAATCCTATGCCATTTGATGGTAAGCGCCTCATTTATGGCGGCTTTGAAATGCTATTAGAAGTTTGATCAAACCAAAGTAAATTGAGTTAGATTGAACTAGCTTGCCTAGCTTCGCTACCAATTAATTAGTTTTAAAAAATTAATCGCCTTAAGGAAACACTATGTCAAAAATGATTTTTGTAAATTTGCCAGTCACCGACCTCGCAAGTTCAATTCACTTTTACACCGCCATAGGCGGCAGCAAAAACCCACAATTTTCAGACGAGACTGCGGCTTGTATGGTGCTCTCTGACACTATCCATGTGATGCTACTGACGCACACCAAATACAGTTCTTTTACCAGCAGACCAATTGCCGATGCGCGCAGTACCAGTGCCACGCTACTCGCCTTGACCGTCGATAGTCGAGATGATGTCAATGCCACGGTCAATCGCGCAGTAACGGCAGGCGGACTGGCAGACCCGAATCCCCCACAAGACTACGGTTTTATGTTTAGCCGTTCGGTACAAGATCCTGATGGAAATGTCTGGGAATTTTTTTGGATGGACCCAGCCGCGATGGCGGGA
Source organism: Affinundibacterium danionis (assembly GCF_042432465.1). Taxonomy (NCBI): domain Bacteria; kingdom Pseudomonadati; phylum Pseudomonadota; class Betaproteobacteria; order Burkholderiales; family Oxalobacteraceae; genus Affinundibacterium; species Affinundibacterium danionis. Next base: position 172,356 of record NZ_JBHLXJ010000008.1, on the reverse strand, counting down.
AGCTAAACTTCCAAGCCCACTAGCATCTTAGCACCCAATGCAAAAAGGAATGCCGACATGAAATATCTCTGCCTCGTCTATCTTTCAGAAGAAAACTGGAGCGCCTGCCCCGACACGAGCTGTTTTGCTTTTGCTGAACAATTAGCTCAAAGCGGTCACATGCTGGCCGCCGAACCACTGTACCCGATTCAAACCGCCACCACGGTACGCGTAAGGAATGGCCAAATGTCGATGACAGACGGACCTTTCGCCGAGACCAAGGAGCAATTGGCGGGATTTTATTTAATTGACGCCAAGGACTTGAATGAGGCGATCAGTTTGGCTGCGAAAATCCCACCTGCTAAATTCGGTAGTATCGAAGTACGGCCAGTACGGGAATTGGATTTGGGTATTACACAGAATTAAGAAGACTCAGATTAATCAAGTTAAACGATAACTAAATCACTTCACTCTGGCTTGCAGACGTCACATACGACGTTATGCAAGCCAAGCTATTTTCAGCTTCCATTTCCTTCATCCTGCCATCGCCGTAGGAAAATTTCTGCATAAGTGCCAGATTACGCATAAAATCCTTCACCTCCTCACTTTCAGCAATGGGCTGATTTTTTTCGAGCCTACATAGTCTTTTAGAAAAACATGACGCAAGAACTTTCCCAACAAATCGATTTCATTCTAGAACTAGACAAGCTCAAAGCGGTTTATCGTAAAGCACTGATCAAGGCGGATAATAATCGTTATGAGAACAGCGCTGAGCATAGCTGGCATATCTCATTAACAGCGCACGTGTTGGCACCATATGCCGATGAAACCGTAGATATTTCGCGTGTAACTTTAATGTTGCTGATTCACGATATTGTGGAAATTGATGCCGGTGATACTTTCGCGTTTGATCATCACACGATATTAGGTCAACAAGCCGATAAAGAGATCGCAGCGGCAGAACGTATCTTTGGCTTATTACCAGCCTCACAACGCCAGAAAATAATCGCGCTCTGGCATGAATTTGAACAAGCCGAAACACCCGACGCACAATTTGCCAAAGCCATGGATCGCATACTGCCGTTAATACAAAACATGCAAAATGAAGGCGGTAGTTGGGCGCAAAACAAGGTCTACAAACATCAAGTGATCAACCGTAATCAATACCTCGAAACCTCGGCCCCCAAACTGTGGGACTATGTGTTGACGCAAATCGATATTGCAACCGACAAGGGTTGGTTACAAATAGAATAAAAACTATCTACGCTGATTTTAAATTCGGTAAGGCGCTATCTTTTGTTATAGCGCCCACCGCATCAATACTAATGCTAATATCAACAACATCAGCAACGTCAACAACATCAACCTCAATTCCCAAAAATACTTTTGAGTAAATCTGTTGCTTTAGATTTTTTCTCTTCCTTCTGTGGCTTAGACTTCCCGCCCATATCGCCCATACCGCCAAGCATGGAGCCGTAGATAGACTTAACTCTCACCTTCGTTTGCCATTCTGGTTCCCAAGCGATTTTGGGATCTTCTGGTCGCGGCGGGTAAGCAAAATACGCATCTGAACCGTAAGCAATCATGCGCAACATACCTGCACCGTTTTCTCCAAAGATACCCTTAGGAACCACGCATTGCGTCGCGTTGGCCGGCAAAATCACCTGTTCTTTAATCCATTTATCGATGTCTTGATTCGATTGATAATCCATTAAACCAAATCCAAAGTCAGGCAACTCACTCGACGTCCAGACTATCATTTCACCGTTGTCGCCACTGGTAGCTTGACCACCCATCACCGATAAAAAATAGCCTCTAGCATGCGGGATACTTTTCCATTGCAAGGCAACGGCGCCCTCTTTTTTGGTTTGCTGCAATTCGATCGCAGGCATCAAATCTTGTGGCGCACCTAAATTCACTTTAAAACTGTCTGGTATACCGCTACCGACAAATTGATGCTGCCCAATTAAAGAGGCCGTATCGGGTACTTTACGATCATCAATTTTATTCGGCCATGCAGGATTACCCGGCTGCCAGCGCGCGCCTTTGGTGGTTTTGCCACGCATCACAAAGAACTTGGCGTAATCTTCCATTGAAGCAGTAGCGACATCCAAAGTACGTGGCTGTCCAGCTCTTACCGTTTCACCACAACCCCAATAGATAGAAATTTTACCTTTAGGCTTTTCATAGGTAGGCTCGATTGGTGTTTCATCGACAGGTACCGCAGTCGTTTTTTCTGGGACGGGGGCATTCAGTTGCAAGCTCTCGCCCAGATTCATCACGCTAGGAATCATTTGCTTGGCATCGACCAAACTGGGATTTTTCGTCGTGTAAACCGATACATCAACATATTTTCCGCTGGCAAATCCCATGCTATGCGTATTTCCGAACACATTACCACGGTCACTGGTACCACCTACTGCGCCCTTGGCCATACCGCTTAGTGCGCCAAAAAATCCTCCGCCGGATTCGCCTCCTTTCATAGCACCCGCCATCAAATTCCCACCGGGAATATCACTGGCGCTGGTTGCAGCATCAATGAAAGCCAATGCTATCGGCGGCTTTACTATCTGTGCTGCCTCTTTTACTGGCGCGTTATTTTTTGCGGCTGGCGTAGCTTTGGCCTTGATTTGCGCCTGCGCGCTCAAGCTAAAATTAAGTAAGCCCGCTGCGCCGAGTACCAAGCATGACGCCACACTGAGTTTGACGGTGAACGGCTGCAACAATCTGATTTTATTCATCTTAAGCTCCTTAAAAACAAAGGCAAATCAACAATGAAAATATCGAGTAAAAACCGGCGAATGCCATAAGCCAATCAATCATAGCTCAAAAATTAAGCAATTTACTTAGGCGTATTTCAATTAAAGATAATTTCTAGGCAGTCAGACCGCATTTCATTGACTTAAGACAAAGACGTGTGCCGCTCGTGTCGCTACCATCTTGCGCATGAAAACAATCGATCTCGTAGCGCCCGCTGGCAGCTTAGTTGCGCTCAAAGCCGCCATCGACAAAGGCGCAGATGCCGTTTATTTAGGCTTACGCAATGCCACCAATGCGCGTAATTTTGGTGGCCTCAATTTTACCGATGGCGACATCCGACTTGGTGTCGAATACGCCCATCAGCGCGGCAAACAAGTGCTGTTCGCCATTAACACCTACCCGCAAGCACAAATGGCGCACGAATGGCGTGCTGCGATTGATACCGCGGTCTTACTTGGCGCCGACGCCATTATTTTGGCCGATCCTGGTTTGATGGCGTATGCACGTCATCGCTATCCCGACGTACGTTTGCATTTATCGGTACAAAGTTCATCCACCACCGTCGATGCGATTGAATTAATGCGCGAACAATTTGGGATACGCCGTGCGGTGTTACCACGCGTATTAACGCTCACAGAAATCGAAAAAATCATACGTCAGACTGAGGTTGAAATTGAAGTATTCGGCTTTGGCAGTTTGTGCGTAATGGCCGAAGGACGTTGCCTGTTATCGAGTTATGTCACTGGCGATTCACCGAATAATAAAGGCGTCTGCTCGCCTGGTCATGCGGTCAGTTGGGAAGAGAAAGATAAGGTCTTATCTGCACGCTTGAGTGGTACTTTGATAGATCGTTATGCGCCGAATGAAGCAGCTGGTTATCCGACTTTGTGCAAGGGTCGCTTTGAGGTCGAAGGTCAAGTGGATTATGCCTTGGAAGAGCCGACGAGTTTGAATGCCATAGGTTTACTGCCACAACTCCTCAAAATGGGCGTGAAAGCAATCAAGGTCGAAGGTCGTCAACGCAGTCCGAATTATGTATCACAAGTAGTCGGCACCCTGCGTGCAGCTTTAGATTCTGCCGAGCGTGATCCTGAACGCTATACCGCACGACCAGATTGGAACGCGACCTTGGCGAAGCATGCTGAGGGAGCGCAGGTGACGCAAGGGGCGTTCGAACGTCCCTGGAAGTAAGAGCAGTTTATAAATCCAATCTCAGGGCGCATTACTGCGTTGCCAATGCTCGCAATACCGACGTATTGCTGCGCTTGGCGCCTTGTACTGCATCCCTGACATTGAATTTCTAAACTACTCTTGGTTATCCTGTAGGCGAAAACTTTAGCTTTAGTACTCGGAATTTGTGCTTTTAGCCCCTTCCCCTTCAAGGGGAAGGTTGGGAAGGGGATGGGTTTTAGTCGTGCGATAGAAACTGCTGATTGCGTCACTAAAATCCATCCCCTACCCGGCCTTCCCCTTGAAGGGGAAGGGGAAGATCGCGACATTGAATTTAATTGAGTTTAATTTCAATTAGCACTGATGTGTTTTATCTACATTGTAGAAAAGTAGCCGATTTAATTTCACGCACTACGCTTTGTTTGGTCATTTAAAACTAAAAACCTATGAAACTCTCCCTCGCACCACTATCTTATTACTGGTCTAAAGAAGCCACGATGCGGTTTTATGTGGAGGCGATGCACTGGCCTGTGGATATTATTTATCTGGGCGAAGTGGTGTGTTCACGACGGCATGTCATGCGCTTACCAGATTGGATTAGTTTGGCGAAAGCATGTCGTGATGCGGGTAAGCAAGTTGTTCTCTCAACCTTGACCTTAATAGATAACGAAGCCGATCGACGTGCCATGCATAAATTAATCGATGCTGCAGCGGCAGAAGATTTATTGATCGAGGCAAATGACTTTAGCGCGGTGCGCGCGATGCAAGGACGGCCATTTGTCGCTGGTCCGCATTTAAATGTGTACCACACTGGCACTTTACAATGGCTGCGTGAATTAGGTGCGATGCGCTTTACGCCACCGATAGAACTTAGTGGTGCTGATTTGGCGGCTTTACAGGCGCAACGACCAGAAGGTTTAGAAACCGAGGTACAAGTTTGGGGACGCATGGCGTTGGCCTATTCTTCACGCTGCTTCACTGCGCGTCATCATCGCCTACGTAAAGATAATTGCGAGTTTCGCTGCGAACAGTATCCCGATGGTCTGGCATTACAGACCCGCGAACACAGCGACTTTCTGACCATTAACGGCATACAAACCCAAAGTGCGAATTGCCTCGATCTCAGCCCACAGATTCCTACGCTGAAGAAATTACAGGTGGATATTTTGCGCTTACAAGTGCAATCCAAACATATGGAACAAATCGTTCATGCCTTCGACACCGCGCGCCGACGGGAACAAGCAGCGGTGATTGAGCCAACATTCTTGCCACCACAAGCCGAGCGCTGCAATGGTTATTGGAATGGCAGCTCTGGCATGCAATGGCAAACCATACCGATTCAAGCAATTTAATTTCGAGTTTATGATGAACCTCACTGAATTTCGCTTTCCCACGGTCTTTGAAAAAATCGGCCAACATCTGCCCTCTCCGATCGCAAGTGCGCCTTTGATGTTGATGCTAGAACTAGCACGCCAACGGAGCTGGCTGATCGCGCCAGAAAATCTCTACGACAGAACCTTTCAAATTCAAGTCGAAGACCTGGGCTTACGTCTATGTTTCCGTTGCGACCAAGGCCGTTTTAAAGCGATTCCACTGCAAACAACCGACGTTAGTCTGAGCGCCTGTGCAATGGATTTTTTAAAGCTGGCAACGGCTTTGGAAGATGCAGATACGCTGTTCTTCCGTCGCCGCTTAAAAATCGAAGGCGATACGGAACTAGGCATCGCAGTGAAATACTGGATTGATGCCAGTGAACGTCCGGCATGGCTGAATCGCCTTGCGGAGAAAATCAACGCACAAACGGTGTGAGTCTGACACCAACCGTAGGGTGCGCCATGCGCACCATATTCATAAACATAGATCGATGCGTAAATGTGGTGCGCACGGCGCACCCTACGAGGCAACATCTAAAAAACATTTGACAAATTTTTAACTTAGAAGCACTCTTCATGCTTTTTAAGCAATTAATACATGCCCAACTATCGACGCGCATACACTCCTGGTGCGAGCTATTTTTTCACCGTCGTCAGCCACGCTCGTAAGCCCATTTTTTTGCAAGACCAAGTCCGTCAAGCATTACGCGCAGCAATTATATCAACGCGAATCCATTATCCCTTCGCTATAGATGCATGGGTATTATTACCCGATCATATGCATTGCATCTGGACTTTGCCAAACAATGACCATCAATTTTCTAACCGATGGGGCATGATCAAAAGACAGGTTTCTCAAGCATGGGTTTGCGATGGTTCACTTCTACATTTATCCAATTCCCGCAACAAACGCAGAGAAAGCGGCTTATGGCAAAGAAGGTTCTGGGAACATCAAATACGTGATGAAGATGATTTCCAACACCATATTGACTATATCCATTGGAATCCTGTTAAACACCAATACGTGAGCAAAGTAATCGACTGGCCTTATTCTAGCTTTCATCGATATGTAAAAACTGGACTATTACCACCCAATTGGGGCGCGTCTTTTGAAGATCCAGGAAAATGTAATTTTGGTGAATAAGGTAGTCCCTATCGTCATCCTATTCATAAACATCGGCCGATGCACAAATGCGGTGCGCACAGCGCACCCTACGAGCAATATCTTTGGATTTTAATAGTTTCCTCCAAAACTTCTCCGTTTTCGATTTTCCTTGCTCTTTGTCAATACACAATTGAGCGATTGAGCTTAAGCTGACATAACTTAATTTGCCATGCTCATTGCCATGAAACGCCTTACCCTAGCCCCTCACCGCCTGTATTTTTTCCTTGGCGCGATCGCCGTATTGATTTTATTTTCATGGTGGTGGTTACATGTGCAAAGCGGTCGAACGCTTGCCGTACCTTTGCATGCTTTGTTAATGCCGCTTGGCGTCTTCCCATTATTCATTTTGGGTTTTACTTTCACGGCTGGGCCAAAGTGGTTGGCAGTAGATGAACCGCCGCATAATTTCTTGCTGCATGGTGGTACTTATTTCGGTGGTTTGGTATTGGTCTTAATTGCATCCACCTTAGAACTCCCTCCTTTGCGTATGTCGGGCTTTGCCTTGATGTTGGCCGCTTGGTGTGCGGTGACTTTACGTTGGGCGCGTCTGGTTATTCATAGCCAAGTAAAAGATAAACGCCATCCGCAGGCATTATTGTTGGCAATGGGTGGCGGCGTGTTGGCGATATTCTTAGCCTTGTTGTGGAGCACTGGCTTAAGTGATGCTTGGATTGCAGCGCGTCAGTTAGCTTTTTTTGCCTTCCTGCTACCGGTATTTCTGACCGTCTGTCATCGTATGCTGCCCTTCTTTAGTAGCAATGTGATCAAGCCTTACACCATGTGGCGCCCATACTGGTTATTGGGCTCTTGGATCGCTGCTTGTTGGGGCTTGGCAATTGCTGGTATTTTAGGCGCGCACGTGGTCGAAGCTATGATCGCGACTTTGCTCAGCTTTAGTTTTGCCAATACCTCATGGCGCTGGGGTTTATTCCGCAGCTTACAAAATCGTTTGTTGGCGATGTTGCATTTATCCTTTGCTTGGCTTGCGATTGTGTTCGCATTACAGGCGGCAAGCGCGTTTGGTGCGCAAATAGGTTCGGCCATGGTACATGCCTTGGCGTTGGGTTTTATGGGCACTATGTTAGTTGGCTTCGTGAGCCGCGTAAGCTTTGGGCATAGTGGCCGTCCGCTGCAAGTGAATAATTTATTGTGGACCATCTATCTTTCTTTGCACGCAGCAGCCTTGTTGAGGGTTGCTGCTAGCGTGACATCGATTCCCCAGATGATGACTATTTCAGCGAGCGTTTGGTTACTTTTATTATTGACTTGGGTAGGTTTGATGGTGCCTATCTATTTAAATCCTCGCGCTGACGGTCAAGCTGGTTAATTGAGTCCCATCTCCGGTGTCTATCGATGCCGGAATCATGTTATGTTTATGCCCATCTCCACTTGGGTATTTCATTGAACATGCAAGCATTCTCAGACTCAGAAATAAAAGCGATCCGTGCCGAATTTCCGGCACTTCAAATTCCCGGCCAAACTATCTTTTTGGATAATGCTGGTGGTTCTCAAGTTTTAAAGCTGGTCGCAGATCGTATTCACGATTATCTGTTAACGACCAGCGTGCAATTAGGCGCGAGTTATCGCACCTCTACAAAAGCCAGTGAGCGAGTTCTCGACGCCCGAAAAGCCATCGCAGAATTGATCAATGCCAATGATGATCGTGAAGTGGTCATGGGTGGCTCCAGCACGGGTCTCATTTTTCTCTTAACACAAGCGATCTTGCCTAGCATAAGTGCCGGTGATGAAATTATCGTCACCAACACCGATCACGAAGCGAACATTGGTGCTTGGAAACGCCTACAACAAGCTGGCGCACTCATCAAAATCTGGCGAGTAAATCCCGCTACTTTGCAATTGGATCTCAACGATTTAGACCAATTGCTCAGCCCCAAAACCAAATGGCTAGCAATCACTTATGCGTCAAATGTACTCGGTACAATTAATCCCATTCCTGAGATCTCTCGTCGTGTGCACGCAGTTGGCGGTCGAGTTTGCGTCGATGCAGTGGCCTATGCGCCACATCGTTTGGTCGATGTACAAGCGAGCGGCGCTGACATGTTGGTCTTCAGCTTTTATAAAGTATTTGGTCCTCACTATGCGGTGTTATGGGGCAAATACGAACTCTTGCGCAGCCTGTCCAATTTAAATCATTTCTTTATCGAAGAAGACAATCTGCCTTACAAGCTACAACCAGGCAATGTGAATTTCGAATTATCTTATGGCTGCCAAGGAATTGCCGACTATTTAGTGGCGATGGGTGAGCGCATGGGTGGAAGCGGGAATCGACGTCAACTCATGCAATATACGTTTGATAAATTTGAAGCCCACGAAAATTATCTAGCACAAAGACTATTAGATTTCTTAAATGCGCAATCCACCGTGCGCATCATAGGCATGTGCCAAGTCCACCAAGGCAATACTAGTCGCGTACCGACGATTAGTTTTATCGTCGAGAATATGCAATCGGAAGCGATCGTCAAACATATTGACCAATTTAATATTGGGATACGTTTTGGAGATTTTTATGCTCGTCATTTAATCGAGACTTTAGGTTTGGAAAAACAAGGCGGTGTCGTGCGCGTCTCGATTGCGCATTACAATACGGTGGAAGAAATTGACGCGCTTATTGGTCAACTCAAGCACATTATTCAATAACAAAATCGAAATACTTACTATGCCCTTTTCTCTCGATAAATTACTGGTTGTCGGTATTTCATCCCGTGCGCTGTTTGATCTAGAAGTTGAAGAAGCAATTTTTCAAGATCAAGGTTTAGACGCCTATCGCCAGCACCAACTTAATCATGAAAATGAGATACTCAAGCCGGGTGCGGGTTTCGCCTTAGTTAAAGCCTTATTAAAGCTCAATCAATTGACGCCGGGACAGAGATTGGTCGAGGTCGTCATCATGTCGCGCAACTCCTCAGAGACCTCATTACGCATCTTTAATTCCATCGAACATTATGGCTTAGATATCAGTCGCGCGGCCTTGGCTGGCGGCGCGCCATTAGCACCATACTTACAAGCTTTCAATGTCAGTCTATTTTTATCTTTGCATGAAGATGATGTGCAAGCTGCGATTAATTCCGGCATTGCGTCGGCACTCTTATATCAATTAGCGGAGAACACCGCGGACCTTGATCAAATTCGAATTGCCTTCGACGGTGATGCGGTTATTTTTTCAGATGAAGCAGAAAAAATCTATCAAACGCAAGGCATAGAAGCCTTCGAACAGCACGAACGCGACAACGCCAAAAAGCCATTACCAGAAGGTCCGTTCGCTCGCTTATTAGTAGCCCTATCGTATATTCAAAATAATTTTAAAGCGCCCGATGGTCGCGCTCTGCCCTTACGCACTGCCTTAGTCACCGCACGTTCTTCACCTGCCCATGAACGTGTAATTCGCACGCTACGCGCTTGGAATATCGCGATTGATGAAACTTTCTTTATGGGCGGCGTGAATAAATCGGCGGTACTCGCTGCGTTCAAACCGCATATGTTTTTTGACGATCAACATGGACATTGTATGCATGCTTCTAGCGTCGTGCCGACCGGTCGCGTACCCTACAAGCAATGACTATATAAAAATTTTCGATCTTTCTTCTTACCGAAAAAAGGCAAATCATGACTAAGCCTCTTAATATCCATACTTTACTCGCCGAACTCGGCGTACCCGTTGCTGACTATCAAGGATCAGACATCCACAGCATCTCGCCGATTAACAATCAGACTCTAATGAGTTTGCGCGCTGACTCGGCCGAACAGGTCAAACACAAGATAGACCGAGCACACGCTGCTTTTTTAGCATGGCGCAAAGTACCTGCACCCCGTCGTGGTGAATTGATCCGCTTATTTGGCGAAGAACTGCGCGCACATAAAGCCGCGCTAGGACAAATCGTAACTTTAGAAGCAGGAAAAATTCTGCAAGAAGGTTTAGGTGAAGTGCAAGAAATGATCGATATCTGTGACTTCGCGGTCGGTCTATCGCGCCAGTTATACGGTTTAACCATCGCTTCGGAACGCCCTGGCCATCGCATGATGGAAGTCTGGCATCCACTCGGCGTGGTAGGCGTCATTTCCGCATTCAACTTCCCAGTCGCAGTATGGGCTTGGAATGCCGCACTCGCCTTTGTGTGCGGCAATAGCGTGACATGGAAACCATCGGAGAAAACACCATTAACTGCACTAGCAACGCACTCCTTATTTATGAAAGCCGTCGCTCGCTTCAATGCAACGAGCGATGATGCGCCAGATGGTTTAGCGGAATTGATTATCGGTGCACGTGACACCGGCGCACAAATGGTCGAAGACAAGCGCATTGCCTTGATCTCCGCCACTGGCAGCACACGCATGGGCCGCCAAGTCGCAGAAATCTGCGCCAAACGCTTGACGCGCACCATCTTAGAATTAGGCGGCAATAACGCGATGATCGTGGCACCAAGTGCCGATTTGGAAATGGCGGTACGGGCAATTACCTTTTCAGCAGTTGGTACCGCAGGCCAACGCTGCACGACCTTACGCCGCTTGTTCGTGCATGACAGCATTTACGATACGCTAGTGCCACGCTTGAAGAAAATTTACGCAGGTCTGCCGATAGGCAATCCGCTAGAAAAATCCACCTTGATTGGCCCGTTGGTCGATCAAGCCGCCTTTGAAGCGATGCAAACTGCGTTAAATGCAGCAAAGGCTGACCAAGGAATAGTATTTGGCGGTGAACGTGTGATTGTCGCTGGCTCAGAGGGCGGCTATTACGTGCGCCCTGCCATCGTAGAAATGCCAAGCCAAACTGCACACATGCACCATGAAGTATTTGCGCCGATTATGTACATTGTGCGCTACCAAGATTTGCAACAAGCGATCGACTGGAACAATCAAGTACCGCAAGGTTTATCGTCCAGCATATTCACCACCGATATGCGCGAGGCCGAGTTATTTATGTCTGACGTAGGCAGCGATTGCGGCATTGCGAATGTCAATATCGGCCCATCAGGCGCAGAAATCGGCGGCGCATTTGGCGGCGAAAAAGATACCGGCGGTGGACGTGAATCTGGATCGGATGCATGGAAAGCCTATATGCGTCGCTCGACCAATACCGTCAATTACAGCCACTCTTTGCCTTTGGCACAAGGGATTAGTTTTGATATTTGATTGTGGGGATGTGAAAGAGCTTGAGCCGCAGAGGACGCAGAGATTTAGCTCTCAATTTAAATTCCAAATAAATACTATTAATTTGTGTGGTCGTTGAGTTGCACCTTTTTTCCGCTGGGGACGATGTAATTTGTGCGTGGCAGAAAATGGGATAAGAATTGCGAATGTTTGAGCGAAGCGAGTTTTCGCAATTCCCCATTTTTTGACATGCACAAATTATGCTGAAGCGCAGCGTAAGCACCCGAAGGGCAAGTCTGCGGTCGCCTTTCTTTTGCTTCCTTTTCTTTGGCGAAGCAAAGAAAAGGAAGTGGCTGCCGGGCCACCCCCGGCTAAGTTCTACGAAGTGCGAACAGATTAAGTAACATCAAAAGTAAACCAACAATGCAAACCATCACCCCAGCACAAGCCTCAGTCTTGGTCGCACAACACTGGCAGATCAGCGGTACCGCCAAAGAGCTCCCCTCTTACGCTGACCGCAATTTCAAGATCCATACGCCACAAGGCGATTACGTTTTCAAAATTGCCAATCCCAACTGGTCGTATGCTGATCTGGATATTGAAAATGCGGCGCTACGACATCTTGCTAAAACTTGTCCAGAGCTGAGCTTGCCGCAAGTGATGTTGACGCAAACTGAGCAGCACATATTACCGATCACAACCAGCAGTGGTGAAGCGTGTCACATGCGTCTGCTCAGCTATGTCGAGGGCGATATTTATGCGAATATCGCAGTCCGTCAAGATATTGATCAACGCTATCTACAAACCAGCCTTGGCATCGCGATAGGAAAATTAGATCGCGGCTTGCAAGACTTTGTTCATCCCAGCATGCACCGCTTTGTCGATTGGAGCATTAGCAATCTGCCTGATTTGCGCGATGAAATCAGGCACGTAACAGATCAAGATTTACGCGAGTTAATCACGCGTCATACAAACTATTTTGCCGAGCACGAAGCGACTTGGAAGCAAGTTTTACCGATGTCGGTCATCCACAATGACGCCAATGATTTTAATGTGATTGTTACTACTGATGGCAAAGCACATGTCAACGCGATCATTGATTTTGGCGATATGTGCTATCACCTACGCATCGTCGATCTCGCGATTACCATCGTGTATGCACTACAGCATGTCGAAGACGATCTGGCCGTGCGAGAATGTATGCTCGCGATATTGCGAGGCTATCACTCGCAATGCCCCTTAAGTGAACAAGAAATTCTGGTTGTATATCACTTGATTATGGCAAGGCTAAGTCAAAGCATTTTAATGTCGACGCGCGCTTATCGACACAATCCTGCGAATGACTATATTCTTGTTTCACAAAAAGGCGTGCGCCGCCTGTTACGTCAGTTGCATGCGATGAACTACCCAGCACTCCAACAACAATTTTTAAGCGTACTTTACATTCACGATTAGTCCCATCATGCCAACATCCGCCGCCCCTATTCCTAATCGCAGTGCCGAAGACATCATCGCGCTGCGCCGCCAGCATTTAAATCCCAGTCTAAGTATGTCCTACCGCCAACCGCTCAAGATGGTGCGCGGTGCGGGTGCATATTTATATGATCAAGATGGGCATGCCTACTTAGACATGGTGAATAATGTCTGCCACGTTGGGCACTGTCACCCGACGGTAGTCGCGGCAGGTCAAGCTCAAATGGCACAGCTCAATACCAATACGCGCTACTTGCATGACAATATCGTCGAATACGCACAACGATTAAGCGCAACTTTTCCAGCTGAATTGTCGGTCGTCTTTTTGACCAACTCCGGTACCGAAGCCAATGATCTGGCCTTGCGCATCGCTAAAACCTATACCCAAGCAAACGATGTTATCGTGGTCGATCATGCGTATCACGGCAACTCACCGACCATGATAGAACTGAGTCCGTATAAGTTTGATGGCAAAGGTGGTCGCGGTCGTCCACCCCACATACAAGTTGCCGAGATTCCTGACGATTATCGTGGACGCTTCCGCAAAGAAGATCCTAAAGCGGGTGTCCATTACGCCGATGACTTACATTGCGCGATAGCGGCAATCCGTGCACGCGGTGAAAAACCTGCGGCTTTTTATTGCGAATCTGTCTTAGGCTGCGGCGGCCAAGTGGTGCTTCCCGCTGGCTATCTGCAAGCCGCTTACGCCCATGCGCACGCCGCTGGTGCGGTCTGTATCGCAGATGAAGTACAAGTCGGCTTTGGCCGTGCAGGTGATTATTTCTGGGCTTTTGAAGCGCAAGGAGTGATCCCAGATATCGTCACCATGGGCAAACCTATCGGCAACGGACATCCTATGGGCGCCGTCGTCACACGTCCAGAAATTGCGCAAGCCTTCATGACGGGCATGGAATACTTCAATACCTTTGCAGGTAATCCTGTCTCCTGCGCGATTGGCTTAGCAGTGTTGGATGTCATTCAGCAAGAAGGCTTACAAGCCCACGCTAAGCAAGTTGGTGACTTTCTTTTGCATGGACTGAACGAGATGAAAAAAAACCACGCTCTGATCGGTGATGTGCGCGGTACCGGTTTATTCATCGGTGTGGAATTAGTCAGAGATCATGCTAGCCTAGAACCGGCAACAGCAGAAGCCAATGCGGTGATTGAATTTTTAAAAGCGCATCGTATTTTATTATCGACCGATGGACCGCATGACAATGTCTTAAAGCTCAAGCCACCTATGGTGTTTAGCATGAACAACGCGCAAGAATTCTTGATGCGATTGGATCAGGCTTTAAGTCAAATTTCTTGACCGTTCTGCCATAAAAAAAACGGATTCTCACATGTAGTCAGAATCCGTTTTTACATCGTTCCTATTTATCTGTATTTTTTAGTTCCAAGCAAATCACTTCAACGCAAGTTCAACCACGCACGTTCTTCGACTCTCACCGTCTGCGATCTACCGCCATTAACGGTATAAGTAACCCATAAGGATTTAGCGACATTGGGCACAGGATCAGCGCCACCCAGTGCATCATTTTCAACCCTAAGGTCCAATCTGCCATCTCTGACCAAGGAACGCAGATGTCGTGTGACGTCAATCTTGCGAGATTCGATACCGTAATAAGCATTAATAATGGTCAGTTGTCCATTGTCTGAATACCGATCACGGTTATCACTACGATTATCATTTCTGTTGTCATTGCGGTTGTCATTGCGATTATCACTGCCCCAGCCGCCTTTATAATCGCCACGATTCCCCCAATTGCCACGGCTCCAGCTCTTAAATAAAGCGCCGTCCACTAGACTACCTTCGCTGTATTCGAACGTGCGCATTTCGCCGCGTGGGCCGCGTGCAAAAATTCGCAAGGTCTTAATACGGTTTGGATGAGGATCGATACCAAAACTACGATTCCCCATACGGAATTCACGATCACTACGCGCTAATTCTTTTAAACGCTCCGTCACATCGACATTGCGTTCAGCCGTACCATACAATGCACTTAGAATTTGGTAATCACCATCATCGTACTTAGAACGCTCTGCCCTGTCAATATCATGAGCATCACGATTATCCCAACCACCGCGATAATCGCCATCACGTCCCCAATTACCACCACGCCAGGCTTTGAACAATGCCCCATCAACCAAACTGCCTTCCCGATATTCAAAGGTACGGGTTTCACCGCTATCACTGCGAGCATAGATCCGTAAAGTTTTAACTCGATTTGGATGTGGATCTATTCCAAAACTATCATTGCCCATCCGAAAATTAATGTCACGTCGGGCTAACTCTTTCAAGGTTTGCGTCACATCGACATTACGCTCCGCGGTGCCATATCGCGCATGCAAAATCTCAAACTGGCCGTCATCACGCTGAGCACTCGCCAAGTTCATCACACCAAGCAATAAGGAAAACACGGAGAATAGAACAAAACGCTGAAAATAGATTTGAGGAGAAAACATTATGGGCTCATTGAAAGAATAAGGTAAGCAAACAACGCTTTAGAACAAGACTTGGTGTACGTGCCTAGCAATAAAAACATCTCTATTAAATTTTGCAGGCACTTAGTAAACGCTTATTAACTTCAGTAATAAAACCGGTCCAACAAAATTACTGTCCAAGTGGCCAGCGCCAACAAGAAAGTCAGTAGCACAGCCGCACTACCAAAATCTTTCGCGTTCTTAGACAAAACATGGCGCTCCAGTGAAACACGATCGACCACCGCTTCAATCGCAGAATTCAATAACTCAACGATTAACATTAACACCAAAACCGCGATCATCATTAATTTTTCGAATGAGGATACCGGTAAGCACAAAGCAATCACCGCACCTACCACCACCAAAATTAATTCTTGGCGAAACGCGTGCTCCTGACGCCATGCCGCCTTTAAGCCGTCTAAGGAATAAAAAAAGGCAGAGAAAATACGTTTCAATCCACTTTTGCTTTTAAATTCACTAATCTCTATGGCAGCACCAGTTTGGTCGCTAGGTTCTTTCTCCTTATTGGGCGTAGCGTTTGGCTTGGGCTGATCTGGTAACGTCATGGACAGGTCCTTACGAATAAATGTGTGGCCAAATTCTATCAGGTGTATATGACTATTTGAATAAATCCCACATCTGGATTTCCATTACGGAAAATTTAGTCTAAGCTTGGTCTTCATTGAGTTCGCGCAACACCGAAAAAAACACCTAAGGAAGTCCCAATGGAAACTCGTCTACAGCGCCTAGAAGCCGTGCAAGCGATGGTATTAGAAATCGCTAAAATCTCTTCCAATACCAATGATTTACGTGAATTTTTGCATGCAATTCATATGGCATTGAGCCGCATCATGTATGCCAAGAATTTTTATATTGCGCTATATAATCCAGATGACGATTCGATACAGTTTGCTTATTTTTTAGATGAAGTCGACTCTCCCCCTGACCCCGAAAAGCGCTTTAAACTAGAAGCACCAGGCTCATCATTTACTAAATGGGTCATTTTAAATCGCAAGCCCTTAGTTGCCACCGCAGCAGAAATGGCTGCCATCCGGGCGGAAGAACAAATTGGCGTGACTGGAGCACCTTCTGAGCATTGGATGGGGTATCCGCTGATCGATCACAATAAGCGCATCTTGGGCGCCATGGTGATACAGAGTTACGACAAACAATATTTATACAGCAGCGAAGATCAGGCGCTTTTTGAACTAATCGCTAGCCATATCTCCAACGCCTTAGAGGTGTTTCAAAGCGTCGATCGTTTGGAGCGAGCCGTACAAGATCGTACTGCTTTGCTAGCCCATGAAATCGCCGAGCGCCGCCGGTCAGAAAAAATTCAAGGCGCCTTGTATGCCATTGCAGAGTTATCTTTTTCTGGTGAAGAAGGCAATCATCTATATAAAAAATTGCACCTAATCGTTGAAAATTTAATCGTCGCCAAAAATTTTATGGTGGCGATTTACCACCCCGAAAACGAAGAAATCAGCATACAATATTTTGTGGACGAGAAAGACCCCGTCCCTAGCCATACGCACTTCCCTCTAGGTGTGGGCATGACCTCGTTTGTGATAAGGACAGGTAAAGCGCAGTTAATTGATAAAGTACGCTTACAGCAGTTGATTGAGGATGGAGATATTCGTCAGGTTCTGGGTGGCAGCGATATAGAAAGCTGGATCGGCGCGCCTATCTTAATTAAAAATAAAATCTATGGTGTGATCATTGTCCAGAGCTATGATTTACATCACACCTACACCCATGCCGATCTCGATTTGCTGGCTTTTGTCGCCAGTCATATTGCCGTAGCGATCGCACGTATGAATGCTGATCGAGAACTAAGGCAGGCCAAAACAAATCTGGAGCAACAGAATAACGCGCTCAATGAAGCGCTTTTGGCATTACAAGAAGCGCAAAGTGAATTGGTCAGGCAAGAAAAACTTGCGTCCTTAGGCGGATTAGTGGCAGGTGTCGCCCACGAAATTAACACCCCTCTAGGTATTTGCGTGACCGCGACTAGCCATCTGATTGAAGAGCTACGCTTAACCCGTAAGGACATCGCGGCGGCACAATTTGACGAGCTTCAACGCGATCAGTTTTTAGACATTCTAGATCAAAGTCTGCGCATACTCAGTACCAATACCAAACGAGCGGCCGCATTAGTACGCAGCTTTAAACAAGTCGCGGTAGATCAAACCTCGAACGACAAACGCAAATTTCAATTATTCAGTTATCTCAACGAAATCTTGGTCTCATTACAGCCTAAATTAAAAGGCCGTCAGATCGAGATACAAATTGATTGTCCAGAAAACTTATTCATAGATAGCTATCCCGGTGCATTTTCACAAATCTTAACGAACTTCGTCATGAACTCACTGACACATGGTTTTGAAAACCTGAGTCAAGGGAGAATATACATACAAGTTGAGGTCGATGGAGATGATCTGAAATTTCAATACCAAGATAACGGACACGGTATGGATAAAGAAGCCTTGGGTAAATTATTTGACCCGTTTTACACCACCAAGCGCGGTCAAGGCGGTAGCGGCCTAGGCACCCATATCGTATACAACCTCGTCACGAGTTTATTGGGTGGCAGCATCAAAGCGCAATCATCACCGGGAGCAGGTCTCAGCTATCAATTACGTTTTCCATTGCATGCCAAGACTAAAGAACTTAGTCTCAACTAATTTCCAACTAAACATCAATAGCGAACATTAAATCTAATCAGGATAACGCTGATTGATGTCCACGGCTTTATCCACATTTTCTATCAGTAATTCGACAAAACGTGGATCGAGATGGCTGCCACTCACACTCTTCAAATGTGAAATAACTTGCTCGACCGGCCAAGCTTGTTTATAAACTCGCGCATGCATCAAGGCGTCGAATACGTCAGCTACCGCAACGATCCGTGCATACACATGAATCTCATTGCCGACCAAACCTTGAGGGTAGCCTGATCCATCGAATTTTTCGTGATGCTGGTGCGCGATAATAGATGCGGCGCGCAAAATCGGGCGATGTGACCCATCCAAGATCGACATGCCAACTTCGGGATGCATTTTCATAATGTCCCATTCACCTTGATCCAATTTACCCGGCTTTAGCAACACCGCGTCTGGTGTCGCTATTTTGCCAATATCATGCATAGGCGCAGCCTGCTTCAATATTGCCGCTTCGTCTGGGTCCATACCAGAGGTAATCGCGATCAGATAGCAAACTTCGGACATACGCCTGACGTGATTGCCCGCTTCTGAGGAACGAGACTCCACCACATCACCAAGGCGCATAATCAATTCACCTTGGGTGTCACTGATTTCTTGATTCAATAAAATATTATCGAAAGCAATGGCAACGCCCGAGGAAAAAACTTCCAATAATTTGGCATCAATTTCACTCACGCTTTCCACACCTTTCAATACCAGCAAGGACGCTTTTCCACTTTCGTTAGGAAAATAGCCTACGTAGGTATCACCAAATAAATGGGAGATTCGATTGGCGGTGACCTGCTGTAAGTGATCGAGTAACTCTTGGTTGAACAACTGATCGTCGTCGTCAAAGTTACCTATCTTTGCCAACACTTCATAGGAATTTTCACCTGACACACCACTGGCGCCGCGCAGGCGCAATAGCATACTTTTTTCGAGGCGCAAAAGCGCCACAACTTGCTGCAATAATCCATTCGCAAAGTCATGCATATTTCTTTGCTGGTAAATATGTGCGGATGCTTCAATAACACGCTCTAAACCTTCACGATAAGTCACTTGAAAGCGACGTGCCTCCTCTACCGTATAAATGTCGCGATAGGCACGTAAAGCGGCGAACGTCGTAGTAAATAGTTTAGTCCGATCAAGCTCGGTTTTTTCTTTGTAATCATTGATATCGTAATCAACGATGACACTTTCTTCCGGCGCTTGGCCAGGCTGACCGGTTCTCAAAACGATGCGGGTAAATTGATTTTTTAAATCCTGACGCATCCAACGAGCAACTTCCAAACCACTATTCTCGGCCTCCATTACAACATCCAGAAACACCAATGCAATATCAGGCTCGCGGCTCAGAATTTCTTTTGCTTCAGGACCGCTGTAAGCATCAAAAAACTGCAAGCGGCGACCATCCAATTCAAACCGGTGCAAAGTCAATTTGGTGACGTCATGAATATCCGGCTCATCATCGACCAAGAGAATTTTCCAGGGAGCTGACTTGGATGACATTAGTGAGATAGGCGACATGGACCGCTTTTCCTTCAAAAATAAAGTGAAAATATGACTCAAGCTGTAAATTTTTTTGTGACTGCTGTCATCGCGTCAGAAAAGTGTTAACAAACACGAATTCGATAGTACACCTAAGAATTAAAGATGCGGAAAAAAAATTCTGTCCAGCAATACAACTTGTCGCCAATTAACGATGCTAACGGAATAGCGACGAAAAAACGATGAAATTTAACTTTAACAATTAGGTAACAATGTCGTTTATATGTTGTTTATCGTTAGATAAAATCTTACAAAAACTAGCTAAATAGAATCTTTAGTTCAACACAGTCATTTCACATCATGGTATAAAGTGATTTATTGCAATGCACCATCCACATTATGAAAAACGACGCTCCAATTTCTACTGAAAAAACTTCGATTCAAGTCATCGAGCGCATGGTCTCATTATTAGATGTGCTGTCTCGCTATCATGACCCTGTTAGCCTCAAAGAACTTGCAAGCGTTACCGGGTTACACCCATCTACCGCACACCGTATCTTAAATGATCTGTGCATTACCCGTTTTGTAGACCGCGCAGATACAGGCACCTATCGACTTGGTATGCGCTTGCTTGAGCTAGGCAATATTGTTAAAAGCCGTCTCGACGTACGTGAAGCCGCCTTAGAGTTTATGCGCAATTTGCATCGCATCACCAATCAAACCATTAATTTATCGGTGCGTCAGGGTGACGAAATCGTATACATAGATCGCGCATTTTCCGAGCGCTCAGGCATGCAGGTCGTACGTGCCATTGGTGGTCGTGCACCTTTGCATTTAACGTCGACTGGTAAGATATTCTTGTCGATTGATGAGCCAAAGGCCTTGCGTGCCTACATCACACGCACAGGCTTAGCCGGACACAATAAAAATTCAATTACTGACGTCGCGAAATTAGAGCGTGAATTAGCTGCCGTGCGCAGTAATGGTTACGCACGTGACAATGAAGAGTTGGAGTTAGGCGTGCGTTGCATGGCGGCGGGAATTCACGATGACAGCGGTAAAATGATCGCAGGATTGTCAATCTCCGCGCCGGCTGATCGCCTACAAGAAGCGTGGTTAGGTGATTTAATCAGCACCGCTGAACAGATTTCAGCGGCACTAGGTTATGTGCCTAAAACGACGAAATAAAAAACCTCATTTGAGTTTTGCGGCATCCTATTAATGATCTGATTGCGTTAATTTCGCACCAAACCGTTCAACACGCGGTAAATAATAATTATCGTAGTCTAGTGAAAACATCAGGCGATTAACACGTCCTGTAATCAGTTCACGCTTCACCAATCCATAAAAACGAGAATCGTTACTATTGTCTCGATTATCACCTAACATCATGTAATATCCCGCTGGCACAGTCACAGGATCAAAAGTCCGCAATGCAGGACGTTCTGGCATGACTAAAATATTGTGCTGAAAACTACCTAATTTTTCTGTGAACATTAATTGCTGATTAGGGTATTCTCGTTTCGGCGTTAAATGTGCGGGATCAGGTTCGACCACCTCAGCATAGTCAGCTATTAGTCCATTAATAATCAACTTCTGATCACGCATTTCCACGACATCCCCAGGCAAACCGATTACACGCTTAATCAAACGCACACCGTCCGCAGGCGAACTAAAAGTTACGATATCACCTCGTTGCGGATCACCGACCTGCTTCAAAATCACATCGGTAAACGGCAGCTTAATATCATAAGCAATGCGATTAGCTATCACCCTGTCGCCTTCTAATAAATGTGGATACATAGAACTAGACGGTACCACATACCAATCCGCTAAGGCGCTACGCATCAAAATCATGCCCGCAACAAAAAATAAGAAAGTCTTATTATCAGCAATTAATTTGCGTAAATTAAAGTTCATGGCAGATCTCCAAGAATAAATAACACCGAGCTAAGACAGACAAAAGCCCCGAAAGTTCGGGGCTTTTGTTTACAACTTTTTAGCGAGCGCTAGCAAGTACCAATTACTTCGCACTCATCAATGCAACAGTGGTATCCAACATACGGTTGGAGAAGCCCCACTCATTGTCGTACCAGCTAGATACCTTGACCAAACGACCATTTACTTTGGTCAATGTTTCGTCATAAGTAGAAGATGCTGGGTTGTGGTTGAAGTCAACAGAAACCAACGGTGCTTTGTTGTAATCCAAAATACCTTTCAAGGCACCTTCGGATGCTTCTTTCAATACTTTGTTGATTTCTTCAACTGTCGTGTCGCGCTTAGCGATGAACGTCAAATCGACAACGGATACGTTGATGGTTGGAACACGCATTGCGTAGCCATCCAATTTGCCATTCAACTCTGGCAAGACCAAACCAACCGCCGCTGCTGCGCCAGTTTTCGTTGGGATCATGCTCATGGTTGCGGAACGTGCACGACGCAAGTCTTCGTGCATCACGTCTGTCAATACTTGGTCGTTCGTGTAAGCGTGGATCGTCGTCATCAAACCACTTTCGATACCGATCGCGTCGTTCAATGGTTTCGCTAATGGTGCTAAGCAGTTAGTGGTGCAAGATGCGTTAGAAATAACGGTATCAGTTGCCTTCAATACGCCGTGGTTCACGCCGTAAACAACGGTTGCGTCCACATCTTTGCCGCCTGGTGCGGAGATGATGACTTTCTTTGCGCCGCCAGCCAAATGCGCAGATGCTTTTTCTTTGGTAGTGAAGAAGCCTGTGCATTCCAACACGACGTCTACATTCAATTCACCCCAAGGGATATTCGCTGGATTACGTTCTGCGAATACTTTGATCTTGTCGCCATTAACGATCATCGTGTCGCCTTCAACACTCACCGTGCCAGGGAACTTACCGTGCGCTGTATCGTAACGTGTCAAATGCGCGTTCGATTCTGCGTTACCCAAATCGTTAATCGCCACGATTTGAATTTCATTTTTAAACTTACCACCTTCGTAGTGTGCACGTAGGATGTTACGACCGATACGGCCATAGCCGTTAATTGCGACGCGAATCGTCATGGTTCAATCTCCAAAAAGACAAACAGCAACAAAAAATAAAACACAAAAAAACTTAAAATCTACACTTTGAACGAGGTTTATAGAAACCTCCTAGTCGGGATGCAGCGCTAGGCGCAATCCGGAGCAATATGTCGATATTGCGAGGAATTGCAACGACGCGATGCGCCCGAATATGAGGTTTATATAAACCGCTATTGCATAGCACGCGGAAACGGCAAAGCATCCGCCGATGCCAGCATCACATTCAAATCATTCCAACCGTAACCTACTTCGGTCAGATCTAATCCATCCCAACTAAAATCTTGCTCGATGAGGATCTCTCCACCGAGTTCTTCGTAAAAATTGCGTGCTTGTGCATTGCCGTCAATCACCCAAATCACGCAACTGGTGCAGCCCATCGCTTGTAGAGAACGAGCTGCCTTGTGTGACATACGTTTACCTATCCCACAACGTTGCCATTGCGGACGAATATAAATCGCATTGATTTCACCATCTTTGCCCAGCTTAGGCTCAGGCAACTTCATTGCCGAGACAAACCCAACAATTTCATCTTCACTAACGGCAACATACACACACAGGCTATCTTCTTTTGCCGGCAATGCCTGCAAAATGGTACGCCAATGCAGTACGTTTTCATTCATGTCCATCTCATCGAGATAGCTATCAGGAATCATGCCACGATAAGTCGTGCGCCAACCTTCGATGC
Organism: Affinundibacterium danionis; assembly: GCF_042432465.1. Classification (NCBI taxonomy): domain Bacteria; kingdom Pseudomonadati; phylum Pseudomonadota; class Betaproteobacteria; order Burkholderiales; family Oxalobacteraceae; genus Affinundibacterium; species Affinundibacterium danionis. The sequence goes on along the minus strand of NZ_JBHLXJ010000008.1, from coordinate 148,913 downwards.
GGATTGCGGCAATCGCTTCCGCATCTGCGACTGTGGCACGACGTAATTGGATTTCCTTGATTTTATTCATATTGATTTAGGCTTACTTGCGCAGCGTCAAATTAAGCAAATTTAAGCCAAAACAGCTTTCACTTTAGACACCACGTTTTCTACCGTGAAGCCAAAGTGTTTAAACAGGACAGGAGCAGGCGCTGATTCACCGAAAGTATCGATACCAACTACCGCACCTTCTAAGCCAACATACTTATGCCAGAAAGCAGTCACGCCGGCTTCGATTGCCACACGTGGCAAGCCTTTACCCAACACGCTCAATTGATAAGCTTTATCTTGACGATCAAACACGTCAGTCGAAGGCATAGACACCACACGTGCTGGAATACCTTGTGCAGCTAATTCAGCAGCTGATTTCACCGCGAGTTCAATTTCAGAGCCAGTTGCGATCAGCACCACTTTGGCATCAGCTGCATCTTGCAAGATATAGCCGCCGCGAGCGATATCAGCAACTTGTTGCGCTGTACGTTCTTGGAAAGGTAAATTTTGACGCGAGAAAATCAAAGTCGATGGACCATCGGTACGCTTGATCGCTTCTGCCCAAGCCACGGTTGATTCAGTCGTATCGCATGGACGCCAGTTATCCAAATTTGGAATCAAACGCATGCTGGAAATATGCTCAACCGATTGATGGGTAGGACCATCTTCTCCCAGACCGATAGAGTCATGCGTGAAGACGAACAAACTACGAATCTTCATCAAGGCCGCCATGCGAATCGCGTTGCGGCTATAGTCGGAGAAGGTCAAGAAAGTCGCGCCGAACGGCAAGTAACCACCATGCAAAGCGATACCATTCATGATTGCGCTCATACCAAATTCGCGCACGCCATAGTTGATGTGATTGCCTGCTTGGTTAGCGCGCACCGCGACACATTCTTTCCAGTTGGTTAAATTGGAGCCTGTCAAATCGGCAGAACCGCCCAAAAATTCTGGCAAGCTAGGTGCGAATGCTTGAATCGCGTTTTGGCTGGCTTTACGTGTTGCGATGGTTTCTTTCTTCTCTACCACATTGGCAATCGCTGCTTTGACTACTTCCTCAAAATTCGCTGGCAAGCCATTGTTCATACGACGTGTCAATTCAGCAGCTTTAGCTGGATGCGCTGCGCTGTAAGCGGCAAATGCGGCATTCCACTCTGCTTCTGCTTTCGCACCGTCGGCTTTCGCATCCCATGCGCTATACACATCGGCTGGTACCTCGAATGGTGGATAGTTCCAATCAATGTTTGCACGCACAGCAGCGACTTCTTTGTCACCGAGTGCAGCGCCGTGTACATTGTGGGTGCCTTCCATATTCGGAGACCCTTTACCGATCACGGTACGGCAGCAGATCAAAGTTGGTTTGTCAGATGCTTTGGCCGCGATGATCGCTTGATTGACAGCAGCGACGTTATGACCATCGACACCGCGAATCACATTCCAACCGTAAGACTCAAAACGCGCTGGCGTATCGTCGGTGAACCAACCTTCAACATGGCCGTCGATAGAAATACCGTTATCGTCCCAGAACGCGGTTAATTTATTCAGCTTCCATGTGCCAGCTAAAGAACAGGCTTCGTGCGAAATACCTTCCATCAAGCAGCCGTCGCCCATGAACACATAAGTACGGTGGTCAACAATATTCGCACCATCCACATTGAACTCTGCAGCGAGTAATTTTTCTGCTAATGCCATACCAACCGCATTGGTGATGCCTTGACCGAGTGGACCAGTGGTTGTTTCCACACCTGGCGTGATGTGCACTTCTGGATGACCAGCCGTTTTGGAATGCAATTGGCGGAAATTGCTGATTTCAGACATAGGCAAATCGTAACCAGTCAGATGCAATAAAGAATAATGCAACATCGAGCCATGGCCGTTAGACAAAACGAAACGATCGCGATTCACCCATGATGGATTGGTCGGATTGTGACGATAGTGCCCCGCCCATAATGCCACCGCGATTTCTGCCATGCCCATAGGCGCACCTGGATGACCAGAGTTGGCTTTTTGAACAGCGTCCATAGACAATGCGCGAATGGCATTGGCCATCTTAGAAGTATTTTCAGGCTGGAATGTGGATGTCATAGCGGCAGAGGAGAAAAGTTTATAAAATCGTGCAGGAGAACAAATCGAGTTTCATCTTAGGTATCAGATAAATATATTGCACTAAGATTATCGTTTTATTCTATAAAGTCCGTTATTTTACCAGAGCAGCGCGCCACAGAATACAATTGCGACTTTCACATCATTTTTAGACGGGTTTATGGAAGGCTTACACCTCACTGCGGATTGTTTTGATTGTCTTTGCGATCCCACGCTCTTATTCGAAGAAAAACACTTAAGCGAGCTAGTCCGTCAACAAACAAAACAAGCTGGTTTGACCATCGTAGGCGAAAAATTTCATGCATTTAGCTATCCCGACGGTAGCGCTGCGGGAGTGACAGGTACGCTGCTACTCGCCGAATCCCATGTTGCTGTTCACACCTGGCCAGAACGTCAGGCGGTGACTTTAGATGTGTACGTCTGCAACTTTGAAAACGACAATAGCGCAAAAGCTCGTAGCATCGTCGAGCAATTAATCGCCATCTTTCAGCCACAACGCGTTTCACGTCAAGAACTACAGCGCGGTTTACCACGTACCGACAAAGTGTCAATCGTGACCGAGCATTTAAGTGCGCATACCGTCATGCAAACAGAAATTAGCGAGGTGCTGACAGAAGCTCAAAGTCCTTATCAGCTAATACAGGTAATGGATACGCCGGATTTCGGCAAAGTTTTACGGATTGATGGCGCCATGATGACGTCGGAAAAAGATGAATTCTATTATCACGAATCCCTGGTGCATCCGGCGGCCATTACACACGGCACACCAAGAACGGCATTGATTATCGGTGGTGGCGATGGTGGCTCAACTGAAGAATTATTAAAATATCAGAGCATACAAAAAATCACACTGTGTGAAATCGACGAACAAGTGATTGCGATCTCACGACAACATTTATCAGCAATCCACAAAAACGCATTTGACTCCCCTAAGCTCAAACTGATTCATACCGATGGTTTTGCATACATACAGAACCATAACAACGACCATCAAGAAAACTACGATTTAATTTTATTGGACTTGACCGATCCGATTGCACCCAACGGCAGCAATCTTGCCCAGTCCTGCATGAGCGAAGAATTTTTCCAAGCTTGTTATGAGCGATTAAATCACAAAGGATCGTTAGTGCTGCACTTGGGTAGCCATTTCTATCATGCTGAGCGCCATCAAACCACTTTAGAACGTTTGCAAAAATCATTTGATGTCGTTCATCCCTATGCCGTTTTCATACCTTTATATGGTGCCTTATGGGGCATGGCGATGGCAACAAAAGCAGAGGGATCTCACGATATTGATGATGCAGCGAACTTAAGCGCGGATTTGATTAACGAGCGACTAGATACACAAAACATCAATGACTTGCAACATTACAATGCCCAAACTCATACTGCGATGTTTGCTATCGAGGCGCATACCAAAAAGCAAACATGAATTGAATCGCCATAAAGACAGATAGCCAGACACACAGAAACAAGGCGTGTGCATCAACGGTAAAACAAATCTACGAAGACCATCACAACCGAGCATCGCAGTATTACAATGGCAATTCACATTCATCAAAAAATCTTTGAAAATAACAAGGAGTGCCGATGAGCACACAACAAAAACGCCGGGTTTCACAAAGTTTGCCACTCATGTTAGTCACCTCCGCCGCAGTCGCTGGATTAACCGCTTGCGGCAATGATGACCCCAATGCCAACCTCGCCAGTGTGCGCGACGAATACAAAAGCTTAGAGGACTGCAAAGAAGATTGGGGTAGTACCGATCCCTGCCAGCCACAGCCAGCGCCACCTAACAGTAACGCGATTGCAAACACAGGCAACACCTCAGGTGGACATATCTACACAGGCCGCTACTGGGGGCCAAGCTACTATGAAGGTCAACGCCATGTCGCACAGCGTAGCTTTTTAGGCAGCCGATTTACTGGCAATAGTTCCCAACTCAGTGATAGAGCCGTCAGTCGCAGCGTGACGCGTAGTGTTAGTCGTGGCGGCTTTGGATCTAGCTCACGCGGTTTTTCCGGTGGGGGCTAAACACGATGATTCGTGAATCACTCAAGCCACGCAATGGCTGGCAAAAACAATTTGAAGATTTAGGGTTCAGCTATCACTCGATTGATGGGCTGTACTGGGACGAGCGTTATGCCTATCGTTTTACCGCACAGCAGATAGATACTCTTGAACAAGCAACCATTGACTTGCACCAGATGAGTTTGCAAGCCGTCGATCATGTTATCCGTCACGGCATGATAGAACGATTCGCGGTACCAGAGACCTTCTGGTCACAAGTCGAAGAAAGCTGGCGCGAAAAAGAATTCTCTTTATTTGGTCGTTTCGACTTGAGTTGGAATGGCTCCGGCGCGCCCAAGATGTTGGAATATAACGCGGATACACCAACCGGTTTAGTCGAGTCCTCGGTAGCGCAATGGTACTGGCTGCAAGATGTTTTTCCTGATGCAGATCAATTCAACTCTTTGCACGAAAAACTCATAGAACAATGGAAAAAATTTGATGCGAAAGGCGTCTTGCATTTTGCCTGCGCCGATAGTGAAGAAGACATTGGCAACCTCTCCTATTTACGCGACACGGCGATTCAAGCTGGTTTTGCGACTAAACAAATTTTGATCAGCGACTTGGGCTGGGACGACGCCAACGCAGAATTAGTCGATGACAATGATGTCAAAGTCGATAATCTGTTCAAACTCTATCCCTGGGAATGGCTATGCCGAGAACAATTCGCGCCGCATTTACTGTTGCGTCCGGCTCGTATCATAGAACCCGCATGGAAAATGATTTTATCGAATAAGGCGATCTTACCCGTGTTGTGGGAATTATTTCCTGATCACCCTAATCTATTGCCTGCGTATGCTGAAGCTTGGCGTATCAGCGGTAACTTCGTCAAAAAACCTTTGTTATCTCGAGAAGGTGAAAATATTTCTATTTATGCCGACGGCAATGTCATCCACACAGACGGTGAATACGGGCATGAAGGATTTATTTATCAAGCCTATGCCCCTCAACCGAAATTCGATGACGGCATTACACCAGCCTACACATCGATAGGCTCGTGGGTAGTCGGTGACGAAGCGGCTGGAATAGGCATCCGTGAAGATGAGACCTTAATTACAAAAAATACCAGCCGATTCGTACCACATTATTTTGTGGATTAAATTGACGACTGCTCCCCCAGAAGACACTTTTAATCCAATACTTATTTTCTTCAAAGATCAACGAAAGCCCATCATGAGCGCACAATTTTTAGACTACGGATTTCCTGCCTTTATCAGCCACTTTGGTTCCGCACTCGCTTTTTTATTCGTCTTTATCGCGATCTATATACGCATAACGCCGTATAAAGAAATTGCCTTAATCCGTGAAGGAAATACGGCAGCGGCGGCTAGTTTATCTGGCGCAGTATTGGGCTACTGCATCGCACTCGCGTCCTCAGTGGCTCACAGCGTCGATCTAATGGATATGTTGATTTGGGGCGGAATAGCCTTAGTAATCCAGCTACTCGCATTTTTTGTCGCGCGCTTGCTATTGCCTGACTTAATCAAAGATGTTCCAGAGAATAAACTCGCTTCTGGTATTTTTCTTGGCGCTTTAAGTTTAGGTATGGGCATATTAAATGCCGCATGCCAATCATACTGAGCCAATGTCTTGCACCAGCAATACTCATCGTCAAAAACCAACCAGGCATTTAGCCGTGCCTGCCTTTTAAAGTTGTAATTAAAATCTAACCCATGCCACGTTTCTTCTGCCCACATCCACTCGCCATAGGCGCACACTTTGACTTACCCGCGAACACCGCACACCATGTATTTGTATTGCGGCTAAACGTAGGTGATCAAATTGAAGTATTCAACGGAGAAGGCGGCAGTTACTTGGCGAGTTTGACTTGCGTCGCTAAGAAACAAGTTTCCATCGAGCTTAAAGTTTTCCTCCCAGAGGAAGTCGAATTACCTTTTGGACTCAGCTTAGCCCAAGCGCTGCCAGAAGGTAGCAAGATGGATTGGATTATAGAAAAAGCGATAGAACTCGGTGTCAGCACCATACAACCTTTGGCCGCACAGCGCAGTGTCGTTAAACTTAACGCTGAGCGCGCCGAGAAAAAAATGGTCCATTGGCAAGGCATCATCCAAGCCGCCACAGAACAATGTGGGCGCAAACGAATCGCACATCTAGCCGAACTTATCGACGTTCAAAAGTGGTTAACTCAAAAAGACATACATAAGCGTATATTGCTATCGCCGCGCGCCGAGCTTTCTTTAGCGGACTGGGCTCGCCACCAACCAGCGCAGGCACTCACCATCATGGTGGGACCAGAAGGCGGCTTTTCCGATACAGAAGAAAATTTAGCACTGCAACATGGTGCTTTAATGTTAGGCATGGGGCCGCGTGTTTTAAGAACAGAAACCGCGGGACTCGCCGCAATTAGCGTATTAAGTGCGGCTTGGGGTGGCATGTAGCTCATATACTTACCCGCATTTCCATCTAACGATCAGGCAAACAGCGGACGAAGATCAAGTTGTAATCGCGAACGAGAATAAAGAATAGCAAATACGCTTACAAAGTCTTCGCTGGCAAATGCGGCTTCGAGACGCTACATATATTTTCCATTCTAAATTCTTTGTTACACTTACGGTTTTATACCGCATGTGATCTTGGCTTTGACATAAAGCCCATCTACCTAGGCTAGCACCATGAACTCCCACTCCCCTGTCATATCCTGGACAGAAAATAATATAGAACATTGTGTAGACTGGCATTCCGAAAATGGAACAAGCGCCCCTAAACGGGTGCAAATTGCCGACGACACGATGAATGCCGAAACCGCCTATCGTCTCGCTTGCGAAGGTACGGCTTTGCTATGGCGCGGCGACTTTCAAAATGCGAAGAATTTGTTACAGGCGATTGCCCGTAGGATTGATAAAAAACCTCAAAAAAAGACAAAAGCCGCTCAAGCACCAATAACACCGGCACAAGCCTTTCATCTACATAGACAAGCGCAATCCCAACGGGCACGTGTCTTGGCGATGCTGTTAATTTCTGTTGGCGAAAACTTCCATATCCCACTAAGGCGTGCGCCCAATGTTGTCCAAGCTTGCACCGAAGTCTATGGTGAATATAAAGCGCCTTTTGTATGTGCTTTACGCGAATTATTAGGCATCATCGGTGCCCATGAATGGCGTAAAAATGGCGTAGAAATCACTACTCTTGGTGGGAAAATTCACCCACATTACGGGGTCTTCTCGCCAATACGTGGTGAGTATTTAGAATTAATAGCCAAAGCCCCATTGCCATCGACAACGCTGGCATTCGATATTGGAACGGGTACGGGTGTCATCGCCGCTCTGTTGGCTAAACGTGGCATACAAAAAATTCTCGCTACCGATCAAGATACGCGTGCTTTGACGTGTGCAGCAGAAAATCTGCAAAGGCTCAACGTTACAGAGCGAGTGGAACTCATCAAAACCGATTTATTTCCGCCTGGACGCGCACCACTTATCGTCTGCAATCCCCCTTGGATACCCGCCAGACCCAACTCTGCGATTGAACACGCCGTTTATGATCCAGACAGTCGTATGTTACGCGGCTTTCTTAGCGGGGTCGCTGAGCATCTAGAACCAAATGGCGAGGCATGGTTAATCATGTCTGATTTGGCGGAGCATTTGGGCTTACGTAGCTCTCAAGAATTCTGGCATTGGATTGACAGCGCGAATTTGGAAGTCGTCGGCAAAATGGATATTCGTCCTCAGCATCCTAAATCAAAAGATGTAAACGATTCTTTGCACCAAGCTCGTGCCGCGGAAGTTACTTCACTCTGGCGGTTGAGGCTTAAATAAAAATAGAGTGCGGACATAAACCGAAAAAGTGACGCTACATACAAAAAAAGAGCTGTCAATTACTCGACAGCTCTTTGTCTATGACGAGAAAATCAAATCAAAGAACTTAAGCACTCGATTTGACTTTCTCTACGTCAAACAAGGCATTTGCAAAATATTTCACAGTGATGCCTTGCTTACTTACGTCGCTATTACTGAACTACCGCTTTAACACTTGCGCTACCAACTGCTGTATAGGCATTAACTAACAAGTAGTAAGTACCAGCTGCTGGTGCACTGAAAGTAATCGTTTCAGTATTAGTCGCACCATCAGATTTCTTAGTGTAGCTAGTCGTTGTTGGCGCAGTTGTCATGCGAGCATACAGATCACCGTCACCAGTACCTCCAGACAATGTGAATGTCAGGCTAGTTTTACCGGCTGGAACCGTGATGTTGTACACCTTAGAACCACTTGCTGCCAAACTCACTGATTGCGCGACGCCACTCACCAACACATTACCTGTTGGAGGTGTAGTACCAGTTTGGTAGCTAGCCACAATTGACGCACCGTTCACTGCGGCATAAGCATTAGCCAACAAATAGTAAGTTCCTGCAGTCGGTGCCGCAATTGTGATCGTTTCTGCATTGGTAGAGCCGTCAGATTTGGCTAAGTAAGATGTCGTCGTTGGTGCGGAACCTAACTTCGTATACAAATCGCCGTCACCAGTGCCGCCGGACATTTTAAATGTCAAATTCGTCGCACCTGTTGGTACTGCGAATGTGTAAGTTGCACCTTGACCGGTGGCCGCAGAGAAAGTGACAGATACATCCTTAGTCAATACGCCACCACCTGGAGGTGGCGTAGTGCCACCGCAGCCACCAGTCACACCCACGGATGCAAATGCTGCAGTTACGTCAGCCACAGCGTAGTTACGGTTAATCGCTGCTTTTTCTACACCACAAGCACCTTGGTTGAATGTGCTGTTTGCAGTCCAGTACAAACGGTTTGCATCAGCCATGACTTCAAAGGCTTTACGTACTGTCCAACCAGATTTAGTAGCCAACAAATAAAAAGCTTTGTTGAACACGCCGCTGGTGTGATGTACGTCCATGCTGCTCGTGTACTTACTTGCATGGCCAATGGAAATTCCATCTAATTCTGGGTTATACATATAACGCATCGCGCCAGAACCTTTTTTGATATCGTCACCGACCATGAAAGTTCCAGTGCCACGCATGTACCACGCAGCCGCTTCACCCGCCATATCTGAGAACGCTTCATTCATACCGCCAGACATACCAGAGTACACCAGACCAGAATTTTGCTCAGTGAAACCATGGCTGACTTCATGAGAAGTGACGCCCAAAGAAACCAAAGGATGGAAAGTAGAACCGCCATCACCATAGCTCATTGCCGTACCATCCCAGAATGCGTTTTCATAGTTAGTACCATAGTGAATACGCATTTGTAATTTGCCTGAAATTGGACGCAAGCCTAACCAGTCTTGGTACATATTAAACACAACGTTACCGAAGAAATGACCGTCATTCAAAGGAGAATAAGCACCATTGATTGCTTTGTAGGTATTCGTTGGGCAAGTAAATTTATACAATGTGCCGGAGCCAGAAGTAGCACCATTCATGTTGTAAGTATCAACATTTGGACTAGTCATTTGGCATGTGCTAGACACATTCAAAGGACCATAAGTTGAACCGCTACCTGCTGGACCGTAAGTGTATTGACCAATACGTTGGTTACCGCCTGGGCCGCCAGCATCTAAATGCGTAATGCCTTCCCATTGTTCCAGAACGGCACCGGTGTTGGCGTCAATCAATGCATGTGGACGACTTGGTGCGCCATTGGCGCCGATAGTCACATAGGATGTCAAATACACCAATTTAGCAACGTTATTGGCACCCAATTTCACGAACAATTTTGATTGTTCGTTACTTGTATTGGCAGGACGCTTCGCATTTTTCAACAAGCCTATGGCTTGTGTTTCTGAGTACAATGGTCTTGCGCTAGGAATATCGTTACTCAGATTACTCAACATTGTGCCGTGGAATGAACGCGCCGCAGAAGCAACGATAGATTGACTAGCATCTTTATGCTCGACAATTGCTTCACCCCAAACTGGGACGCCCTGATGTAATTGCTCATAACGAGTAACGACTTTGCTACCATAAGCCTGACTACGAACTGCCCGCAAATCAGATGCGCCTAAACCTAAAAACTCATACGCTTGTGAAGATGAACCAGCTGCGAATGATTTATTTTGCGCACCTTGAAATTTTGCCAAATCAACACGATCAGCTGCAGAAGCACTGAAAGTAGCAGCGATCATGGCTGCTAACAATGTTGGGCGTACTACTTGTAACTTGATACTCTTTTTCATCTTTTTCTACCTTTTTGTCGAAAAACTCCCTAAGTACAGAATTGACCAAAGCTTTTGACCCCAGTCCCCATTTTGTGATTGCCAGTTTTGCTTCAACTCAATGTGTATGAAGTGGCAATCCGCTCTTCTTATTTAAGACCGTCAGTAATTTTCGAAACATCCAGTGTGGATGACAAATCGAATGACGAATCTCGCGTGGCGAGTGCCAGTAGAACAGAGGATATTGATCTTGAAAACATTCAAATTTAACTATACAAGTTAATTTAGAGACAATTTGGCTCACCTATTCCAAACTAAATTTAGTTCTGAACGGGGCATTTAAACAAAATTAAACAAAAAAACACCTAAAAGCACGGAATAAACTTCACTAACTAATAATTTATCACAAGTGTTTAAATAATAATTGCGGAAGCTTTTTTACAACACAAAAGTGGTATTACACAAAAATATTTCCCAGCATCACTTTCCCAAAGAAATTTTGTGTTTCTTAGGGACATTTTTTAAGTGGTATTGAAAATATATGCTTAATAGCGAGCAATATTCGCCCTTGAACTGCCTGAATTGAGATGAGAAATAACTACAAATAATGTGGGAATACTTGAGAATAAATTCAGATTAAAACCAATTCAGGTCAAAAACAGACGAAAAAAAACCGCTAACCAAAAGCTAGCGGTTTGAATTGGAAATTAAAAACTAAAATTTAATTGCTTAATCGAGCAAAATCATAAACCTAACAAATTAACGCTGTGCAACAGCATCCACCACGCACAGTGCTGTCATATTCACAATGCGTCGCACCGTTGCGGATGAGGTCAAAATATGTACAGGCTTAGCACAACCCAAGAGAATCGGGCCAATCGCAATATTATTACCGGCAGCTGTTTTCAACAGGTTATAAGCAATATTGGCGGCATCAATATTTGGCATGACTAGCAAATTGGCATCACCTTTCAATGTCGATGTCGGCATCATTTTTTGACGATAACAAGAATCCAATGCGGTATCGCCATGCATCTCGCCATCAATCTCTAAATCAGGCGCATCGCGTTGCACAATACTCAAGGCGCTACGCATTTTCTTGGCGGAGTCACTGTTACTGGAACCAAAATTTGAGTGTGACAATAATGCCGCTTTAGGTTGCAATCCAAACCTACGCATTTCTTCCGCCGCCAAAATGGTAATTTCTGCGATTTGCTCGGCCGTTGGATTTTCATTGATGTGAGTATCCACCAGCACCAATTGACGATCAGGCAAAACCAAACCATTCATCGCAGCATACACATTGACGCCCGCACGTTTGCCAAGCACTTGATTAATATAGAATAAATGCAGACTACCGATACCAAAAGTACCGCAAATCATGCCATCAGCATCACCTTTATGCACCATCATCGCACCGATTAAGGTATGACGGCGACGCATTTCTAATTTCGCGTATTGTTCAGTAATACCTTGACGACAGGTCATTTGATGATAAGTCTGCCAATAATCACGATAGCGCGCATCCATCTCTGGATTAATCGCTTCAAAATCAACGCCTGCACGTAAACGCAGGCCAAATTTTTCTATACGTTTTTCTAGGATATGAGGGCGACCTACCAAGATAGGTTTAGCCAATTTTTCGTCCACCACGACCTGGACTGCACGGAGTACACGCTCTTCTTCACCCTCGGCAAAAACAATACGCTTGCGTGAATCGGGCGCTTTTTTCGCGATCTGGAACAAAGGTTTCATGAACGTGCCGCTGTGGTACACAAACTGCTGCAAACGGTCGCTATATGCCTGCATATCCTGGATGGGTCGAGCGGCAACTCCGCACTCTTCCGCCGCTTTAGCGACAGCAGGTGCAATCTTAATCATCAAGCGCGGATCAAATGGTTTAGGGATTAAGTATTCAGGGCCAAATGACAGATTGGAGATGCCGTAGGCGGAGGCAACGACATCAGATTGCTCGGCTTGCGCCAAATCAGCGATAGCATGCACGACTGCGATTTCCATTTCTCGTGTAATGGTAGTCGCACCACAATCCAAGGCACCACGGAAAATATAAGGGAAACACAATACATTATTCACTTGATTCGGAAAATCCGAACGCCCGGTTGCCATCACCGCATCGTCACGAACGGCTTTCACTTCTTCCGGCAAAATTTCTGGGGTAGGATTGGCCAAAGCCAAAATCAAGGGACGTGACGCCATGGTTTTCACCATATCTTGTTTCAGAACGCCACCAGCTGACAAGCCTAGGAAAATATCTGCGTCAACGATCACTTCTTTCAAACTACGCGCCGTAGTCTCTTGCGCAAAACGTTCTTTATCCGGGTCCATCAATTCAACGCGGCCCTTATAGACCACGCCCGCCAGATCCGTCACAAAGATGTTTTCAATCGGAAAACCTAAATCAACAATCAAATCTAAGCAGGCCAAAGCGGCAGCGCCAGCGCCAGACACTACGAGTTTGCAGTCCTTTAAATCTTTACCGACTACTTTTAAACCATTCAAAATAGCGGCACCAACGATAATCGCGGTTCCATGCTGATCGTCATGGAAGACTGGAATCTTCATTCGATCACGTAATTTACGTTCAATATAGAAGCATTCGGGTGCTTTAATATCCTCCAGATTAATCCCACCAAAGGTCGGTTCTAGAGAGGCAATAATATCAACCAATTTATCAGGATCAGATTCATTAATTTCGATATCAAAAACATCAATACCAGCAAATTTCTTAAAGAGAACGCCCTTACCTTCCATCACGGGCTTAGAGGCCAAGGGGCCGATGTTTCCCAAACCAAGCACTGCCGTACCGTTTGTAATCACACCGACTAAATTGCCGCGAGCCGTATATTTAAACGCAGCAGCGGGATCCGCCACAATTTCCTCGCACGGAGACGCCACGCCGGGAGAGTAAGCCAAGGCCAAATCACGTTGATTGGTTAATTGTTTTGTCGGCGTTACGCTAATTTTGCCTGGAGTCGGAAACTCATGATATTCCAAAGCAGCTTGACGCAATTGTTTACGAAGTAACTCTTTTTGTTCTGGCGAATCCATGCTGGTCAATTCCTTCTTTATACAAACTTATACAAACGAATGGGGGTTAATGATTCTAGCAGACGGGCAACATTTGCTTCATACGTATTTATACGAGTTCCATTACTTTTTTGCATAAGCACAGAAGAAAAATGTCACAATCAGTCCAAACAAATATCATTTGCACATCAAATTATTTAAATGACCATCATTAACGCTAAGCTGACAAAGTATGGCTGCAACTCCCCTCTTAGCAAACACAATACGCCCCAAATACAAATTAGACACAAAAATATACCTTTGCTATGAAACTTCATTTGCTTAATTACATGTTTTCCAGTATTTTTTCGGAAGCAAAAAATATCTAAAATTTAAAAATAAAAATCGTCGCAGGTAGATGGTATTTAGGCCGCGAAGATCGAGTACCCGAAAGCGATAATAAAAGATGGTAAAGCTGTTCCCTCGAGAAAAAAACCTTGAAGCCTATATCGCCACCAGCGCAGAACAAGCCCAAACTGCCAACATGTTGCACAACGCAAACTGGCGTCTGGGCGAAGAAAAATCTTGGCATTTGGATCAAGCGAACGGTCAACTACTATTAAACTTCGACGACGGCAGCTTTGCACTGGCTCCCGCACAAATTGTCGGCACCTATCACCACCAAGACAGCAGTTTTTTATGGGCTTGGGATCATCCCTCCATACTTCCAGCCTTACAACGCTATGCCACAACGGTAAAACAATTTGGTAAAAAACATAGTGTACGCGAACTCACCAAAAGCAAACTAAAATGCACCGAACACCGCGCATGGGAATTAACGGCATTGACCATGCACTTAAATCAGGCAAAAGGTGCTTACCGTGTTTTAATTAGACCAGGGGTGAGTATGTTCTTGACATTTGGCGACGTGCAAATCGCACACGAAAAACAAAGCTGAATGCCCCACCTTACATCACCCACCTTGCATCAAAGTCAAAGATAGTATCCAGAGGCACAAGCCAAACGCTGTGCCGAACTTATTTCAGCTCCATACTCTATAAGTTGCAGTAATCACTAATTTCTTTTCCCGCCCACATTTCGCTTTCGGTACAATGCGACATGCTCTCCGAATTCGATCTCATCAAACAATATTTTGTGCAAGATTACGCACAAAACTCCCCCCAAGATTCACGCTTTGCATTAGGCATAGGCGACGACTGTGCGCTACTCAATCCTAGTCAGGGCATGCAGCTTGCTATCTCTAGCGACATGTTGGTCTCAGGCAGACATTTTTTTCCCGATGCTGATCCCTATTTACTCGGCCACAAATGCTTGGCAGTCAATCTTTCAGATCTGGCTGCGATGGGGGCAAAGCCACTCGCATTTACCCTTGCGCTATCCTTGCCAGAAGCCAATCGCGACTGGCTAGCCGCCTTTTCGCAAGGTTTGTTAGGTCTGGCAAAGACGCATCAGTGCCGCCTAATTGGTGGAGACACGACCAAAGGCCCGTTAAATATCTGCATTACGATATTGGGTGAGCTACCGCCAGCAGCGGCCTTACGCCGCGATGCGGCTCAAGTCGGAGATGATATTTGGATTTCTGGCACTTTGGGCGATGCACGTCTGGCGCTCGCAGCCTACTGGAAAGAACTAGATTTAGACGAAACATCTCATCAACAAGCCGCAATCCGCATGCATCAACCCACACCGCGTGTTGCATTAGGAATTGCTTTGCGCGGCATCGCGCATGCGGCCTTAGATATCTCTGATGGATTGATTGGTGATCTCGGACATATTTTGGCGGCATCCAAAGTGGGAGCCAGTTTATATGTTGATGAATTACCGGCTGGGTCTATTTTACAAACACAAAGTACTAAGCTTCGCAGAGAATTCACCTTAGCGGGTGGCGATGACTATGAGCTATGTTTCACCGCGCCGGTTGCACAAAGAGACGCTGTCATGCAGGCCAGTAAAATAAGCAATACGCGCGTCACTCGGATCGGCAACATCGATTCCGAACCTGGATTACGCCTACTTGATCAAAATAAGCAGCCCCTAGATTTACACCTAAAATCCTTTGATCACTTCACCTCGCCTTAAAGATTGCACACTATATGGAAACTAATCCACATCCCATATTAAAGCCTGGCTCGAGTTTTATGCTGGCACATCCCGCTCATTTTTTAGCGCAAGGATTTGGTAGCGGCTTATCTCCGATCATGCCAGGCACAGCCGGAACATTATTTGCGTGGCTCAGTTTTGCGGTTTTAAATTTACGCTGGCCCACGCTTTTTACGCCCGTAGTTTGGAGCGCAATCATTGTGATTGGCTACTTCATCGGCGTATGGGCTTGCGCGGTCACAGGAAAAAATTTAGGTGTCGCCGACCACGGCAGCATGGTCTGGGATGAAATAATCGCTTTCTGGTTGGTGCTGGTCTTTATAACGCCAGCACCATTGATCACCCAGTTTTGGGCCTTCATTGCCTTTCGTTTTTTTGATATGGTCAAACCACCGCCGATCGGCTATTTTGACCAACGATTTAAGGGTGGATTCGGTGTCATGTTTGACGATATTGTCGCTGCATTTTTTGCGTTATTGGCTTTTGCACTTTATCGCACTTGGTGAACATCCAATCGATTGGTGCTTAGGAATACAAAAAATCCATCAGATAAATCACCTCAACAAAGACACTAAGTGCTAAAGTATTTCTTAAAATGACAGATACAAATAGCCACTCTAATTTCAAGGAGACATATTATGGCTGACATGTTGGAACTAGCAGAAAAAGTTGGCGACACCCTCAGATCTAAAAAACTATTGTTATCTGTCGCAGAATCTTGTACAGGCGGCGGGATATGTTATGCACTAACGGAAATTGCTGGTTCATCGGAATGGTTTGATTGCGGTTTTGTTAGCTACTCTAATTCAGCAAAGACAGAAATGTTGGATATTTCAGCCTCGCTAATAGCTCAACACGGCGCGGTAAGTGAAGAGATTGCGGCAGCGATGGCGGAAGGCGCATTAGCAAATTCGGAAGCACATGTATCAATTTCAACCACCGGCATTGCAGGCCCTGGTGGTGCCGTTCCCGGCAAGCCTGTTGGTACTGTCTGTTTTGGTTGGCGTGTAGGTGGCGTCACACACACTGAGCGAAAAGTATTTAGTGGTGATCGACATGCAGTGCGTGAACAAACTATTGCGCATGCATTGACTAAGTTATTGCGTTACGTGGATGAAATTTAATTCCTTAAGCTTACTAACTCGCTATTTCAAGACAATATTTCAATACGAACCAAGACCAACATAAAAAAGGCGCGAAGAAGTCAATCTTCGCGCCTTTATATTTTCTACATTTTAGAAATTCGATCATCGAAACCGATTAATCGCATCCCGCGTTTCCAAAGCAACCCGACGTGCTGCTTGTGCATAGCTTTCATCCGCCACAGGCTTTGCATACAAAATCGCCCGTGAAGAATTAATCATCATGCCAGTGCCGTTTGCAGTGCGACCAGCACGCACTGTTGACTCCACATCACCACCCTGCGCGCCAACGCCGGGAATCAACAATGGCATGTTGCCGATCAAAACACGTACTTGCGCGATTTCATTCGGGAACGTAGCACCAACCACGAGCGCACATTGGCCATTGGTATTCCATTTGTCCGCCACCAATTGCGCGACGTGTTGATATAGAGGTTTACCGCCCACGTCCAAAAATTGCAGATCCGAACCACCTGCATTCGAGGTACGACACAGCACAATCGCGCCGCGATCTTTCCATTCTAAATACGGCGCAACAGAATCAAAGCCCATGTAAGGATTGACCGTGACCGCATCGGCGTCATAGCGTTCAAACGCTTCGCGCGCATATTGTTCTGCAGTCGCGCCAATATCTCCGCGCTTTGCATCCAACACGATAGGGATAGCCGGATAAGTCGTTTTGATGTAACGGCAAATCGCTTCCAACTGGTCTTCGGCGCGCAAAGCAGCAAAGTAAGCGATTTGCGGTTTAAAGCTACAAGCCAAGTCGGCAGTCGCATCGACAATCGCTTTACAAAAGGCGTAGATCGCATCTGGCTGTCCTGCCAACTCCACTGGAAATTTATTCACGTCTGGATCTAAACCTACGCATAACAAAGAATTATTCGTAGTCCAAGCGCTGGAAAGTTTTTGCAAAAAAGTCACAGTATATCTCTATCGTTTGAAATGAAATCAAGTCGATGATCTCAATAAAAAAGGGACAAAACTCACCTTATCAGCAAGTTTTTATCCCTCCATTATAAACCATCGCTTTTTCTGACCTTAGGTTGTCAGCCGAAATACGATTAAAAAGCTGCAATCCCCGTCTGCGCACGACCCAAAATCAGTGCATGAATATCGTGCGTTCCTTCATAGGTATTCACCACCTCTAAGTTCACTAAGTGACGCGCGATGCCAAATTCGTCTGAAATGCCATTACCACCCAGCATATCGCGCGCGGTTCTGGCGATGTCGAGCGATTTTCCGCAAGAATTACGCTTCATAATGGACGTAATTTCTACCGCAGCCGTACCCTCATCTTTCATGCGACCGAGGCGCAAACAGCCTTGCAACGCCAAGCTAATTTCGGTTTGCATGTCAGCCAGCTTCTTTTGAACTAACTGATTCGCCGCGAGTGGACGACCAAATTGCATGCGGTCCATCGTGTATTGTCTCGCGGTATGCCAACAAAACTCCGCCGCGCCCAAAGCACCCCACGCGATACCATAACGCGCGGAGTTTAGGCAAGTAAATGGGCCTTTTAAGCCTTCGACATGCGGCATCAAATTTTCTTCTGGGACAAACACTTCGTCCATCACGATTTCACCCGTGATCGAAGCGCGCAAACCCACTTTTCCATGGATTGCCGGTGCGGATAAACCTTCCCAACCGCGTTCCAAAATAAAGCCACGGATACGACCATCATCAGTTTTCGCCCACACCACAAACACGTCTGCAATCGGACTATTTGTGATCCACATCTTAGAACCAGTGAGCAAATAACCACCATCCACCGTTTTTGCACGCGTGACCATGCTGCCCGGATCAGAACCATGATTCGGCTCGGTCAAGCCAAAACAACCGATCCACTCACCCGTCGCTAACTTTGGTAAATATTTGCGTTTTTGCGCTTCACTACCAAATTCATTGATAGGTACCATGACCAAAGACGATTGCACACTCATCATCGACCGATATCCAGAATCGATACGCTCAACTTCGCGCGCCACCAAGCCATAACAAACATAATTCAAACCTGCTCCACCGTATTCTGTCGGAATCATGGAACCCAACATGCCTAATGCGCCCATTTCACGAAAAATCGCTGGATCGGTGCGTTCATTACGAAAAGCGTCCAAAATTCGCGGTGCAAGTTTCTCCTCGCAATACACGCGCGCCGCTTCTTGCACCATACGCTCGTCGTCACTTAATTGGGAATTCAACAATAATGGGTCGTCCCATTGGAATGATGCTTTTGCCATCGTAGTCTCTCAAATTCTTGTGGTTGATCTTTGCGTGACAACATGCAGGGTAGCCGACAAGGTCATCGCTTGTTTTGTTAGACCAACATGCTAACCCATTTATGCTTAGGAGGAAATTTGAACTGTGCCAATTTAGCAATTGAAACTGACATAAATAGAAAAATCTGGTCCCTCCGACAAGAATCGAACTTGTATCCCACGCTTAGGAGGGAGCACCAACAATTCTAAAAAGTCATTGTGCCATATGCACTTACGGCGATCAAGTACGCTATCCTACTAAAAATGTTCCAAATTTGTTCCAAGTTCCAGCTTGGCGACTAGAAAGGAGTGCGGAGGATGGCTGGTAAGTTGATCACTGAACGAACGGGTGTCAATGGCGATGTGTCGTTCCTGGTGCGCATCCGTGAAGCGGGTGTGGCTGTTAGCAAGACCTTCAAGACCAAGAAGGAAGCTGAGAAGTTCATCCGTGAGGTGAAGACAAAGATTGATCGTGGTGAGTCAGTGGACATCACCAAAATCAAGAAGATGACTTTGGCTCAGATTTTTGATGAATACTTGAAGCACAACACTGTTGCCAAAGGCAAGAAATACGACCTTGAAAAGTTGAAGCTTGAAATTGGGAAGGTTCCTCTTTCAAACTTTAAGGCTGGCACTTTTGCTTTGTATTTGAAAACCAAGCTTGAACAGGAAATTCCAGATCAAGCGAAAAAGAAAAAATCCCATCCTCTTTATGATGGTCATCAAGTGGTTGATCCTGACACTGGCAAGCTGAAAAAAAAGACTTACAGCGAAAGCACAATCAGGAAATATTACTATGCAATCAAAACAGCATTGTTTTGGCATGCAAAGCATCACGATTACACTTTTGACCGAAAGCCATTTGATGACAATCCACCTCCCAAGGCATGGGAGCCAAGAGATCGCATTCTTGAAGCTGGTGAATTGGATAGGTTACTAGAAGCAACAAACAAGATGTATGTGAAGCGGGAAGAATGGAAGTGCCTTATCTTGTGGCAATACTATTCTTGTATGCGGGCAGGTGAAACATTGTTGATGAAGTGGGATGAAATTCATTTGGATGAAAAAAATCCACATCATTCATACATTTTTGTTCCAAAGGAAAACACCAAAATTGCAGACAAGAAGAATGCTGAGGATCGCAAGGTTCCACTAAGACCAGAGTTCTTTCATTTCATCAAAGATAGGTTGATGAAGCTGAAAAAAGATGGTCAACAATTGGTGTTTGGTGACTATTGGAGTAGCAGTTCTGTTCTTGCTGCTAGGTTCAAGGTAATCTGTAAAAATGCCAAAGTTGAAGATTTTAAAATTCACGATTTAAGACATTGTGCAGTAAGTTGGTATTTCGTTAATACAAACTTGACTGATATTGAAATAAGTAAAATTTCAGGACATATTGAACTATCAACTTTGAAGAGGTATGCAACTTTGCGCCATAGTGACATTGGCACTAAACTATGGGCAAATGCAAAATAAAAAAGCACCTTCGGGTGCTTTTTTTATGATTTCCAATTTCGTTTCCACTCATCGAATGTCTCTTCTGTTAGTTTCTTACCATAATACCACCATTCTTTATAGCCATTACCCCATTCAACAGCCGGACCATCTTCACGATGGAAAAAGCCATTTATAGACCATTTGTTAATGGTGCACCTCTGCTCTGTTTCTACAAGTTCAATAGCTGGTCCATCAGTGCGATGTAAACAGCCATTCAAACACCAATGCTTGTTGCCATTTCTCCATTCAATGGCTGGTCCATCTTCACGATGAATTTTCCCATTTTTATAATAAGTAATGGTTTCTGAGTTAATAATTATTCCATTTTTTTTCATATTGTCTCCTTGGGTGATTTTGCTTTTCCTTCCTATTGCCAGATGATAAAAATCATCTAACCTAAATTTTTGATCGCTTGTGGTTCTTGATGGTGTTAATGTCATCTTGATGAGCAAGAAGTTTTTCTTCCAACTTTGCTTTGAAAAGAATTTTGTCTACTTCATCATCAGTTAATTCACCAACAATATTTTTAATAAGTCGTTCGTATCGCTGTAATTTGGTGAATGGGCTTTTGGTGTGCTCACACACAAATCCTTGTGAAACTCCCACCTTTAAGGCGATCTCTTGTTGTGTCATTTTTGGGCGTGTGACAAACAGCCTGACTACTTCTCTGATAAGTGGTTTGTATTTTTCTGCTTTGGCAAAACCACCTTTCCTTCCATTCTCTGCCATTATTTCTGAGTAATCCATAACTTCCTTTGCTAGATGATATTTATCTTTTAGCAAATTAAATTAAGGAGTCAACTCATTTCTTAAATTTGTTATGAGTATTATTTTTTAAAGTCTCTTTCATTTTCCTAATTCTTTCAGCAGCAACAGCAACACCAATTCTCTGTTCAAGACTATCAGCTTGTGATTTTAAAGCTTGAGCCTTAGCAGGATTCTTACAATTGCTAATTTGAGTTCTAAGGTCATTCAGTTGAGATTGCATTCCACCAATGGAGCTATCAGAACTTGAACCACCGGAGGAAATTCCATCTGATGATGATGGTGCATTATTAGAGCCAGAAGAATCAGATTTGCCACCTGATGAACTTGAAATATTAGCTGTAATTGGTTTACTTTCAGTCTGGGTTTTATCTGTAATAGGTTGAATAGGTTTGGTTATCGGAACTTCTTTTTCAATAGAAATAGGTTTAATACTTGTAGAACCTGAACCTCCAATACTTCCAGTTCCACCACCATCGTGAACAGGTTTTTCTTTCTTTTCACCATAAACACGATCCTTATTTCTTCTACCAAAAGGTTTAGAAACTAATTTTTTGTTGAACGCTCTTCTGGATTTTGTAAGTCTTTCAAGTGTAGCTCTTACCTTTTCAAAATCAGAATCATTTAACTGTTTTTTGAAGTCAGCATTTTTTGTTTGATGATCAATTTTTATCTGTTTGTAGTCTGCACCGTATTCATAAACGGGACCTTTTAAGCGAAAAGCTTTTTCACTGCCATAAGGTTTTAGTGAAATGAATTTATCATTCACTCTTGTTATTTCTCCAAAATTTTCTAAAAAATCACACAAATCCTGTCTGCTAGAAATTTTTCCATTGATGATTTGGTGAGCAACACAGTCAGATACTTCATCTTTTGTTGGCTTGTTTTTACGAAATTCTTCAGCAGATTTTGAATTGGATTTTGGTAAAACTTTTCTTTCAAATTTTGATTCAGATGCTTTGATTGGATCAGGTACAACCTGGTCGTAACCCATTTGATGATTAATATAGGCATCAAAAGCATCCTTAAAATCTTCCTTAGCTTTACCTGGTGGAAATGGATTCATTTGGCGCGATGTGGTCAACTCAACCAACGGGATAACATAATTTAATTCGATGTTTCCTTTGTCTTCGTGAATATTCCAGTAATCCACGTAATTCACTCCTGGTTCAAGTCCCGCCATAAATGTTTTACGAAATGCGTCAACGATCTTTTGTAGGTGTGCATCAGTTGGTTTTTCTCCATCACGAAAAGATAGAGTTCCAGATACATATTTATGTTTTCTTTCAATAGAATCAGCGACAACAATGCACTCTTCTGCACTACCTGCAAAATCTCTTGGCTTCACACTTCTTCTGTTATTTTTATGATCGAAATCACTTTTTAAGTAGTTAATTGCATCTGCAATTGAGCCAGTGCCGTTATCGTTGATTGCATTAATCATTTATTTATTTTGGATTGTCCCAATGAATTTTTTCTTGATTTCATCATTTTCCTTAAGGGCATTTGCCAAATCCTTCAATAAAAGTCTTGCTTCCTGAGTAGTAAATTCTTTTGTTGTGTTCAATTTTTTTGCGATCTGATTCAAGGTATTTCCACTTCTACTCAACTCAGAAAGTATGCTTCTGTTCAAATTTTTATCTTCTTGTTTTTGATCCCAGTAAAGATCAATTTTTGTTTCTTCACCACAAAAAATTTTATTTCTTACGAACTGCGCAACTGAATTGAAATCTGATTTTTTCCATTCACTTTTTAGTGCGTCGTGTTCAATTGGTGAAAGCTTTACATCTAAAGAATATGTTCTCTTGAACTGATGATCATCATCACTTCCGTTACGACCTGGGTGTTTTTTTGGTTCAACTTCTTTGCTCATGTGTGCTCCTTTTTTATTATTGTTGTTGAGCTTTTTAGGGTTCTAGGGCAGCGCCCTAGCGAGAGATAAATCCATCGGTAAAGCCCATTTATGGGATTTAGCCCGTATGGTTTATTAGTCTCGCTTTTTGGATTTTAAGAAAATCACAAAAAAGATTTTTCCCACATTTTTATTCTACGAAATTAAAAATCAATGTCGAATTTTTCTAGAAAAGTCGATAGCAGATAAAATCAGAATGTGCTCTTGATTTCGCTTTCCGATTTTGTAGGATAGTAAAAAGAAGGAGAAAATTATGAAGGGATGCCAAAAAAAAACCACATTTATTCGAAATGAAGATGCACAGTGGATCGATGAAAATTTACTAAAAACAGGTCTATCAGATAATTTCGGAATGGTCGTTAGAAAGGCTGTATCTGAGTATGTAACAAAGCAAAAAAGAGCAAGAGCTTCTGGATTTGCAAAGCTGATTGGTGATGAAAATTTCAGAGTTCTTGAAGACCATGCTGAGAAAAATAACATAGATATTGAGCAATTACTTAAAGAAACTTTGATCCAAAAGTCAAAATATCTTGCAAAAATTGATGGAGATAAAAATGGGGGTTGAATTCATCTACGATAAAAACCAACTCACTACCATTGATGAAATTTCGGTATCAGTGGCAGACTTGAGAGACTTGGTTCAAGCCTTGAACATCCAGAATGAAGCTCAAAAGCTCCACGAGTTGAAGACTATTCTTGATGGTGTTGTGCGAAAAAATAGACTGCTTCCTGGTGCTGTTGGGGTGAGTGATCCTGAGTAAGTCACCCGGCTGATGCCGCCCCTCAAAGGGGCTCATGTATAGAGAACCAGACGAGCTGGTTTCACTAACGTGGCTCAGTTGTAGGGATGAGGTTTTTCATCGACCTGCTTTGTTTGTGGTTCAGATCCTGGACCATAAACAAAGTAGGTGCTCCCAGCCGGGAAAGATCGCGTTATGCTCACACTATCACATGGAGAAAACGATGAACTCAGGAATCAGAATCAAGTCACTCAACGGAAACACGTTCACTGAAACCGTGATTAGAGATGGAAAAACGTTCATCAATGTTTATGATGAAGATGGAAATCTGATTGATGTAATGGAAGAAGTTGCTTCTTATATTCCATCAAGAGATGATGATAAAAATGAGAAATGAAAAGAAAGCACCGCTAGGGTGCTTTTCTTTTTTCTGCTATTGATTCGATTTTTTGGTTTGCTAAAATTAAATCATAGCTGGTTGTTTTTAGCGATGAACTAAACTGCATTTTTAATTGACGAGAGCACCAATTTCACAACCAAGCTGCTCTAAAAATCTTCGACACCACTGTTAGGTGTCTATTTGGCTTTTTATCGTAGGTGATCGGGTAGTTTTCTAGTTCTACTCTTGTTCCAAGCTATTTTGCAAACTTGCTCAATAACCTGCATGATACTTTCACGATCATAAACAGAAACATTTTCAAGAGCCAAAGCAATTCTTTTTGTCTGTTCTTCTACTCTGAGACTGGTATCAATCACAAGTTGATCCAAACCACATTCAAAAATATCAGCTAGTTGCGCCAAACGGGTGATGGATAGTTCTGCTGTTCCTTGTTCATATCTCGCATAAGAAGCAGTGTTTAAATGGAGTTTTTCTGCTACTTCTTCTTGTGTGTAACCTGTTGCTTCTCTCCTACGTTTGATGCAAGCACCAACCATTTTTTTGATTTTTTCATCCTGAATTTTCTTCAAATCATCATTCATGTAGCTCTCCTGATTCGGTGTTGCTATCAGTATACTGACAAGAGCCGATGCGATCCAGTTGTAGCAAGTGGTGTTGAAGACTGGCATCCAATAAATATCATCTAGCAATCGGAAATGAAAAAGCACCCGAAGGTGCTTTTTTTAATCAAACATAGCATTTAGCTTTCGTTTTTCTTTACTGTTCAAACAGTTCATCAACATTGAGTAGTTTTCTTCTACTGTGCGGACAATTTCTTGGTGAAGATGGTCAAACTCATCAGAGCCCATGAACTTGATAACAGATTGAGGATGTTTAGGAAGTCGTTTCAACCTGATTGCTGCTTCAACCATGAAGTAGCTATTGAAAGCGATCAAGGTTTCCTTGATTTGGTCATCACGGTTGAAGTTCATTTTCTTTTGGATATTGATCAAGGTCTTTCCATCTTTGGTGTTGGCAAAGTTGAAAAGTGGTTTTCCCATTCCTTTGATACAGTATTGAAGGCATGTAGAGACTTTCATTACACACCTCCTTTCTGAGCTTCATTCTTGGCAAGCAAGTTTGAAATAGTGCCACCAATTACCATGAACATTTCAATGAAGTGTGTACTAACAATTTCAGAAGCAAACTTGACTGCGTATTTCTGAAATTCTTCATTATCTAGCAATTCAGGACGACCCGCATGGCAAACTGAATTACAAATTTCTGTAAATTGATATGAACAAAGGAAGGCGAATGGCTTTTCAGCGTCATCATGTTTGCTGGCAACTTTAAGTGCAGCATCACAAGCTCTTGAACTAACAAAATCATCTAGTGAAATTGCACCAAATGGAACGGGTTGAACATTTACTTCAAATTTTGTTACTGCGTTTTTGTTTTTCTTAGACATGGTAATTCCTTTCATAAGTAGTTTGTCTATTTCATGTTGAACCCTCCTAGTAATAGGCAGTTGATGGGTAATCGCTTTAAATTGTTTATTTCGTCGCTGTATTGTGGAGTGAATTTTGCGCCTTATAGAAAAAATTCGACAGACAGTTAAACGTTAGTACCCAACGTCAAACGTATGGTCGTAAAAAAAGCACCAGGTAGGTGCTTGACAACTTAAATATTTCAATTACATTCAGAATTGAACGAAATAAAATCTCCCAAAGATAATTATCTTTGTTCATTAAAAAGCAGATGCATAAACCATCTGCTTTTTTCATTCCTGTATTGACTTTAAATTTTAATGTTTTAAGTTAGTACAGTCATTGTCTCCATAAATTCTAATTATTCACCTTGACGATGAAAGATAAAAGGCAAGTCTTGTACTTGCCTTTTGCTTTTTGTTTGGTAACTTAATTAGATAATTAGAATAAAAAAGGAGATGATATGAAAAGAATTCTATTTACTCTGCTTGCAATGTTGATTCCAACATTAGCAATGGCAGATGTGGCAAGTGGTCCATTTTCACCACCAAGTACCGATGTGAGTATGAAAGTTCTAGATGCACTTTTCGGCAATTTAGGAACTTTTGGTGCAGGCGGATCTGACGCCTTCGGTGCTGTTATGCAGATTTTCAATGGTGCTGTTTTGATCGTTGGTGGAATTCTAGCTACCTACACATTGTTGGCTGGAACTCTTGGAACTGCACACGATGGAGAAATGCTTGGGAAGAAATTTTCATCAGTATGGATTCCAATTCGTTATTCATTAGGAACAGCCTTAGTTCTTCCTGTAATCAATGGGCAGTATGCAACCATCAACTGGATTGTTGGTTGGTTGTTGGTTCAAGGTGCTGGATTAGCTGATAGTGTTTGGACTACTTATATGAGTTCAGGAAACATCAAAAAGCAAATGTCAGTTGGTTTAACTCCACCAAGTGCAAGCGCACTCGGTTATAAGGTTTTTGGCTCTCTTGTTTGCATGAGAGGTTTTGAAGCTTTATTAAAAGATGGTGGTAGTAATGGTCTTGTTGATCCAATTTTATTGGATAAAAGCGCCACTACTTTTGCTGTAAGCAAAACACAAAGCTGGAATCTAAGTAACACCATTTATCAATTTGGATCAACTGCCAATGGTAATGGTTTCAGTCCTACCAGTTGTGGAACGATGACTGTCAAAAATGCTGAGACACCTACCGTTGCTAAAACAGATAGTGCTAGTGTCCTTGGTTTATTAGGTGATCCAAACTTGTATTTGCAATCAGCCTACAAAGTTGCTGAGCAAAACAATGTTGCTGCTGGCGTCTTAGTTAATACCATTGATGGTGTTGCTCAAAAATGGGTTGCCAATCCTACATCTGATCCAAGTAAAGAAATCGATGCTGCTGTTGCCAAATATGAGAACACTATTAAAACCAATGCCGCAGAAATCGTATCTCAATACATGAACCTTGATGAATTAGCTGCTTCTGCGAAACGTGATGGTTGGGCTTTTGCTGGTGCATATTACATGAAGGTTTCTTACCTTATTGATTTGGCTGGAAGAACAACAGCAAGCATTCCAGAAGCAACAGGCATGAAAGCTGACAACACAAAATTCACATCAGCTTTTTACAGTAAATATGGTGAAGGTCTTAAAAACATGAAAATGTCAGATAAAGAAATTGGTGACTTTTCATTGAACAAACAAAGTGATGTTGGTGGTGAAGAATGGTCTTGGATGAGTTGGATTTCATCAGGATTTGACACAACCAGGTTAGTGAAGCACTTCATGCAAGGTGTTGGAACTTTTGTCCTTGATGATGCAACTGATCCAATTCTAGAAATGAAACGTTTAGGAAACTGGCTTTTAGGAACTGCTGCAACAATGGAAGCGGCAAAAATGGCTGGACTAGTTGCGTTTGCTGCTGCACCAGTTTCAGGAACCGCAACACCAATTGTTTTAAGTCAGCAGATAGGAGATTTATTTAATGTCGTATTCCCTGTAATGATTGGTGTTGGATTTACATTGTCATTTGTTCTTCCAATGATGCCGTTCATTATGTGGATGGGTGTTTTCTTAGGATGGTTAATTATGGCTGTTGAGGCAGTAATAATTTCATCAATGTGGGCTGTCTATCACTTACATCCTAATGGTGATGATCTAACTGGAAAAGGAGCCAATGGTTATTCCTTGGTGTTGAGCTTGATGCTACGACCAACGTTTGCAGTTTTCGGAATGATTGCTTCAATCAACATCTTGTATGTGCTTGGAACTCTAATAAATAAAGTTTTTACCTCAGCATTTTTGATGTCTCAAACAGATTCCAACATCATCATGATGCTTATTAGTTTGATTGCATTTCCATTGATTTATTGTGGAATGATGTGGATGATTGTTAGAAAATGTATGTCTATTACAAGTAGCATCGCTGATGAGTTATTGAAGTGGTTCGGTGGTCAAGGTTCTTCACTTGGAAGAACCTCAGAGGAACTTGGTGGTCATGGCGCTGGAACTTACATGGCAGGTGCAGCAGCTACCAATATGGCTGGTAAACATTTAGTCGGTGCTGATGCAAGAGAAAAAGGCTACAAGCAAGAAGCCAAATTGCTTAGTGATCGCAAAAATCAGATTAATGACCACAAAAATAAATTGAATGCAAAATTTGGAGAAGGGACTGCTGAGAAGAAGTTTGCAATATTAGGTATTAATTCCGATGAAGATTTCTATAATAATCAAGCTGCAAGTAATGCTTATGATCAGGGATTGGAACTAGCCAATAGCATTGGTGGTGATCAAGCTGTTGAGGATTTTGAAAGTAGAATGGCTGCTGCTTCACAAGATAACTTTTCAAGTTATGGTGGTGAATCATCAAAGGCATCAAGAGCAATTGGAAATGAGGTTGCACTAGAAAGTACCAGTGAAAAATTTTCAAACCAGTATGGTGAAGCTGCTGCTGATTACTTGAAGCAAGCATCAATGAGGACAAATCAAAACGGAGATCAATTTGTCAGCATGTCCAGAATGAACGAAGCTGGAAAATTCATTCAGGCTGCAAAACAAAACCTTGGTGATGATTTCCAGGCTGTTCTTCAAAACGCTGTTGAAAACTCAGATGATCCTGCTGAAATGAGACAATTAATTGAATCTCAATTTAAGAGTGCAGAAGCTGTTCAAGAGGAAGTGAAGGAAGAAGTTAAAGTTCAGAGTATTCAAGATGATGGAAGTGGTTCTGAGTAAAATAAAAAAGCACCTTCGGGTGCTTTTTACATTTTTCCATCTTTCTTTCTTATTGCAATAATTGCTGCTGCATTTTCTGAAAGAGTTTTACTTGATGATGCATTGTTTCCATGTTCAGTTTTGTTTTCTAAAACTGCATTTACATTTTGTGAGAATTGATTCTTAATTTCTTCTGGTGTTTTTCCCAATTGAAGTCCCAATTGCATGGCAGTTTCTCTATAAGCTTTTTGCCCAAGAATCCAATCAGCAAGAATTTCATTCTGGGCTTCAATTAAAGCTTCGTAATTATTTTTAAATGCTGGATGTTCTTGTGCGATCTGTTTTAACGGACGAGACAAGAGATTTTCTAACTCTTGATTTCTATTTTTTAACGCAAGAATTTCATCAGTAAAACTTTTTTCCTTCTGGTGCTGATCTATTTCATTGCGTCTTTTTTCTTCAAAATTACTCATCCAATCTGAATGATCTTTGGCTTGTTGAGCTAATTTATATGCGCTGTTGTCAATCATGACTTTCTCCATCTAATTTAGTACCACTTTAACAAATACTTGACAAAAAGCAAGTTTTGTGGTGTAGAAATGAAAATTCGATATCTTTTCTGAATGATGTTGATCCAAGTGGTACACGTCAACTACTTATCGTTCATAAGCTACAAAAAAAGCACCTGGTAGGTGCTTACGTTGTAAATTTTTAGCTTTTGAAAAGCCAATGTGGTGGATTTCGTTTCAAAAACTCTTGAAGATCAAGTATACCTGACTTGCTTTCAAAGACTGCTGCCTTGGGGGAGGTGTATGCCACACCGGTACCATCAGGATACTCAATAGCAAGTCCTTTTTTCCTATGTCTATAACCAGCAACCCACCATTCCTTTGTTCCATCAGAATGTTCAACAGCAGGACCATCTAGGCGATGTTTCACGCCGTATTGATACCATATTTTAGTTCCATCTTCTGTTATGACAGCAGGTGATTCAACTGCATGTGGAACACCATTTAGTTTCTTTGTTTGATAAAAGTTATTCATATAATTTCCTGTTTTTTCTAAATTATCAAATAGAGGTCAATAGTCAAGTTGATTTGACTTTCAAACTCATTTTGTCAAAATTAAAATAAAAGGAGATAAAATGAATAATTACTTAGAAACAATAAAAGGTAAGGTGGTTGGCTATGGAAAGTCTTCAAAAGAAGGTTTCTATGATGTGTATGAATATCTTGAAGTGAAAACTGCTGATGGAGTTGTAGAGGTTGTTCAGAATGTTGCTGTTAATCCGAACTTAAATAATGAGATTGGCAATGCAGTTGCATTAAAATTTGCAGATGCAAAGAAATTCAACTCACATTATAAGTATGTCTTTTTGTGTGGATTGCAGAAAAAGAACGGTGATGTTTTAACTGACGACAGAATGTTGAAGGCTGTTTATAAGGCGAAATATGCGATTGCTTATCTTTCGTTAATTCCTCCATTTACTATCATTTCACCACTTGTTTTCAGTAAAGCCAAGAAGTTGAAGCAAGCATACGAAGAAATTGGTCAGTTTGATCCATTGGAACCCAGTTTTGTAAGCCCAACAAAAAGAAAGAGATTTTAATTAAAGCACCAGTTGGTGCTTTTTTTTGAATAAAAATTCGATCCGCCAATTTTTATTCTAATTCTGGTTGTTGTTGGATTTAATTCTGATTTTGAATTGTGTTTTTCCAAAAATCCTGCACCCCATAAATGGGGTAATTATCTGATATGCACCATAATGGCGCTACATAACTAGTTATGTAGACGCAAATTCTCATGCAAGAATTCTGATCCAGTTATGCGTTGCTTCTTTATATTTTCTATATGTGCTGTCAGCAAGTCCACATTTTTCCAGATTGCCTGGATTAACAACCAGTCCTCTTTCTTTGCACTTATGAATGGCAAGTTTTATCTTGTCATCTACCTTTTCAGTTCTTACTGTGTGAGAGTATTTGGCACCAAGAGACTGCCTTGCATGTAGATCCATTGTTTCATCTATCTGATTTGCAAGAACACCTCTATTCTTCGTTCCATTGCCAATAGTGTATCTATGCTTCCAAGTCCATTTACCAACGGATTTTGCTACTGATAGAGCTTCTTTCGCTGCTAAAACGCCATTTGAGTAAGCTAAGAACATCTTATTGATAGATAGTGCCTGATCATCAACCGCACTTTGAAATGTAATGTATGAACCATGTTGCTTAACTTCCTTGTATGCCCAATGTCGTAAATTGTGGAACAAGGTAGTATTTCTACCTTCTAAACTCGCTTCATATTTCTGCTTATTCTTATAATATTGCAGATCAATGTATTCGTTAAAATCCTCTAAATCATAGATTGCATTATGTTTTATAACTCTCCATGATTCATGTAGTGGATTCTTCACAAACAATCCAACATAGCCTAAATCGGCTTTTAAAACAGTGGTTAATGCACTATCAATGCTTTCGTAGAATTTTTGTGGTGCTCTTCTGGCTTCTTCGGTGTAATAGACTGGTGTTTTCAACTCATAGAGATAGTGACAACGTGCATTTCTTGGGTTGACGATTACTATTGTTGGTGGTGGAAGGTTCTTTTCTTCCCACCAGTAGGCTGAACCTGGTTCATCCAAATCCAATGCAATGTATTTTTTGTATAGCTGATTTACTTCAACGTATCTGCGTTTTAAGGCATTTGATTTTTTTCTGAATTTTGTTCCATAGTCAAAGTCATCGGTGCTTCTAACCTTTTCAGGTAAGTGATTAATAAAATTATCTAACATAAATTTTCCTATTTCTTGCGAAATTCTGGAATATTTAATAGTTAGAATATTGACATTTAAGATAAAATACGTTTTAATAATTTCATCTGGCAAGTCTCGACAACTTTTTCTCCAGAATTTCTAAATGCCTAAGTTTCCAGCTTGGGCATTTTTCATTTCTGTACTGTTATACGAAATTATTTTTTAAAGTCAAATGAAAACAAAAAAGCACCCGAAGGTGCTTTTGGTTGATAGCTTATTTATTTAAAAACAAGCTATCAGATGGCTTCCAATTTTTTGCAAGTGAATCAGCCTGAGCTAACCATTCTGCAATTCTTTGATTTTTCGGAATAGGTCTGCCCCAATATTCAATAAATAGAGCATCATCTAATCGTTGTGCTGCTTCGAGAATTTCATTTTCTATGAGCTTAAGCGCCCTTTCTATATATAAACCACCATTATCATCATTATCGGGATTTGCAACACTACCAGCGCTGAACATATCACGGACATTAGTTGCAAGAACACCATGATATGTCAGTAGATACAGGGCTACATCATCATATTTGTCTTTTGCTCTACCAGAGCGAACAATTCCTGGGCACAAAAGGACTGCTTCTGCTCGAAGTTTTTTCTTCTCGTGGTCTGAGAGTTTTGTATAGATTCGAGCTTGTATCGGAAGACTGTGTTCTTTTTCAGGATTATCTTCCAACCACCACAAACGTTCACCCGGCTTCAATCTTCCTCTAGCATATTCACGAATATGCTTCATCTTTTCATCCATTCTTAATCGACGGAATTCATCATATGGAACGCCCATTTGTTTAAAAAGAGGCACTGTTCCACCTGTTGGAGGGAGTTCTACTTCAAATCGGGGGACGTGAGATGTTCGGACATGTACAACACAATCTTCGTAGCTACTCCATCTTACTTCTGGACTGCCACCTAATTTTCCAAATACCACAAAGATTTTTTCGACGGTTTGAACTCTATTTGTTTCTTGAACGCTGTTAGCGATACTTAACCAAGTATCGTTCGTTGTAAATTTGACTTCAATCCCATATTTTCCAGCGGCAATATCTGGGAATCCTTGTGCGGGTGGATCGGGGTCAATTTGAATTGATGGATCGGTGATTAAGTTACTGGCTACTTGCCGTACACGACTTTCAAAAGCTTTTGCTGATGAAAAACCAACTGAGCGAGCCTCAGTGGTAAGTTGACTGCATAATGTTTTTAAAATTTCAATAAAATCAGATTCTTGCATACTGTACCCTTGAAGCTGTGCGTGAGCTTCAAGGGTACACGGCAAGTACTTAATAGATCAACTAGCAACCTTACTTTATTTCAAAATTTTCTTGACAGATTGAGCAACATGCCAAGCCAGAACTGGCGGCACTGCATTTCCAACCTGACGTTCTGTTTCCCTTAGTTTTGATTCAAATGTGAAATCATCAGGAAATGATTGAAACCTTGCTGCTTCACGCATAGAGATGCGCCGTGGTAGGTCATAATGAAATTGAATGTTTCCATGACATTCAGCACGAATGGTGTAACCTGGTCGATTCGCAATCAAGCGGCGATTTCCTTGTTCACCACTAATGTTGGCACGGCTCCATACATGATTAAATGACTCATCTTCATCAACATTTGCGAGATCATTAATTGCTTCGAAAGCAGTGATATGTTTTTCTTTGGAATGTGTAGCTTTTGGGGGTTCAAACTTTGGAACACTCGGAAGAGTTCCTACAATAATAACTCGTTCACGAGTCTGAGGAACTCCATAATCAGCGGCATGATAAAGTTGAAAAGATACTTCATATCCCAGTGCTGAAAAGTCAGTTAAAACACGGCGAAGGGATTCTTCGTTGTGTTTCATTAATAAACCTTTTACATTTTCAGCTACGAATACTTTTGGTTTTGTACGTGAAACTACCTCTACCATTGCACGATATAAACCGCTCCTTTTTCCATCTACACCGGCACCTTTTCCATTTACGGAAATATCTTGACAAGGGAATCCACCAATAACTACATCTGCATTTTCCGGAATTTTATTGGCATTAATCATTTCCCAGATGTCGCCATGATGTATATGTGATCCAATATTTTTTGCATAAGTTCGGCAAGCGGCTTCATTGAAGTCGTTAGCCCAAATAATGTCAAATGGATTTTTAGTATACTTCTTTCCAAGAAACTCGAATCCACCAGTAAATCCCAAATCCATGCCACCACATCCAGAAAATAAAGAAATTACTTTAATTTTCTGTTTTTTATTTGAATTCTTCCTTTTTTGTGACATTTCAGTTTCCTTCGCCTCAAAAATTAATGTGGAACTGATCGGATTTTGAGGTGACAACATAGTTTCTTGGTTCCCAGTATTTCAAATGCATAAGTGATTTTGCCAAAGCTTCTGCATCGGCGTCAGACTCGATACTGTTCAATGTTTTCGCCGGCGTCAAGAGCTTCTTTAACTCTGTCAGACTTCTACTGCGTACAACCAGAGCAAATCAATTTTTATTCCTTGAATTTGTACGATACAATTTATTAAATTTTGGTTTCATCACTTGTATTACTTATTCCTTTAGGTTGGAACTTCTGTTCAAACCTATCTTTTAATTCATTCTTGTCTGCATAATTTTTTAGAATTTCAGACAATTGCAACATTCTTGTAGCTCGATCTTCCAATGATTGCGCAAAACTACGAACCATGAAGATGTGTGAAAGATCAGTAACCTGCTTACTTGTTTTGGTAACTTTGGGCTTGATTGATACTGTTGCAACTTCTGCTGCTGGTACATCTGATGGCGTTGATTCACCATTTAACAGGAAATTTGCAACATCATAAATAGAGTAGTAGACCAACCTGCCTATGTTCTTGAAAGGGATGGGAAATCTTTTTTCCTTGCGCAACTTGGACTGTTGTTTTGCTGGAATACCAATTTCTTCAGCAAGTTGTTCTGGTGACATCAACAACTTACCTTTTGTTTTTTCTTTCAAATAATTAAGTAATTGTTCTTGTACCATACACCTTGTTCCAAACACTCGTTGGTTGCTATACTAGCAGGCTGTGTTAGAGCCGTCCCTGTAGTTCAATGGATAGAACAGGTTCCTCCTAAGAATCAGATCTGGGTTCGATTCCCGGTGGGGACGCCACTATCACAATCAAATAATTGATAGCACGATACTATCGATTCACCATAAAAAAACAGGTAGCCTTGTGCTACCTGTTGTTGTTTCCGAGTCCAGAAAATCCAGTCTCACGTTCCATTTTTGTTCCAAGAACACCTTGGATCAAGGTGGATTTGGATGGATTACAACAACCCCACTTCCTATAAAATCAACAACTTAGGCAGTTAACACTACCACCTGAAATCGCTTAGGAGGCATGTGCACTATCCATTGTGCTACGGAGAGACTCTTGAAATCCGTCTCAGGATTTTTGCGACTTTTCGATGCGCTGGCTGTATTAAAAAATTACCAGCGAACGAAGGCCGCCATCTTACCTGAGCGACCAATAACAATCAAATGCAATCCCGTTAAAACGATGAAGCGATGAAACGACTGGCAACTAGCGTACAATAGTGCCTTTCCTCGTTTTTAACGATATTCCTCTACACGCATCGGCTCTCTTTAGCTCGACAGAAGTTTTTTATGGCAGTCATCTCTCTTAGCAATGCGCAACTGGCTTTTGGTCATGTTGCCCTCCTCGATCACGCAGAATTTTCTATTGAAACCTCGGAACGCGTCGGTTTAATTGGCCGCAACGGTACGGGTAAATCCTCGTTACTCAAAATCATCGCGGGCAAATTCAAACTCGATGATGGCCTGTTAGTCATGCAACAAAACATCAAAATTGCGTATGTCGAACAAGAGCCGCAATTTGATCCTGATCAGACCGTGTTTGATGCGGTTGCCTCTGGCCTAGGTGATTTACCAAAGCTACTGCAAGAGTACGAGGCGATCACGGGCCAATTTGGCGGTGATAATGACGAAGCGTTGATGGAACGTATGCACGATATTCAAGTGCAACTCGATGCCGCCGATGCGTGGAGTTTAGGCAATACAGTGGAGACGACTTTAGATAAGTTGAATCTCTCCAAAGACGCCATCATGAGCACACTGTCTGGCGGTATGAAAAAGCGCGTTGCGTTAGCTTGTGC
Source organism: Affinundibacterium danionis (assembly GCF_042432465.1). NCBI lineage: Bacteria > Pseudomonadati > Pseudomonadota > Betaproteobacteria > Burkholderiales > Oxalobacteraceae > Affinundibacterium > Affinundibacterium danionis. Next base: position 113,111 of record NZ_JBHLXJ010000008.1, on the reverse strand, counting down.
ATTGGTCAGCGCACCAGATGTTTTGTTACTTGACGAGCCTACCAACCATTTGGATTTTTCCTCAATCAAATGGCTAGAAGCCTTACTAAAAGACTTCAAAGGCAGCGTACTGTTCATCACCCATGATCGTAGCTTCCTCGACAATGTCACCACGCGTATTATCGAACTCGATCGCGGCAAAATCACCTCATTCCCAGGTAATTTCTCTACCTACCAAGTGCGCAAAGCTGAGCAATTAGAAATTGAAGAAGTTGAAGCCGCGAAATTTGATAAATTCTTAGCGCAAGAAGAAATCTGGATACGCAAAGGCGTCAAAGCACGTCGCGTACGCGATGAAGGTCGCGTTAAACGCCTTGAACAATTACGTCTGCAACGTGCAGCGCGTCGTGAGCAACAAGGGCAAGTACGTCTGGATGTTACAACCGGTGAACGCTCGGGCAAAATCGTGGCGGAATTGGAAAACGTCTGCAAGAGTTTTGGTCCTAAGAATATCGTCAATGATTTCTCCAGCATCATTATGCGTGGCGATAAGATTGGTTTGATTGGTCAAAACGGTGCGGGTAAAACCACTTTACTCAAATTAATCTTGGGTGAAGATCAACCAGATAGCGGCACAGTCAAACAAGGTAGCAAATTACAAATCGCCTACTTTGACCAAATGCGTACGCAACTCAATGAAGAAGTCAGTCTGGCAGAAACGATTTCTCCGGGTAGCGATTTTGTTGAGATTAATGGTCAGCGTAAGCACGTCATGTCTTATCTCGGCGACTTTTTATTCGCACCAGAACGCGCTCGTTCACCTGTCAAAACCTTGTCTGGTGGTGAACGCAATCGACTGTTATTAGCACGCTTATTCGCTAAGCCGGCAAACGTCTTGGTCCTTGACGAACCAACAAATGATCTTGACATCGACACACTAGAATTGCTCGAAGAACTATTAGAGGATTACGAAGGTACCGTGTTTTTAGTAAGCCATGACCGCATGTTCTTAGATAACGTGGTCACGCAAGTGATCGCGTCTGAAGGCAATGGTTTGTGGAAAGAATACATAGGCGGTTACACCGATTGGGAGAACTACAAAAATTCTCCAGCAGGCAAAGCAATTGCGGCACCAATCAAAGCAAAGACCGATAATAAATCTCCAGTCAGCAGCATGACTGCACCAGCGCCTAAAGCCGAAGCGAAACCAAAAAAACTCAGCTACAAAGAGCAAAAAGAACTGGATGAATTGCCGAATTTGATCAGCAATTTAGAAGCCGAGCAAAAGACGATTTCTGAAAAACTGGCAGACGGTGATTTCTACAAAGATGCAACACCTGATGACATCAAAAAACTCAATGAACGCTTCGCTGAGATCGACGAATTGTTGATGGCGGCTTTAGAAAAATGGGAAGCGATTGGCGGATAATTTGCTCAAATCTTAAGCGTAAAAAAGAGGAGCCTTTAACAACGGCTTCTCTTTCTTATTGGGTTCGGAACTAGTCGTGGCTAGTAGAACTTCATCAACGAGACGTCCAGCAAACCGCACAAGCAAACGTGCGACCTAGCGAGCAACCTTTCTAAAATCACGCAAGCGAAAGCCCATCACAAACAAAGAACTAAAGTACACCAACATACAGGTCAAAATCACACCACCCATGAAAGCAGCTCTGATCCAACGATGACTTTGCAGCGCAATCCAATCCAATTGCGCCGCCAAACCAAGGGCAACGCCGCCCATCAACAACAGCGCCACACCCAACTTCACAAAAAACTTGAGCCAGCCACTAGAAGGCGTATAAAGCTGACGTTGACGTAAGCCACGATACAGCAAGGCAGCATTAAAACACGCACCCAAACCCACGGACAAAGCCAAACCAGCCTGATGGATATAAGGCACAAACAGCACATTCATGATCTGCGTGATCACCAATACGATCAAAGCGATTTTGACTGGCGTACGAATATCTTGCTGTGCGTAAAACCCTGGCGCTAAAATTTTCACCAGAATCAAACCCGTTAAGCCAACACCATATGCAGCAACGGCTTTGGCCGTTTCATTTACCGCATGCGCATCAAATTTACCGTTATGAAACAATGTCGCCGTCAATGCATCCGACAAAGTCAACAGACCAACCGCCGCAGGCAATGCCAATAAGCAGGTTAAACGCAAACCCCAATCCAATAAGGAGGAATACTCAGTTTTATCCGCGTTCGCTTTGGCGGCAGACAGGCTAGGCAGTAAAACCGTACCGAGCGCGACGCCCAACATCGCCGAAGGAAATTCCATCAAACGATCAGCAAAATTCAATTGCGACGCACTTCCGTCTGGCAAGAACGAAGCCCACGTTGAATTGATCATGATACTAATTTGCGTTGCCGACACCGCCAACACCGCCGGCCCCATTTGTTTCAATACCCGACGGACCTTAGGATCACGCAATGCAAATGCCGGATTCCAAGACAGCTTTGGCAACATGCCAATTTGAATCAGGGAGGGAATTTGTATCGCCAACTGCAATACGCCCCCCACAAAAACCGCGCATGCGAGCGCATAAATCTGCTTTTCTTTTCCAAACAAAGCGAGCGAAAAATACGCTGCAAGGATGAAGCAAAGATTCAATAAAACTGGCGTAAATGCAGGAATCTTAAAACGTCGCCAAGTATTCAAAACACCACTCGACAAAGCAACCAAAGACATGAAACCAATATACGGAAACATGATACGGGTGAGATTGACGGTCAAATCAAATTTTGAGGTTCCCAAAAAACCTGAAGAAAACATCAGCACCAACAACGGTGCACCAACTACACCAATCACGCAAGTAATCAACAAGGCCCACACCAACACGGTAGCAACATGATCGACCAATTCTTTCACTTCAAGATCAGAACTCTTATTTCGATATTCAGCAAGAATCGGCACAAAAGCTTGCGAAAATGCACCTTCGGCAAATAAGCGTCGGAAAAAATTCGGAATTTTAAATGCCTGTACATAGGCATCCATCATCGCTGTCGCACCAAAATACGCGCCAAATAAAACATCACGAATCAAGCCCGTGATGCGCGACAACATAGTCATACTGCTAATAGCAGCCAGTGTTTTTAATAAGTTCATAGGGCGAGATTATAGCCGCTGCACAAGTTGAAGATTCATATTCATAGAGAGAAAAGAAAGCAAATTCGCAGAAAGCCGAAAATTGGGCATTTACCGTGAAATTAAACTCTGCTATACTTTCGAGCTTCCCAAATGGCTTTAAGCAATTAAAGGCTTTTGACGAATTCGGAGAGATGGATGAGTGGTTTAAGTCACACGCCTGGAAAGCGTGCGTAGGTTCATAGCCTACCGGGGGTTCGAATCCCCCTTTCTCCGCCAGAATATATAAGGCTCTCCACGTGAGAGCCTTATTTTTTGCGCTATTCAAACTGATTGCGCTATTCAAAACCAGTTCCCACAATAAATGTCCGGAACAACTTCAGAATATTATTTTTTTGTGTGAGGGGGTGTTTATTTTGTCACCAAGTATAAAGTATCAAAAAAGGTCAAAATCCCGCATCCTATATACGTTTGCGGGTTTTTTTATTGGTTTTTCAGTTTGGCACTAATTGATGAAAAATGATTAGTTTATAGTTGGGTTATAGAAAGAGTTTGATTGGAAAATGGCACCGAATGACTACTTCTTGCTCATTACCGCCCGATAAAGTGTCTCTAGGTCGTCATCTGACAGTGCAATCATTGTAGTTTGATTGAATTTTTCCTTCATATAAGCGATACGCCATGTGCCAAAGTCCCTCTCTTTGCACCTAGAATGGATCGCGGAGATGCGAGACTTGCGCCAACTTGGCATTTTCTTCGGTGCCGAAGCCATGCTTTTGGTAATGGCGGCCTGTTTTATCAACCAGGCTTTCGCTTTATCAAAGTTTTCAGCCAGAATCTCATCGTACTTATTGACCTTCATGTGCTTATTTAGCGAATACATCACTGAGGCAGGCGTTTTGGGAGTCTTTCTTACCACTGAGGCTTCGACTACTTTATCTCTCAAATCCAGCAATTGCCGTTTTTGCTCAGCACTGATCACTCCAACGCCAGTTTGTACTACTACCGTAGATTTAACGCTCTGAGGCGCGTGATAGTGGTTTGTCGTATGGTTTACAGTCTTGTTTATCGTCTGCTGACCGTTATTTATCTTCACGCCTTCGCCACCACTCACCAGGATACTCACGCCTGGTATGAAACTCTCTTGTTTTGGCTTTGTCTCCCTAGGTTTTCTTGGCTTTGGGCTTTCTTCCTTTGGTTCAGTATTGTGTGTAAGCAGCTCTTTTAATTCTGATAGTGGTGATTGAGGCTCTTCGATGATTGCAGTTGGTTTTCTTGGGAATTGGATTATTTTTGCTTTTGGTCGATCTGTCATAGTGTTGCTGGTAAAGGTTATGCGGTCAATTGGGTGATTATTTCTATTACAGCTGGATCAATACGGTTTTTCTCAATAGATAACTTATACAAAGCTTCCACCGCCTTGCGTTTATTAGCAGGGGACATTGTTTTGCGTGATTTTTCAAGGTGTAGATCAATTACTTCCATTGCTTCGGCAAATAGAGACAAATCATCCGATTTAGGCTGCAAAGTAGGTACTTCAGCCTGAAGCATCTCGCCATCTCCACTAATAAGCCAATTAATGTTTAGTCCTCTTTGGTAAAGCTCTATCAGCAGCTTACTGTTAGGTAATGACCTGTTGGCCTCATTACTTTGAAGTCCTGTCGTTGACATATCCATCTCGTTGGCAAATTGAGTCTGCGTCTGTTTCCTCGACTCCCTAAACATGCGCAATCTATCGCCAATTGTTTGCTTCGCACTTTTATCCATATCGACCCAATTTGAAGTGCGCAAAAAATTGCGCACTTATTTGTGCGTTTAACACAAAAAATTAATCTTTAAAATCAAACACATACATTATTTTGTATTCAACCCATGTATTTTTTAAGTGCGAAACACAAAAAATAGATTGCACACACAATTTTGTGTGTTTATAATTCGTTCACTAGCCCGATTTTTTACACCGTTTATACAGGAAAAAAAACCAATCATGAAAACTTCACTCGTTAAAGAAAAGCCACAAGATTGGCACCCTGCAGATATTAAAGCAGCGTTAGAAAAACAAGGTTATACATTGCGTCAACTGTCCATTGAGTATGGCTACGCTGGTGGCATTGTCCAAAAAGCTTTGACGCAACCCTATCCTTCCTGCGAAACCATTATCGCCGACGCAATCGGCACTAAACCTCAAACGATTTGGCCAAGTCGATATAACGAAGATGGCACTCCAAAACGTCTTAGAAAGTTTGCTAACACTGTTAGACATAAGTGTACCACTGGCACAGTAGTTGGCAACGTTGAAATTGCTGTGGGGATTTGACCATCATGCGCCGTCGCGTTCTTCCACAGCCTGGTCAAGTCGAAATAAATTTTTTTGACGTGCCTGTGGCACCAAGTAATGAAGCAGGGTCTTTGGATATTGCTCATGCGGTTCGTGACGTTCTGGTCGATATGCTCGCCGCTGCCAGAGTGGCTGAAATGGATCGCTTTGAGATTGCTACTGCGGTCTCACGTTTAACGAATCGCGGTATGACGAAAGATATGCTTGATCAGTATTGCGCAAATAGCGCAGACAGTAAGCGTTTTCCGTTAGAAGCGTTACCCGCTTTAACGGTAGTAACTGGTGACTACCGTCTTTTAGAGTTTATTGCTGAATGCTGCGGTTGTCGGATTCTGCGCGGTGAAGAAGCCATGGTGGCTGAGCTTGGCGCATTGGCGATGCAAGAGAAAGCGATTAAAGATCGCCTGAAACATATCAATACACACTTGCCCATAGGGGTCGCTGAGAAGTTATCTGCTGAAGCGTTAAAGCGCTTGGGAGTGAAATGATGAATGTCGATTTTAAAACACTCGCAGCAGCGTTAAAAGTAAGTAAACGTGCGGTAGAGATGCGTTCAAAACGCGAAAACTGGATTTTTATTGAAGAGACTGGACTTGGTGGAAAAAGAAAGTTATTCCCCGTCGAGAGGTTACCTAGAACTGTACAAAATTTCTTAACCGAGCACACCAAAGCTGAGGCTGCTGTTTTAAATCACAGCGTCTATCTTAGTTTAAAAGAAAAAGCTGCCAAGGAAAAAGAAGAAAAACGCCTGCGTGGTGAGCAAAACCTATTGACGTTAATGACGCCGCTGGCATCTGCACGTCAAGCACGATTTGATGGTCGTTTGGCGATCATTCAAAGCTGGGAGCGCTTTTGGCATACCCAGTATCCACTTAAAGCGAATGGTAAGCGCCCTGGTAAGAAAGCGAGCATGCAGAGCTTTGCCGAAGCCTATGCTGAACGTAATTTAAAAGGCTATATGGCGATTTCTGAAGCTGTATACGCTGAGTTTAACACTGTCAGCCTACGTACTTTGATACGTTGGGAAGCTGCTTATAGCGAGAATGGCCAGGCAGGATTGATCGATCATCAAGACGGCGAAAAGCAAAAAGCCAAAGGTATCTTCACCCGTCAACCTTTATTAGAGCAAGCCGTGGTCTCTTTGTTGCTGGCCAAACCGCATATATCGGCAATCGATTTAATGGAGGTCGTTCGTAGAGCCTCCGTTGATCAAGAAACAGGTGAAGTGCTGTTCGAAGTGCCTAAGTATGACGTGACTTGCAGCTTCATGAATCAGTGGAAAGCGAAGAATGCCGAGCTGTTTTGTGCCGCGACTAATCCAGATCAATGGAAAAACAGTTTCATGGTCGCCTATGGCGATGCTGATGAGGATGTGGTGCGTTTAAACCAACGTTGGGAAATGGACGCGACTCCAGCAGATTGGATGCTTATTGATGACTTTGGTACTAAGAGGCGTTACAGCGCATCCGTTGTGATCGATGTCTATAGCCGTCGATCTCTAGTGGTGCTGTCACCAACACCAAGAGCGGAAACGCATGCCCTAGCTTTGCGTTTGGCGATGTTGTTATGGGGCGTACCTGAACAGGTTGTGACAGACAACGGTAAGGACTACTTGGCTAAGAATTTTGTTGGTGCGCTTGATTTGCTGGGCATTGATCACTTTCGCACTAATCCCTTTAGCCCATGGGAGAAGCCGTTTGTTGAGCGTATGAATCAAACGATGCTGCATTCTATTTTAGAGGTCTACAGCAGTTTTATTGGACACAACGTGGCCGAGCGAAGCGCAATTGAAGCGCGTCAAAGCTTCTCGCAGCGCCTGTTTGATAAAGAAGTCAAAGAAATTGAAATGGCGATGCCTGCGGCACTGCTCCAGGAACGCATTAACTTATGGTTAAACGGTACGTATGAACAAAACAAGCACGAAGGGATCGGTATGTCACCGTTTGCACGTGCAGCCAGTTATCAGGGTGAGATTCGTCGTATCCAAAACGAACGCGCATTAGATGTACTGCTTGCCCCGCCTGCCGGAAAAGGTACGTACACCATCACTAAGAAAGGTTTGACGATACAGAAAGCCCAATTCTTAGCAATGGAATTGGCAGTGATGACTGGTAAGCAGGTTCAGGTCTATTTAACGGATGACTATGGTCAAGTCGTGGTCTATTACGAAGGCAAGTTTGTTTGTGTGGCGCGTTGCCCTGAACGGACTGGTATTAGTCGTCAAGAGATTGCCGTAGCTGGGCGCAAAAAACAAAGAGCATTTATCGCAGATCAGAAAAAATCAGCCAAGAGCTTCAAGCTTGACCCTGATCAGTTGGTCTCCGACATCTTGCAAGATCGCGCTTTGGCTGCAGGGAAGCTGGCTATGTTACCGAAGGCCGCGAAGGCTTATTCAACTACAGCGCTATCAGCTTCGGCAGATGCCGCCAAAACACTGGATGGTGCTGTAGCCCACACACCAATCCCTGCTGATTTGCAGCGCTTAATTGATAAGCGCAAAGATGAATTAGATGCACCAGTCTCTAAAAATGAACCCGCGCCAAGCAATGTGAAAGTGATTCCTGATACGCCTGAGTTGCGCTTCAGGAAGTGGTTGGGCTTAGATGAAATTATTCAACAAGGGGGAACTATCGACGATCCAAGAATCGCTAAATGGCATAGCAGTTATACGCATACACCTGAATTTCCAGGACAAATGCGTCGCTGGCAAGAATCGAACGCAGTAAATGAAAAACGCAATACGGCTGCAACCGTACTGCGTCTGAACAATGGCACTACTAACTAAGGAATCATTATGAGTAAAAGCGTCTTAAATAGCAATAGTAAGAGTCGGCCAAATGGCGGCATCGCGGCCATCGCAACGTTGGATGTAGTGACAGCTTCGCTGGAAAAATTAAACGGACGTCGGCAAGGTGTGCCTGGCATTGGCGTCTTATATGGACCTAGCGGCTGGGGGAAAACGTTTGCCACTAACTCATTGGCGAATGAAAGCCGTGCGTACTATGTGCAGATGCTGTCTGCATGGCGCAGCAAGGATTTACTGGCCAAGATTTTGGCGGAAATGGGTGTGTCGCATAAGGTAACGACGACATCTAAGATGCTTGATTTGGTGACTCAGCAGTTATCAGCATCACGTCGCACTTTGATCATTGATGAATTTGACCATGCCGTTAAATCCGATACGTTGATTGAACTGGTACGGGATATTTACGAAGGATCACAAGGCTCTTTGCTCCTGGTTGGGGAAGAAATGCTGCCGCGCAAACTGGAGGCATGGGAACGCTTTCATAACCGCGTTTATGACTTTGCGCCAGCGCAACCAGTGAGCCATAGCGACACCGTTAAATTGGCACCTATCTACTGCCCTGATGTCGATTTGCATAGTGATGTCGTCGATAAGCTGGTGACTATCTCTAAAGGATCTGTACGTCGCATCGTGACTTGCCTGGCGACGATACACCAGCATGCTCAATTGTATGCATTAGACCAAATCGACGTGGCCACTTTGACTGAGATTGATTTGCCAGCCAATCGTGCACCTGATCGGAGGGTGTAAACATGGCGAGAAAATCAGCCTGTGTCGAAATGGTTGGCGGCAAATCGCCACGGCAGCGAATTTGGGAAACTATTCGCTCAGTAGGCTTGGATTGCGACGAGACCTTTACACAGCAGGAAATCGAGCACATTTCTAAAGTCGATGAAAGCATGGTGAAAGACTATTTTAAAGCCCTCTTGAAAGCGGGTTTTATAACAGTCTTTAACAGTGAGGTCGTCAAGGGCATCTGCAAGCGTAACTACTATCAATTGAAAACTGACAATGGGATCGAAGCGCCCCGCATTGATAAAAAGGGAGCGTTAATTGAAGAAGGTAGCGGCAATGAGCGCATGTGGGGAACGATAAGACGCTTATTTGTGAATCAGTCGTTTAACTATCGGGAACTGGCTGCGTTCGCTTCCACAGCAACTAATTTAGTGTCAGATGAAACTGCTAAGAGCTATGTATCTGCTTTGTATAGCGCGGGGTACTTGGAATGCACTGTACCTGCAGTACGCGGACACAAAGCTAAACCAGCTAGTTACCGCCTAATGCCAAACATGAATAGTGGAAGGCGTGCACCAATGATTCAAAGAACAAAACGTGTGTTTGACCCCAACTGGAATCGTGTTGTGTGGACAGAAGAAAAGGAGATTGATGATGAGCAGTAAAGAGAAAAAGCCACAGCCTTATGTCAATGAATCATGGTTTATTGGCTTGATGCGTGAAGTGAGTATGTCGAGTAAAGCTGCTGTTGGCGCAAAGATGGGCATTAAACGCACTGTGATTTCCCAAGTGTGTAATGGATGCGGCCCCTATGGAGATGGACGGTCTAGCGTTAAACGTATTGAACAAGCCTACCGCCGTACCTATGAGCAAATTATTTGCTGCCACACGAAACAAGTGGTCAACGTTGAGCATTGCCGAGAAATGGCTTTATGCAAGGCACCAACACACAACCCTTTGCGGATGATCCAGTGGCAGGAGTGCCAACGTTGCGAGTTTAAGCCGATGGCAGAAACCGATGGCAAAGCAAAGAAAGGATTTTCGGAAGATAAGCCAATGCAGCAAGCAGGAATCATTGACAAAGTAACTTTGCCTTTGCCTGAAGTTGGCGCGCCTCAAGTGATGGAGTTTTTATGAAACCATTTATCAACTCAAAACCAATAGTGAACGCCATCCGCCGCGCTGCTATCTCGATTCATATTCATGTGATTGATATGAAATATCAAGCCCTAGGAAATTATTTAACGGATGCAGAACAAAACAAAAAAGAAGCAGAAGCAGCGCGTAAAGAATTACTCATGCGTCGTGTTGAAGCCAGAACCGAATTACTCAAGTTAGGAGGTCGTTAAATGGAAACGCCACTGGAACTACTCTCTAATAAGTTAAGCGCTGGCTTGAGTCCAACCTGTGACGACCTCGAAGCAGCACTTAAGCAATCTTTAGTTGAACGTGATGAATTTCAAAAATCGACAGTTGATTTAAGTCAATGGTTAATGAATATGGTCGTCGCTCACGTCGCAAACGATCTTCCAAAGGTCGAAGCCATTCTTGTGGATTTCATCGTCAATCGCGTCAAATTTGAAGTAGAGCCTGCCTCTCCTTCAAATGAGGAAGCGGTGGTGCATTAATGCGTACAGCATGCCCAGCGTGTGGCGCTGAAATGAGCCTTGACGCGATGATTAATCACGATGCTGCCCGATCTGCGATTGCGGCAGCAATGGGAATGGATTTAACGCTTGGCAAAGCTCTGGTGCAGTACCTCGCGTTATTCCGTCCATCTAAGCGCAGTTTGAGTTTTGATCGTGTAGCAGCGCTATTAGAGGAACTGGTGCCTATGGTGCAAGCAGGCAAAGTAACACGCAATGGCCAACACTACGCCGCACCGCGTGAAAGTTGGAAGCTGGCGATTGAAACCGTATTGGCCAGCCGAGGCACATTGCAACTACCGCTTAAAAGTCATGGCTACTTACTCGCGGTATTGATCGGTGCAGCCGAGAAGTTAGAAGCGAAGTTAGAGCAAGCAAAAGAAGCGCAACGTCAAGGCGTTGCGGGAGCTGGTAGCCATCGCCAAGACGTCGTGCAAGGTGTGACAAAACTTGAAGTACCACAACCAAAGCAACCGATGCCTGAAAGTGTTCGTCAGGCATTGAAACCCAAACCTAAATAACAGGAGAAAGCGTGAATTTATTTGAACCGCATTACCCGTGGCCACCGCCACCAGAAACAGATGAAGCACCCAAGCAGCAAGAACCAAAACCCAATGATCGCCGAATACCAATCGGCCCTACTGATGTGTAAGGAGAAATGATGAATACAGCAGAACAATTTGAAGTGCCAGCAGGTTTTATGAAAAATTCCGTTGGTCACTTGGTGCCAGTGTCACTGGTAGCACCTATCGATAAGCAGCGCGATCAATTGGTGCAAGAACTTATTCAAAAAGCGGTAGGCGTTAAAGAAGCCTTGACCGCATTTAAAGCGCAAGCATTTGGTGATATCGCCGCGTTTGTTGATTTGAGTATGGAGCAGTACCAAGCCAAGCTTGGCGGCAAGAAAGGCAACGTCACACTGTTTAGTTTTGATGGTAAATACAAGGTGCAGTTTGCCGTATCCGAAAAGATTCAATTTGACGAACGCCTGCAGGCCGCGAAGTCTTTGATTGACGAATGCATCAAGGATTGGAGCCAAGGCTCCAGCCCTGAAATTCAGGTCTTGGTGCAAGACGCATTTAAGACTGATAGCGAAGGCAATTTGAACCATGCCCGTATTTTGGGATTGCGTCGTTTAGATATCAAGGATGAACGCTGGAACAACGCCATGAAGGCAATTGGTGAATCAGTTCAAGTAGTCGGAAGCAAGCAATACGTGCGCTTCTATGAGCGTCGAGGCGATACCGACCAATACGACGCTATTCCATTGGATATGGCTGCTTTGTAATTTGTGCTGTAACTGCCTAGCTGCTCGTGGCATAGCCAACAAAACGAGCATCAGCGCAAAGGGTAAAACTGGATGCGCCGAATGACCCACGACAAGGGTCGATTTTTATAACTATTTAACGCTATGAGGTAACAACATGAACAAGCAAGAATTAGTAAAACACTTAGCAGAATCCGCAGATGTCACTAAAGCACAAGCGGAATCGGTATTGAACACCTTGGTGACAACAGTAGTAGACACGGTACGTTCTGGTAATGAAATTTCCATTACCGATCTAGGCAAGTTTGGCACGAAAGAGCGTGCTGCACGTAAAGGCCGTAATCCTGCAACTGGTGAAAGTATTGAAATTGCTGCAAAACGCTCACCTAAATTTAGCCCTGCCAAAGCGTTAAAGGACGCGGCTGCAGCTTAGACAGTAAGAAGCGAAACAAAGCGGCCTAGCCGCTTTGTCTGCAAGCCGTGGTGGCCTTGCACTGAAGAGCAGCCGAAAGAGAGATATGGATAAGAAAACCGCAATCGAAAAAATACGCAAATGCCTGGCATTGGCGAAATCTAGTGAGCCGCATGAGGCTGCTGCAGCGTTACGTCAAGCGCAGAAGCTTATGGAGAAGTTTGGTATTGATCATCCTGAAATATTAGCTTCTACGATTAGTGAAGACTTTGTTAAAAGCAGTGCCAGCAAAATACCAGCGCGTTATGAAGTGCATCTGGCAGTTGTTATCTGTGAAGTATTTGGATGTCAGATGATATTTTGCCGTCGCCTAAGCAGATCAAGAATGGCGATTGAAGGTGGCTATTCGTTTATTGCGGCTGCACCTATTCCGGAGATTGCGACTTACACCTTTGCGGTATTACGCCGCCAGTTGACTAAGGCGCGTGCCAACTACATCGCGACAGCGTTAAAGCGTCATCGTAAGAATAAGACCGCAGCAGCTGATATGTTTTGTGTCGGTTGGGTTGAAGCGGTGCATAACCAAATCCAACAGTTAAGCCCAACGCCAGAACAGGAAGAAGCGATTGCGGCTTATATGAAAGCCAACCATGCAAAGCTATTACCGTTAAAAGAACGTGAGCGTAAGGTCAGCGGCACTAGTGGTCATAATCATCTTTGGAATGGCTTTGCTGAGGGTAAGAAGGTCACGTTAAATCGTGGTGTTGGCAATCAAGAGCAATCATTGATTGGAGCGTGACATGATCACGAAAGAACAGTGGAAAGAAATTGAAAACAATTTAAGTAGCTCATTCGGACAGGTTGAGTTGCTCATTGATGGTTTTAATGTGCTATTGGCAGTTATGTGTGTCAAACCAAGGAAGTATGAAATTGTCACTTATGTAAATGGCTGGGTTCGTGGAGAATTTATGTCCGAAGGTAGTGATGAAGGTCGTCGCTTTTATCGACCTGTTACCAAATTTATTTGGAGCGAGAAAGAACGCGCACAATTCATAAAAATATATGGCGGCAAACGTTGCCCTAAAGAGAAACTGGCAGACTTTAATAAGTCTATTACCGTATTGCACTCGAATTGGACGAACGTAACAGCAATGCGTCGTCACTTCGAGAAAAATAATAACGAACTGTCTGTAGTCAGAATTGGACTTTCACCATGACATTGAAGAACGCCGATCAAATGCGCAAGGCAGAACTAGCACAGATACATATTGCTAAAACACAGCTTGGCCTTGCTGATGATGAATACCGTTCCTTGCTGTTGAGCGTGACGGGCAAGACATCTAGTAAGGATTTAACGTGGCAAGGGCGCAAGCTATTACTTAATCACTTTAAGAAGATAGGCTTTAAGGTAAAGGCGAACAAAGCAGGTAGACCTGCTCCAGTTGTGACCGGAGATAAAACTAGTCTAATAAGCAAAATCGAAGCACAACTTGCAGAGGCGCAGTTACCGTGGGCGTATGCAGATGGTATGGCAAAGCGTATTTGCAAGGTTGATCGTATTGAGTGGTGTGATCCTGAGCAACTGACCAAGATCATTGTGGCGTTAATCAAAGACGCAAAACGGAAAGGTAGGTACACAGAATGAGTGACCCAAATACAGATCGAGTTTTGTCCAGCGCGGAAGGAACCGTGCAGCTATTGATTCGATTGATCGGTGAAGGTGCTGCTATGCGTATGATGGACCCGAAGGCTTTGGGTGGCGCTCGTTATGCTTTTCCAAAGAAAGAAACAGGCTTGGGTGCGCAAAGCTATGCTTACTTGGTTGATGTCGTTGGAACTGAAAACGCAAAACGGTTGTGTGAACATTTTGATGGTGATGATGTTTATATCCCAAAAATGACCGAGCATTATCGGCATCAACGTAATGTTAGGATAGTAAACGCTTATAATAATGGTACTTCGATACGAGAGCTGGTGCGTGATTTTGAAATCAGTGACCGTCGCGTTTGGGAAATATTAAAGACCACAGATATGACAAAGAAAGATCATCATCTGGATGAAGGGCAAGCAAGTTTATTTTGACCAATTGAATCGTTAAATGGAGAGATGGAAGAATGTCTAAGTTATGTTTGAAGTGTAACTACACCCGCCAACCATCAGATACCTCTCCTGAATATGAATGCCCAAAATGTGGCGCGATTTATGCGAAAGTGGAAGAGTATTTAGCTTCTCAAAAAGAAATTCAGAAGAATGAACAGGCATCCTTAGCTCAAGCCAGACTAACTAAAAATTGGAGTAATGTAGATCCAACGCTCATCAAGAAAGAGCTGAAAAAAGTAATTTTCTCGACAATTGAGAGTGTCCCAGGTTACGAGATTGAGGAAATTGTTGATGTGGTATGTGGCGATTTTACACATGCTTTTGGTGCCATGAGTGAAGCTATTGATGGCTTAGCTAGAAATTTGGTGGGGTCTGGTAGAAGCCATCATACTGAGATCTTAATTACTAAAGCAAGAGCCGAAATTTTAAAAATCTTACAGCATGAGGCTATGGCTGCTGATGCACATGCGATTATCGGATTGCGTTTTACTTATGAGGAAATAAGTGGAGCCAATGGGCATGGTGTCTTTATTGTGACTGGCATGGGTACTGCAGTGAAATTGAAAAAAAAGCCGAGTCAGTAGATAGCGAACATGCATTGCATGAGAATTGAATCGAACTACACTAAAGACCGCCATGACGCGGTCTTTTCTTTTATGTGAAGCCCATCATCTAGGGCAAGTATGTCACCCCTCCTAAACTGGGGTCTTGATTTGTTTAATTAATTAAATCTTGATAACCGTTTAGGAGCCCCATGAAAAACTTTCTCAAAATTCGCATGATGGACTGGCTGCTGATCGCGCTGGCGCTATCATTGGCAATCTTTTTCCTCTACCCACAACAACTACCAGTCAGTCTTTATAAACTCAACCTGATCGCAATGGGTGGATTTGGCGGCTATTGGCTAGATCGCTCTTTATTCCCGTATGCACGTCCTGACCGCTTTCATGCAGCAGATGATGAAAGTGATAATGCCAACATCGATGGCGGCGGTCTAATTTTTAACCTGGAATGCCAAATTCCAAATGACTTGCTTTTTGCAGTCGCGCAGATACGCCGAGCTTTAATTGTCTCCGCATTCATGATCGCCATTGGGTTGGGTGCTTAAATGCGCTGGCTGATTGCCACTTTTATTTGCGCCATGTGCTTTACTGCGATGGCGCAATCCATCCCGCCCGCTGCTTTCAAGCACAAAGCGGATTTAACGCGCATCGCCCACGCTGAATGGGGCTTGGATGCGCCCATTGCTACCTTTGCTGCGCAGATACAGCAAGAGAGTGGCTGGAACTCACAAGCAGTATCCCGTGTTGGTGCGGAAGGCATGGGGCAATTCATGCCAGCTACCGCGAAGTGGTGGTGTAGCAAATACAGTATCAGCGTAATCAATTGTCAGCCTAAAAATCCAATTTGGGCAATGCGCTCGCTCGCCCAATACAACCTATGGCTATATAAACAGATCAGAGCAGTTGATCACTGCCAGCGTATGGCAATGACCTTATCCGGTTTTAACGGTGGATTGGGATGGGTATTCAAAGATAAGGAACTTGCATTCAGTAAGGGACTGAATCCGCAAATCTATTTTGAACAGGTAGAGCTAGTCAATGCTGGCAGGTCTACAGCCAATTTTAAAGAAAATCGGGATTATCCAAGACGCATCTTGTTTCGTTACGAAGCTTTGTATCTAACGTGGGGTAAGGGTTCCTGTACTAGTGAGGTGTTGCGATGATCCCTAATTTTTCAAAGCCGTTGCTCGTCGTTTGTCTCTTTCTATTGGTTGGGCTTGGTCTAATGACGAGGAAAGCGGAGCGATTAGAAACTAGTATCAAGTTACTAAAGGCCGAGCACAAAGCGAACCTAGATGCTACCGAGAACGCAGGTAAAAAACGTTTGATTGAAGCAAATGATAAAGCGAATTTACTCGCTGAAAATTTGCGCTCAACGCAAGATGAACTTAAAGAAGTGAAAGAAAGGAAGCAACATGAAATCGTTAAGTATGCGACTAATCGCACTTGTTTTAACGCTGACCTTGTCCGCGTGCTCAACAGTGGAACCGAAGCAGGAGGTGACTCTTCAGGAATGTCCAAGGCCATCCCAAGCGTTGACGCAACGGATGAAGCCGTTACCACCGATACCGACGTCGCGCTCTGGATCAACAACGCAAAAGAACAATACGAAGTCTGCCGCGCCCGATACCACGCGCTGATTGACTTTAATCCATCTAAACCCATCGTCCCGATACAGCATGACTGATATGAATGATCGCGCAAGTGCGCTTGAAGAACAAACGCGTGAGCGTGCATTGGCAGCGCAAGTGCAGCGTGCCGGATTGATAGGTAAAACTATTGAAGACAGTCGGCAACATTGCTTAGATTGTGGCGACGACATTCCAGAGGAGCGCCGTCACGCAATGTTAGGTTGTAAACGTTGCACCCATTGTCAAGAGATACGCGAAAAGGATTTTTATGAGCGTTGAGATTTCGACTGGCGTAATTGTAATGGGTGCATTTAATTTGCTCATGTTGTGCCTCGCCTTTTTTGTGCGTCAGTGGATGAATCGGCAGCAGCTTGAAACCGATAGCGTTAAATCCAAGATGAACAAACTGACGGACGATTTTCATCATTATCAGTTGGATTCTGCTTTGCAGTTCGCGCAAAAGTCAGAAGTTACTGATGGCAGAAAAGAGCTTCTCACTGCGTTGGGAAGTATCAACGCAAAGATCGATCACATTACCGACAAACTAGACAAGAAAGCCGATAAACCATGAGTACACCCGACAACAAACCAGTAAGTGAAGAACTCGCCTTGCT
This sequence comes from Affinundibacterium danionis, assembly GCF_042432465.1. NCBI lineage: Bacteria > Pseudomonadati > Pseudomonadota > Betaproteobacteria > Burkholderiales > Oxalobacteraceae > Affinundibacterium > Affinundibacterium danionis. The sequence continues at coordinate 95,923 of NZ_JBHLXJ010000008.1, read as the reverse complement.
GCGTTCGATTAATCATAAGGTGGGTGAGGTCTCACATAAAGTCGATGACATCGATGCTCAAATGAGTAAATTTAAACGACAAGCAGCCCTCTACGGAGCTGGCGCTGGTGCCGTGTCTGGTGCGATTGTCACAGCTGGCATTTTGGCAGCTAAATATAAATTGGGGCTGTAATGGCACATCCAGCAGAGACACGTGACAAAGTACGACGTGCTTATGTGTTTGACCGTCTGTCTTTGGAGTTGGCGGCGGTTAAGGTTGGTGTGTCCTACGGCACAGCGTCGCGATGGAAAGCGGCAGCATCGGAACAAGGTGACGACTGGGATAAAGCACAAGCAGCCCAGTTGATGGCTGGTGGTGCGATTGAAGATATAGGCCGTCAAATGTTGGCAGGCCTTGTCATCCAATACCAATCAAGCATGGAAGAACTTACTAAAGACAGTAAATTGAATCCAACTATCAAAGTTCAATTACTGGCTAGTTTGGCTGATGCGTTTAATAAAACGATCAGTGCCTCTAAGCGACTGTTGCCTGAAACCTCTGAATTAGCTACCGCGATGGAAGTGATGCAGAATCTGGCAACCTTTGTACGTCAACGTTATCCACAGCATGCCAACGCCTTTACTGAAATCTTAGAGCCATTTGGTGAGGAGCTAGGAAAAACGTATGGCTAATAGAAGTAGCAAGTCAACCAAGCTGACGAAAAAGGAATTTTTGACCCAGGTCGCGGATCTGGCCGCAGGGATGCGCCTAGCGATTGAGTCTGAATGTGATGGATTCGACCCTGATCCAGATAAGATTCAGGCGCGTCGATTACAGGCCTTCGGGTCTTTTCGTTTTTTTGCGCAGACCTATTTTCCGCACTACATCAAACATTCACCAGCGACGGTACACGACTACCTTTTTGATCGGTTTCAAGAGGTTGTCGACAATGATATCGGTGATCATGACGCCATTGCTGCGCCGCGTGGACACGCTAAATCAACCATCGTGACTCAGATAGGTACTTTATGGTGCATCGTCACAGGCCGTAAGAAGTACCCGTTAATTGTGATGGATGCTCTTGATCAGGCTTTGCCAATGCTAGAAGCAATCAAAGCCGAACTTGAATTTAATCCGCGTTTATTGATAGATTTTCCTGAAGCTACAAAACAAGGTCGGGTTTGGCAAGTAGGCGTTATTGTCACGGCCAATGATGTCAAAGTCGAGGTTTTTGGATCAGGCAAAAAGATTCGTGGTCGCCGTCATGGCCCGTATCGCCCTGACCTCGTTATTGGCGATGATTTAGAAAATGATGAAAACGTTCGAAGCCCAGAGCAGCGAGACAAGCTGATGACGTGGGTGTTAAAGAGTTTACTATCGTTGGGCTATGCCGACGACAGTTTAGATGTATTTATCATTGGCACCATCCTGCACTATGACTCTGTACTGTCTAGACTCATTAATAACAAGCTGTGGCGCGGCAAGAAGTTTAAAGCGGTGGAGCAATGGCCGGAAGATATGGAGCTTTGGGATAAATGGACTGAGGTTTTGTTAAATGAGGGTGAGGCCGAAGCGTTAAATTTTTTCCGGTCACATCCTGGTATGGATGCAGGTGCGAAGATCTGTTGGCCAGGTGGGACGACGTTTTATAAATTGATGATCAAACGTGCTCGCGATGGTAAAGAGGCGTTTGACTCCGAGCAGCAGAATGATCCAGTGTCCGGTGAGGATGCACCATTTGCCAACTGTATCCATTTTTGGGTCAATCGGTTGGCTGAGTGGGTTTTCTTCGGTGCTTGCGATCCATCTCTTGGCAAACAAGGCCGCAGCCGAGATCCGTCAGCTATCTTGGTCGGAGGGGTGAACCGTGAGACGGGTGTGCTGGATGTAGTTGAAGCCAGTATTAAAAAACGCTTGCCAGACAAGATCATTGAAGACGTAATCTCATTTCAAAAAATATACCGTTGTTTGCTGTGGGGTGTTGAATCAGTTCAGTTTCAAGAGTTTATGCGAACGGAGTTAGTCAAACGCTCAGCTATCCAAAAAATACCGGTTCCTGCACGTGCAGTTATCCCGAATAGCGACAAGATCCTGCGTATAGAAACTTTGCAGCCGCATATGGCGAACAAGCTCATTCGCATTCATAGCACCCACATAACGCTGCAAGAGCAGTTACGTCATTTCCCGAAAGCGGATCACGACGATGGTCCCGATGCACTACAGATTCTTTACATGATCGCGACAACGGGTTTTGCTAGTTTTGATTTTCAGGCAGGTGGAAATAAGCGAGATCACAGCAGTGAAGATGAACAAAATGACGATGAGATCTACACAGGCGCTGGCGCTTGGTAACAACTTTTAACGGAAAACATCATTATGGCAACGATAGTAGATCAACACGGCAATCCAATCCAAAGTCAGATTTTGCACGAGCCACAAACGGCGAAACTTATGCAGTTGCATACTGAGTATGCTAATCACCCCAGTCGAGGTTTAACGCCTGTCCGACTTGCTGGCATTTTGCAGCAGGCCGAGCAAGGTAATTTAATTGCGCAAGCGGAGCTATTCGCAGATATGGAAGAAAAGGATGGACATCTTTATGCGGAGATGGACAAGCGCAAACGCGCCATCTTGACAGTCGATTGGGAAATAAGACCACCTCGTAACGCCAATGCTAAAGAAAAAGCGCAGACAGAATACTTGACGGAAGTAATTCAAGATTTTCCTAGTTTTGATCAACTACTACTAGATGCATTCGATGCAATTGGTCATGCATATTCGTGTATCGAGTTAGATTGGACTTTGAGCGGTAGGGAGTGGTTAGTTGGATCAGCAGTGCATCGGCCTCCTACATGGTTCACTGTTAACCGCTTTGATCAGAATGACCTCCGCTTGCGTGACAATACGCCTAATGGTGCAGAGCTGATACCGTTTGGATGGATCGTGCATAAGCATCGTGCGCGGACTGGCATACTTTCCCGCTCTGGATTGCACAGGATATTAGCATGGCCGTTCCTTTTTAAAAATTATGCCATTCGTGATTTGGCCGAGTTGCTGGAAATCTATGGAATGCCAATTCGCCTTGGTAAGTATCCACCAGGTACTAGTGATACCGAGAAAGCGACGTTGTTACGCGCTGTGACTCAGCTAGGGCATTCTGCTGCAGGTATTATTCCCGAAAGTATGGCGATTGAATTTGAAGCTGCTGCGCAAGGTAATCATGATCCTTTTCAGGCGATGATTACGTGGGCTGAGCAGACCATGTCAAAAATTATCTTGGGTGGAACCTTATCCAGTCAAGCTGATGGAAAATCGTCCACCAATGCACTTGGCAAAGTCCATGATGATGCTAGGCGAGAAATATTGGCATCGGATTCTAAACAGCTTGCACCCACATTGACGCGAGATCTCTTGTATCCACTGTTGGTGTTAAATGGCCACCAGGTTGAAGACATGCGTCGGATGCCACACTTTCATTTTGATGTTCGTGAAATCGAAGATTTCAAGATGCTTGCTGATGCTTTGCCCAATTTGGTCAATATGGATATGCCTGTTCCTATCTCATGGGTTCAACGTAAGCTGTCTATTCCTTCTGCACAAAATAACGAGCCGATCTTAAAATCAGTTAAAAGTGCCAGCCCTGCGTTAAATGCAATGAGCGTTAATCGTCTTGCAGCTTTAAAAGCAAATAATCAAAACCCTATTGACCAGTTAGAGCAAACGACAAATCAAAGGAATGATGCGGTTTGGTCGCAAGTGATTGAACATATTTCGACGATGGTTGAGTCAGCAAATAGCTTGGAAGAGCTGCAGAATACCCTACTTGCTGCCTACGGCACATTACCTCTGGAAGATCTTCGAACGGTAATGGCCGAGGGCTTAATGTTAGCTGAGTTGGCAGGTATGGCGGATGTAAAGGCCGGAAAGTAAATGGCTGATTATATTCAATATCCGCCATGGAATAAGCCGTTTGCTGAGCAAGTAGCATTCTTTAAGAAGAAGCTGAACTTGCCTTCAGAGCGCTGGGATGACATTCTAAAAGCAGCTCATGATAAGGCGTTCATGGTCGCAGGTGCGCAAGGGGCTGACCTCTTACACGACCTCAACGGGATCGTTGCTAAAGCGATCGAGAAAGGAACAGGCTTAGCAACATTTCGAAAAGAGTTTAAAGCCATTGTCGCTAAGCACGGTTGGAGCGGTTGGACTGGTGAAGGTAGCAAAGCGGGTGAAGCTTGGCGAACTAAAGTGATTTATCAGACGAACATGTCTACCAGTTATGCGGCAGGTCGATGGGCGCAACTTAAAGACCCTGAGCTACTTAAAGTTAATCCGTACTGGCAATATAAGCACAGTGATGGATTAATGTACCCAAGACCAAAGCACGTTAGTTGGAATGGTTTAACGCTTCCACACGATCACGTGTTCTGGACGACGCACTTCCCGCCAAATGGCTGGGGTTGTCATTGTCGTGTTATCTCTGTCAACAAGTCTGTCTATATGGAAGCGATAGCAAACGGACGAGGCCCGGCAAATGCCCCAGCTACTGATGACATTGCTGGGATTGATGATGGCTTTGCTTACGCACCTGGCGCAGGCGTAGACTCTAATTTTCGTCAATTGGTGCAAGATAAACTCATCACTTATCCTCCTGCGATTACCAAGTCGCTCACGCGTGATATCAATCGGTATATAAACGCGACTGATACTGCCCCCGATTTTGTTAGGCGAGCACTTGCAACTCCGACGCTAGTTGAAACCTTATGGCTAGGTTTTATAGAAGATGCTGCTGCCCTTAGTAGAACGCTTGGTGAGGATTTAACGGGGTATATGGTGACTATGCGATCCGATGCGCCTAGGCACGTTGAGCGCTCGCATGGCGGCGATAGCGGCACGCAGCGGCCTGCGGAACCCAAGGATTACGTGCACCTAATCGATGTTGTGAATCAACCTGACACGATAATAAAGGGGAACGATAGCGGCAAATTTGCCAGAGTTGTTTTAATGAAGCTGATCGACGGGGAAATGTTTCGTGCGGCGTTTGAAGTGCAGCCTGGGAAAAGAAATAAAGCTTTAACGCTGGTTTCGCTGGTCATTAAGACTGGTAAGTAGCTGCGGAAGTTAATGCTGCACTATGTGCCCTCTAACCTGACGCTCAAAGCGAGGCCGCATCTGCTACTTACCAAATATGAATAATAGCATAGGAAAAATATGTTAAAAACAGAATTTAACGGTGATGTGGCGCAAGCAGCATTGACACGCCTTATAGAAGTGATGGGTAATCCAGCGCCTATCATGCGAGAAATCGGTGAGCGACTGATGGAGGTATCTAAGCAAAGCTTTGAGACATCTTCCTCGCCAAGTGGCGTGCGTTGGGCGTCAAACAGCGAAGCGACAATTATCGATTACTTAAATAAGTTCAGCGGTAGCTATAAAAAGGATGGAACAATCTCAGCAAAGGGAACGCGCCAAGCTATTAGTAAAAGACCTTTGATTGGATTAAGTAAGGACTTATCTCGTCAATTTAGTTACACGGTAGATGCCAGCTCAGTGACGGTTTTTAATACAATGCCTTACGCAGCCATGCAGCAATTCGGTGGAACAAAAGCGCAGTTTCCTAATTTGTGGGGCGATATTCCGGCTAGGCCTTTCATGCCTATGGATGCGGCTGGCCAAGCAGACGAAACCGCTGAAAATATTGTTCTCGATATCGCTCGATACTACATTGATAATGCAATTCCAGACTAAAATTGAAAATGGGCGCTCAAGGCATTTTTAACGTGCTCTTCGCTAGTTTCCTTGTCTTTGATCTTTGCATGCCGTTAAACATGCGTTAAATTCAGTTTAAACGGCAATCCCGTTTCATATTCTCGGTGCTACTTACGGTTTAATTCGAATAAGCGATTACATAACCCTCTGAAGCACATCACCTCCGTTGCCACAGATTTACCGCCGATCATGGCGGCATGTCAAAAAATACTACTCACCAAATTGCCGCTGCAACACTCTTTTTTGAAATCCCTGAGGATCAGTCTAAGGGGCTTCAAATTCTGCCAGCGGGTTCATTTAGAGCACAAGATGGTCGCCCTGACGATTGTGCAGCATGGATCACTACACGTGAGATTGCAGCAGGAATCATTGGTATTGCATCGAATTCGCAGAACCGCTTGGTGATCGACTATGAACATCAGACGCTTAATGCGGAGAAGAATGGGCTTCCTGCACCAGCCTCTGGTTGGTTTAAGCAAATGGAGTGGCGTGAAGGCGAAGGCCTCTTTGCAACCGATGTCGAGTGGGTCGCCAAAGCAGCGGCCATGATTAAAGAAAAAGAGTATCGATACCTTAGTCCTGTCTTTGCGTATAGCAAAGTGACGGGTGAGGTTAAAAAGATTCTACATGTTGCCCTAACCAACACACCAGCGTTAGACGGCATGCAAGAAGTTGCGTTAAAAAATATTCAATCTAGCTTATCGCTAACCTTTCCTGATGAGGACACTATGAATCCAACTTTGAAATTACTCCTAATCGCACTCGGCTTAGCTGAGACGACAAGCGAGTCCGATGCATTGACCGCTGTGACAGCTTTAAAGGCGAAGGCTGATCAGTTGCCAGCAAAAGATCAAGAAATTGCTGCGTTAAAAGCGAAGGCAGACCAATTGCCTGCTAAAGATCAGGAGATTGCTGCATTAAAAGATGCCTCTTTGAACGCTGGCAATCCTGATCCGGCAAAGTTTATGCCTGTGGCTGCGGTCAAGCCGCTCCAAGACCAATTGGCCGCATTGTCTGCATTAGTCAAAGGCCGTGAGGTTGATGAAGTTATTACCGTGGCACTGAAAGAGGCTCGTTTATTGCCAGCTCAGGAAGCATGGGCGCGCAATTTGGGGGCTGAGAACATGCAATCGTTAAAAGACTACTTGGCCAATACAACCCCGATTGCCGCGTTGACTCAGCAACAATCAAAAGGCAAGCAATCCCAAGCCCAGGCAGATGCATTAGGCGAAGATCAAGTTGCGATCTGCAAAGCATTAGGTATTCCTCAAGACGATTTCAAGAAAACGATGGTGGCCACTTAATCGGGTCAGTCGTAGAGCGCTGTTTTAAACGTTTTTTCAATTACTAATATTAGGAGTCAATTATGGCGGCTGCAACAACAGATCGGAATACGGCTCGCCGTAGCGGTGTCGTATCCGAATTCGCAATGAAGGGTGCGACTAAAATTTTTGCTGGCACGATGGCGGCTATCGATACTGCCAATGGCTTGGCAATTCCAGGTAAAACGAGCACAACTTTAAAAGTGGTTGGCGTAGCCCAAGCATTTTTTGATAACAGTGCTGGAGCTGATGGTGACCTCCGTGTACGTGTTTTTCGTGGTCCTGAAAGCCTATTTCGCATGGCAAATTCCGCCTCAGCTGATTTGATTACCTTGGCAGATGTTAATTCAGATTGCTATGTGGTGGATGACCAGACTGTAGCAAAAACCAGCGGTGGTAACACTAGAAGTATCGCTGGAAAGATTCGTGACGTTGATAGCGGTGGTGTGTGGGTTGAGTTTTAACTATCCACCTTAGATTCACGTTCTATTTTGTCGATTATCAATATATATAACCAATGAGGTTCACATGATTATTAATCAAAGCAATCTTGCAGATCTGTTCAAGGGCTACAAGTTAATTTTTCAAAACGCGTTTAATGAAGTTAAAAACGACTACGAGCAAATCGTCATGACCGTGCCTTCGGGTACATCAAAGGAAGTCTATCCGTGGTTAGGTAGTACAACCCGCTTTCGTGAATGGATAGGCGCACGTGTTTTACAAAATCTGACGACTCATGATTTCACGATCAAAAATAAGTCTTGGGAAAATACGGTCACTGTAGATCGCGAAGCAATTGAAGATGACACCTATGGGATATTTAAGCCCATGTTCGAACAACTGGGGCAAGACGCTAAGAAACACCCTAACGAGCTTATCTTCTCGTTGTTGTCAGCTGGTTTCTCTTCTCTGTGCTTCGATGGTCAATATTTCTTCGATACCGATCATCCCGTGTTGAATGACGACGGCACGATCTCTTCTGTATCGAATTTTGGTGGTGGTTCTGGCCCTGCGTGGTTCTTGCTCGATACGAGCCGCTTTATTAAACCAATCATCTACCAAGTGCGCAAAGACTATAACTTTGTTGCGATGGATAAAGAGACTGATGACAACGTCTTTAATCGCAAAGAGTACATCTATGGTGTCGATGCGCGAAGTAATGTGGGTTTTGGGTTGTGGCAGTTGGCGTTTGCATCTAAACAGCCATTAACGCCAGAAAACTACGATGCCGCACGTACAGCCATGCTCAGCATGCGCGGCGATAACGGTAAGCCGTTGGGAATTAATCCATGTCTTTTGGTTGTACGCCCAAGCCAAGAAAGCGCGGCTAAGAAGATTCTGCAGGCGGAAAAGAATGATGCTGGTGCAACCAATATCTATCAAAACACCGCTCAACTGTTATCGACACCTTGGCTCTTGTAGGCTTAGTCAAAGGTAATCGGGCGATTTGATTTTACTTCGCCCGATAGAGAGAAGTAGATTGGGAAATTTCAAATTCAAATAGGAGCATGGCATGGCTAAAATTAAAGTGTTGCGCGTTGTGAGTCGCGCAAGTTCATTTCGACGGGCTGGGTATCAGTTTTCTGCTGAGCCAAAAGACATTCCGTTGGCAGATCTGAAGAAAGAGCAAATTTCCGCAATTTGCAACGATCCAGGGCTGGTGGCTTATGAGGTCGAAGTTGAGGCTGACGAAGCTGAAGGCGTTGAAGATAACAAAACTCCAGCGCCAAAGACCACCACAACGACTACACCCAAGAAGAAGTAACGATGATGTATTGCAGCCGCTCCGATTTGATTGCCGCGTTTGGTGCAGAAGAATTGATTCAACTCACTGATCGTGAACATGCAAGTAGTATTAACGACGATACCTTGGACAAGGCAATCAGAGCGGCACAGGCTGAAATAGACATCTGGCTTGCAGGTAGTTATAAGCTGCCGCTTCCCGCCGTGCCTGAGGTTTTAACGAGGATGGCATGCGATATCACCCGTTATATTTTGTCAGGCGATATTGGCGAAGACCATCCAATAGCGCGGCGTCATCGTGATCAACTGATCAAACTGAAAGCAATATCACGAGGACAAGCATCCTTAGGATTGGATCAGGCAGGATCTCAAACAGCGAGAGTTGACCTTGTGCAGATTGCACCTGGTCGAAATGATTTTGGTGATCGGGGGCGCTGGTAATGAAAGAAGATGATGATTACTTGATGCTTGAGGATCTTCTGGTTGAACGCATTAAATCGGAATTGCCGGATATCAAGGCGGTAATGACGGCCATGGATCTGGCAAGTGTGCAAGGGGCGCGACAGATTGAGCCTGCTGTACACGTTGTTTATCTTGGCGATGAAGTCGGTGACGATAGTAGTTCCCAAGGCGGCAATGGTGCAGCGCAAGTCGTGACGCAGCAATGGATGGTGGTCTTGGTCGTTAAATTTGCTGGAACCGTCGCCTCTGGTAAAGGTAATCGAAAAAAGGCAGGTCCACTTATTACTAAGCTGCTTCGGACGCTTAGCGGATGGCAGCCCAAAGGTGCATTTAGGCCATTACGTAGAATTCGCGCTCCCAAGGTCGGTTATGACAATGGATTCGCGTATTACCCCTATGCTTTTAAAACAACTCTGGTACTTAAGGGTTCTACTTAGGAAATATCATGAAAAAAATCAAAGTTGCATTGCTCAAACCACATACTGACGCAGGAAAGAGTTATGGCCAAGGCGATGAAATTGAAGTCGATGAGCCGACTGCGGACTGGTTGTCGAAAAACGGCATTGGTGAGCGGTCAGACTCTTCAATTGCCGAGGGGTCACCTACTAAAAAAAGTAAGTGAGCGAAATCTTTTATATAAATTGTAGGAGTACATAATGTCTAATTATTTATTAGGGCAAGGAAGTATTTATGTCGCGGCGCGAGATGCGAATGGCAAACCTAAGGCATTGCGCTGGTTGCGCGACGTCTCAAGTGCAAAAATCGCTTTAAAGACTTCTGAGGTGAATCATAAAGAATCATTCTCTGGTCAGCGTGCGACAGCGAAAGTGATTACTACGGGCAAAGAGGCATCCATTGATTTAACGTTGATGGAAATGTCGGGCGAGAATTTGGCCATGGCTACGCAAGGCAAACTTGCTCAGGTCACAAACGGTAGTATTACCAATGAGGTGCTACCTGCGGGTCTTGTCGCTGGTGATCGCGTCGCTTTGAAGTATCCAAAAGTATCTGCCGTTGCCATTACCGATTCGACGGGTACACCTGTCACACTAGATCCGGCTAAGTATCAAGTCAACGCAGAATATGGTGCTATTGTATTGAATGATTTGACGGGTGTTACGCAACCGTTAAAGGTTGCTTACTCATACGCCGCACTAGAAACCGTGGCTATCTTTGCGGAAGGTCAAAAAGAGACCTTCTTACGATATGAAGGCATTAACTTGGCTGAAGAAGGTAAGCCAATCATCGTTGAACTGTATCGGGTCACAGCCAAACCGTTAAAAGATCTTTCTTTGATTACCGATAAATTGTCGGATATGAATATCTCTGCTGACGTGTTGATCGATACGACAAAACCTGCAAATTCTGACCTGGGACAGTTTGGCCGGATTTTGCAAGGTGCGCCATAAAACCGATTAACTAACCGCGATAGCGGCATCCCTCTGAAGCCCCTCTACTGGGGCTTTTTTTATTCGATCTTCATACTTGGGTCTAGCACTATTTATTCAGACCAATGGAGATTGACATGTCAAATACAACACCCGCTACAGCATCAGATTCCGTTTCTAACGACGACCTAAGTCAAATAATTCCAACTATCAAAACGAGAAAATTTAACGGTGTCGATGTCACTATCGCACGCTTTAAGATGGGACGCCTTCCTGCTGTCTTAGCAGCCATCGCTCCATTAAAAGAGATGCTCACGTTGAAGGACAAATTAGATATCACATCGCTGTTTATGTTGCATGCAGACGAGTGTTTAACGTTGACCGCTGTATTGGCGAATCAACCGCGTGTCTTTGTCGATGAATTAGAACTCGACGAAGGGGTGGAGCTTTTAACTCAATTGCTGGAGGTGAATGCAGATTTTTTTGTCCAGCAAGTCCTGCCGTTGTTGACAGGCATGTTCAAAAAAATAGCCGCCGAATTGACTCAACGAGCCGAAGCCCTTGGGCAGAACAATTCCAACTCTTAATTGAGTCTGGTCATAGTCTTCAAAGCATATTGGATTACACCTGGTCGCAATTCTTGGCATTTACAAAGAGTGCTGAACGACGGCGTAAACAGAAGCAAGAAGAGTTGTTCGTGCTTACCTTTGTAGCCACGCGAGGCGACGAAGATGGTGTTAAAAAAATGCTGAAAAGCTTGGAGTGTTAAGTGAATAGTCTCGCGCTCGAACTGAAAATTAGAGCAATAGTAGAAGGCTTGGCCAATGTGTCTACATTGACCAAAGAGCTGCTGTCGATTGGCACATCCGCGACGGAGGCAAGTTCGACAGCAGTTTCTGCCGCAAAACGCACTGAGGCGGCGTATGACGGATTAGGTGAGCGCTCTTTCGCTGAAATACAAGCTGAAATCGTCAAGGCAAAGAATGCCTACGAGGCTTTGGCTACCAGTGGTAAGACTTCTGCTGCAGAGCAGTCTACTGCGGCATCCTCGACGGTTAAGCATATCGACGAATTGAACGAAGCACTGCAGGCTAGTGCTGCTGCCGCTGCTGAGGCTGAAGCTGCAGCGATTGCTGCTGCGAATAAAACAGAAGCGGCGTATAGCAATCTGGGGATACGTTCATTCTCGAAAATTCAAGCAGAAATTGATAAAGTCAAAGCGTCTTATGAGCACTTAGCTAATAGTGGTCAATTATCTGCAGAGGAGCAATCCACCGCCAATGCAGCCCTAACGAAACGTATTGCAGCGTTAAATGCGGAAATTCGATCTACCGCTACTACTGCAACAGAGACGGGCAATGTTGCTGTATCGTCCGCGCAAAAAATGGATGCGGCATATAGCACGCTGGGTACGCGTTCATTTGCAGAGATTCGCGCAGAAATAGCTAAAGTTAGGACGGCCTATAACGTCTTGGCTACCAGTGGTCAGTTGTCTGCAGGTGAGCAGTCTGCCGCGCTGGGTGCGACGACTAAGAAGATTACTGAGTTAAATCAAGAGATGCGCGGAGTAGCACCTGCTACCAAAGACGCGGAACGGGGCATGTCTGGTTTAACTAGCTCAACACACAGTTTACTTGCTGGCTTAGTTTCGGTTACCGCTGCGATTACTTCTACCAAAAATGCAAGTGAAGCAGCGATGGAATTGGATCGCATGCGCAATGCGATGCAGGCGACTATCGGTTCTGCTGAAGGCGCGGCCAAAGAATATGCATTTGTTCGTGCAGAGTCTGATCGCCTCGGATTGTCACTACAAAAGACAGCGCAGGACTATACCTCTCTAACAGCGGCAACGAAAGGCACCACACTAGCTGGTGAACCGACGCGCAGGATCTTTACTGCAGTCGCAGAAGCTTCAGCGGTTTTGGGGTTATCGGCAGAGAACACATCTGGGGCGTTGTTAGCTGTAAGTCAGATGGTTTCAAAAGGCACTGTGTCAGCGGAAGAGCTGCGCGGTCAACTTGGCGAGCGGTTGCCAGGGGCGTTTCAAATTGCGGCTCGTGCAATGGGTGTCAGTACCGCTGAGTTAGGAAAAATGCTCGAGACGGGATCTATCGCGACTGATGTCTTCTTACCTAAGTTTGCAGCCGAGTTAAAGAAAACATTTAACGATGGATTGCCTGGCGCAGTCGGAAGCGCTCGTGCTGAATTTGCACGTTTAAGTAACACCATCTTTGAAACTGCTGCAGCAGTCGGTCAATCAGGTTTAAATCAAGGGTTGGCTGAAGCGGCGAATATCTTAAGAGGGCAATTATCTGATCCAGCCGTACAAGAAAGCTTGAAATCGTTAGGACGGGTAATCGGTGAACTAGCTGTAGCAGCAGCTAAGATGTCTCATGAATTATCAGTCATTGCTGAAGTGGCGGTAGGTAGCTATCTGTTTGAAAAAATAGCTACAAGTGTCATTAAGATGACCACAGTCACTTCAGGTGCCGTTGTACCATTCGCGGGGCTTGCGGCGGCTATCAGAGGTGTGGCCTCAGCATTATTAAGTATAGCGCCCTATATAGCGGCGCTAGTGGTCTTTTATGAGACGACGAAAGCCGTTGCTAATGCTGTCGTAGAGCATGCAATAGCAACTCGTAAGTTATCCGATGCTGAGAAACAGCGCGTGACTGACTTGCAGGAACAAAATGCAGTGTTACGCGCCAGTATCACTTCACATCAACAATACTCGGATGTGCAAGTGAAGACCGCTCAGCAAGTGTTGGCGCTCAGCCCTGCTCAATTAGCGGCTTACAAAGAACAGCTGGAAGCAAAAAAACAACTGGAATTTCAAGAGTACGTCCTAGCAGCCAATATGCGGGACTTGGAAGCGCTGCGAGCACAGGAAGCAGCATCCCTTGGAAAAAGCAAACAGGAAATAGAAGGTCATGCCAACGCTTCAAAGGCCGCTGCTGCCGAAGCAGCCAAATGGGGTGCAAAGGCTGCTGAAACACGTATGGCTATTGATGAGTTATCGACAGCTAGTAAAGTTGCAGCTTTGGCCGTTAGCGATAAATTGACCCCTGAAGCGGCAAAATTGATTGTCATGTTTGAGGAGATGATCAAGAAAAGCCCTGATGTCTCTGCAGCATTGAAGAAGATGTTCGAAAGCTTCAATCCAAACAGCTTATCAAGCGTTAAAGCGTTGATGGAAGCGTTGGATTCTATTGGTAAGAAAGGTGAGGCATCAGCCAAGCAAATACATGATGCTTTGGAAAAAGAGATCAATTCGCTGGATTACAAAGGACTGATCAACCTGCAAACCATGTTGGATCAAACAGGCGAGAAAGGTACTGTAGCTGCAGGCTTTGTAGTTCAAGCATTAGGGAAAGTTAGTGACGCTGCAAAAGAAGCAGCAGATGACTTCGTGCGCCTATCAAAACAGATGACAGCACTATCAACGTCTGAAGTCAATGTGGCCAAGGCACATTTGGACATGGTGAAGGCTGAAATAGAAGTAAGGCGAGCCAAACTTGATGTCACAGAAAAACAAAACACTTACTTGAGGGAAGGCACAGAAGTCGCTCGTTTGGAATTAGATCTGGCCAGAACCAATCTGGAAATATCTAAAGCGAAATCCATTGAAGCAAAGCTGCAGTTTGAACAAGCAGTCGCGGCTAAAAACGTATTGATCGCTCAACAGCGTCAATTGAATGCAGAGATTGACATTGAGCTGCATCGTGGTGACGAACTGTATGTGCAGAAAGCCCGCCAGGCACAAGAAAACACGGCTGCTGCTCAGCAACAACTTGAGGTGGCCACTAGAGCTGTCAATAAGCAAGAAGAAGCGGTGCTAAAACTAGAAGAGCAAGGTATTCAGCAAGAATTCTTGGTTGACCAAGCCAAGGCCGCTGAGGAAGAGACTCGGCGAATCAAAGACAACATGAATGATGCGTCGAAGGCTACGGACAAAGCGGCAAAGTCAATGAATGACCTAGCTGATGCATCTAAGAATGTAAAAGCCCCGCCAGACCCTAACACTAACAACACGAACAATCGACAAACGCCGAATTCGAAGAAAGAGGAAAACGAATTTATAGCGGAGACGGTCGATTCTTTAACGCGCAAATTTCAAGACGCAGGGCTTAGCTATGGTGGTGCGCGGGTTACCGCAGAACGTTTGGTCAATAAGCAAATGTATGTTGATGTGAACGCGGAGATAGAAAAAGTCAAAGCGGACATCAAAGCCAATGCTAATGGCGCCACAAATGGTTTGAAGGGTGTCGGTGCCAATGCTGGTGGAAGCGGTGGTTTTGCATTTGACTTTAATCAAATGGGAAAAGTGTCATCCCAATCTCTATTAAATCAACTGCCAAGTAGTTCCAGTTCTATGTCAGCACCGAACACTAGTAGTGCGCCATCCAAAACAATCCAGGTTAATTTTACTGATGGAAGCGGTAAAAGTATCCCTGTCACGGTAGATGCAGCAAATGAACAGGCTTTATTAAACATGCTGAAGAAAGCCAAAGGAGTATCGAATTGATTCTTAAAAATTTGGTGACCAATACTAGCCTCAGTCTATCGCATGATTTGCGTTGGATCGATGAGCATAGCTGGTCGAAAGTCGTATCTAACGCTCAGTACAGCATAGCTGGTGCGCTGATCATTGAATCGGCTGTCAAGCAAGCTGGGCGCTTTATCACCTTGCAACATCCTGAGCCAGAAATGGCTTGGCATACCAGAGACATACTTGATCAATTGTTAGCCTGGGCTTCAGTGCCCGACTTGCAAATGCAATTGACGTTAGATGATGGCCGTATGTTCGTCGTTGTGTTTCGTCATCAAGAATCACCTGTAATTGAATCTGAGCCAGTGACGGGCATTGCTTCCTCAGATCCAGATAGCTGGTGGCGCTTTACTTTGAAATTAATGGAGATTTGATCAATGGCAATCTTAGAAGGTGACATCAAGTTACTGAAATCGCAAGTGATGGACGACGTGGATGAAGGCGGTGGCCGTGCCACTGGTGTTGAAATAGTGGACGGTGCAAGCAATGGCATCTTTCCAGACATTTCAGAGCTTGATCGCGCCTATGGTCGTGTCAACTTGCGCAAAGTTTTTCCTAAAGTTAATGTCCCATCGGTCGAGAGCTACTATGGGGCGAACATGATTATCTCAGACCCGCCAGATGATCCAAAAGTGACTTGTACACTCTTTACCACTCGCGATGGTTTTGATAAGCGTAGTGATGCCAAATTACAGCTTGAATCGTATGTCGTCGCCGGGCCACTCGACAATATGATACCGTATGGCCAGCAAGTAATTGGTCAACGTGCAGTTTTAGCTTATCAGCGTGTAGAACATGCAATGCCTGAAGTGGGTCAGGTATTTGCACTGGTTACGGAAACAGGTGTCATTAAACAGCAATATTTTCGAATTCAGGAGATAACATCCAGCGTCCAAACTTTTGAAGATGGACAGGGTACGTTTGATCGACGCGTAATTTTAATTACGACTAGTGACCCTCTGCGTTATACATTCCCAGGTGAAGAGCCACAGCGTATATTCAATTCTGCCCTATATCCAAATAGTGCGCGTATTCGCAAGACCTCTGTAGTTGATTTGGCTCGTTATTATGGTGCACAGGCTTTAACGCAGGCGTCGTTGCTTGGTTCGCTTGACGTTAAAGTGGATTCGCTTTACACGTCACTGGTGCCAAGTTCGACTATCGAGACTCCTGTTGTGTCAGCGACGATCCAGGGCGCGACAATCACTGTTGCATCAGGTACGACGGTTAGTCGCCCTTCGGCAGATTGGTTAAACAATGCTCCCATGTACTTTGGTGGGGGTATCGCGCCGAGATCTTTAACGCTTACCGCTGTTGGCGGAACCAGTACATACAATCCAAAGACGGACGATGGTGCTGGGAATATCGTTAATGCGGCAGGAAAGGTCTTGGGCGCTGTTGATTATTTAACTGGGAGCATCACACCGGATCTAACTGTGGCTGGTGCATGGACAATCGGATCGCATGCTATCGCTTATACATACGGTGCAGCTCAACAGCAATCATCATTTACTGACAGCATTGAAGTAACACTCGCTAATCGTGGGTCTGTCTATACAAAGAGTATGCAACCTCATCCATCTCCTGGAACGGCATTTGTAGACTTTATGGCGTTAGGCAAGTGGTATCGATTACGAGATGTTAATGGTGACGGCCAGCTTAAAGGCGATGAAACCGCTTACGGATCGGGGTCGGTCAATTACACGATGGGAACCCTTGTTGTAACACTTGGTGCTTTGCCTGACGTGGGTAGCCGCGTTATCTTTTCTTGGGGTTCGAAAGTCGATACTTTTGTTCGTAGCACTAGTGTATCGGGCTTATACAATAAGGTGACTGTGGCACAAGGAAATATTGATCGTTCCTCATTGTCAGTCACTTTAACCAAAGCTGCAGCGAACATAACATTGACAGACAGCGGAAGCGGCGCTTTGTCGGGCGGTGGTTTAACGGGTAAAGTCAATTATTCGACAGGTGAGATTGTCATTAATGGTGCACGTGACTACAACACAAATATCGTTGTTAGTTACTCTAGGGGTGCTGTGGCCGGAACACCTGGCACAGTAGAAAAGAACTTTCCAAGTGGTGACAGAGAACCAGACAATTCGTTAAAACTCTTGACGAATACACTGTCACCTATTAAGCCGAGAACGCTAACGATTGATTACTACGTTAGCCGCGTCGAAAATATCTCAGCATCGCCAACTGGCGAAAACCGTTTTGTAACTTTGATCGATGACGGCTCTGGTAATGTCATGAAGTCGCGTGACAACGCGATCATAGGTACGATCAACTACACGACAGGCGTTATCCAATTTCAACCGCGTGGTTTAGAGACTTTATACGTTCGTGATTTGGAGCCTGACGGCGATTTAATATCGGTTATACCAACTGCCGTGCAATGCGACATCAACATACATAGTGCCGTATTGGTGAAGTTTCAGACTGTCGCCTCGATGGCCACTGTGACGACTGAATCCGAAATGTTTAACCCGCCTTTGAAATTCAAGATTTCTGAGAATGAAAAGATTGTATTGGGTAGTTTGGTCTTCACTCTAGGGGCATCGCGCTATATTGATCGGGCAGGACAGCTTTTCAGCTCGATTGACCTATCAACTGGATCTGGGGTGTTATCTGGCACAGTTGATCACACATCGGGAGAAGTATCTGTTACCAAATGGGATGTAGACACGACACTTTCAATCAAATCCTGTTTAACGTTCGTGGATGGCCGCGGTGTCTGCAAGGCGAGTTTTAGAACAACTGGAGCACCAATACGTCCAGGTAGTTTCTATCTGCAGGCAACTGCAATAGACGGCACATTGGTTACTGCTACTTCTAATGCCGATGGCGACATCACAGGTGCATTTGTTAGCGGAAAGGTTAAAAATGGAACAGGCGCAGTAACTGTACGTTTCGGGAAGATGGTCGCTGCTGCAGGCAATGAGGCGGCGTGGTGGTATGACGCTGCAAGTGTCGTCGGTGGTCAAATCTTCAAACCATTACTCGTTAATCCTGAGACCATACAGTACAACACCGTAGTTACATCAACACTACCACTCGACGCAAGCGTTTTAGGTATTGATCCTGTCCGGTTACCGAGTGATGGTAGGGTGCCAATTTTACGCACTGGCGATATGTGCGTCATACATCACACGACGAAGACAACCGCGCAGTCGGTGTCCAACAGTGATGTAATTAGTGTTGGTAGAACAAGGCTATCCCGCATGCGTGTGTATGGTGCTAACGGCGCTTTAATCACATCCGGTTATACGGCTGACCTTGATGCTGGAACGGTTACTTTTACTGATGTGAGTGGTTATAGCCAGCCTGTGCGCGTTGAGCACCGTATCGAAGATATGAGTTTGCTAGCGGATGCACAGATCAATGGCAGCCTGCGTCTTACTCAACAGCTCACACATGATTTTCCGATTGGCTCTTATATCAGCTCTGCTTTAATTATCGGTGATATGAAAGCTCGCGTCCCAATCAATTTTGATCAAGCGACGTGGACGGGAAATGCTTGGTCAGATGCTGTCAATGGATCGCCTGCAACGCCAACTTTTAACGATGCTTTATATCCAATCGTTGTTAGTAATACTGGTGCGATAACAGAACGTTGGGTAGTTCAATTTACTAGCACTACGGCTTTTCAAGTAATCGGGGAACATGTCGGTGTAATCGCGATTGGTAATACTGCGACTGATTGCGTACCGCTCAATCCTGCTTCGGGTGATCCTTATTTCTCCATACCTGCATTGGGCTGGGGTTCTGGCTGGGCGGCAGGCAATATTCTTCGATTTAACACTGTAGGAGCACTGTTCCCCGTTTGGATAAGTAGAACCATTCAGCAAGGTCCAGCGACATCGCAAAACGATTCTTTCACTGTTTTAATTCGCGGCGACATTGATCGCCCATAATAAGGAAATGCAATGACATCACCAGTTGACACAAGCGTTAAATTCTTTAGCTCACTTATGGCGAACTCCCCTGTTCTAAATGGGGTAGCGGGGTCATTGATTGCATTGCTCGATGCAGTTTTGGTAAATGGTTTTGGACTCAAGTCCGCAGATAGCTTAGTTGTATCGGGAGGCGTGGCCACGATCAGTGTATCCACAGGGCACTCGGCGGTGGTGGACTCTGTTATTTTAGTAGCGAATGCAAGTCCATCAGATCTAAATGGTGAGCAGCGCGTCACGGCTGTGACCGGAAATACCGTCAGCTTTGCAACATCGGTAACGAACCAGACAGCGACTGGCGCAATCACTTTTAAGATCGCGGCGGCGGGTTGGACAAAGGCGTTTTCGGGTACCAATTTGGCTGCGTACAAGTCACCAGACTTAACCGCTACTGGTAGCTACTTGCGCGTTGACGACACTAATCCACGTTTTGCTAAGGTGGTAGGGTACGAAACCATGACCGATATTAATACGGGGTCAGGCGCTTTTCCAACTACTGTACAGATGGCGACAGGGTTATGGTGGTCAAAGAGCCAGTCAGCAGACACCGTGGCGCGTCCTTGGTTTTTTATTGGCGACACCAAGAGTTTTTACACACTCAGAGCAGCAGCCTCAGCGAACTACCCAACGTCTTACGAAATTTGCTTCTTCGGGGATATCGGTACATTCAAAGCTGGCGATGCTTACCACTGCACGATTCATGGTATGACTTCAGATATATCGAGTAGCTATGCTTCAAGCGATCACTTACTGAACTTTTCTGCTACGAGTTCTACAGGTATTTATATGGCTAGATCCTACAGCACATTGGGGTCAGCTATACCTATTGTCAAGTCCTGCCCAACGGTAACGGGGTCAACTGGTTTTTATTCAGGGGACGGCACAACATCAGGTTTTAGCTACCCTAATCCTGTTGACGGCGGTTTATTTACAGCGCCAATTTATATCAGTGAATCATCATCTAGTTATGCTCTGCGCGGCACTATGAGAGGGTTGCTTGGGGTTCCTCAGCGTGTACCTTTGGGATCATTTGCGAATGGGGATATGATTACAGCCATAGCTGGCCTACCAAATCGTAGATTTAAGACCTTCACTATAGGTCAACAAATGACCTCAACCGGCTTATATGTAATAGACGTAACGGGTCCGTGGGCGTAGTGATATGAGTAAAGATTACAGCCTTTTACCTATTGCTGCCAGACTACCCTTGACGGGTAGTGCTGGTGATACCGTTAAAATGTACACTCCCTGCCGAATCAATGTGGGGATGTGGGTAAGGGATGGCTGCGACTTTTCCGCTTCCAGTGGTAGGTTCGGTGGTAGTGGGTTGCAGTTTTCTACAACCACCAATCGACTGTATTTCAGAGAAGGGTTCATTGGGGATGACGTTAGCGGCGGCGACTTCACTGTCTCGTTTTTCTTTAGAACTACTACAGTAGCGAGGGCGTATCAAACCCTAGCGGGTATCGACTCTTCAAACAGCATAGGGTTAAAACTGGCTCAAATTTGTTTCTATGCGAGTGGCGCTTACCAAATCACAGGTCCAACCATTACTGCTAATACTTGGTATCACGTTGCTTTATGCAAGATAGGTAGTACAACTACCCTGTATCTCAATGGGGTGGGTACTTCAGTGTCTAGGAGTCTGAAGTTACTCGTAAAATACATAGGGGGTAACAACAGTTCATCCGAGGGTTTTGCGGGGGACATTAGCGAATTTACCTACGCTAACAAAGCACTGTACTCGGCAAACTTTACCCCGCCATCGGCCGCAATGAGCCTAGACTTATTTGACGAGTCTATGTCCGTAAATAGAAACGTGGGTTTATTAGTACGTGGGTATGTGGCGAGTGCTAGGAAGTTCGGTCACATACCTGTATCCCGAGTCATGAAGGGTCTGGCGTTCGGCTATGCAAGGATTGTCGGAACTGTAAAAGAAGCCCATTTACCAAGCGATTTACCTCTTTCTCGTCGCGTTCGTCTTTACAGAAAAGCCGACGGTCAATTGATCGATGAGACTTGGAGTGATGCCGCAGGGAATTACGCATTCACCAATCTAGCAATTCAGAAATATTATGTGGTCGCTTTCGATCATACCGACAATTACAACGCAGTCATTAAAGACAGCATCACTCCCGTACTCTAAATATGACAAGTTCAATCCAAGTTGCAGCGGCCACAAAACAGGCAAAATCGGAAGCCACACGGGTAAAGATCGACGCGGGGTCTGGTCCAGGTCGAATTGATTTTTACACCTCCCCTCGCACTGCAATTGATGCTGCTGTCACGGCGACACTGATTGCTTCTATAACGCTAACTGATCCTTGCGGGACAGTTGACAGCACCGGACTTCATTTAACTTCCATTACACCTGGTCAAGTCGTTTCTGCTGGTCTAATTGCATGGGGGCGTGTCGTAGACAGCGATGGGCATCCTGTATTTTCTGGAACAGCATTGCAGATTGATGACCCTCTCGTTTCGACTGCAGCGTTTAAATTGGACAAAGTTGATGTCCTGCTCGGTAGTTTCATTAGTCTTGTCCAAGCTGATCTTGCCGAAGGCGGATGATGGGCGACTTTGATCTTCGTTTTAAGGCTCCTTTAGTAACCACTCATCCCGTTGATTTACGGTTTAATAGTGGTGACGATGTCGCGCCTGAAAACAAGGTTGTGCTAACTGCGGCTATTGACGCGCCAACGTTAACTGCCGTCGTTTACAAAGTCGTGAATGTTGCTATGGCCGCTTCAATCGAAGCGCCGACAATGAATAGCCAGGTTAGTTTTAATAATGCTGTCTATCGTGGCCCAGTAGGTAAGGCTGTAAGTGCATGGACGAAATCACAAAATTTAAATATCCAAAGCACTGATAAAAGCGAAAAACCGAAAAACGTTAAACGACACATTGAATCTTACGTATCCAATGCGATGTCTAAATTGCGAACGGTCGACATTCTCATTTTTAACGCTAGAACAAAGAAAAGTGATCGTAGCATCAGTTGGCAAGCAACAAAGTCTGTAGGTACTGGCTCATCATCGGCTTACGCAAGTCTTGCAAAGTCAAATCGTTATAGAGCTTTAGTTTGGGATCAAGCCGTTCGTGTAAATAAAATCTCAGCAAGCCTGCATGTCGATTTGTTGCAACTTCCTAGCGTTAAAAATTTGACTAACTGGTATAGGGCAATAGCGAAGCAGAGGACTTCAGTTGACCCGTTTAGTATTGCGCAGATTAGACAGTCACAGAGAATGATCCAATGGGATCAAGGTAAGAAACCAAATTACGGGAGATATGTTCGTCCGGTAGATCCAACTTTGCCTGATGGATATAAACCTCCATTGGGCAATGCGGTAGCTCTGCTGTTCAAAGAAGCTGCCACAACCGATACAAATGTTCTTTTTGGTATCCGCCAGACCGCACCTGCAAAAGTAGTTATACCCTCTAAAAGGACATATATTGTGATTAATAATGTAGAACTAAGACGTGTAGACGGTAATCATTTGCTTCCAGACGTGAGCCTTACAATGAATATTGATATGGATTCATGGACTTGGGCGTTCTCAGCTAGCATGCCTGCCTCCGCGTTATCTTTGGTAGAGCCTGATGCTCTTGGTGACCCAGTTGTATTGGAAGCGCGCATTAATGGCCAGTCCTACTTACTTTTGGCAGAGGGAATCAGTCGAGATAGGACATTTGGTAACTCATCTATTACAGTGAGTGGGCGTGGGCAATCAGCGATGCTGGCCGACCCTTACAGCCCCATATTAAGCTTCAGAAATAGTGAAGAGCGTACGGCTCAGCAGCTAATGCAAGACGTGTTGCAAACAAACGGAGTTACGCTTGGATGGTCGATTGACTGGCGCATTGATGATTGGCTCGTGCCTGCTGGCGCTTGGAGCCATCAAGGGAGCTACATGGCAGCATGTACGGCGATAGCGGCGGCTGCGGGTGCATTCATACAGCCCGATCCTGTTGGTAAGACTCTAAGAGTACGTAAGCGCGTACCCGTTAAACCATGGGAACTATCAGGCGCTACCCCTGATATTGAATTACCATTGGCTGCGGTGGTAAAGGAGTCTGTCAATTGGATTCAATTACCATCTTACAATTCAATTCATATCAGCGGCAGCTCAATTGGAGGCGTTAACGGTCACGTTCGGCGCGCTGGGTCAGCTGGAGATATGGAAGCGCCAATGATAGTTGATGCCCTGATTACAAGTGAAATTGCCGTAAGGCAGAGAGGTATTGCAGAGTTGGCCAATACAGGGCCAAGCGCGATCTATTCATTGGCTTTCCCAGTATTTCCAGAGGTAGGTATTATCGATCCTGGTACTATCATTCGCTATGTTGATACACATAATTTAACGGGCATAGTTTCAGGAGTTTCAATTGCGGCTCAAGGCTCAACTGTTAGACAAACGATAGAGTTACAGACTTATGGCTAATCTATATCGAATTTTTAAGGACTTAATACCTGAGTCACCTTTGTTAATAGGTGAAGTCGTGGCGTCACATTCAACATATTGCGATATTCAATTGCCAGGTGGTGCCTACATTACTGCACGTGGAGTAAGTACAGTTGGCAATAAGGTATTTGTTCGGGATGGTGTGATTGAGGGAGTAGCACCTACTTTAACTGTCGTAACTGTAGAGATATAGTCCGCATTGGATAGTTTACACGTTGCTTAACACAGGTGCTAATATTGAATCTCAAAATTAGTACCATGACCCGCCGCCATGCAAATAGACACCGAAATCAAGCCTCAATTATTTATCGATCGTGCGCATGCCGAGCGAGCAAAAGGTTTTAATAATCACCCCAAGCGCTTCGAAGTGTCTCTTCCTTTGTATGCAAGCCTTCAACGCATTGCGACACCAAACCCAATGTCGGGCGTCTACTACGATATGAATTTTCAAACCCAGAAATGCTCACTATATTGTCTAGGTCTAATTATTCTTCCAATCGAAGAAATCATATTCCCCAGGCTAATCACAGCTGGCAATAAGATCGAAGAACTCTAGTAATTAGTAGGTCTTTTTGCCTGAAAGTTGGCACCTAACTAGTGCCAACTTCGGCACAAAATGGTGCCAAAATCGGCGCGGCCTTACATTTTGAGACCCGCTCAACGACGTTAATTTATATTGCCATTTCAATTGTAGGCATCTAACATCCGACGTTAAAATGCATATAGATATTCGCACAAGTAATCAAATTTTAACTATCGCCATTGATCAATTGGCGTATTAATACTTTGCAATGTATGTGAATTATTTTCGCATCGCATTCCAATGTAACTTATCCATACACAAAAATTGTCATGCCAAAACCCAAACCACCACCAATCGGAAGATGCGTCCATTGCTTAACCGAAAACGTTCCAAGAAATTGGGATCATGTTATTCCAAAAAGTTGGTATCCAGATACCACCCCCGCCAACTTGGAGAAATGGACAGTTCCTTCGTGCTTTGCATGCAATGCAAGTCTTGGCATTATTGAAGATGAATTATTACGATATCTCATTTGTTGCGTTAACCCAAACACCGAGGCAGCTTCAGGTATATACAAAAGAATACTAAGGAGCATGGATCCGAACGCAGCAAAAAGTGAAAAAGACGCACGCATCAGACTAGCAAGACGCAATAAACTGTTAGAAGGAATGCTCCACGGTGAAGAAATTCCTGAGAAAGGGATTTATCCAGGCCTTGAAGAACGTTGGGCTCGACCAAGACAAAATCAAAGCGCAATTATAGTTACAGAAAAAAGTTTTCGCCGCGCTACTGAAAAAATCGTACGTGGAATAACCTATATAGAAACAGAGCAATTTATTGAATCCCCATATGAAATTGATTTCTTTGCACTTACAGATATTGGCGCAGCAGACTTGATAGACCTACTTGATCTTTATGGAACAACATACCAAAGAGGGCCTGGTATACAAATTAGGAAATTAAAAACAACTGACGACCCCGTTGCAGCCATGTTCTCAATAAAATTTTGGAACACCGTAACAATGTATGCATCTGTAATGCCGCGAGAGAATAATGACTTGACCATCTAACGGTAAGTAAGGGCAAGTGCACTAATTTAGATCGAAGAAATCAAAATTCCGACATTCAAATCTAAAAATATTCAAATGACAACAAATGAGCTACCGAAGCGGATCGACAAATTCAGGTTTTCGTCTATACACTCGGTCTGTAATTTTACTGTCGGCGTGAGACAAAAGAGCTGAAGCATGTTCTAAGGTTTTTGCATCACTAGCGCACTTAGCTCGTAAATCATGTTCGGTAAATTTTTCCTTTACTTTAGTCTCGGCCATAACGCGAGCGAAGAAACCTCGCCACAAAGATTCCCAACCACCAGCCCTACCAGTAATCTCATTAAAGTACCCTTTTCCATCACGATTGCAAAACAAAAATGGTGATGACTGGGTTGGTCGAACTTTCTTCGCCATCTCGACCGCATGACGCAATTCATCTGACCATTTAATTACCATACGTTTGCCCGTGGTAGTTTGCGTCTTACCTGGCGTGAAGTGAATGCCATCTTCCTGCAAATTGGACATTGTAAGACGCAGCAAATCACCTAGCCGCATGCCTGTAAGTAGTTTCACTCTGATATAGGCCTGAACAGCAAGTACGCTACCAAATTTACGTTTAGACTCCAAAGACAAGCATTCAACGATTTCCCAATCCTCGACATAGCGAGTTCGAGCTTTTTCGCCAGTTAGACGGATCTCGCCTTTAAATGGGTGCTGATGAATAAATCCCCACTCCACAGCTTTAGTAAATGCATGCGACAACACCTCAATTTCTCTACGTGAACCTGTACCACCTCCACGCTTTTCTATGTACTGGTAAATGTGCATAGGCTTAATGTCGAGCAAATGAACGTCAGCAAACACAGCACGCAATGGTTTAACAGCGACTCGATTATGCGTTTGCGTTGTTATTTTCTTGCCTGGCACAACTTGTAGCATGTAACGATCTAGCAATGCGCCAATTGTTTTTGCTTTATCCACGACACCAATACGATCAGCCCAAACTTTATAAGCTTCTGGCAAAGTAGCGCCTAGCCTAAATTTTTTCTTACCATCCCACGTTGATTCTTGACCAACAGGCACTTGATAAAAATAAGCGCCATGTTCATGCTTCCAACGTGCAGGCAAACCTCTATTTTCTGGATTACGCGCTCGTGGCATTCAATGCACTCCAATTCGGCTCTGTGACCATTTTCGTTTTCTTATCTGACTTACCGCTCAAAATACTCTCAACGTGAGATCGCAATACGGCAACACTTCCATCTGGGCGCAATCGATGTTCAATACCCATCTTGCTTAAAGTCTTTGACTGGACATTGTGATGCACCCGCCTTGTCAGTTCTCTTATTTCATCATCGGTCAGAAACATAGATCGAATCCTCATTAATTGATACAAGGCGCAGTAGCAACCCAACAAACACCTAATGCTTGATTAGAAAAGAATGTCATTCCCTCGCTGTTATGTGTAGCACCTAATTGCATGACGTGAGAGAAGGCTTCAAATGCATCTGCACCGTATGGCAGTTGATAATAATTTTTCTCAGGTACANTAGTTCGTGCGTATCCTGATCTTTTGAAATGTATTTGCTGATATAACCCGCCAATTTGTGCGCACCATGCTTACCGAATCCAAACCTATGCGGATCACGCACATTGATTTGTCCGCCTTGTTTTCCATCGTCTGACAGCCCTACAATCTTCTGCCAGATGGCGCGAATCAATTGATAAACTTGGCGACCGTGCACAGCCACATGAATATGAAATGCACCACGTTCTTGACGCTCCACCGTGGCTACATAATGAAAATCTTTATGCTTCCCCATACGTCTACGGAATAAATCCCAATCCTTCTTCAGTCGCTCAGTGTCTTGCATATTTTCGCGATAAGTAAGTGTCAGCATACGATCAACAGCAATAGCTTTACAACGCAGTCTGACAGCCTGTTTAGCGCGTTTGGCGCTATCTTCATCGTTCTGCCCCCGCTTCTCAGAATCGCCGCGCTTAGATCGATTTGGCATCGGTAACGAACCTGTTTGCTTAATCCGAACAGAGCGAGTTGCACAAATCTCTCTTTGCCCATCAGGAAACTGACGGTCGTAAATCATCCAAGTAGTTTTTAAAACAGGTCCATCGTCTAATAACCAATTTGCGGTCTCATCTTCTGTAGCAAGCCGCCTCTCGTCAAACTCAAAATTCTTGCTTGAACATTGTGAATCATCTATATTACTAAACATTGATGCAGCTCCTTAGTAAATGCGTCAATCATGGAGACGAACACTTGCAGGTGTTGCGTCTCTTTTTTTTTACAAAACCATTTTTTTAAACAAACCTTTGTGACCCTTGCCGCCCCAGAATTTTGCTGTTTCCGTTAAGTGTCCCTAATACAAGTTTAGGCGCGCTGCGCGCGCTTCCGTCCTCGCTGGCGCTGCGGGCGTCACGCTGCTCACGACGCCTATTTCTTTTGTGCTGGATGCTGCACGAAAGGGCAAAACAAAATTACTGAATCTCCTATCGCTTAAACATGCTTGTTTGCGGGATACGCTGTTCGCTTCGCGAAGGTCTACCGACCCGGCAGCTACCGCAAACATCGGACGATGAAGCCGCCCGAACGCGACATGTTTAAGTAGAACCATCACTGTTTACCAACCACTTTTTTGTCTACAAAAATAAAGGCATCAACCGACAAAAGATTAATTAACATGCGCAACTTCGCCCACCTGAGAACGGACTCTCAAAATTTGCAGCATCAGTAAAATTTCAGTCCTTGAACCATCGTTACTTTTTGTATGAAAGAGCTTCGGCAGAAATGACATCCCAGAATGCGTATCCGTATTCTTGTCCTGGGTAAGTCCACCAATTAACACTAGCTCACCATCAGCCACACTTACGGTCGTAGACAACTGACGCTTAGTCAAAGTGGGAGAATTGTTCACACCTGTTTGAGTTTTTGCGAAATCACTGATTTGTTGATCGATGGTCATATCAACTGTAGATTCTCTGACTACAGGTGATAAATCAAGAATTACACCCGAGGATCGATATTCAACAGACTGGACGGGTTGACCGCCATTTTGAGTATATGTGACAGCGCCGAGCGTTGGAACGTCCTGACCGACCGTTAAACGCGCCTGTGTGCCTGATTTAACTCTAAGCTGTGGTGTTGATATGGCGTTGAATCGTGTATCGCCAGAAAGCGCCGATAGAGCAGCATCAATATTTGCTGATTTGATCGAAATAGAGTTCGCCAAACTATTCACGTTACCAATTGATAGCCCGAACCGTCCGCCGAGCAAATTAAGCGCCAAACCAAACGCCGATCCTTCTGTTTTTCCGGTCGTCACTTCATACACGACTAATTTCACAACCACTTCACCAGTGGCGAGATCGACCATTGGTAAAATTTTCTTTAACTTTGAAACTTCTTCTGATGTTCCTTGAAACACTAAGGTGTCGCTTTCTTGATCAATCGAAGCGGCAACCGATCCAGGAGCCGCGGAATTAGG
This sequence comes from Affinundibacterium danionis, assembly GCF_042432465.1. Lineage (NCBI taxonomy): Bacteria > Pseudomonadati > Pseudomonadota > Betaproteobacteria > Burkholderiales > Oxalobacteraceae > Affinundibacterium > Affinundibacterium danionis. The sequence goes on along the minus strand of NZ_JBHLXJ010000008.1, from coordinate 67,219 downwards.
TGGATTCTTTGCACCGACACTCGCATGTACCTGACGATTTACGGTAAATGCACCAGAGGTGAATAGCGGTGTTAGAAGGCCGGTTAAATACGAAACTTGGCGATACTGTGGGCGGTACACAAACACTTCGGTGATTGGTTTAACTTCCTCTGGGATTTTCTTCGAGAATAGGTAATCAACGCCTTTACGTGTTTCAATTTGAAAACCTAACGAATCCATAAACTCATGCCAAAAGAGTTTCAAATTTCCGCTTCCTGTATCAAATCGAAATGACACTAGGCGGTCATCTTTCAGCACCGAGGGATCAATTACGTAAGGTTGCTTCAAGGCTTCCAAATACACGAGGCTAATCACTTGGGCAACATTCACTGACTGAAAATCAAATTTCACTTCCTGAATGTCTTTTGCAGGAACGATTAAAGCCTTAATTCCACGTTGCTTTTGGATCTTCTCTATAACGGCGTTCGTGCTAGCAAATGCATTGACATGAAAGAGGATCAAAATAGCTAAGAAAATCAATTTCATTTAGCCACCTGCGGGACAATTGATTTGTCGTTTCCACCTGACCACCTAGACACATGTTCACCATCAATCTCGCCAATGGCAATTGCACCAGAACCATGAAATACCGATGGTGATTCAACTCGCAGCTTTCCTGATTGGTTTGATAAAACCACCCACCGCATTTTCTTAGACTCAAATTCACCGACAATGCGCCATGAATCAGAGAAACCGTCCGTATTGACGGGAGCAGCTTTCACATCGTGTTGTCCGCTTAGATTTTTAGTAGAGTCCTGTGTTGCAATTGACTTAGTGTATTCGTTACTAAGCGATTTATTTTCAGAACCTCGGTTAAAAAATCGCGATACGCCATAAATGCCACCCGCAATCATTAGAAAGACGATGACAGCAAGTACCCATATACGCTTATTTGCCAAGATATTTTGACGTTTATCAATCGCATTTTCTGTACCGGAACCACCGGCGTAACTTTGGTATAAAGGGAAAATTTCAGGATTGTATTTTTTCTGGCGATCATCAATGCGCGTCTTACCATTCAGTTTCCAACCTTCGTAAATTTCAACACGATAGAGTTTGGAAAAACCTAAGGACTTATGCTTGTGCATCCTGAATGCAAACTCAATGACGTTCTTTACTGAGCGATGCAAACCAGTGATGTCTTGTGTCATGAGAACGACATCACAAGCAACCGATGTTTCAGGATGAACATAGTGTCTATGCATGCGAAAGAACTGCATATGCTCGTGACATAACTTACCACTATCAGTTCCCCAAAAACGCCAAGCCTCATCGACCACAACGAGATCACCACCCTTAACCACCGATTCCAATTCAGGCTTTTCCTCGTCAGGGAAAAATTGTGGTTGCAATATACGATCATTTTCTACGTGAACAATTTGACCTAATTTATCAATCTGTGCATCACGCTTATTCACTAGATATTCATGAATCAGATCTTCATTAATTCCCGCAACGTTTGTCACCACACGACGACCTTGTGACACAGCATCTAATACAGGTGAAGAGACAACTTCAAAAGTTTTCCCTGACCCTTGCAAACCGACATACGCATTAATGGCCATGATCAACCAATCAATGGAATACGACGAATAATGAAGCGAGTGACATAGGCAGATAACACCGCACTCACTCCACTTGAAAAACTCATCAAATCTAAAAAATACCAAACGGAACTTGGAATTGTGACTAATGAATTACTCAGCGATGCAGCCTTACCCGCACCTGGCAATAGGCCATAACTAGTCAGCACAGGAATGAATTCTCTAACTACAAAATAAAGCGCGTAAAACAAAACAAATTTCACCACCACTGAGCGCAATAGGAAGCCGAGAAAACTTTGTAGTGCAGAAAATAAAATTCCAAATAGTGCAGCAGGCATAACGACCTCACGCAGAAAGAAGAATAAAGATGCCGACTAGAATCCAGACGGTTAACATGACTGCGGCTATCGTTTGTCGATGTTGCTCAGCAATCGCACAATGGCTATCCATCACAATCGACTTATCAAAAATCATAAATTGCGGCTTTGGACATTCACCAACGTGTTGCGGCGTTTGGTAGTTTTTTAGTTCAGGAAATAGCGTAATCAATGGATACAATATTTCAGTCGAAGATGGTGTTTGTTCTAAAGTGGGTGCTGGAATTTTAGGGTCGGCACCAAGATCGACTTTTGGCGTATTCACCACATTCACATCTTGCAACGGAAGTGGATTAGGATTAGCAGAAGTACCGCTGGCGGTAACGGTCGGGGAAACAGGGACAGTGACACTACCGAGGTCATTGGGCGGTGCTAAAAGATCTTTAACAGTTGGTGCAGCCATTGGATTTTCAGCGAGCCACGGCGCAACATCAGTAACTGTCACTGGTTGCGTCACTGAGTACGGCAAACCTTGATAACCAGGCTGAGCGGCAGCACGCATCCAAGCTTGATCAACGAGTTTAGCCAAAGTATCAGGTGCAATTTTTTCAGCGAGTTCTGATGGCGTAATCGCCCCTACTAATCCATCCAGATTTTGTACCGACCGCGGAATCTCCGTCGGAAAAATCAAAATTCTTTCGTCATCAGAATTCCAAGGTCTAGTTATTTGTCCATTGGTTGACAACGATGCGCCAACACCACTGGCGATTGCATTCGCACATTCATCTATCGGGAAGTAACACACCGTCTCTGTCGAGGCAACACCGACTAAACGACTTACACCACTAGCGGCTCTTTCAAGATGAGGTTCTACCGCCCATGTGAAATACGTCTTTGTTTTAAATACACCGTATTGATAATCGTAGACTTTGACGGGAAAGAATTTCTCTTTCAGTTCGTTCAAACTCCAATACACCAATGCAACCTTGCCAGCCTTGGAGTCACTGGAATAGATATTGCGCTGATAAGGAATATTGACGTTAGGTAAAGGTGGATAGGCGTAGCAAGCTTGTGAAGGAAAACAATCTGAGAGGCGATAAATGCTCACCTGTGCACCATAATGTTCACCCCAAGGATCATATTGTGGATTTTGTGAAGGGGGAGTGTAGGGAACTGGTTTTGCAGAACCTGACGAATTAATGGTTAAAGAATTGTTGTTTAACATTAGAGACGTTCCACCGGCAATGATCGCACCACCTACCGCTAAGATTCCCATACTTGCAGCGATAGTCAACCAAACAGGCGCACCCGCAACCGCCATCCCTACTCCTGCCACAGTACCTGCAACGTTTAAGGCGGTAACCGAGCTACTAGCACCGGCTAAGGTTGCTGCAATACGTGGGTCATTGGCCGCAAATCCACGAGTAATCGCCGTTCTCGTAATCACACCACCAATTGCCCGATTCACGACGAAATTTGCCGCAGGTGCTACAACGGGTACTTGTGAATAGACTTTTTGCTGTTGTAAGAACATGGCGAAGAGCACCACTAGAACAAATATCTTCTTCAACGTTAAGGCGATAAGAATTTTCTTCATATGAAAACACTCAACAATGACTGAATGAGATACACGGCGCCAATAACCATCATCAAACCAATTGTTGTGATCAGTACGAATTTCAAAATGGTATAAATTGGAAAGACTGCTGCAACCACGAACGGCTCCCACCACTTATCGTAGCCAGCCATACATGCGCTCAAAACGGCGCACCAATAAGCACACCACACAGCAGCTAAACATAAAAATATGATGCTATTTTCCATTTCGCTTACTCCTAGAATTGGTTGTCGATACCTTTAATGACTGCCCAAGCACAGACAATTCCCCATGCAAAAATAATTAAATACCAAAGCTGATTAATGGTCATAGTCGTCGCCTTTTCTGCAATTGATAGGGAATAAAAAAAGGGAGCATTTGCCCCCTTTTCTGCTACGCGTAACTTACGCGCCTTTAATCATGCTAATGACCGTTTTAGCGCCCTTAATCGCAACGTAAACGCCAGCCAAAGAAACGGCAATCGCCAACACTGCCGTCACAACTGTGCCAAAACTAACAGCAGAAGTTAATGGCGTTAAATCAGGACCACCGTCAGCCAGAGCAGAACCGGAAACAACAATTGCACCTACCAATGCCAAACCACGTTGAATATGTTTGTTCATGTTAAAACTCCTTTATAAAAATCTGGGGAAGCGCCCAGTCGCATCATCAACCCCGACGTATCATGCCGAGAACTTGACCGATTCCGTGCGATACAAAGTAAAGACCAACGACCATGCTAAATGCGAGTGTCCAAATACCTGTTGCATGGACATAATCGAATTGCCCTAACGCTGCATCGATATCATTTTTCCTGCTTGGATCAAGAAGATAGGCTTGCACTGTCGCTGGCACATAAAATTGCGCACCTACTTTGGCACATGCGATCTGTTGTGCAGCGGTTGCGCTTGTTGATGGGACGCACACCACTACTGTTTGAATTGATCCAGCAGGCATCTTTATGCCGCTTTCTTATCGGCTTCTTTTGCCGAACCAGATCGAGGGGTGCTGTTAACAATTGACCCATATGGATGTAAATGCGTTAAACGAGCAGTGACACGCAGGTCTTGACCTACCGACAGTTCAAATTCGGCTAAGTATTCACCGACTGGTGTTTCATTGAGATGGCGGGGCATAAGTAACTCCCCGACTACTACTTGTTGCCCCTTTTCCGCACTTTCAGAAGTGACTATGCATTGAGCCAATTTCATTTGACCTGGCTCTCCGGTTTTTTTGCTTTTGAAATCAATCGTTTTAAATGCGACGATTCTTAAGTGATGTTTTGAGTCTACTGACATAGCGGTGTTTTCCTTTAAACGAGATATAAATTAACAAAAAGAAATTTAAATAATTTTCCGTTATTGAATTGATGACCTCTACGTCATCAAGCTTTTTTTTCAAAATAAAATTGAACAAAACCATTGAGAGAATTCAAAGTTGAGAAATACACTCAAATTGACTAATTTACTGAGTAACCTAATTAGCGAATTGCTCTCTCAATAGCTTAATTAAAACTAACTTTAGATTCATATACATCGATTAAAGGTTCGAATTAAACCTTCAATTGGGAAAATTCAAGCAAAAGTACCTAAAAATCAAATTGGCACAATCTACTCAAATTGACTAATTTCAGGGATAATCCAATTGCTAACCAGAACCAAAAATAGATCAATTAGAACTATCATTCGTTTCAATTAAAACGAATGATAGTTCCAAACAATCTTGACGTCAAGAGGATTTGAACACCATGCTTGCAAATCGAATGAAAGAACTGATCAGTCACAAAACGACTGAACTAAAAAAATACAAGGAATTGGAAGAATTAACTGGAATAACCGCTGCAACATGGCGTAGTTGGTGGAATCGTGGAAGTACACCTAGTGGTGAACTGATTGAAGCTGCTTGCAAACTGTGGCCAAATTATGCTTTTTGGCTGGTGACTGGTATCACTGACCAATACCATGGTCATGATTCACCGAAATTATCAAAAAATTTCAGGCGAAGAACAGCCGCATACGATCTATTTGAAAAAAAGATTGAATTCGAAAAGTGGCGTGAAAAGAACCCGGTCACTGACGCAGAAAGCGATCAATATTTTCGGGATAATTTGGCTGCGCGTGATTCTAAAATATTAGAATCAAACCTTACGGCTGACTCGATGAATCGAATCCAGCAGATGGACGAATTTCACCACGAGATCACTACACTTACGCATATCCGTGATGATCAAGAAGCAGCACTATTGCGAGCTGAAGATCAAAGTAGTCAAATCAATTAGCCTGAACATTCTTTAAAAAGATTTTGCACAAGATTTAGATCAATCTTTTTTACAAGGTCTATTTTTCAGTTTTCGATAGTTATCGACCGCACGAAATAACAGCCAGCAAACATAAACAGTCCAAAATGAAAGGGCAAGCAAACCACCCCAGAAATAAAGTACTGCAGTTTTTAAGGTAGCCACTTGATCTGGACTTAAGTCCGCCGCATAGTCACCAAAGTGAGCGATAGAAAATGCAAACAAAAACGACAAAATACCAATATAAAACATACGTTTAAAAGACTGCCAAGTAGTTGGCATAGGTTTCAAATCTTGAGAATTTAAAACCACAGGCATCTCCCGTACTCCCCTAAAAACAGGAATCACCGACTCTGCAATTTCTTCGAATTCAAGTGCCTTTTCATGCTTTCCTTGACGTATCAATTTCAATTTTTCGTCTTGAATAACTTGCTCCATTGAACGGTTTGGATTAGCAATTAAAGTCTTCAACGATTCTTCAAGAGCCTGTGCCTCAACAAGCATATTGGCATCACGCAATTTTTTTATCATTCGTCGTTGATCACGAACGACAAAAAATAACATCACCTTTTGAATAAATTTCACAAAAAAATATCCTCTCTGTCATCCCCATCAAATAACTGCGGCCAATCGACTGTTGACAAAATAGTGCGGCATCACTTTTTTTGTTTTGCAAAGCGAGAACAATTCTAAAGTTGTCGCTTCCGACGCAGTCTATGGTGCAATGTCCAGTCTAATCAGTGGGAGCTATTTTCTGCCCCCAAAATACGAAAGCAAGAATCGTTTCCGCTATGGATAACGAATGTCGCTTTACCCTACAAGCAAAACTCCAAAACGGAAGGGCTTCTAAGATTTAAATTTGGAAGTAAGTTTAAGTCTAATTTATATGCACCAGAAAAATTAAACAGTTGACGATATTTAAAATTCTAATCTTATTATAAACGATTGCAAAATCACGTCAAATTCCATTTCGTGGTTGCCATTTTTTCAGTACATTCGACTTAGCTCAGTGACAAATCGGTTTGTAGCTCAACCATCCTCAACGGTAATTAAGAAACTGCAATTATCTTTTTGCAGCAGCATCGTAGACAGCGCTTCTTTCCCGTTTGCCTACCGCAACAACAATCACAATGAGTTCACTGTCTCGCACCTCGTACACGAGCCTATAACCAACACTACGCAATTTAATTTTGTAGCGATCTTTATGACCATTCAATTTTGCGGACGGCACACGCGGATTAGCCAATCGTTCAGTTAACTTAGCTTTAAATTGTTCTCGCGTACTGCTATCGAGTTTTCGCCACTCTCTTAATGCTTCATCTAAGAAACCAAGCTCAAAGGTCATCAAGCTTTACCTTCACAATTGGCTGACCTTTGCGAGCATCGGCAATCGCATTAAGTTCTAAATCTTCAATTCGATCCATCAAAGCTTCATAAGCTTTTGCAGGAACACAGTAAAACGCAGGTTCATTACGATTAAGAATAGCGACAGGCATTCCCTCCCCAGCAGCAACCGTACCCATAGGATTTTTCTTGAGTTCTGAAACACTTGCAGACGTTTCAGCTAATATAAGATGAGGCATAGATCACCTTCAGAGTCATTTAAAGCACCTATATTAGCACCATTAACAGGTCTTAACAAGAATAACAAATGCAACCATATAGCCGGAAAAATTGCGCTAATAGACAATTATCAACTCAATCAAATCAAGCACTTAGATGTGTATAAACGCAAATTCAATAGCGCAAAAATTTAAATGCAGACCGTTTATCCATGCGACATTTCATAGCATAAACGCACAGGTTCATAGCCTACCGGGGGTTCGAATCCCCCTTTCCCGCCAGAATACAAAAAGCCGCGTAATCTTGATTACGTGGCTTTTTATGTTTACACAATTACAAACCACACCATTTGCTCAGCAAATAATGTGCGCCCATCACTACGCTGCAGACGGCGCCCCCTCACAAATTTGAAAATATATTTTCTATTAAAGTGAGAAACTGCGATTTTTAAAATCCCGGAACAACGTTTATCTTAATAAACTGTCTGCTACATACAACGTAGCTTACAAAACGATACAAGAAGCTGACATAGGGTATCCAAGCAAAATCAAGCTATTTTACGTGCATGCCTATACAAATTACTTTCTTTACTGCCGAGCCAAGTAATAAAAATAAATTTTCATACACAGCACTTCATTGACAAGCCTGACATTTGCCTGCATGCTTGCCTCGCAATCTTATTTTGCATTAATAAACTCCCTCAAGCTCAACAAAAATATAAGATGAAAAAGACACTTCTTAGCTCGCTCGCGCTTGCTTGCGCCATGGCCGCACCATCTGCATTTGCTGATGTTCAATATCAAATCAAAATCACCAATCCAGTTCAGCATTTAGCGGAAGTGCAAATCGACTTTCCCGCTGTTTCAGGTAAAACGCTGGATGTGCAGATGCCAATTTGGCGTACAGGACGATATGAAATACTGAATTTGGGTAAAAACGTCCGCCAATTTGTCGCGACCAATGGTAAAGGCAAAGCTTTAAGTTTTGCGAAAACCGACAAAGGTACTTGGCAAGTCAAGACACAACCTGGCGAGACCGTCAAAATTTCTTACGAGGTATACGCCAATGCATTAGGTGAGCGCACTCAGCACATTGATGACACACATGCCTACTTAGATGCCAGCGGCATTTTGATGTACGCCGCGCCGTTCCGCAGCCAAGCGGTGAAAGTCAGTTTGGACACACCGAAAAATTGGATCTCACGTTCTGGTATGGACAAGGGAAATTGTGATCATTGCTTCGTGGCGAAAAACTACGACGTATTGATTGATTCACCGATTGAAACCGGTGAACATGAGTTCCATAGCTTCGATGTCGATGGCAACACTATTGAATTGGCGATCTGGGGTCGTGGCAATTACGATGGTAAAAAGATGGCAACTGACTTGAAAAAAGTAGTCGAAGAAGGCCGTAAGTTGTTTGGTGCATTCCCCTTCAAGCGCTACTTATTTATAGTGCATGCGACTGATGGTGTTGGCGGCGCGACCGAGCATATCAATTCTACCGTGATTCAAAAACCTCGCTGGGGCTTCGCTCCTCGCAAAGAATATCTGGGATTCATCCGCACTGCCGCACATGAATTTGTCCACACCTGGAATGTGAAAGCTTACCGCCCTAAAGAGATGGTACCTTACGAATATCAAAAAGAAAATTACACACGTTTGCTATGGATGGCCGAAGGTAACACCTCGTATTTTGAAGAGTTATTAACTTTACGTGCTGGCATACAAACACGTGATGAATTCATGGAAGAATTTGCCAAAGCCCTACTCGCTTACGAGCATCAACCTGGCCGCTTCCAACAATCTGCGGCAGAGTCCAGCTTCGATGCGTGGATAGACGCAGGTGGTGAACGCGCACGCAATGCCTCTGTCAATATTTATAGCAAAGGTATGTTACTCGCAACTGCCATGGATATCGCGATCCGCGAACAAACCAAAGGCGCTAAAGGTTTTGAGCATGTACATCAATATCTGTATCAACACCATACCGTTGATAAAGGTGGCTACTCAGAAGCTGATGTGCGTACTGCCTTAAAAACAGTAACGGGTAATGATTGGTCCGCATGGTGGGCGAAATATGTCGATAGCACGGGCGAGATTCCATTTAGCGAATTGTTCACCCACGTTGGCATGCGCTATGTCGTAGAAGGCGGCAAAGATGATGAGCAAAAAGAGGAATGGTTCACGGGATGGCGCACTCGCGACACAGGCGATCACCCTACGGTTATAGAAGTTGAACGCGACAGCCCAGCATGGAAAGCAGGCGTAGTAGCGGGTGATATTTTGGTGGCGGCAAATGGATTGCGTTTAACACCAAAAGACATCAACGACAAACTTTGGATGCAACAACAAACGCCAATCAAATTATCGGTGTTCCGTCGTGATGAATTGCGCGAAATTGCCTTGACGCCAAATCGCCAAATCAAAGGTAAAGCCAAATTAAAAGCTTTGGATACTGTCACTGATCAGCAGAAAGAATTGAATGCACGCTGGTTGGGTGTCGCATGGCCAGCAACCAAATCTACTGCAACTGATAAGGCGAAAGACTAAGTGTAAAAGGAAATCAACTTCGCATGAAGTTATATGCAGAGTGAATCCTAAAAAAAGGCGCCAGCAACTTAATCAGTTACTGGCGCTTTTTTTACTGTCTTGCATTTATAGGATCGCACCTAACAATTAGAGCTATTACAAGTTAGGCTCCACCTTACCCTCCATCAACAAACGTACCATAGGATCAAGACTAATCAATTTCGGATTACCGGTCACGGGAAAGCTAAATTCCTGATTTTTTTGAGTTATACGTAGCGTTTGTAATTGTATTTTTCCATCACTCGTCTGCACTGCCAAGTCTAAAGGAAACTCAAACTGTGTAGCACCTTGCACTTGTTCAACTTTAATCTTCACCGTTTTCTTATCCGCTTCGAACTGCCATTGCACAGCTAATTTAGGGTAACCAGCTTGATCTAACCATTGCTTAAAAAACGTCGCCAAATCTTTGCCGGAGACTTGCTCCATCACCGTTTGAAAATCATTGCTCAGCACATTTTTACCGGAAAATTTTGCATAATATTGACGTATGCCATTCCAGAAAATTTCGTCCCCCAGCTCTTGTCTCAGCATGTGTAACACCCAACCCGCTTTTTCGTAAGTATTAGGACTTAATACTTGCTTAGGGTCGCGAATCTCGGTATCGACGATAGGACGATTCACACGTTGATGGTAACGAATAATTTTTTCGCGATCAGCTAATATTTGTCTGACAAATCGTTCACGACCGTAAGTGTGTTCTATATAAAGATTGGTGAAATAAGTGGCAAAACCTTCGCTCAACCACACATGATGCCAATCATTTTCGGTAGTTGAATTACCAAACCATTGGTGCGCAATTTCGTGTGCAACTAAAGCTTCTTGCTCGCCCTTCCCAGTCACCGAATTTTCGAAATAAAAAATCGTATTAGCATTTTCCAAGCCACCAAATCGAGTTTTAGACTGTACATTGGCTAGTTTTTTATAAGGATAAGGTCCAACATTTTTTTGAAAATAATCGAGTGCTTTCGCCGCTACTGCATAATCATGAAATCCTTCCACACGATTTTGTGGAAACACCCAACTCGTAATAGAAATATCGTCCAATTTGGCGCTTTCTTGCACGGCAAAATCTGCGACACCAATCACCATCACTTTGACCGCAATTGGCACATCTTCGCGCCAATGCGTCAATTTTCTATCCCCATCAAGCTTGCTTTCTTCGACTTTCAAACCATTCGCAACGACGGCATAATGCGCTGGCGCTGTAACTATGAACTCGACTGCTGCTTTGTCGCTAGGATGGTCTATCGTTGGCAACCATTGATGCCCTTGATCTGGCCAGTTATCAGCGAAAAATACCCGGTCACCATATTTATTCTTACTTATATGCAAGCCAGATTTCGGAATACCTTGATAAGATATTTCCAAATTCACTAACTCTCGACTCTCGCTCACTTTAGGGAGATGTATGGTTAAACGATCATTCACATGTTCAAATTGCAGCGTCTGCTCTCTTGCTTTTATCTGCAAGACCTGCATGCCATGCATACCTTCCGTTTGGCTAGCGAGATCAAGTGCGAACTCCTGGAGTGGCGACAGCGTGCGCAGGCTAATAAGCGCTCGCCCTTTGATTAAATCGGATTGATCGCTTAACTCTATATAAAACTGATAACGCTCGATATCTAAGGCAGGATTCTTAAGGTAAAAATCACGTGCCAACGCCGAACTAATCAGGCTGAAAAACAATAAGCCAAACAAAAAACGTTTCATAAATTCTTTTATTCCTGAGCTAAAAAATAGAGTTCGAAAAATACTTCCGTCCCGCATTGATATTTATCTGCCTCGATCTTACCAACAAGGACAAGCATGAGAGCATAGCAAAAGAACGCGTAGTGATGCGTTAGATACATACTCAGGCCTTGGTCAAAGTAAAATGTGTTCATAATTCACTTTTTTTCACATCGCCCTACTTGTTTCCTTTCAAACTATCACATATGATTAAAACGCAATCCGTAATCGATATCCAAGTTCAGGGAGCTACTGATGGAACATCACCATAGCAGTAAACAGCCCGATTGGAACTTGCATTCCACGTCACACGCAATGACCTTGAATGCAATGCCTCGTGGCAACTTACACTCACATTCTTCTCAAGTTTATGTGGCTAGTGAGAGCATATTTTCATCAGATGATGAAAGTGACGACAGCATCGTATTTTTATCTGAAGAAGATAATGGTGACTTAAGTAACAAAGCCGTTTTCCCATGGAAAATATTGATTGCGGATGATGACTCCAATGTACACGACACCACAGTATTAGCACTTAGTGGCGTGGAAATCCATGGCAAGCCTTTAGAGTTTCTCCATGCGTTCTCTGCGAAAGAAGCTCAAGAAGTCGCAGAAAACAATCCAGACACGTCTTTAATTCTGTTGGATGTCGTCATGGAAACCGTTGATGCAGGCTTAAAATTGGTCAACGTTCTGCGCGATGATCTATCACGAAAAAATCTGCGCATCGTTCTTCGTACTGGACAGCCAGGCTATGCCAAAGAAAACCTGATGGGTAACTATGCGATAGATGGCTACGCGACCAAATCTAAATTAACACGCTCAATTTTAATCAGTATGTTAAATGAGGTACTGGACGCCAATTTAGATAAGGAAGATTTGCCTAATTAAGATACTCAAATTAGGATAACTTGATATCGCGTTTTTATCCTCGCGTACTTCAATCCCCAATATCATCAAAAATGCCTGGAAATATTCCTGGCATTTTTTTATTCAGCATCCGTTTGATTCGCGGGCGTGGCTTGATTAAATGCCTCCAATGCCAAACATCGCTCATTAATTTCCAAAATTCTAGGCATGCCACTCAAATCACATTGGAATCGTTGCGCATTATAGACTTGGGGAATCAGGCAACAATCCGCCATGCTTGGCGTATCGCCAAAACAAAATTGACCGCTACGTGTATCTTGTTGCAGCCTTTGCTCTATCACAGCCAAGCCGAGTTCGCACCAGTGCCGATACCACGTGTTCTTTTGTTCATCAGTCACTCCAAGATTTGCGCTTAAATACTTCAACACGCGTAAATTATTAATTGGATGGATATCACAAGCGATCGATAGCGCCAACGCCCTTACATAAGCGCGATCAGTAAAATCTTTAGGTAGCAAAGCAGGCTCAGGGTATTTTTCTTCCAAATATTCTAAGATAGCTAAAGACTGAGTTAGCGCCGCACCTCCGTCTTCATCCGTATCAATCAAAGCAGGAATTAAAGATTCTGGGTTGATCGACTTATATTGCTCAGAAAATTGCTCTCCACCATGCTTCACCAAGTGCACGGGCACCTGTTCATAAGCAATACCTTTTAAATTGAGCGCAATTCGTACTCGATACGATGCTGAGCTTCTAAAATATCCATATAACTGCATCTCTGCCTCCTTAACTAATAAATCTTGTCAATTTCAACTAACCACAATCACCTAGTTGCATTCCGTCATTTAAGGCACCATTAACGCGCCATTAACGCGCCATCAAATTTGCCTTCGCAAATATGCCTTCTATGCGCTCTTGCATTTGAACATTGCCTATCATAGGCATACTCAACAATTGATTTAATAATTCTGTCAGCTGTTTAGCGTCTTGCCCATTCTTGAGTGAAGATTGAAGTACATCGACCTGCTTTTGCAAACGCTGAAGGCTCAATTCAGCCGGACTATCTATTCCTAACAAGATTTCCAAATGCAATAAAATTTCTTCAAATTTTGACGAATCTGAGCTGGTAGCCAGCCTGTTTCCGGGCTGTTCAGATGCTCGACAAACATAGTCAAATCGCTGCTGTAAAGCTTTGCTGATCACAGAATCCGGTAAAGCGCGCACAAGCCAGTCTTGCTTACAATGGTCGACAGTAGTGGTCGCTTCTGGCAATAATCCTTGCACTAAAAGTTCCATACTCAAGCAAGTATGGATTTTTTTGAGAATCTGCTGTGTTTTATCTTGTTGCGCTTTTGCTTTCAGTTGAATCACTTGTTGCTGCAGACCATCTAATAAATGAGAAAACTCTTGCTCAATTTTTTGCTCTTGATCACGAGGTACATTTGCATATTGGCGCCATGCGCTTTTCGCGTGTTCAATAGCCTGCGTTATTTGCGAAATATCACTTAAGTTTTTTAATTGAGTTTCCCGTAAAGCGATACAAATCTCTTCTTTCGCGCGCAAATTGTCTTGTCGCTGTTTATCCGCACTTTCTGCACTGGCTCGCTTTTTTTCAAACACAGCATCGCACGCGCTACGGAATCGTTCCCATAAAGCTTGATCTTCTTTTCGCGGCAAAGGGACTCGTGCCGCTTGCATTTGCCAACGTTGCTGTAATTGACGTAATAGATCTATCGATGATTTTTGTGCGCCGTCTAATTGACTCGCAGCGACAATTAAATTCTCGCGCACTTGCGCTTCTTGTTTTTGACGACGCTCCAAAGCTTGTCGCATCGGTGCTAACACTGCATCAAGTTCTTTATCTAACCGAGCTTTATCTTTACGATCTACCTGCCCAATTGCTCGCCAATCACTCTGCATCTGCTGAATCGAATTAAAGACATGTTTCCAGTCCACTTGATCACCGATATCGTCAGCTGCTGCAGCGTCCGTCTCGGAATAAAGTCCCAATAATCGCGACTGTGCCCGCCACTCAAGAAGTTTTGCTTCTGCCTGCACTAGGTTCGCTTGGCGTTGTGCATTTTGCTCGCTAAAAAATTGTGCTGCTGGCGCGTAAGCGACATTACAAGCGGCATCAAATCGTACCCATAGCTCTTTACTGGCAGCGCCACTACTCGCCTCGGTTTGCTTCCATTGTTCGCGCAGAGCAGACACCGTTTCCACAATTTCTTTGGGGCTGAGCTTTAGCCCAGCCAGACTTTCCGCAGTGGTGACCAACTCATCTCGCGATGCATTACCACTCCATTTCGCCCACGACAACAAATGTATCAAAGCTTTGCGTGCCAGATTAATTCGCTCTTTCAAATTCACGCTCAGGACCAGATTAGCGTAATTTTGTTTGGTATTCACATCTCGTAACTCACGCTCATACTTACGAGCATTTTGTACACTTCCCTGCTCTAAAGCGATTTCCATTTGCTGCAAAAGCAATTCAATTTGCGCTATCGATAACGCTAGCTGCGGTTTACTTACTTTTTTCTTAGTTGATTTGGAATTGTCGGTGCGAAGCTCTGGTTCAACGTTACCGACCTCAGGCGTCAATGCAACGTCAGGCGCAGTAGAAAATACTGTCGTTGGCAGAACTTGTTGTGCCTTCCGCCAGTTATCCTGTATGGCGTGCATTTTTTGCTGGCATTCGATGACTAAATTTTTAGGCAAAGAAGCTGCGTAATCATCGGCGGTACAGGTGTCCAATCTGGTCTGCCATTCCGAAAATTTACTTTCCAAATCTGGTGAGGCGTGGTCTACCACTTGCTCAAACTCTTGCTTCAAACTTAAAACGCGCTGTTGCAATTGGATTTGTTGCTCCAAACGCTTGGACAAAATTTGGCGTTTTTCTTGAAATTGCGTCTGTAGGTCTTCAGAAAATTGTTTGACTTGAGCATGCTGTTTATCTAAGTCAACTAACTGATTACTGAGTACTAGATTTTGTTGAATAAGAACCTCAGCCGCAGCAACACAGGCTTGGGCTGCTAACTCATTTCGCAGATTGTCAGTTATCTCATCCAGACGCGTCTGAAATAGTTTCGCCACGCGTTTATCGAGCTTACGCATTACAGGCAAAACCTGTTCTAGCGCAGATTGACTTACTATCTTTTGTGCCGCATGAAAACGTCCATCGGCAAAATCACATTTGATCAACAAATTGATCAATAGGGATTCATCATCTCCGGCAGCATCGACTTTTTGCATAAACAACTGGCGTTCTTGCTCCTTAGATTTATGCTTCTCCTCAATTTGCAAATTTTTGTTCAAGACCGCCACAACTTGTTGATCATTTTTCTTCGTATCGGAGCGACCACGTATCAGTTTGGAAATAAAATCTAGCATAAGAGATGTCAATAAAATAAAGAAGATAGGCGAAAGCAAGCATCATAACAAGACTTAGGCTTAAATCCCAAAAATCCCTGTAATGCGCGCGAGGAATAATGACTGGCTCCGAAGTTTATTGAAATATTTTGTTTCAATTTTAGGTAGGAGACTGTCCGCCGTTTGTCTTGTGTTCACGTTATTAAGGCACAGGTTCAACTTAGGAGCATAAGATGAAAGCTTTATTACTCAAGAAATTACTTATCAGCCTGACAGTTGCTGGTAGCTCTTTAATGGCAGTCTGTGCTAGTGCGCATGATCGCTATCATCCCGTACAGGTTTATTCAAGACCCGCCCCAGTACAATTTTACGATTACGTCTATTACCCCAGCCATCAAGTGTATTTCTCACCGCGTGCGCGTACTTGGTACTGGTCGGAAGGAAGACACTGGCGCTCAGGCGTACGTCTGCCATTTGGCATCAATATCAATCTTGGCGGGGTGCCGATTCAATTAAGATCAGCGCTTCCTTATTATGATCACATTTATGTAGAACAACGTTACGGTCGCCCATGGCGCTCTGCACATCATGACTACTATCGCGAGCGCAGAGATTTTGATGACCGATATGACAGGCATGATAGAAACCATAGGCACCATGACCGCGATCGTTGGGATCAACGATAATTACATTACTGGTCACGCATAGCTCTTGCTCATCAGTTACCGACCAAACCCGCTGCGATATTGATAGAAAATCCCAGTATTGCAGCATTAAATACAAAACTCAGTACCGACTGAGCAAGCACAGTCTTACGCATCTCTCGCGACATGACCATGACATCCGAGGTTTGGAGTGCAACGGCAATCGTGAAGGAAAAATACAAAAAATCCCAATAGTCAGGATGCAGCTCTTGATTAGGGAACTGCAAAGCACGGTGCTCTTTAGGCGAGCGATAAAATAGCAATGCATAATGAAACATAAAAATCGTCCCGAGCAATAGCCATGCGCCCGTTACCGTGGCACCAGTAAACAGGTATTTTAGTATTCGCATTTCATCGTCAATGCCCCGCAAATTACTTAATTCAAATACGATAGCGATCAAACTCGCTGTCGCCGAAGCAGTCAAAATAAATAGCACGGCGAACGCGCTATTATCCTCACGCTCAGCAACTTTTACGACGCTCTCGTGATTGGTATTACGTAGCAAAAAAATCACTAGCAGCAGGTAAAGCCATACGGCGATATTCCAAGAAGTAAGGATCTTACTAATCAAACTCCAGTCCGCAGGGAGAAAGAAATAGCTTGCGAGACCTAAACCAAATGCAAATACAAATCGTGGTCTGTGGATGACAAAATCTCGCAGGATGTGAAATCCTCGCAATACGAATAAAGATTGACTCATTGTTTTTTGCTCGCTAATGTCGCTCACCGAATTTATCTGATGCTATGGCTCGCTACGTGTTTTATGTGTACTATCAAATAATGAAATAAGCTGATCGTTACAGATTGTCGCCTCGGAACACTCACTTAGCATTACTCTCATCGCTAAATTACAACAATTCCGTCCACAAACCTCGATATTCATTACACTTAACAAACCGAGGTAACGAGAGATATCTACGATGAATAAGAAACCCCATTTTATTCCAGTATCAAAAGCAACTGCGGGAATGATTTTGTCCGAAAATTTGCTAGATAAACTTGGTCATGTTCTGTTACCCGCAGGAACCGCGTTAACTGAAGCCACCATTAAAGCAATCGCACATCATGAAATACATCATTTGGCAGTCTTGACTGATGTCAATGAAATGACTGAAGACGCTGCTGATAGTACATTTCAACAAACTAAAATCGCTAGACTAGACTTAATCTTCCGACATACGCCGTATGATGAGCCGACCAGCTTACTAAAGTCTTATGTAGAAAAGTATCGTAGGAGCACCTCTTCATGAGCCAGTACATCAAAGATCATAACGACCTAGAAATTTCATTAGAAGAGGTCATTAATAAAATCAACGATTTACCCAGCTTTCCCCAAGTCGTACAGGAGATACTGAATGACCTCGACAATGAAGAAATTAGCTTAGACACCATAGTTGAAAAAGTCTCTTTGGATCAGTCACTTGCCGCCAAAGTATTACAGGTAGCGAATACATCCTATTACGGTGCGAATTCAAAAGTCATCAGCATCCAACAAGCCATCTCAATGTTGGGAATTACAAATCTGAAAAATCTGATACGAACTAGTATTTTCAAAACCCACTTACCGACCGCATACTGTCGTGGATTTGATAATTTAGGCTTTTGGCGTCACAACATCGCTACCGCCATCTGTGCAGAACTCATCGCCCGTAGCCTGCACTTGAAACACGATTTTGCGTTTACCGCAGGACTCTTACACGATATTGGTCGTTTAGTTTTAGTATCGCGTTTTCCCAAAAAATATGAGGAAGTCATCCGACTCGCAATTGAAAAAGACTGTAGCCTGCTAGATGCGGAACGTAATTTACTGGGCGTTGATCATGTTGCCGTTGGCTTAATTCTAGCATTGCAATGGAATTTTTCTGATGCGATACAAGATGCAATTCGTGGCCATCATGAACCCGATGATAAAGAACTCAATTCAATCGCATCGATCGTTCATGTTGCCAACGCCATCGTCCACGCGCTTGATTTAAGTGACAACCAGCATGAGATGGCGGTCCCTATTTCTCAACATGCTTGGGATGCTTTAGGTTTATCTGAAGAAGCTTATCTAGCGATTTTTCAAGAAACCGAGCTCCGTTTTGAAGCTATGAATCAAATTATTCAATAAGCAAACAAGCGATAGGTATAAGTCTAGATATAAGTAAATTACTCAATTCCGCCATACAAACGAGTATCATCTTGTTTTGTTTATCTTAATTAGATCACTGAAAGAAAGTCTTAAAAACGATGTTTTGTATTATTCAGAGGTTAGCTTGGAACATATAAGTCATTTTAAAGATTCGGGTTTTAAGGTAAATGACATCCAACTCTTTCACGGTTTAGCTCCCCAAGAAATTAGTGCGATACAACGCACACTAGATTCATGCCAGATTGTATCGGTACAAGCTGGCGAAATCGTCATTGACAGCAATAGCTCAGGTGCCTGCCTGTATGTTATTTTGGAAGGCACATTGGCACAAGCCAGCAATGTGGCAAAACGTCAGTTGGAAAGCGCCAGTATTCAATATTTCGCTGGCGAATGCGTAGGCGAGATTTCTGTACTCAATGAAGAAACTTCGGTTGCGACTATCGCTGCGGTAAGCGAGAGCAAGCTGCTTTTAATTGATGCCGCTTGCATGTGGAAAATGATTGATGAATCGAATGGTGTCGCGCGCAATCTCCTACGCTTACTCTCATTTCGCATTCGCGCTACCAATGCACAGCTACGCAATCGCCAAAAAGTAGGGGAATTTTATCGCCAACTTTCTATGGTTGATGGTTTAACTGGCTTACACAATCGCTCTTGGCTCAACACCCAACTTCCTGGCCTGATTGAACATGCTCATGCAACACAAACTGAGCTCAGTATCATCATGGTCGACCTAGATCACTTTAAAAAATTTAATGACCTGCATGGCCATATTGCCGGTGACGAAGCTTTACAAGCCGCAGCCAAAGTCATTAATAATGGTCTGCGTCCTAGCGACTTCGCGGCGCGCTACGGTGGCGAAGAAATGCTCATTATTTTGCCGAATACTAGCCGGGAGTCAGCGTTAGCGGTCGCCGAGCGACTGTGCGAACGGATACGAAATGCGATCATCTTTCCAGATAAAGAAAAGTCGCTACCACACATTACAGCATCATTAGGGCTTGCTAGCTTACGAGCAGACCAAGATGGGCTATCGCTAATTGCCTGCGCTGATGCTGCGCTCTATCGCGCCAAAGAACGTGGTAGAGATCAAGTCGCTCTGTAAAAACAATGCGATAATAACCATGACCTAAATGCAAAAAAGAGTGCTAGCAAAAAAATTGCAGCACTCTTTTTATTCATCGCAGGAACGAATTTGACTCTATCGAGCCAACTAGCTTAGCCCCAAAGAGCTAAGCTATACCCAGTATCAGAAGCGGTGACGGATACCAAATTGCAAAGCACGACCTGGTTGTCCAGCGACTTCGGTAAAGCCGCCAGATGCACTGGCTGCACCTGGTGCATACTGTCCGTCATTCTGATTTTTGATATAGGCATACACGGCATACAAATCAGTACGCTTTGACAAGTTATAGTCGTAGCCCAAACCATACTGAGTCACGTCACTGTTGGATAAAGTCTTATCGTCTTGGTGGCTATAAGATGCCATGATGCGACCGTTCCCAACTTTGTAATGCATACCCAAGCTATAGCTGTCTGCTTTTAACTTGAAGTTCTTTGTGATATTAGATCTAAAAATACTCGTCCATGCTGCAATCACAGGCGTTGGTACACCGCCAGCTTTCAAACCAGGTGTGATTTCTTGATCCCAAGCATCATAGAACACTGGCAACAAAATGGAATTATCATTTTTCATCGATTGATAACCAGCGAACAACTTGAAATCGTCAAAGCTATAGGAACCACCAGCTGTAGCCGTTACCAAACCGGTAGAACCATCGGTATTAGTACCACGGTTGTAACCAATACCAACGTCAAAGCCATTTGCCTTGTACTTCACATTAGCAGCAAGAAAATCTTTATCCAAACCAATGTAGCCTGAATTTTTGAAACCGTACATCAAAGCACCGCCAAAACCATTTGGCAACTCAATACGATATTGCAATGATTTATTAGAGCGAATTGCCATACCGGTCGTCAAAAGACCGCCAGTACCACCTGTAATCCCACCCCAACTACCAGCCATACCACTTTCGAAAGCATCTGCCGAATTAAAAATTTCGTAAGCAGGCGTATACATACGTCCCGCCAAAATCGCACCAACTGGGGTAATCAAACCCACCATCGCAGTACGATCAAATAAACCACCATCAGGACCACCGCCTCGTGCCAAAACTTGAGGAGATGTTGCATTGACGTTATATTTAGGCTGTAACGCAGAGCGAACACCGGCCAAAGTTTGTGCCGCAGCACCTTTCAATGCTGGATTACCAAAATCAGGAAAGTCCATACCTTTGGTCAATGCAAAACCTTGATAATCACTCAAATTACCCGCCTTATTGCTACCTGTATCAACTTCAACGCGCGCTTCTAAATTGAAGATTGCTTTGTATCCGCCGCCCATATCTTCAGTTCCTTTGAAACCGATACGAGAGCCATCAGCAATACCACTAACCATTTTGGTTTGTGTGCTTTTGCCACTATTACTAACTTGAATACCCGCATCCAAAATACCGTACAAAGTTACGTTAGTCTGGGCAAAGACTGGTGCAACGAAGCAGCTACTCAAGGCAGCAATCATTAATTTCATTTTCATTTTTTGTCTCCAAAATA
Source organism: Affinundibacterium danionis (assembly GCF_042432465.1). Lineage (NCBI taxonomy): Bacteria > Pseudomonadati > Pseudomonadota > Betaproteobacteria > Burkholderiales > Oxalobacteraceae > Affinundibacterium > Affinundibacterium danionis. Next base: position 45,853 of record NZ_JBHLXJ010000008.1, on the reverse strand, counting down.
TAGTTCTTAAATACTTGTAAAACGAACGCACGTACTAATTTCATTTGTCAAAATATGACATTGATCGCAGCACTTGTATAGAAGCATCGCTAAGAATTCTAGGAATGTCGCAAAATAGATACTAACAAAAAATATAAAACTACCGTCAAAAAAAGACATGTCAGAATGCCTTTAATTTCCTATGAAATTAAGGATAAATAAGGGTTTGTTTCAGGTGATAAATCTTAATACCACCGAAGTAAAATCGATAGCTTTTTTCGAATAAATCTTCTAATTTTGAATGTCGTTTAATTGCACCTCGCAGCACCATGCCAGAACTTAATGACATATAGTAAGCATTCAAATAGCACTATCGTTCGTTTCGCCCAAACTTATAAAATTGACCAGGAGACAAAATGCGTCACATTAACTATTCACTGACTATCCTTGCAGCCGCTATTCTTGCTGGCTGCGGCGGTAGCGGCAGCAGTGCCACCGACCCAGCACCAAAAATTAAATTCACCTCCCAAGTCACTTTCGGCGATAGTTTAAGCGACGTTGGCACCTACAAAGTTGGCACAGTAGCGGCACTAGGCGGCGGGAAGTACACTATTAATAGTGCAACATCCAAAAACTGGACTGAAATCGTTGCCTCAGATCTAGGCTTACCAGCTCCTTGTGCGGCACAAACTGGCTTAGAAGGTCTAGCCGCACAAGGTTTCAACGTACCAGTAAAAAATAATGCTGGCTGCACTGGCTACGCACAAGGTGGCGCGCGTGTGACCAATCCAGTCGGTCCAGGTAACAAACTTCTCGGAGGCAATAATGCCATTTTGGGACAAATGACTGTTCCAGTTGCCAAACAAATCCAGAATCACCTTGATGCCGTAGGTGGCAAATTCAGCGGCACTGAAATCGTCTTCGTCAGCGGTGGCCCAAATGATGCATTCATACAAGCCAGCACTTTATCCGCGGCAGCGACCGCCGCCGCAACGGCAGCTGTTACAGCAGCGGTGCCTGGCCAGATTCAAAAAGATATCGCTAGTGGCGTATGTAAGCCAACAGATGCTCAAGCAAGTAATTGTATCGCTGGTGCAGTTGCCACCTTAACACCGACCGTCGGTGCGACAGCTGGAGCGGCCTATGCCAAAGCAAACGCTCAAACTTATGTCGACGCGATGGGAACGGCGGGTACGGAATTGGCGGGTTACGTCAATAATCTGATTTTGGCAAAAGGGGCAAAATATGTCGTGGTAGTGAATATGCCTGACCTAAGCAGAACACCAGATGCGCTCAAACAAAGTGCCGATACTCAAACTTTGCTAAACGGCATGAGCATCACATTCAATGCGCGTTTGTTGGCAGGTTTAGCAGGCAATGACAATGTATTATTTATCGATCTATTCAGCCGTTTCCGCGATCATACGTCTAATCCTAACAATTACGGCATCGGCAATGTGACTACGCCAGCTTGTGATTTAAGCGCAGCAAAAAATCCCTTGGGCTCCTCTTTAGTTTGTAGTGCAAATAACTTAATCGCTGGAGATACAAGCAAATACTATTTTGCTGACAATGTACATCCATCACCATTAGGCTATTCTTTGTTTGCAAGTTTTATTGGCGAAGAATTAGCAAAGCGCAAATGGAAGTAAGCTGTGCTTTAACATTAAGTTGAAAACAAAAAGCTAAAAATAAAAAAGAAGAGCCACAACCTCTTCCTACTGTAAAAAAGACGGGACTTGTCCCGTCTTTTTTACATCTAAAGTATCTGAAATAAATTACTGCTTATTCATCTTAGCTAACTGCTCTTACGATACTTTATTCAAACCAGATAAAAATTTATCGCTACTGAATTTATCCGGCCCCCACACGATGCTCAGCAATAACAAAGCGCCCCAATAAATATGATCATTCAGACCCGCTGGGCACTCTAAAGTCCAGAGTAAGGGATATGAAATCAAAGCCATCAAATTCACGGTAAACAGTCCTACGCCAGCAAGCCGCGAAAACAATCCTATCAATAACAAGACTGAAAAAATAAGTTCAGCTCCCGTTCCCATGTAGGCAGCCAATTCTGGTGACACGAAAGGCACATGATATTCTTCGCGAAATAAATCTAAGGTAGATGGCCAATCCTGAGTCTTAATCCAGCCTGATTTCAAAAACTGCCAAGAAACAAATCCACGCAAGCCAAATTCAGTAAGCATACGAATAAAAGCGACTAATTTACCGTCGAAATTAGTCAACAATTGATGTACGTATAAAAATGTATTCATAGTAATGTCCAAGCCAGAGGATTAAGGCAATTAGTCGATACGACATCACTATTCCTTACATTCAAATCCAACAAAAACACCTAAACCAAACCATTTTTGTAATGCGTTAGCAATATCAAACTGAGAATCGCTAGCTATGGCGAGTGCTAATGCGTCTCCTAAAGTCTGTCCCTGCTGCAAAGCCATCAGCGTCAGAAAACTAGTGTTATCCAATGGTGTCACAATAAGCTGCCAACTAGGGCGACTAATCAAGGCGCAACATGGCGTATCCAAAGCTACATCCATCGTTTGTACAGGCTGCACCTGATGCGCGAGATAAATCTGCGCAGCGGCATACTCCGCTTGAAACAGCGCGACCGCAGGATGAAATAAAAGTCGATATTGCTGAGCCAGCTCGCCCACCTCAGACAAAAATTGAGACAAACTGATAAATGGAATGTTTTCAGCATAATATGCGCGATGCAAGTTCCACTCTAAGTTCGCGACTGAAGCAAAATACGGATAATCTTTCACCGTAGTTTCTAGCGAAAGAAAATCCGAAAATTGATCACCAAACAAATTCAGATCGCCTGACTGCGAAGGATATTGTCGTCCATATTGAAACGCCAGATAAGTAAAAAATTCTTCGCCAACTAACTGTTGCAAAACTGGATAGGCGTTAGCCAAGGTCTTACTCCAAATCGCTTGTAGATTGCCTCGATAGATAGCCATTCTGGATTCAAGCAGGTCTGCAGGTGTAGAAAATAAGTCAGTGGGAGAATCCGCTTCTTTGCTCATTAACAACTCAAAGAAATTTTTTTGGTTTTGAGCTAACGGCTCCGTTTGCTTAACTTCATTTTCGACCCGATTTTCAACCTCGTTGATCGCGTCATTCGCGTCCTTTGACATGCTCATCTTCCGGCTCACTTACTCATCACGAAAACCCGCTTGTTCACGGATAGCTTGCATCTTATTAGCCTCGCTCAACAATACTTTCAATTCCGGCACATCGGTATCCCACTCAATTAAAGTGGGAACATCAGAACTGACCTCGCGACAAAATTCAAGATACAAATCCCAAACTTCAGGTGCTACGCAACTACCATGATCATCGATAACAACCGCGTCGCTACGTGTATGTCCAGCCAAATGAATTTCTCCAACAATTTGCGTTGGCAAATTCGCGAATTGGCGTATCGCTGCATAAGCATCTTCTGCATGATTGCATTGGTTAACATAGAGATTATTCAAATCTAATAGCACACCACAACCAGTACGGTGACTTAGCGCAATGAGAAACTCCGCCTCACTCATTGCGTCGTCACGAAAGCGTAAATAAGTAGAAACGTTCTCAATTAATACCTGACGTTGCAAATAATTCTGTAAAAAATCTACGCGATCACAAACCAAGCTCAGCGCTTGTTCAGATAAACTCAGCGGCAATAAATCATTCAAGTGCTGTTGCGCCACAGCGCCCCAACACAAATGCTCGGAAACCAAAGCGGGTTGAACTCGGTCAACCAATCGCTTCAATTTTTTAAGATGAATAGAATTAAGTGAATCTGGCGTTGCCGAGCCAAGCCCAAGACCTACTCCATGCAGACTTATAGGATAATCTCGTGCGACATGCTCAAGTACGTGCAAATCAAAACCGCCATTACCAAAATAATTTTCCGAGTGAACTTCCAGCCAATCTATATCTATCGTTTGCTCGAGAAATTGATGATAGTGCGGGGTCCGCAAACCTATACCATTGCCTTGTAGAGTGGACGGCTTGGTCAAAGATTTGCGGCTTTCACTAGAAGATAAATGATTCTTCAAGTTGAGTTAAATCCAATCCAATTAAAGTAAAGTCGAGTGAATTAAGATTTTGGCGCTTCTAACTTACCGCCCATTTTTTCACAGCTACCAGCAGGTACTTTTTTCCATTCATTTGGATCATTATCTTTCTTGCCTTGGCCGGCGCATGAGTGACTACCATTTTTGGTAGCGCAATCATTTTGACCTGCTTTAGCAATACCGTAGCATTTTTCTGTTTTTGGCGCATCTGCTGCCATCAAGGTCGATGATCCCATCAAACCTGCCAATGCCACCGCGATCATCGCTTTACTATTTAAGTTACTCATATTTTTCTCCAAAGTGAAATAAAAAAAGTAGCACCAATTCGCTACTAACTTCAAACTACAATGAGTAGTCGAAGCAATTTCTAATTCCTTACAAATCATCTCAAAAAAACTGCCATTTGATTCTGCCCCGATTCCAGCCACTAGTAAAGCATTTAAAATGGTGTATCCTCCCACTTTTATCTTACTTATCAGATAGGCCAGTCATGCAAGAAATTAGCTTTACAGTCGATGGAGAATACGTAGAATTAAACCAGCTATTAAAACTAGTCGGTATTTGCGATAGTGGTGGCGCGGGTAAAGTGATCGTCGCTAGCGGCGCTGTCCGTGTAGATGGTAAGCAAGAACTGCGCAAAACCGCCAAAATCCGCCCAGGGCAAAAGGTGCAGTTGGGTGACGTTCACATTAAAGTAGAAGCTCAATAATCGATTGATAAATTACAAATAACAAATAATCAATAATATGTAATCTTCATACGTACATTCATATGCATATTATTGAGTTTGGTTGAGTATGCGCGAGTAATCTAAGGACGATTATTGGTAGCGATTTTAGTTTAAACCAATTCAATTTTTTCTTCTGGCAATTTACTGACAGAGATTTCATTACTAATTAAAAATTGTGCCAGCATGTTGTCCATCGTTGCCACATGATGCTCAAACCACAATGGCAATTCTTCTGCCAAGCTAGTACCAAGGTCATGTTCACCCGCTGCATAGCGGCGCTTAACCTCTTGCATTACTTGTAAAACAGCGTCATGTTCACCTTGGTGACAGCCAGCAGGCGGAAAACTGTTGTCACGCATCCAAGCATCCTCTTGCGCAAAGTGTTCTATAGAGTGCTCAATCAACGCATCAAGGCGACTTAAAAATGTAGCGGGTTCGTCCAACGACAATGCAGCGCACAATGCGACAAATTCTTGATGCGTTTCGTCCATCAAATCATGTTTTAAACTCAAACGATCCGACCAAGTCCAGTCTGCTTTTGTCATACCTATCCTCAACAATATAAATAATACTTCCCAAATACCGATTGCAAATAGCTCGCAACCATATAACGCCTTCCACGGCGTCATGCGATCCATGTGAACTAAGATCGAGTACGGAAACTGTAAACCGTAATTATCACAGATTGCTTAAGATTCAGCTTGAATCCCTAGATGAGCCATATCAAAAGACTCAATACTTTCAATATGAACTTAAAAAATACCGTACCCATTCGTACCCATTGATAGATCTACATCCAACCCTACAAACAAAAACAGCGTTCAATTTGCATTGAACGCTGTCTGCTCGATAAAACGACTAAATTAATTACAACATCTAAGCCGTTGTATTAATATTACGCCCCAAGTTAGGTGGTAAATTTGGCACTGTATTGGCAGTAGAATTAGGAATAGCCTCGATTAATGCAGTCGCACTATCTTTACTGATATCTATTGCCTTCTTCAGCACCGCAATGCTCACTTCTTGACTAACACCTACATCGGCCATCGTAGTTGCAGTTCTCGCAATTCCGGAAACATCCATGACAATTCTCCTTATCTATAGTGCCATTAACGGCTAAAACTTAAGAATACTTTAGGCACTTTTTCAAATTCTTTTTCGCGACAGGTTTTATTGTCTAGACGTCTATCAAAATCCCATCCTAATTTCTCAAGAACAATTGAATCGACCTTTAGTGAGATTGCTTAATAACCAATTCAAAATCAGCTCAGTTTGGTTCAAATCCATCCAAATAATGTGCTCAGGACAATCCTCTGGGCGTGTCACATCGGACGCAACAGCGACTACATGTTGATCATTTGGGTAAATCGCAGGCTTACCCAAGACTGGACGAAATACTTCCAATTTGGAGATAGGCGCCCATTTATAACCTTCAATCAAGGTTAAATCAGCTGGGGCAAGACGTGTCAACAATTCGGACAAATCAGGTTCCGGTGTCGCAGACAATTCGTGAACAATGGCATAACGAAAAGGTGACGCTAATAAAACCTCTTGCGCACCCGCACGCCGCAATCGAGCGCTATCTTTATGCTCTGGCTCTAAAATCACATCATGATGACTATGCTTGACCAAATTGACGCGTTTGCCATGGGCGGTAAGTCCTGTGAGGAGTTTTTCAAGCAAGCTCGTTTTACCACTTCCCGACCAGCCCACCACACCCAATAACGCAGTTTCCATGTTTTTACGCCAGCAAATAAAAAAGGGAGTATAGCGAATACTCCCTTTTTCACTGAATAAAAATTTAAGTCACATTACGTACGACGCATTTATAGTTTGATTTACTTGTTCAAGATCAAGTTGCACGAATTCGTATTTAAACCGTTCATCTGGCGCGGATCAACCACTATTGCGCAAGCCCGCCGCGATACCATTAATTGACAAATGAATCCCACGACGCACGCGCTCATCCTGATCGCCTTGACGATAGCGTTTTAGGAGTTCAACTTGTACATGATTTAAAGGCGATAAATACGGGAAACGATTGACGATAGAACGCTTGAGCAATGGGTTATCGGACAATAAATCATCACGACCTGAAATCTGCTTCAAAACAGCAATTGTCAAAGCATGCTCGGCTTCTAGACGTGGGAAGATGCGATTACGTAATTCCTCATCTTTCACTAATTGCGCATAACGACTCGCAATCCCGATATCGCTCTTCGCCAACACCATTTCCATATTCGACAACACAGTCGAGAAGAACGACCAATCTTTAAACATCGCATGTAGAGTCTGCAAACCATTGCTTGGATTCGCGTCTAAATACTGTTTCACTGCACTACCAAATCCAAACCAGCCTGGTAGCATCAAGCGGCATTGTGACCAACTAAACACCCAAGGAATCGCTCGCAAATCTTCAATCGCAGTCGATTTCTTACGTGACGCAGGACGGCTGCCAATATTCAAGCCAGCAATTTCAGAAATCACGGTCGATTCCCAGAAATACTGTTCAAAACCTTCGGTATCGTACACCATATTTCGATACGCTTTGAAGGCGTTTTCGGACAAGGCTTCCATGGTCTTGAGAAATTCTGGACGTGGTACTAATTCCGTATGCGAGAGCAAACTCGCTTCCATCGTTGCTGCTGCCAAGACTTCTAAATTGCGACGCCCCACTTCGGGATTCGCGTATTTTGCGGTGATGACTTCACCTTGCTCAGTCAAACGAATTTGGCCTTGGACCGCTCCCGCAGGTTGCGCCAGAATCGCTTGATAGCTAGGACCGCCACCGCGACCAACGGAACCACCACGACCGTGGAATAAGCGCAAACGCACTTGATGCTTGGCGAAGACTTCGACCAAATCAATTTCAGCTTTGTACAATTCCCAACCGGAGGTTAAGAAGCCGCCGTCTTTATTACTATCTGAATAGCCGAGCATGACTTCTTGCGCATTATTTCGACTCGCCAACAAACGTGCATAAGCCGGAATCGCAAACAATCTATCCATCGCAGGCGCGCTATTTTGCAAATCACCTATCGTTTCAAATAGCGGAATAATATTCACATCGAGACGCGCTTCGGCTGGATGCAATAAACCAGATTCTTTCAACAGCAATGCGAGTTCCAACATATCGGAAACACCATCAGTTTTCGAGATGATGCAATTCGGCACTGCGCCCTTACCGTAACGCTGTTGCGCTGTACAAGCCGCACGATAAATCGCCAGCTCAGATTGAGTTTCTTCGGAATACGTTAGATACGGTGACGCCAATGGGCGTGAAGAACTAATTTCAGCCACCAAGACTTCAATCCGCTGATCTTCATTCAATGACAAATAATCCATAGTTGGATTCGCTGCTTTGAGCAACTCTGCCACCACGCGCTCATGTACGTCAGAATTTTGACGCAAGTCTATCGGTGCGAGGTAGAAACCAAATACGCGAACCGCACGACGCAAATGACGCAAGCGACCACGGGTAATACCGATCGAGCCATTGTCGGATAAAGATTGATGAATCACATCGAGATCGGCGACTAATTCTTCTGCGCTAGCATACGCATCGGCGATACCACAAGGTGCGATTACAGGATCAAGTCCCAGCAAGTTTTTAAAGGTACTTGCCAAGCGAGCATAAACGCCGCTGACTGCCAAACGATACGGCTCGTCCGCACGATGTGGTGAGTGATCGGGAGATCGTTCAGACAATGCCACCAATTCTGGAGATACTTTCACCAGCAAGGTCGCCATCGACAATTGCGAACCCAGCGTGTGTAACTCTTCCAAATAGAATTTGAAAGCACGCGTCGATTGCATGGTTAGCGTTTTTTCCAACACACTGGCTGTCACAAATGGATTACCATCACGATCGCCACCGATCCAACTGCCCAATCGCATAAAACTTGGTAACTCCGTCTTCTCGAAACGCTTATCTTTACTTGCGAGTAAATCTTCCAAGCCTGCATACAAATGCGGCAATTCGCGCAAGAAAGTATAGTCGTAAAAACTCAGGCCATTTTCAACTTCATCGAGCACGGACAGTTTCGACATACGCAACATACGCGTCTGCCACAAAGTCAATACTGCACGTTGTAAAGCATCTTCGTTAGCGCGTGATTCTTCTGGCGTCAATTGCATACGATCACGTTCATCCAATAAACGCGTGATCACCATTTGGCAATTCAAAATACTCTTACGCTGAACTTCTGTAGGATGCGCGGTCAATACGGGACTGACTTCGGCGGTTTGAAAAAAATTGGACAGATTTTCTGCCGCATTCTCGCCCGAAAATAAAGTCTCTATCGTATGTGCCAAACTGCCACGACGCGGCGCCGAGCCGGCGATCAAGTGGGCGCGAGTACGACGAATATGATGCTGATCTTCCGCTAAATTCACTAAGTGGGAAAAATAACTGAAGGCACGAATCAAATGCGTGGTCTGATCATTGGTCAGCGTATCTAAGGTGTTTTCCAATTCTGCACGCGCCGCGACATCGGCATCGCGACGAAAACGAATGGAGTTTTGACGTACCGTTTCAATCAGCGAAAAAACTTCTTCACCGTGTTGATTTCGCACCGTGTCACCCAAAATGCGCCCAAGGCGGCGGATGTCTTCACGGAGGCTCTGGTCTTTATCGTCAGCGATATCGTTCATGATCAGCTTTAAATGGTTTTAGGGAATATGAAAAGTAATTAGTTTATGCGAGTTGGTGCAAATAAAAAGTTAAAACATCTTAACAAAGCTCATCGTGCTTTGGCTGGTATATCAGCTTCAGTCAATATAAATCAAATGCCTACATTTCTTGTTGAGGAAAATGGCCATAGATCAAAAAGAAACTCCTCGTTATTTTGGACTGGAACAACTGGCAATTCCAATTTCGGTTGGTCGTTTTCTCGAGGGTCTCCGCGTCGACTCCCTTCTCCCGCGAGCGGGAGAAGGGTTGGGGATGAGGGTGATTCAGAAAATGGCTGATTATTAAAGTCGTCCAAGCTGATTATTGACAAATTATAGCGTCGATATAGCGTGTATCATCTGCTGAACCGCCCTCACCCTAGCCCTCTCCCGCTTGCGGGAGAGGGAATTACTCACGTTAACGATGACGCTTGGTCAATGCTTTTAACAAACCCTTAGTCGAACTATCGTATTCTTCCTTCACCGCCGCAGGATCGAGGCTGATCAATTGTTGCGCCAAGGATTTACCCAATTCGACACCCCATTGATCAAACGCATTGATATCCCAGATCACCGATTGCACAAATACTTTATGTTCATATAGCGCGATCAATGCGCCAAGTGAGCGCGGCGTCAATGAATCGAGCAACAAAGTCGAGGTCGGACGATTGCCTTCAAACACACGTGGCGCCAACATTTTTTCAGGTAAATCGCCTAATTCTGCACGCACTTCATCGATGTTTTTACCCCATGCCATCGCTTTTGATTGCGCGAAGCAATTCGCTAACAAAGCTTGGTTATGACCTGGCAAACCAGCATCGTCATCGGCAACAACAATAAAATCTGTTGGAATAATTGTCGCGCCTTGATGCAACAATTGGAAGTAAGCATGCTGACCATTGGTACCCGCCTCGCCAAACAAAATCGGTGAGGTCGTGTAATCGACGCGCTGACCTTCACGCGTGACCGATTTACCATTACTTTCCATTTCTAATTGTTGCAAGTAGGCTGGCAAGCGTGTCATGCGTTGGTGATACGGCGCGATGGACAAAGCTTGTAAGCCAAGGAAATTGATATTCCAAACGCCAATCAATGCCATCAAGACGGGTAGATTTTGCTCTAACGGCGCTTGCGCAAAATGCAAATCCATCTCGTGTGCACCAGCCAACATCTCTTCAAAACGATCTGCGCCAACGTATAAAGCAATCGACAAACCAATCGCGCTCCACATCGAGTAACGACCACCCGCCCAATTCCAAAATGGGAACACATTTTCTTCTGCAATACCGAAGGCAGCCGCCGCTTTCACATTAGTACTTAACGCGACAAAATGTTGACGAATTTGATCTTCAGGACAACCATGATTCAACATCCACTCACGTGCTGTACGGGCATTGGTCAAGGTTTCCATCGTCGTGAAAGTTTTGGACGCGACCACGATTAGTGTTGTTTCTGGATCGGCGTTTTCTAAAGAATCAGCTACGTGGCGACCATCGACATTCGAGACAAAATGTAGCGACAGATTTTTTTGCGACCATGGTGCCAAAGCGATGCAAGCCATTTGTGGACCGAGATCCGAACCACCAATACCGATATTGATAATCGTGCGAATTGGCTTACCGGTGTAACCCAACCAGCGACCTTCGCGCACGGCGTCACTGAAGCTACGCATCTGCGCTAAAACACTGTGCACATCCGCCGCAATATTTTCGCCATTGAGCATGAATTTCTCGCCCTTAGGCAAGCGCAATACCGTGTGTAAGACGGCGCGATTTTCCGTATTATTAATTGCTTCACCACGCAGCATCGCATCACGACGTGATTCCACTTCTTGTTGGCGCGCTAAGGCTAACAAATTGAGTTTCGCCGTCGTGTCCATGCGTTGTTTGGAATAGTCCAACAACATGCCGCAAGCAGAAGCAGAAAAGTGCGTAAACCGCTGCGGATCAGCGCGAAACAACTCTTTCAAGCTCGACATATTATTCGCGCGTTGCTGTAACAAACACCACAATGGAGTACGAGAAACTGAGATAGCCATGATCAAACAATCTGAGAAAAATGAATTAAAAACCGAACTACTAAAATTTACTTACCTGCCGCCGCTGCCTGCGCTGCCAATTGTCCAATTGCCGCCCAATCATTTGTACTGATCAAATTCGCTGGACACATCCAAGAACCACCAACACACAAAACATTCGATTGCTGCAATAAAGTCGGCGTCGATTCCACCGTAACACCGCCAGTCAAACAAAACTTCACATCAGGAAATGGTCCACCAAGTGCTTTGGCCATCTTCACGCTGCCAACGATATCGGAGGGAAATAATTTGACGACATTGAATCCATTTTCCAAGGCCAGCATCAAATCACTCGCACCACCCACACCCGGGAAATAAGGCAAACCAGACTCGGCAGCCGCTTTTGCCAATACTGGCGTAATCCCTGGACTGATACCAAACGCCGCACCCGTATTACGTACCGCATCGAGTTGCGCTGGCGTCAAAATCGTACCTGCACCAACGGTCACTGTTGGACAAGCCTTTACCACTTCACGCAGGACTGTCATGGCGTTTGGCGTGCGCAAAGTAATTTCAACCGCAGGCAAACCATTTTCTGCCAAGGTCGTCACGCAACGAATCGCTTGATCCACGTCATCGGTTACCAAGATAGGCAGCACGCGTACTTGTGCCAGTTGAGAAATAATCGTTGCTGTCGTTATCATAGTCGTCTCAATATGAAAATTAAATTAGCCTGAATTAAATAAACAAAGTCGAAGCGCCCTGCTCTGGCGATGTGACGACGCGACGTTGCGCGACGAACAAATCACGTCCATAGCCGTAGCTGCTATCGATACCGATACTTGGATTTGTACGACTTGCCCACACTGCGTCATCGACCAAAGCACGCAATTCACCGGTATGCACGTTCAGTTCAATCATGTCACCATCACGTACTTTACCGAGTGGTCCACCTTGTGCGACTTCAGGACTCACATGCAAAGCGGCTGGAACCTTGCCCGACGCGCCAGACATACGGCCATCGGTGACTAAAGCAACTTTATAGCCTGCCGACATCAGACTGCCGAGCACAGGTGTGAAGTGATGCAGCTCCGGCATACCGTTCGCTTGCGGACCTTGGAAAATCACCACCGCGACGAAATCTTGGTTCAATTGTCCAGCTTTATACGCATTTACCAGTGCGTCTTGTGATTCAAACACTTTTGCAGGTGAGCGCACTATCCAAGCGTCTTCCGGTACGGCGGAAGCTTTCACGATGGCTCGACCTAAATTACCTTGCAATAAACGAAGGCCACCTGTTGCAGCAAATGGCTCATCGACATTACGAACAACCGCTGGATCGCTGGATTTTTCTGGATGCGCAACAAATGCCACTTTTCCATCTTTTAATTCTGGACGTGTTGTATGCGAGGCCAAACCTTGGTCGCCAAATATCGTCATCACATCCGCATGCATCAAGCCTTGCGATAACAATTCGCGAATCACGAAAGTTGGACCACCTGCATCTTCGAAGGCATTGACGTCCGCAGTGCCGTTCGGATAAACACGTGTCAATAATGGAATCACTGAAGACAATTCATCAAAATCTTGCCAATCAATGAGGATGCCTGCCGCACGTGCTACCGCAATCCAGTGAATTGTGTGATTAGTTGAACCGCCCGTCGCTAACAAAGCAATCACCGCGTTCACTATCGTTTTTTCATTCACCACGTGACCGATAGGACGATAGTCGCCGCCCGCTTCTGTCAACTTCAATACTTGCTCAACTGCTGCATCAGTCAAGGCATGGCGTAATGGATCGGATGGGTGTACGAACGCCGCGCCTGGCAAATGCAAGCCCATCGCTTCCAACAACATTTGATTACTATTCGCAGTACCATAGAAAGTGCAGGTGCCCGCGCTATGATAGGCCGCACTCTCTGCCGCCAACAATTCTTCTTTAGTCGCTTTACCTTGGGCATAGCGCTCGCGTACTGCTGCTTTTTCTTTATTCGACAAACCTGAGCCCATAGGACCGGCGGGAATAAATACTGTTGGCAAATGACCGAAAGCCAAAGCGCCAATGAGCAAACCCGGCACAATCTTGTCGCAAATACCCAAACACAAAGTCGCATCGAAGGCATCGTGCGACAGAGCAATCGCGGTCGCTTGCGCTATCACATCACGCGAGAACAAAGACAATTCCATACCTGGTCGGCCTTGCGTGACACCATCACACATCGCTGGCACGCCGCCTGCCACCTGCGCCGTTGCGTTAAAGCGCAGTGCGGCTTCCTTAATCTGATCAGGGTAAGTGGCGTAGGGCTGATGGGCGGACAACATATCGTTGTAGGCTGTCACGATACCGATATTTGGTTTTTGCGCCTGATTCAGCCAGATTTTGGTTTTGCTATCCGCTGCCGCATTCGCATGTGCCTGATTGGCGCATGACAAGCTGGCACGGCGAGGGCCACGATTGCGTAATTGCTCTAGGCGAGCCAAGTATTCCGCACGCAAAGTTTTGCTACGCTCAGTAATGCGCTGCGTGACTGCATCAACCACCGTGTTGATTGCAACTTGTTGAGTTTGTTGTCCAGAAGTCGTCATAGTTTTGTGGGGGTATCTAATTCGAATAAGTGAAAGATAGCACAAAAACAGAAAAATACTGTAACAAACTTTCAGAAAAGCGATATTTTTTCATTTAGAACATAAAAACCGTCAAAAAAATCGTAATGAAACTACATTTTTGAAGAAATATGGTTTAAGCTATGGCATAATTTATGACGTTAACTAAGCATCAAACGAATCTAAAATTTAAACCTCTCACCAATTAAAATTATTCGGAGTCCACATGACTACATTTGTATTGTTTGGCGGTACTGGCGATCTGGCAAAACGCAAGATCATTCCTGCACTGTACAGCGCGTTCGTCAATGGACGTCTCGATCCCGAATTTAGTTTTATTGGTGCAGCACGTGAAGCCTTAAGCGACGATGACTTCCGTACCCGCGTTGCAGCTAGCATAGAAACCTATGCGGCAAAGGCAAATGGCACGGCCGAGCAATTGGCCGCCTTTTTAGCACTGACTGGCTACGCAAAAATTGATGCAAAGGTGCCGACTGACTTCGACGCATTGAAAGCGCGTGTGAACGCTGACACTACCAAAGCAAAATTATTTTATTTGGCGATCGGCCCGGATATTTTTATTCCCGTGGTAGAGCAATTATCCAAACACGGCTTGGTAGAAGGCAATGCGCGCGTGGTGGTTGAAAAACCTTTGGGTCGTGACGCCAAATCTGCCAAAGAAATCAATACCGCACTGCGCACGTATCTAAACGAAAACCAAATCTATCGTATCGATCATTACCTCGGTAAAGAAATGGTACAAAATTTATTTGCCCTGCGTTTTGCCAATTCCTTCCTTGAGCCATTGTGGAACCGCAAGTGGATACAAGACGTGCAAATCTCGATTTCCGAACAAGTCGGGGTAGAAACTCGCGGTGACTTCTACGATAAGACTGGTGCCTTGCGCGACATGGTGCAAAACCACTTATTGCAATTAGTGTCTATCGTGGCAATGGAACCGCCTGTCAACGCCAATCCTGATGCGATCCGCGATGAGAAAGTCAAAGTCTTACGCGCACTACGCAAATTCACAGCCGACGATGTAGCGAAGAAAACCGTACGTGGACAATACCGCGCAGGTGCTGTGGACGGCAAACCCGTCATCGGCTATCAACATGAACCCGGCGTACCTACTTCTAGCCGCGCTGAAACCTTTGTCGCAATTCGCGCTGAGATTGATAACTGGCGTTGGGCCGGCGTACCCTTCTACTTACGCACAGGCAAACGTATGGCAAGTCGTTGCGCGGAAATTACGATCAATTTCAAACCAATTCCTTATTCCATTTTCGGTAAAGGCCAAGGCCCCTTGCGTTCGAATCGCCTGGTTATTACGTTACAACCAGAAGAAAGCGTGCAATTGTTTATGAAGGCGAAAGAACCGGGCGAAGGTATACGCTTATCCGACGTGGCTTTGAATTTGGATTTTGCTGAAGCATCGAATTTGCGCCGTGTCGAATCCTACGAGCGCTTGTTGCTCGACGCCTTGCATGGCGACTTGACTTTGTTCGTACGTGACGATGAATTGGGTGCGGCATGGGAATGGATCGATCCAATTATGTCGGCTTGGGACAATGATGCAGAAGGTTTGAAATCCTATATCGCAGGCAGTTGGGGCCCAGCGGCAGCAAGTTACTTATTAGCGCAACACGGAGCAGCGTGGGGCGAAGAGTATGTGGAAGGCTAAGTAAATAATGGAAGCCGTAATCAACACAAGTACCAGCACGCAAGCAGCTCACAATATCAATAGGAATAGCGTTCTCATGGCCAAGCACCAACCCGACAATCAAGCGCAATTCCGCCGCTTTGAGAATTTTACTGAACTCACTCACACATTGGTGAGTGAATGGATGCATTTGATTGACGATGCCAGCCAGAGCAAGCGCACTGCGGCGTTCGCCCTAGCGGGCGGCTCCACGCCAGCACCAATCTATCGCGAACTCGACCAAGCGCTAGCGCAACGCGCAACGGCGAATGTACTATTGACCGCTACTGATGAACGCTGGGTGCATGACAATGATCCACAAAGTAATGAAGGTTTGTTCAAGAAATGTTTATCACAAAGCGTTGGCAAACAATGGCATCTAGTCTCCTTAAAAAATGCTGCGAACACACCGGAAGTGGCAATGGAAGCGATTAACGAGCGCTTACAAAAACAACTCCCAGAACGCTTTTGCGCAGTCTTGTTGGGCATGGGCGCTGACGGCCATATTGCGTCATTGTTTCCCGGCGCGCCAGTACAAGCCGATGGTTTAGACTGTCTCGCTGCGGTCCATCCGCAAACCCATCAAACACGTATTTCTTTGTCTTTGCCGCGCATATTACAAACTGAAAAAATCTGGTTGGTCATTACCGGCAATGAAAAACGCGAGGTCTTTGAAAACGCATTGAGCAGTGATCTGCCTATCGGTAATTTATTAAAACAGGCACAATGTCAGATTGAGGTTTTTTGGTGTCCGTAAGCAATGAGTGCTGTTTTGAATTCACTACGAAACAGCAATGAAAGCGCGTCCCATAAGCTCGCACTTTCTTTAAACGTATATTCATTTTGACTTGATCAGCAAAACAAATCGTCAGAGACAAAAGGTAACCACACCATGGTCAACGTTCTTTCCAATAAAAATACCACGACCAATAATCCTCCAGAAAAAGGTTTATTAGCACGCATACGTGTCGCCAGCACCGCATTGAGTCGTGCTGAACGTCAAGTTGCTGATTTTCTTTTACAGAAACCGCACGATGCATTAGAGATGTCGATACGCGTGTTAGCGCAAGTGTGTAATGTGAGTGAGCCGACCGTAGCACGCTTTGCCCAGTCACTAGGTTTTGATGGCTTCAAATCCTTCAAACTCGCCTTTGCAAAAAGCTTGGCAACCGGCATTCCCTACTTGCATCTCGATGTGAATCAAGCGGATCAAGTCAAAGACGTTTTACCCAAAGTGTTTGATCGCACCATCGCTGCCTTAATGGAAGCGCGCAATAACGCGAATAGCGCGACTTTTGAAGCAGCGGTCAATTTGTTGGCACGTGCTCGTCGGATTGAATGTTATGGCCTTGGTTATTCGGGCGCATTGGCCATTGACGCGCAGCTCAAATTCTTCCGCTTTGGCATTCCCACGACGGTATTTTGTGATGCCCATTTGCAGGCGCAATCGGCAAGCTTGCTCAATAGCGATTGCCTCGTCGTCGCCTTCTCTCGCACGGGTCGCACGCGCGATTTGATCCGCAGCGTCCAATTAGCAAAAGATACTGGCGCTAAAGTCTTGGTCTTATGCGCCAGCGGTGGTCCACTCGCCGAATTGGCCGATGTACATATCAGCGTGGACGTGGAAGAAGATCCTGATATCTATACACCAATGACCTCGCGCTTAGCGCATTTGACTTATATCGACGCCCTCGCGGTAGCAGTCACTCTACTACGAGGTCCAGCAGCGATAGATATGTTAGAGCGTGCCAAAGCAAGTATTTCGGAAAAGCGTTTAGTCTCTAAGCTTGATGAAGCGGTTTAATACCCTCAGACGAAACAAAAGATTACAACAGTCTACAAAAATTAATCAAAAACCATGCACTAAAGTCTCAAATTCTGGCAAGCTGCTTTTGTACTTATTCTATCTTTGAAAAGGGAGTAGCTTTAATGACCCATTCGACCCATTCGACACATTTAAGCTTGCAGCAAGTTACCGAAAATCTAAAAGATCTTCCCACTCTGCCCGCCATCGTGATGGAGTTACTCAATAGTTTGGAGCAGGAAGATACCGATATCGGTCTATTGGCGCAAAAGGTGACTCAGGATCTAGCGCTCACCGCCAAGACTTTGCGCTATGCGAATTCTCCGTTTTATTCAACCTTAGTCAAAGTCACCACCATACAACAAGCAATCTCTTTGCTTGGTTTAGAAACCGTAAAGCAGATGGTGTTATCAGCTGCGCTATCAGGCTGTTTTCCAGAGAACAATTGTCAAGGTTTTGATCACAAAGCATTCTGGCGCCATTCCAACGCCGTTGCATTTGTTTCCAAGCTGATCGCTAGACGCATGAACTTTAACGAAGATGTCGCTTTTACTGCTGGTCTATTACACGATATTGGTTTGCTCGCGCTAGTGAGTTTATACCCACGCGAATTCGAACAGGTCATCGTATATCGAAAAGAGAACTTAGCAACACAATTCGAAGCGGAGCGAAAAATACTAGGAATAGACCACGCTGCAGTAGGCGAGGCACTAGCAGTAGAATGGAATTTTTCTGATGTGATGAAGAATGCTATTGGCGGGCACCACAATCCAGATCGACCTGGTATTGGTTTTTTAGCTTCTGTGATTCATGTGGCAGATGGTGTTAGCCATATGCTGAGTAGAAATGCAGGTACAACGGAACAAACCATTTCAGTCTCAGTGGTGTCGTGGAATGGGCTCAATCTCGATCAAGCCTCCTTGGACACCTTAATCGAAGAAGCCACTATTCGATTCAAGAAATTAGATCAAGTTGAGCTATAAGACAAGCTCAACTTAATCATTACGCTGATCTTGCATTAGTAACTCGGTGACCATGACCGCTTGAACTTTGTCGGTCTTTAATAACAAATTAAATTTGCGCTTTAATTCTTCTTGTAGTTCAAGCTTGCCCTCAGTTGTACGCAAGGTCGCCACTTCAGTCGTGCTTAATTCCTTGTGGAAATGGGCATTCAATAAAGCCTGATTTTCTTTCAGCCAATCCTCATCACCTGCGGTCACTTGAACCGTCACCGAGAGCCTTGCTACAACGCCAGAATCATTTACTATGGTCTGCTTCAATTCCACATAAGTTGGCGACACTTCCACAGTAGAACTACGACGAGCTTGATAAATAAAAAACGCCATCGCGCCAAATACGAATAAAACCAATACCGTCGCATAGATAGTAAATTTATCTTGCGTCGCATTCTTTTTTTCAGCTTTGGTATTCGTTCCTGATTTTTTGACTATCAACGTCCATCCTCCTCAGGATTTAGCAAGTGCTCATTTACTTTTTTACCTGAATATTATCGGAATCAAATTGCTGTGGATTTTTACCGCTAAATCCTGCATAAAATTGCTTGATTAAAATCATATCCTGTTCAATGTTGCCGCAAGGATAGAACAATTTTCCCACGCCGCCAATCTTTTCTTTGAAATCGACATAACCCAAACCAAGCGGCACACCTGCCCCTTGCGCAATGTAGTAAAACCCGGTTTTCCAGCGCGTCACTTTACCGCGTGTACCTTCCGGTGGCACGATGACTAATAATTTTTCATTCTGATTAAAAGCTTCGATGGTCGCTTCAACCAAGTTGCCCGCACGAGAACGATCCACAGGAATCCCGCCCAACCAACGCATCATTGCGCCCAAGACTGGTGGAAACAAACTAGACTTCCCCATCCAATACACATCCAATCGCAATACAAAACAAATCATCAACGCGATAGGAAAATCCCAATTACTTGTGTGCGGTGCCGCGATCAAAACACACTTTTGAACATCGGCAGCAGTAGCATCGACGCGCCAGCCCATTAGCTTTAAGATCAGCATGGAAATCCAACGCATGATGGTGTTGATAATTGGCGTCTTAAAGATAGTGAAATGCATAGGGTAATCGCTTTGCAAGCAAAACTACATAAACAGAAGGGAGAACAGAAAACTATTGAGCAAGACTGTTCTTACTTCGGTTTGCGTTATTTTTTACTTACGGTTTCAAGGTGAGAGTTTTTATGATGTTGTTGTATTCATTTGACCGACTGCTTTGCAGCATTCATTCTCACCAAGCTCACGGAGATTGAAAAATACTGCGATTTATTTCTTGGAGACCCAAGACAATAGTTCATCCCATTGTGCCAAGTCTTTCTCTACTTTAGACGGCGCCACATCCCAAAGTGTCGCGCCGTGTGCCGCTAATTGAATATAGTTCTGCGTGTCGCGCAAATAGCCTAAAACAGGCAAACCAAGCTGCGTAACATAATGTGCCAATTGATCCGCTGCTTTAGTACGTGCATTGACGCGCATTCCCAATACACCGACTTCACATTTCTCATCACGCTTCGCGAGTTTTTTTAAAAAATCCTCGGTCGCCAAGATATCAAACATAGAGGCTTGAAGCGGTACAACCACTTTATGGGCGATTTTTAAAATGGCATCGAGCTTATTTCCCTTTATTCCAGCTGGAGTATCAATCACGACATGACTAGTGCCTTTTGGTGGCTTGACGATATTACCGTCTGAGATTTCCCAACCCGTAATCACCGGTAAATGCGCAGGCCGCAACGACAGCCATGCACGCGATGAATGTTGGGCATCGGCATCACCAAGCATGACTTGATGGCCTTGTGAGGCAAAATAACCCGCTAAATTGGTTGAAAAGGTACTCTTACCAACGCCGCCTTTAGGATTCATCACTGCGATCACAAGCATAGTTATTCCTTATCGAGTCAACAAATTAGAATCAAGAAATTCTACCAACCGCAATGCTAGCGATACAGCAACACATAAAAAAAGAAACTCAGGAATTTTCTAAATCAGGCACTAACAAAGCCACGTGTTCCGACTCCAAATAGCACCATTCTCCTTCTTCCAAGCCCAAGCTAGCCAAAGTTAATTGTCCGATTGCCGTGCGTGTTAAGGCCGCACAGTGATTTCCAGCTGCCGCCAGCATGCGTTTAACTTGATGGTATTTTCCTTGTTCTAACACAATTTGCAACTGAAATTCAGCAATCTGAACACAGCTTTGCGCCGCCAAGGGCGCTGGCTCATCATGTAATTGCACGCCAGACAATAATTTTTGCACGAGTTCGTCGGTTACTGGCTCAGCGGTAGTCGCAACATATAATTTGGGAACATGTCTTTTGGGTGATGATTGCGCATGTATAAATGGGCCATCATCCGACATCAATAACATACCCGTCGTATCATGATCCAAGCGTCCGACCGGTTGTACATCGCGCCAAGCGAGCTGCTCTGGCAATAAGGTTAACACACCTGGATGATGCGAAGGCTTACGCGAACATTCAAAGTTTGCTGGCTTGTTCAAACATAAATACACATGTTCACGGTAAGTCCATTCTTCTTCAAAAATAGTAAAAACCAAGCCCTGCGTTTCGATTAGCTCTTTGTAGTTATCGTGCACCACGCCGGCAATAGAAACCTCACCGTCCTCAATCAACTCACGACAATACTTACGGGTACCGAAGCCTTGCGATTGCAGAACGCGGTCAAAGGACAATTTACTCATAGAAAAATGCTCAAAAAATGCAAGCCAGCATTTTACCTGCTAAGGATGACTAGAAGCAAAAAAGCCTGCACATGCAGGCTTTTCACAGACAGAAAAATAGTCATCAAGCACTAACAGGGACACCAAACGGGGCATCGACGGCATGACTTTGCCCAGTAAACCATTTTGGTCCTTGCTCTGTCACATAAAAATGATCCTCTAAACGAATGCCAAATTCACCATCCAAACAAATCATTGGCTCATTGCTAAAGCACATACCTGCCGCAAGCGGGGTTTTATTTCCCTTCACCAAATAGGTCCACTCATGAATATCAAGTCCAATTCCATGTCCAGTACGATGTGGCAAACCTGGCGTTTTGTAACCTGGGCCTAAACCCGCGGCCTCCAATACACGACGTGCAGCCGCATCAACCTCTTCGCAAGGGACGCCAATTTGAGCAGCATCAAATGCTGCGGCTTGTGCCGCTTTTTCTAAATCCCACATACTACGTTGACGCGCGGTCGGCTCACCGAATACATAACTACGCGTGATGTCTGAATGATAGCGCTCTATCATGCAGCCAGTATCAATCAGCACCATATCACCTTCCTTCAGATACTGAACTCCGTCAGGTCCATGCGGAATCGAGGTCGGCAAGCCAAAGCTAACGATGCAAAAAGTCGAACTGCTGCCACCAAATGCGCGATGTGCTTGATTGATAAAATCTGCCACTTCAATGGATGAAATGCCTTCACGTAGAATTTTTGCGGTACGTCTTTGTACTTCAAGTGTGATGTTTTTCGCGGCCTGCATCAGTGCAATTTCATTCGCTGATTTATGCATACGGCATTCTGCTGTAATCACCATACCATTCACGATGGCATAAGATGACAAAGCTTGACGCAAGCCATCCGCAATAAAAAACGGCGCAGCTTCATCTAAAGCCACTTTACCTTGCAAGTTTTCATCTTTAAGAATTTGCGCAACCAAGACGTATGGATTTTCATCTTCTTCCCATAAGCGAATATCTGCATGATCACCGAGCGTCTCGCGTAATTTTGAGTCTTCAAAGGCGGGACTCACAAAGATTAATTTACCAGAGTTGGTCATTACCGCGCCCACCAAACGTTCACTTTGGTACCACGACAAACCCGTGAAATAATACAAGCTAGTACTCGCGCTTAAGACTAAAGCCGCGATCCCTTGCTGTTGCATTAAATCGCTTGCTTTATCGCGTCTTTGTTGACGCTCTTGGTTGGTAATTGGACGAACGTGTGACAGATCTTTGGCAATGCCAGCCAATTCTGCTGCCGCATTTGAGCCACCAATTGAACGCATGATAGGTTTCCTTTGAGTCGATTCGAAACAAAAACAATAATGTGAAAGACTTTAACAAATTATGCCGGCTTGGTCTTGCTCGCACGCGGAATAAGTGTGACGAAATCAGCATAACAAAAAAGGCTTGTCATTTGTTTGACAAGCCTTTTTTATTGAGATTTAAGTGCGATTATTGAGATCTGCAGAGTGACTTCAAATATGCTCACGTACCTGCACGCTCAAGTGCTCACATGCGCGCTTTAATCAAATTGCCGATCTTTTCTATGCCTTCATTAATTTTCTCTGGCGAGACCGTAACAAAACTCAAACGGAAAGTGTTTGTCTCTGCCTCATTTGCATAGAAAGGTCCGCCTGGCACAAACGCCACATTGTTTGCGATTGCATCCGCTAATAAATCCTTGCTATGAATATGCTTAGGCAAAGTCGCCCAAATAAACATACCACCCAGTGGTCGTGTCCATGTCACACCTTCTGGGAAGTGCTTAGTCATTGCAGCCAACATCACATCACATTGTGCTGAGTAAAAACGACGAATACTTGGAATATGTTCATCCAAGAATCCATCCTTAATCACTTCGTATACCGCCATTTGCGTCAAGGTTGACGTATGCAAATCCGTTGCTTGTTTAGCTTGCTCTAACTTACGAATCAAAGGTACTGGAGCAACCATGTAACCGAGACGGATACCCGGCGTCAAAATCTTCGAGAATGAACCAAGATAAATCACACCATTGGGATTCATGTTTAATAATTTCGGCAAAGGTTCGCCGCTATAACATAAATCACCGTAAGGGTTATCTTCAATCAATGGAATACCCATGCGCGCGCAGGTTTCTACCAATTCTTTACGGCGTTCGACCGACAATGTGCGACCCGTTGGATTTTGGAAATTAGGCAAGGCGTAAAATAATTTCGCGCCCTCACCTTTCGCAGCAACGGATGCGGGTACCACGCCATCGTTATCCATCTCAATCGATACGAATTCAGGACGATACACAGAGAAAGCCTGCAACGCACCGAGGTAACTTGGTGTCTCAACCAAAATCTTACTACCTTCATCGACCAGCACTTTTGCCAACAAATCCAAGCCTTGCTGCGAGCCCGATACCATCATGATTTGATCAGCTGTGATGGTGCAATCAGCCGTCGATAAAGATTTTGCGATGAATTCGCGCAATGGCGCATAGCCATCAGTTGTGCCGTACTGCAAGGCAGTTTTACCATTTTCCGCTAACACTTTGTCAAATGCTGCGCGCATACGATCAACCGGAAAAGTCTCCGGCGAAGGTAAGCCACCTGCAAAAGAAATCACTTCTGGACGCATCGTTACTTTCAAAATTTCACGAATTGCTGAGCTTTGTAACTGCTCAGCACGTTCAGAAAATTTCCACTCAATTGGTTTTAAATTTTGCAGGCTCATACTTAATTCACTTCAGAAAAAATTTCAACACGATCGATTTGCAATACAGCACAAACAAATTTCTCAGACAAACTAATAGATTCAAGCGATCTCAGCGATCATTTCAATTTCAACGCAAGCGCCCAATGGAATTTGCGCCACACCAAAAGCTGAGCGGGCGTGCTTACCTTGTTCACCAAATACTTCACCGATCAACTCAGATGCACCATTCGTCACCAAATGTTGTTCAGTAAAATCAGCAGTTGAATTTACCAGACTCATTAACTTCACAATACGTTTAACGCGGGTCAAATCACCACCGCAAGCGTCTTGCAGGGTCGCCAACAAATCAATCGCAATCGCACGTGCGGCTTCTTTGCCTTCAGCCGTTCCCATATTTTTTCCTAATTGCCCAACCCACACCTTGCCATCTTTTTTTGCAATATGACCAGACAAAAATACTGTGTTTCCAGTTTGCGCATGCATGACATAAGCGGCAGCTGGCGCTGCAACTGCTGGCAATTCAATATTTAACGCTTTTAGTTTTTCATAAACTGACATAAAAATTCCTTAACAAAGTCATTCCGCACAAAAGGCGGCCATTAGAAAATGCTTCTACAGCAACAGCCGACATTGTAAGGGGCAAGCACGGGCAAAACCACAGTGGAATCCAAAAACGATCACAAAACCGTCAAATATTCTTAATCTCGTACTATTTTTTGTACGGCAAATAAAATAAAACCAAGCCATAGCAACAAAATTTCTGCCGTCACGTTTTTCTATAACACCACTAGAAAACCACTCTGTGCACGTAAATTCTTATGCTATCCTAACCGCAAATACCTATACAGTACCAATACAATTGGCGAAATAGATTTCATACTGTCACGGTACTTTTACCAGAACAGATCATTGAAAGCGAATCAACATGCGCTCTAATTCCAATCTAGCCATAGGCTCCATAGTATCCCGCGACTCGGGTGGCTCGCTCGTGGAACAAATTGTGCGGACAGTCGCATGCCGGATTGACGATAAGTTATTACGTACTGGTTCACGTATGCCGTCGATCCGTCAGTTTGCAGATGAACAAAAAGTATCGCGTTTTACCGTGGTGGAAGCCTATGACCGTCTGGTTGCAAATGGCTATCTAGAATCGCGTCGCGGCTCAGGCTTTTTTGTTCGCGAGCGCGCCTCCTTAATAAATAACCATACGCCACATCTTTCAGATATCCATAAGATTCCGACTTCGCAACAACCCGATGTGGTCTGGCTAGTAAGGAATATGCTGCGTCAATTGCCACCACAAAAAATGCCGGGTTCAGGTTTATTACCGCACGAATGGTTGGACGGAGAATTAGTGGCGAATGGACTACGTGCTGTCAGCCGTTTAAATCAAAGCCTGTTGCTGCATTACGGCACGCAACAAGGCTTTCTTCCTTTTCGCCAGCAGCTACAGTTGAAATTAGCCGAACTAGAAATCGCCGCGGCACCAGAGCAAATCGTTACCACCAACGGCGTCACTCAAGCCTTGGATTTAGTTGCAAGAGAATTTACCCAACCGGGCGACACCATTTTTGTGGATGATCCAGCGTGGTTTTTAATGTTCGGCACCTTTGCGACTTTGGGCACCAAGGTTATCGGCATTCCTCGTCTCCACGACGGACCGGATGTCGCCAAACTGGCCGAATTGGCAGCACTGCACAAACCTAAGCTGTATATTATTCACTCGGTACTGCATAACCCGACTTCAACCTCGCTATCCGCAGCGAAAGCATTTCAAGTTCTCAAAACTGCTGAGCAACATGATTTCATGATTGTGGAAGATGATATTTATTGCGACATGCATCCGGGTTCTGCGGTGCAGCCAGCGACCCGACTTTCTGCTTTAGATCAGCTTAATCGTGTGATCTATTTAGGTGGTTTTTCGAAAACCTTAGCCGCGAATTTACGCGTAGGATTTATCGCGACTTCGCGCGACACTGCGATTCGTTTGGCCGATCGCAAAATGCTATCTAGCCTAACCACCAATGAAATCAGCGAACGCGTAGTCCATAAAATTTTATCCGAGGGACATTATCGCAAGCACGTTGATCGCATACGCGGCAAGCTCGACAGCGCCCGCAATGAGGTCACGGCACGTGTAGAAAAGCTAGGCATGAAAGTCGAATACCGCACTCCCGCTGGCATGTTCCTGTGGGTAGATACGGGCAACGATACGATTGCCTTAACCGAAAAAGCTTTAGAAAAAGGTTTTTTGCTAGCACCCGGTAGCCTATTTTCACCGCATCAATTGCCATCGACGAAAATGCGTTTAAATGTCGCTGCTATGTCAGATGTCAGTGTATGGCATTTTTTAGAAAATGAACTAAGTTAAATTCAGCTTATTTAATTTCAACTTAGTTCAAAGTAGTGGTGTGCAGTTGAGCATTTCTATGACGATTTATTGGTGAATGCCACCAAAAATCTATCCATCGCCGCAAACAAAATTTCTACACTATAACCCGCCAAAAATGCCAGTGCAAAAGGCGATAGCGACTTGAATATGCCGCCGTCACTATTTTCGGGAATGACGAACCAAGCGAACACCATGCCACCGAGTGTGCCCAGATAAAGTCGAATACGAAAACCAACATTAGCCGCCTCAGAATAAGTACGAGCTGTGATCTGCGCAGCAAGAGTACGCAACACATACACACAAGTTCCTAACAGGCCATATAACAATGGTAAGAGGTAGCGCTGCAATGCATCCAACAACAAATTAGAAGATTGCAGCAAAATCGAATTAAGATAAATTTTTCGCTCTGGCGGATTATCTATTTCAGTCTGTGGGCTCGGTAAAAACATGGCCCAAATACGACTCCAAACATAGAGTGATTCGTAACTGGAACTCTTTTGAAACCCCAAACTCTCTACTTGAGCTTTAAGACTTAAATTACTAGCATCTTGAACTACATTCCCACTACTTAAAACAGCGTCACCAGTTGCGCTAGGTGCACTCGCTGCTGCTGCAGCTCCCGTCCCAGCAGTAGCATTCAAGGTTTGTAATTTAGCGGCCTCCCATTTGGCCGATGCATCGGTATATTTTTCTGATATTTTTTGTATGTCCGCCGTAATTTTGCTTCCGAACAACCAATAAATTTGTATGGTCAACAAGGCGCATAGCGTACCAATCGCCAGCATGGTATACCACTGCACCGCACTACGCGCCAAGGATATTTTCTTAAACCTCATACCAAAAACGACACGAGTTTCCATTTCATCAGGGTCCAATATAGACTCCAAACTATTAACAGAAACAGGCGCAACCGCTTTTGCTACCGTATTAAATGCAAGCCAGAATGCAGTTTCAGCATCATCAGTCATCACTCCCTGCGCATAAGTACTGCCGCTTGTCACAATCACCTTAATTACAGATTCACTCAGCGGTGTACCGTTTTGAGCTGCATAAGCTAACAAGATTTGCGATTCACGAATCGCCGTTCTCAAGCTCATATTGTTTTTTCTATCGACCGACATTTTTTGCTGCGGATCGTTGACCAGACTCTTGGCATCTTCCACACCAATATTATTTTTCAAGTCATTATTTTCGACATCATGACTTGGGGCACTCAGTCGGTTGGCATCAGCTGATGCCGGATTTGGTGCGTCATCATTCATCTTTTTACCTCTATCAGGAATTTACAAGCTTTAGCCTTATTTTCTGCGGTAGGACAAAGAACAGGATTGCCGGAGACATACACCAGATCAACTCGCCACCAGCCTGGCGTCAATTGCTGCTTACCACTCCACACTCGCCAACGAAACGTACCCTTAGCATCGACTTCGAAGGCCAATTTTTGCAAAGCTTCCTTCTTGCCGACAGACAAGTCAACCGCCAAATCCAAGCTATCTGGGCTTTCGGCAGCGATGGCATCACTTTGGTATTTGTACCATTCGTGCCGTATCGGCATACTGCCTTTGGCACTGCTTTGCAAGCGACTCAACAAGGCCGCTGAGCCTTGCAATTGCATCCACAAGTAAGCTTTGTTGCCGCGAATTGGCTGAGTTAGTTTGCCCTGAAATTGCCGGCTCTGACGGTCAACACCGTCAGTCCAAACAAAACTCTCTACTCTCACATCTCCTATCAGTTCATCGGATGCAACTGGCAAAGCATAGGCAGGGAATCCTAGAAAGGATATTAAGAAAACTAAGGGCACTAAGGCAAAAAAGACTAATGCACATAATTTTTTTAAACTTAATCTGACTTTATACATATCGCGTCACCTAACAAAATGAGTGAGTACAACAATATCAATTGCTTGCTTGGTTAGATTAATTCGCTACAACCTACCTGTAAAAAACCAGTAGCTGCAAGCCGCAGCTGCTATGACATTCAATTACCACCCACACTCAAGGCAATTTAAAATAAGTTACTTGAGAAGAATAAATATCTTGCTTAATTTTTTACTTGAAATATCACAATTCAAGCAAGTATCGAACAAAATTTATTGATAAACAAGAAGAATTTAGTGAGTTGTTGCGTCATTTTGTAAATACAAAAATAAGCGCAAAACAGAAGCTGGGAGAATATATTTTCATCCCCTATGTCCGTCATTAAGTAAGCTTATGCGGTAGCTTATGTATGAGATATCAACTTTGGGAAACGAGCGAGAAAACGCCTGAATAAGTACCAAGAGCTAGACTTAGGCTGGACTGAGACTAGATCGAGCCGCAATAATTCAGGCGAAGACTTGTTGCTGTAGATTGATGGGCGTTAAGGTTTGTGTGCTAGCCTGTTGCGCTTTATGTAGCGCATCTTCAGCGCGACGCAACATACTTTCCAAGGTGTCGCCTTCCAACATGGTAGTCACTCCAACGGTAGCGCTGACTTTTAATTCCTTACCCGACGCCGCAACAGGCATCGCAATAATCGTCGCTTGCGCACGGGCTGCGATCTTAATTGCAATCTCTTCGTTCGCTTCTGGCAATAACACGCTAAATTCTTCGGTGCCATAACGCGCTAGACAATCATAGCTGCGAGTGGCACGGCGCATACGCTTACTCACTTCGACCAAGACCATATCACCCGCACTCGCACCATAGTCCGTATTGATCTGCTTTAAATGATTGAGGTCTAACATCAATAAGGATAGCGGTTTTCCCAGTCGTAAATGCCTTTGTAATTCGCTATCTGTCACGCGCAAGAATTCACGTCGATTGGCAATACCAGTCAATGGATCTGTATTTTCTTTGCGCTGCAACTCCAATTCCGCGCTCAAGATTTTCTTTCTATATAACTGTCTTTGCGTTGCCAATACATGTCCCGAATAGGTACTGGCTAACAAGGCGCTCAATATCGTCAATTGCAATGGCATAGAAGAAAAAGTCTTAGTTAGAGACAAAGTCACACAAGCAAAAAAATAAGCAATCAAGACTTGCCGAAGTTGTGCGCCATATAGAGGCAGTGCGATTGGTATCATTAAACAAATCCAAGCATCAATAAAAAAATGCCCGAAATAATAAACAGGTGCCAGCACATTCGACGCCAATTGCACCAATAGCACAGCTATAGTCCAGAAGTAAAAGAGCTGCCTGCTCTGCAACATGCTTTGTAGTTTACTTGGCCATCTATTTTGACTGCGGCGACCTTGAGCTGACTTCATTAAACGTAAGCAATACCAACTGAGCATCGCCATCGCACCACGCAAACTCAGCATAATCTCAAAATTCTGAGTCCATCCAAACAGTGAAAAATCAATATAGAGCAAAGGCCATGTCGCCCAAATATAAAAGCCTAACACGGCTCGCACCCGCGCTGGATCTTGCTGCTGGCAGTGAGCCCGAAATTCGTCGGTATTGACTTCTGGATAGTGCGCTGACATAAATCACCTATTACGCAGGTTAACTCGGCTTATTTTTAGCTTATTTTTAGCTCATTCAATACTGCCTACACTGAGTCATATTCAACTATTCGAAAATTGCCGCAGAGCATAAATTCAGTGTAGCGCCTCAAGCTAACAAAGCAAATCATTTGCCGCTTAAGGAACAAAAATTTGTCTAAATCCGTACCTGGTATACATCACATTTGGGAGAATTTTTAGCGGGTACACGATCGATAAAAATCTGCATTTTTAGTATTCAAATACAGAATTTAATACCGAATTCAATTCAAAAATCGCCGACATTGCGCGATTATCGACGATAATACGGGATTAGCCATATCAACAAATGGCTTAAAGAATTAAGAGCAAATGGTAAACCTAAAATTAGCACCATGATGTGGCGTCACGATGTCATCACTACCTAATTTTGATCGCTCAATATTTTTATTTCTATTATTTTCTAATTAAGTTAAACATGCAACTCTACGATAACTGGGAACGCTCCCTCCGCCCTTTCTCTCCAATTCACCAGGACTGGGTTGGATTGTATTGTTGTGGCCCTACCGTGTATGACTATGCGCATATCGGTAATTTACGCACTTATTTGTTTGAAGATGTCTTGCGCCGCGCCTTAGAACTCAATGGCTATAACGTACGTCACGTGGTCAATATCACTGACGTTGGCCATTTGGTTTCTGATGGCGATGATGGCGAAGACAAAATGGAAAAAGGTTCGCGCCGCACCGGACAAACCGCATGGCAAATCGCTGAAAAATATACGATCGCTTTTAAAGAAGATATCCAACGTCTCAACATCCTTGAACCTAAAGTGTGGTGCAAGGCGACCGATCACATCGTCGAACAAATCGATTTCATCAGCGTCATCGAAGAAAAAGGTTATACCTATCGCACTTCGGACGGCATTTATTTTGACACCTCCAAACAAGATGATTACGGCTACCTCGCACGCTTGAACCGCGAAGGGCTGGAAGCGGGCAAACGCGTAGAAATCGGCGAAAAGAAAAATGCGACTGACTTCGCGCTGTGGAAATTCAGCCCTGAAGGCAGCACCCGCCAAATGGAATGGGATAGTCCTTGGGGTCGTGGCTTCCCTGGTTGGCACATCGAATGTTCCGCCATGTCGGCCAAATACTTGGAACCATGGTTTGATATCCACTGCGGTGGCGAAGACCATATCGCGATTCATCATAGCAATGAGATCGCTCAGAACCAAGCCTGCCACGGCACGCGTTTAGCCAACTTCTGGATGCACGGTTATTTCTTGCAAATCGATGCGGGAAAAATGTCTAAATCTAGCGGCGACTTTTTACGCTTGCAAACGCTAATCGACGACAACATCGACCCACTGGCCTATCGTTGGTTATGCTTATCTGCGCACTATCGCAGCCAGCTCAACTTCAGCTGGGAATCACTAAAGGCCTCACAAACTGGCCTCAATCGTCTGCGCGAAACTTACTTCAACTTGCCAGCCGGCGGCAGCATCAATCAAGAATATGCCGACCGTTTCAAAGCTGAAGTCGATCAAGATTTGAACTTACCAAAAGCCATCGCGGTGATGTGGGAAATGTTGAAATCAAATGTCAGCGACGCCGACAAGAAAGCCACGATTGATTATTTCGATCAAATGTTAGGTTTAAACTTGAAAGCATGGGAACCGAAGAAAACTGAAATCCCTGCACACATTTTAGAACTGGTCGAACAACGTAAGCTCGCCCGTCAAAACAAAGTGTGGGCGGAGTCAGATCGTTTGCGTGATGCGATCAAGGCTGCGGGGTTTGAGGTTGAGGATACGCCTGCTGGTATGGTGGTAAAGGTGGCGGGATAAGCCTCAAGGTTTCTAGAGTCTCGCTAGCAGTTATCGCGATACTTGATACCGAAAACTTTCAATAATGTCGTCCCTGCGCAGGCAGAGACCCAGTGTCTTTGGTCTTTGAATTCGGTTTGAATTTGTGCGCAACGAGATCGACTTAACATTACTGGATTCCTGCCTTCGCGCACTGCTGTCCGAAATAATTTTGTTGAAATTCCAGTTCTTGTAGTTCGACTCCGCCCCATTCAAGGGGAAGGTTGGGATGGGAATGGGTCCGAGTGTTTTGGCGGTCTGTAGGCCGGGTGTGGCCCGGCGGCCACTCACTTTTCTTGCTTCGCCAAGAAAAGTAAGCAAAAGAAGGCGACGCAGGTGCCGCCGCCCTTCGGGTTCCCAATTGTGTGAGCGAAAAATGGGGGCGACGCAGAAACTCGCTACGCTCAAACATCTGCGCCGCTTGATCCCATTTTGCGCCCACACAATTGGCGTCTGCACATGCGATACAAACGAACACATACAGCCATCTAGGGCGGGCGCAACCCGCGCTGTGATGTCCCAAAACGATTTATCGTTCAAATAAATACTTTTCGTTTGAATACCATTAAGTCATTTTGATCCGACTGGCGGTGCGGGATATGCACCCGCCCTACAAATTTGAAGTACCTTTGGCATAAAACTATCTGTACATATTATCGCTACGCCATCCTAAAAATCCCGCCGCCCCACCAAAACCGCAAAATACCCCAAAACCGGCCCAGCACCAAAACCCAACAAAGGCATAGGCGTCAAACCGATGTAGGCACAGATCATGATGACGATATAGTAGAGCGCGATCGGTATCAATTCAGATGAGCCGCGTTTGATACCGATGTAAAACAAGCCCAGCGGTATCAAGGCAATGCTCGACACCGCAGCAAGCATTGCTACGATACCCGCGCTCATCGCTAGTTGGATTACACCTTCCACGTAAGGAACGGGTTGTAAAGGGTCAGGCTGTTGCCAACACCAACAACACAGCAAGCATAGTACTAAAGTGAATGCGATTTTCTGTGCCTCGCTACCAGGCCGATGCCAAACGATGAAAACACCTGCTAAGGAAAAAGCGGCGAGTTGAGAAAAGTCGGGTTGCAACGCTAATAGCACAGCAAAGGCCAGCATCAGTGCCATATTCGCCATCGCAGAAAAGGGAGTACGCCAGTGCAATCTCGCAAGCAAAAATAAAGCGAGAGGCAAAACGGCTGCTGAGAAATACAAACGTAGCGGGCCCAGTTTTAGCCATCGACTTGGGTTTCCAGTTTCAGAAAAGACGAAGCATGCTACTAAGCCGACTAACATTGGCACCTGCATTACAACGGCATTGCGAATTTGTTGCGCTGTTGAGGAGCTCGTTTCAGTCTTATGTTGACGCCTCGCCTTATCCATCCATAGCACGGTAGCGATGCCTATCAATGCCACAACGATCTGCTGCACTTGTAGTGACTGCGCAGCGCCCGCTAAACGCATCAAGAGCACACTGCCCAATAGGCTCGGAATTGCTAATAGTATCAACATCGAGTTGGACCGCATCAACGCTCTCCTCTGATTCAAAACAATTGAAATGATTCTCTATTTGCCGGCAGCACGCACATATCGCATCGCAGGTGTACTTATCCAACGCTCTAAAGCCGCGCCTAAATACAAACATGCCAGCACTACTGGTACATAGACAGCAAAAGTCCAGCGCATGTTCTCACCAAAGTAAGCGCGATACGCCGTGCAGACAGACAAGACCACGAACATATGGCTCAAGTAGATCTCATAGCTTAGACGCCCCATGTTCGCCAACCATTGCCAGCCCCAACGCGGTTGCAGCACAATTCGCTGGGCGGCGAACACCAATAGACATGCCGACAAACACAATATCAACATGCTGTACCCATGTATCACTTTCCATACTTCGCTACCAAAGAAATAAATCGCTACCAAGCCTATCCCGCCCAAGATGGCAATCGAGCGGGCAAATGCTTCGCTGGTTTTCCAGACTTGTGCGAGCAAAGCTGTCAGCACGCCGAAGGCGATTGCTGACATGCCAGGAAGATAGGCTTTCTCTTGCCAGATTTCATTACCAACAATGGCATCACGTGTCCATGGCAAAGAAAATGCCAACACCAACAATACCAACACTAAGTATTTTCGTGGGAGAGCCAAACACAGCAAAGGAAACGCGAGGTAAAACACTTCTTCAATCGACAATGACCACAAGACATCCCACGCCGCGGGTAACCACGTTGTTTGTCCCTCATACCAATTCAAATGCAAACCGAGCGCAGACAATAAAGCACGGCTTAAAGTTTGACCTTTCTCATGCACGACATAGCCATCAACACCCATCAAATGCAATACGCTAAGCAAAGTCAACAATAAGGCCAGTAGCGGGAAAATGCGACTAAAGCGTTGACGATAAAATTCACGCCAATCAATCGCGTTGAGTTCACCATACGTCTGCAGGCAGCGTTGCGTAATCAAAAAGCCTGATAAAACAAAAAACAAAAATACAGATTCATAGCCGTTAAAGCTAATGCCATTGATGATGCGCTTACTCAGGAAATCGCCTACCCAACTTGGTTGTAGAGGTAAGCGAAATGTCATTGCGAGGTGATGAACAACAACGAATAAAATGGAGAACCCACGCAATAGGTCGATACCAAAATTACGTTGCATGGAAGGGCTTGAGAAGTTGCTGCTGGGGTTCAGAGTATAAAGAACAGGCATGCGAATGAATATTTAAATGCAAAATCGCATCCTACACAAATCACCTTTACAAACCAAGCACTAAAGTGAGTTCTAAATAAGCGATAGACGCGCCGCTATTCAGCGATGCTACTTCGCCTCTGGCGTAGCAGGAGCGCCAGTGCCTGACTTATCATAAAGCGGCTTACTCTTATCGACAATGTGGACAGTGAACAATTTCAAAGAACTGTCACCAACAACTTTAAAACCACCATGCTGCACCATACGCAAATTCATTAAACTTGCTCCCGTAGGCAGCATTTGTGGATCTTTGCCTGGCATTTGAATTTGCGCGCCCTGCACGACATACAATGCTTCGATCCCGTGATGTAGGTGCAAATCAATGCCTTCGCCTGGTTTGTATTCAGCGACTGAAGAGATGACTTCCATGCCTGTAGGAATGCCGTTCGGGCCTTGTAGTTCCACTCTTTGTTTTTCTTGACGCTGCGGTGAATCACTCAAAACTTGTGCCAGTAATGTGCCCGCACTACCAAGCGCAATGAGGGCGCCGGCGACGAGGTACTGCTTAAGTGTAAAAGCTTGCATAGCGTTCTCCTACCATTTTCTCGGACCACGTTTAAAAACTCGAGCCATCTTCTTTCAGAAACTCAATTTCTTCTGCTGTCGATTCACGCCCCAAAATAGCATTGCGGTGTGGGTAGCGACCAAATCGATCGATGATCGCTTTGTGCTTTAACTCAAACTCATAATTGGCTTGCGGTGCATTTTCATGAAACAGCTTCTCGGCATAGGCGTGAATAACGCGAGATTCGCTATGCATGAAAGGCATATACAAAAAGTTTTTTTCGATAGGCGTCAAACCTTGATCTGCCTGAACTCGAATCGCTTCTTGCGCCAAGACAAGCGCCATCGCATCTTGCGCAAATGCCTTTGGCGTATGGCGATACACATTGCGTGAGAACTGATCTAAGACGATGATCTCCGCTAATCGGCCATGATCATCGGTACGCCATTGATAGAGTTCACCAGCAGCCGCCTGCAACATCAGGCCATGAAAGCGACTTTGAATGAGTTGATCGAATTCCGGATCAACACGCCACCATTGTTTGCTATCTATTTCTTCGAACCAAAAGTGGATAATTTCTTGAAACATCGTCGGCCTCTCAATAATGAACTGGTAGATTCTAGGTCTAAGGTTTTCCGCATCAAAGCATCGCTAGAAATTATGTCGCAGCTTGGTCCACGGTGGAAATCAAACGCTCAGGTGCCAGCACGCCGAATTCTTGCAGTTGAGCAGAACCTAATAAATATCGGGAATCCTTATCAGGCTCAATTTTATATACCCGTACCCGCCCCATTTGTTGAGGGTATACGACTTGCTCTTTATCGAGAGAGATACGCTGCCCTTGCAGGAAACGCTTAGCGAGATCTGCATTCAACAAGACTTCCGGAAAACTTGACAACAAAGCGTCAACCGGAGCCAATAGATCAAGACGTTGCGCTTCTTCCATAGCGATCAACTGATCGAGCGTAACGGTGTTTTCTAAAACCAAATGCCCTACATGGGTACGACGCAAGGCGTTTAAATGTGCTCCACAACCCAAGGCCGTGCCGATGTCTTCGCCGAGTACACGAATATAGGTGCCTTTACTGCAACGCACATTTAAGGTCAAAAATGGCGCTTCATATTTGACGAATTCGAGCATGTGAATTGTTACGGGGCGCGCTTCGCGTTCTAAGGTGATGCCTTCGCGCGCATATTCGTACAAAGCCTTTCCGTCGCGTTTTAAAGCTGAATACATGGGCGGCACTTGCATGATATCGCCACGAAACTGGGCCAGCACTTGTTGAATCTGCTCTTCGCTGACATTCACGTCCCTCTGCTCGATGACTTCGCCTTCGGTATCGCCCGTATTGGTACGCTGCCCGAGGTGCACCACGGTTTGATACGTCTTATCGGCATCAAGTAAGTCGGCAGAAAACTTTGTCGCCTCGCCAAAACACAAAGGCAATAAACCGGTCGCGAACGGATCAAGGGTGCCTGTATGCCCTGCTTTAATCGCATTCAATAAGCGTTTTGCTTTAATTAAAGCATCATTGCTTGACCAACCGACAGGTTTATCCAATAGCAGTACGCCGTTGATCGGAAGACGTGTTTTTTTCTTGATGACTTGATTCATTCGTTATTCTTCAAACTCAAAACAAATATCGGAGCACAAAAGCAAAAGACGCAGAGTATTTGGCTATGCTCTCTGCGTCTTTCAATTTCCCAACCAAACAAAGAAATTAATCTTCGCTCTTTTCTTTATTGTCGCGATGATCAGCTTCTTCGACGTCACTATCTTTAGCACGCGTCGCATTGGCTTCATCGATCAACTTCGACATCGCCATGCCGCGCATGGTCGAGGTGTCGTGAACAAAGTGTAGTTGCGGCAAAGTGTGAATACGCAATTTCAAACCAAGTTGATTACGCAAAAAACCAGCGGCTTTGTTCAGACCTTCTTGTGTTAATTTGATTGCTGCTGAATCGTCTGCCAGAGTTGTGAAATACACTTTTGCATGAGCGTAATCAGGTGTCAGCTGCACTTCTGTGAGTGTAATCATGCCAACACGCGGATCTTTGAGTTCGGCCCAAATGATTTCAGACAGATCGCGTTGAATTTGATCCGCAACGCGCAAGCCGCGAGCTGGGATGGATTTACTATTTTTAGCCATATGAAAAACAAAACCTTCTACTTACATCATCGCCCCGTTTGATCGAGGCTTTAAGTTCGGCAGCAGAAAACGAATATTTTCGCCACCTTCAAAATGAAAGAGGAAGCTCGCGCTTCCTCTTTTTTACCTCATTACAGAGTACGAGCAATTTCTTGGATTTCGAAGACTTCGAGGAAATCTCCAACCTGAATGTCGTTGTAAGCTTTGAGTGAGAGACCGCACTCCATACCTGCACGAACTTCTTTTGCATCGTCTTTGTAACGCTTGAGCGAATCGAGTTCGCCTGTCCATGTCACAACATTGTTGCGTAACAAGCGGACGGAAGACGTACGTTTGACCATACCCTCGGTGACCAAGCAACCCGCGATAGAACCAACTTTGGAGACCGTAAATACCTGACGAATCTCGACCATACCGATCACTGTTTCGCGTTTTTCTGGTGCCAACATGCCGGACAAAGCTGCCTTCACTTCATCTACTGCATCGTAAATGATGTTGTAGTAGCGAATATCCACGCCATTGGTTTCAGCCAACTTACGTGCGGATGCATCTGCACGTGTGTTAAAGCCAATGATGACCGCTTTCGATGCCACCGCCAAGTTGACGTCGGATTCTGAGATACCACCGACCGCCGCATGAACCACTTGAACGCGAACTTCGTTGTTGGACAATTTGACCAAAGATTGAACCAAAGCTTCTTGCGAACCTTGCACGTCCGTTTTGACGATGATAGGCAAGTTTTTGAGTTCGCCTTCGCCCATGTTTTCGAACATGTTCTCGAGCTTCGCTGCTTGCTGCTTCGCCAGTTTAACGTCACGGAATTTACCTTGACGGAACAAAGCGATTTCACGTGCTTTGCGTTCGTCAACCATGACCATTACTTCTTCACCCGCGGCTGGCACTTCTGTCAAACCTTGAATCTCGACTGGAATCGATGGGCCGGCTTCATTAATGTTCTTACCATTCTCATCCAACATCGCACGAACACGACCAAAGGAGGAACCCGCCAATACCACATCACCACGCTTCAAAGTACCAGATTGAACCAAGATGGTCGCCACAGTGCCACGACCTTTATCCAAACGGGCTTCAACCACTAAGCCTTTAGCTGGCGCATCAATCGGTGCTTTCAATTCCAACACTTCAGCTTGCAACAAGACGTGTTCCAACAAGGAATCAATACCTTGACCAGTTTTTGCGGATACTGGAACGAATGGGGAATCACCACCATATTCCTCTGGTACCACACTTTCCGCGACTAACTCTTGGGTCACGCGGTCTGGGTTAGCAGCAGGTTTATCAATCTTATTGATCGCAACAACTAGCGGCACACCAGCTGCTTTTGCATGAGCAATCGCTTCTTTAGTTTGTGGCATCACGCCGTCGTCAGCTGCGACTACCAGAATAACAATGTCAGTTGCCTTCGCACCACGCGCACGCATTGCTGTAAACGCTTCGTGACCTGGTGTATCGAGGAAGGTAATCATGCCGCGTGGAGTTTCAACGTGGTAAGCACCGATGTGCTGAGTAATGCCACCCGCTTCACCGGAAGCCACTTTTGCACGGCGAATATAATCGAGCAAGGATGTTTTACCGTGATCAACGTGGCCCATCACTGTGACGACTGGTGCACGTGGAGATGCTTCATAATCAGCATGTTCTGCCACATCGGTCAACATTGCTTCCGGATCATCGATCTTCGCTGCAAATGCTTTATGACCCATTTCCTCAACCAGAATCATTGCTGTTTCTTGATCAAGAACCTGATTAATCGTGCACATTTGACCGAGTTTCATCAAATGCTTAATCACTTCAGACGCTTTTACAGACATCTTATGTGCTAATTCAGCCACCGTTAAAGTTTCTGGCACATACACGTCTTTGATGACAGCTTCAACTGGTACTTGGAAATTAGTTTCGCGCTCTTCGTGATGATTATTGCGACGACCTTTAGGACCGCTCTTCCAACCTTCACGACCAACAGGCGCCGCGCCACGTGTTTTCAAGCCTCCACTGCGCTTCTTAGCAGCATCTTCTTGCCAAGTCGAAGAAACATTCGCCGACTTGATCGCTTTCTTATCAGTCGGTGCCGCTGTTGCTGGCTTTGCCTCTTTCTTGTCAGCCGCTTTTTTCTCACTAGGCTTTTTGTCAGCTGGCTTATGCAAAGTCCCTTCCGCAACCTTGCTTGGTGCAGCAACTGGCGCTTCAACTTGCTTTGGCTTACGAGCGGCCAACATCATTTCTTTGATCTGCGCAACTTCGTCAGCCACCTTCTTACGTGCACTTTCCGCACTTGCTGCGCGTGCAGCGGCTTCCTTCGCCGCTTCTTTAGCTTCAGCTGCGGCTTTTTTCTTCGCTTCGTCGGCGGCTATGCGTTTTGCCTCCTCATCGGCGGCGGAAACTTCTGCTGCTGCCGTCTTGTTCGCTTTCGCACGCTTTTCTTCAGCTTGCTTTGCCTTTTCCGCGTCTGCCTTCGCCTTCGCAGCTGCTTCTGCTTCACGAGCCGCCTTCGCTTCTGCTTCTTTTTCAGCTTCAAGTTTAGCCAGCTGCGCTTGCTTTTCTTGCAATTCTGCTTCACGGCGTGCTGCTAATTCTGCTTCAGCTCGTGCCTCAGCCTCGCGACGAGCAACTTCGATAGGATCAATAGCTGGAGTAACTGGCTTCACATTCTCTTCAGGAGAATTTTCATCACGTTTTACGAAAGTACGTTTTTTACGCACTTCCACTTGTACAGTGCGCGTTTTACCGGTCGCGTCTGCTTGCTTAATCTCGGTAGTTTCCTTACGAGTCAAGGTTATTTTTTTCTTTTCGGCATCAGGAGCCACGCCGTGAGAACGACGTAAATGTTCCAACAACTTGTCTTTATCTTCTTTAGACAAGATATCGGACGCAGACGCTTTTGTAACGCCTGCGGCATTCAATTGCGTGAGCAGTAAATCCGCTGACATCTTCAGCTCGGTGGCAAATTGAGCTACATTATTACTCGCCATTCAGTCCTCTTTCCTTGTTTTGTGCTGTGATTTAACGCTTAAATAAAAGTTAAATCCACGCTTCAATTATGTTGTTCACTCGTGATTATTTTGCTTCAACGAGTTTCCATGCTTTTTCCAATAAGGCTTTAGCATGTTCATCATATTTAGCGTCGATGAGTTTCATCTCATCATCAGTCACATCTTCAAATGCATTATCAATTAATTGGCGCGCACGGTCGGTAGACAGTGCCAAAATAGCGCCAAATTCATCGTAAGCTAAGCCACCGAAAGCAGCGAGGGTCTTAATACCAGCCAAGCCCAATTTACCTGCTGTTGCACGGCTCATACCTTCCAGATTAATCAATGCGTCTTCGACACCTTCCACACCTTCTTCAGAAGCAATCGCTTCCGTTACAAGTGCATCACGTGCGCGATTACGCAATTCATTCACTGTATCTTCGTCTAAGGCGTCGATTTCTAGCATTTCGCTAATTGGAACATAAGCGATTTCTTCTAAGCTAGAGAAGCCTTCGTCTACCAAGATGTCTGCGACTTCTTGATCCACGTCGAGTTTTTCCATGAACAGAGCACGGATACCCGCAGATTCTTGCTCTGCTTTATCCGCAGATTGCTCTGCTGTCATGATATTAATTTGCCAGCCAGTTAATTCTGCTGCCAAGCGCACGTTTTGACCACTACGGCCAATCGCGATCGCCAAGTTCTCATCATCAACGACCACGTCCATTGCGTGTTTTTCTTCATCTACCATGATGGAAGAAACATTCGCAGGTGCTAATGCACCGATTACGAATTGGGCTGGATCATCAGACCACAAAACGATGTCAACACGTTCGCCACCAAGTTCACCAGTAACCGCTTGTACGCGTGAGCCACGCATACCAACGCAAGTACCGATAGGATCAATACGTTTGTCATCTGTGTGCACGGCAATCTTAGCGCGCACGCCTGGATCACGTGCTGCCGATTTAATAACCAAAGAACCTTGCTCGATTTCAGGCACTTCCAATTCAAACAATTTCATGATGAATTCTGGTGCAGTCCGAGACAAGATCACTTGTGGGCCACGTGCATTGCGATCAATACGCAAGATGTAAGCTCGAACGCGATCACCAACACGCAAGTTTTCTTTCGGAATCATTTGATCGCGTGGTAAACGTGCCTCGATACGACCAGATTCCACCACCGCTTCGCCGCGTTCCATACGTTTGATGGTACCCATCACAAGGGAATCACCACGCTCCAAGAACTCAGCCAAAATTTGTTCGCGCTCTGCATCGCGGATACGTTGCAAAACGATTTGCTTGGTGTCCTGTGCAAAACGACGACCCAGTTCAACTGACTCGACTGGTTCTTCGATGTATTCATCGACTTCGATATCTGCGTATTGCTCAACCGCTTCGAAGTGCAAAATTTCTTGATCAGGCAATTGCAAGCCTGCTTCGTCAGCCACTACGTGCCAACGGCGGAAGGTGCGATATTCACCGGTATCACGGTCAATCTCTACACGAATATCAACTTCACCTTCATAACGCTTTTTGGTAGCCGTTGCCAAAGCATGTTCTAATGCGCCAAAAACGATGTCTTCATCGACGTTTTTTTCACGCGCCAGCACATCAACCAATAATAAAACTTCGCGACTCATGCTTTGCGACTCCTAAAATCCACTTGCGGCACTAAACGTGCCTTGTCTAAATCAGCGAGCGTAAACTCCAGCATCGCTGCGCCATCTTTCGTTTCAAATTCAAGCTTCAGAGTTTCCCCTTCTGGCTCGTGTAATATACCTTCGAAGCTCTTACGATTCGCCATGCCTGGCATAGGTAAGCGCAATTTCACATTGGCTTTCTCGCCAGCAAAACGAACAAAATCAGCAAACTTCTTCAAAGGACGATCTAAGCCCGGAGAAGAAATTTCCAAGCGTTCATAATTTACTTCTTCTACAGTCAATACGTGGGACAATTGATGACTGACTTTCGCACAATCTTCAACCGTAATATGACCTTTTTCCTCAACATCTTCTGGCAAAAGATCAATATACACTCGCAACAAACCACGCTCTGCTCGCTCAAAATCGACCAGATCATAGCCTGTCCCATTGACAGTCTTTTCAATTAATTCCAACAATTGCAAGACAATTCTCCGATAAACACAGATTTCGATCTTGTAGCAAATCAATTTAAGTTTAATTGTCTTAAATCCACGCTCAAAAACGATTCGCCAAAAAAAAATGGGCACCAGCCCATCTCTTTAGCGCCTTGAATGTCTTTTTAAACCATCTAAAAATTAATTCAAGGAAAAACCTGCTAACTACAAGATTATAAACGATTAATTACTCAATCGCAATGAGAAGTCGGCGAAAAACTCTAGCAACATAACATCTTCTACCGACCTACAGGCATGATTTATCAACTACCACGGCGACGGCGAGCAGCAATCGCCTGACCTATTGCGGGACCACTGCCACGAACGGTCGGCCCGCGACGATTCTGATCACGCGTAGGGAAGCCTAAAGCTGTTTGCAAAGGATCTGGCTGACGACTACGTGACTTAGCATTTTTATTACCCGACTTAGCACCTTGCCCAGCGCCATTCGCTTGCGCACCAGCATAACCAACACGCGCCGGACGAGCATTTTGCGTACTTGCAAAGCCCCCACGCACCGTAGGCTCGTAACTTCTTTGCACTGGTGCATCAAATGGATTCACATTGCGCGGCACCTTACCACCCGGCACCCAATTACCATTTGGCTTACCCACAGGTTTTTCGGACCTTTCACCAGCAGTTTTCTCCAAACCACTGACTTTAAGCAGACTACGCACCGCATCTTCGCCCAACTCGTCCCAACGACCGCGCTTCAAACTAGAAGGCAAAGTCATCACACCATAACGAGTACGAATCAAACGCGACACCGTCAAACCGACTGCCTCAAACATACGACGAACTTCACGATTACGGCCTTCACCAATGATAACGCGATACCACTTATTCACACCTTCACCGCCACCATCTGAGATTTTGGAAAATTGCGCCATACCGTCCTCCAGCTCGACGCCAGCCAACAATTTTTGACGCATACCCTCTTCCAAATCCCCCAAAGTACGCACGGCATACTCACGTTCAATACCATAACGCGGATGCATCAAACGATTCGCCAGATCGCCAGAAGTTGTGAATAACAACAAACCTTCAGTATTGTAATCAAGACGACCAACCGCTAACCATTTACCGACCTTCATTTGAGGCAAGCTATCAAATACCGAGGCGCGACCTTCAGGATCGCTGGTACTGACGATTTCACCTGCTGGCTTGTGGTAAATCAAGACGCGAGGTGGCTTTTTAGTGACTTTACGCTGTATCAATTTACCATTAATACGAACTTGATCTTGCGGCAAAATGCGTTGTCCAATGTGCGCTGGCTCACCATTGACCGAAACACGCCCCGCAATAATTAACTCTTCCATATCACGGCGCGAACCCAAACCAGCCTCCGCCAAGACTTTATGCAGTTTTGGCGCATCATCATCGGCTGTTAAATCACGACGTGGCTTTTTATTTTTATCGTTACGTGCATATTTACCATCGTCTGCCGCATCATAGGCATCCGACGTAACAAACGAAAACACATCATCTGCATTAGCTGCTGTACCACGATGCTTTTTCTGCCCCTGACGATTTTGATTGCTTGAATTACGTTGATCGCCGTGGCGATTTTGTGTGCCTTGAGCGTTTTTTGCTTGTTGACGATTATGCTGCTGACCATCACGC
The DNA here is from genome assembly GCF_042432465.1 of Affinundibacterium danionis. Classification (NCBI taxonomy): domain Bacteria; kingdom Pseudomonadati; phylum Pseudomonadota; class Betaproteobacteria; order Burkholderiales; family Oxalobacteraceae; genus Affinundibacterium; species Affinundibacterium danionis. The sequence goes on along the minus strand of NZ_JBHLXJ010000008.1, from coordinate 1,919 downwards.
GATTTTGCATTTCGCGAATTATTTCTATCACCGTGCGAACGACGTGGGCGCTCAGCACTATCTTCCACACCTACTTGACTCTCTGATCGATTGATAGATTCCAACTGAGGCGCAGCTTGCTGCTCCGCACTAATCTCGCGCGACTCAATTTGACGTGGCGCACGTGGTTGACGCAGTGGACGCGCTTGACGTGACGCCTTAACAATAGACTCTGACTGTTCAGCGACAACTGGCACTTGAGTGACTACTTCTGTTACAACTTCCAGCTTTAATCTCGGCTTACGCGGAACACGTGGCGCCTTAGCAACTGGCACATCCTCAGTCGCAATATTTGCAGTCGTAGCAGAGACATCATCGGTCTTCGCTACTTTGGGACGCGCAACCCGTTTTGCACGAGGGCGCGGTGCATCTGTTTCAGCACCAGGATTTTGCTGATTGGAAGTATCGTCTGAATTATTTGTGTTCATTATCTGATTCTGGTTTGAAAGGTGTTAGAGCTTCAGCATCTGTAGTTGCCTCGACTGCTTCATCTATATTCGTATCAGCCATCATTGCAACATCATCCAAGATCACATCACTGGCTGCTTCATTTTCGAGAGCATCTGCTGCGGGGACTACCTCTACAACATCACTCAGTACTTCTTGCGCACTCATGTCGTCAACTATGTCACCAACAATTTCGACACCCAGTTGCGCACTTACTTCAATTTCATTTTCAACTATTTCAACTACATCATTTTCAGGCACGATAGCTGCCGCGTTTTCTTCAGAAGCATCAACTTTCAAGTCAACACCATCACTAATCGCTGAGGAAGGCAGATCACTCGCCGTATCTACATTCACAGCCGATGCATCAGCAACCTCAACCAAGGCCTCAATTCCATCAAACATATTCAATTCGGGCGAATCATCTTTTGAGGGAAGCTCATCATTCGCTTCTTCTTGGCCAATCTGCTGCAAAGGTGGCAATTGATCAAGCGACGCCAAACCAAGATCACTTAAAAATTGCTTCGTGGTCGCAAACAAGGCGGGCCGCCCCGGCACTTCACGATGACCTATCGTTTCTATCCAGCCACGATCTTCTAGTGTCTTAACCATCTGAGAAGCCACCGCAACACCGCGTATTTCCTCAATATCACCGCGTGTCACAGGCTGGCGATAAGCAATAATAGCTAGAGTTTCCAAAGTCGCACGTGAATACTTGGGCGGCTTTTCAGGATTCAAACGATCTATGAACGCGCGCATTTCCGGGCGACTTTGAAAGCGCCATCCCGTCGATAAAGAAACCAACATAATTCCTTTATCCGACCAATCTTGGCGCACATCTTCCAGCATTAATTTAATCGTATCGGCACCGACCAGATCTTCCTGATCACTACTGTCGACAAACAATTTTTTCATTGTATTAATGGTCAGCGGCTCATGTGCGCATAACAATGCGGTTTCGAGTACACGCTTGGCATCTGCAGTATTCATGCAAACTCTTTAGCTAACAGGTTGTGTTGATCTTAAGAAGTATTCAGTGAAGCACTCGGGACAATCTTTATCCCAACCAGTCTCGTCTTGTAGGACATTGCGCAGCACGAATCTTCGATGTGCGCCTGGTGGATCAGTCTGCAGCCAACTTGCATACGGATCGCTAATTCGCGAATCACTAACGAGTCAGTTAAAACAGTCGATCAATTTAGTAGATGCGAGATTGTAGTCTAGAAACACACTCTAAACGCAAACCAATCAAAAAAATTCGTCAGCCTAACGAAAAAGCCACGATGAAACGTGGCTTTATTCTTGTAATTCTGGTTGCGGGGGCACGCACCCTTAATAAGAGACATACACTCCGCCTCTGGGGATAAATCCCGCCACATAAGCCTCACAGTAGGCCACACCTGAATATTCAAATGTAGCGATCTATTGCAAGG
>NZ_JBHLXJ010000007.1:0-379357 GCF_042432465.1 Affinundibacterium danionis | reverse complement strand
TCGCTATCACTATCAAGTGCCCACATTTATTGACTGTTAATTGTTAAAGATCTTCAATTCTTTTCTGCTTTTGCTTCGAAGCGTTGTGTTCGTCAGCAGCAGAGAAACGAGATTATGCAGCACTTCTAACTTCTCGTCAACCCCCTGTTTTTTGTTTTGATTTAAATCGTTTCTTACTACTCGATTTAAACCTCAGGAAAATCAACGCTTTACCGCCTGCACTTCTCTTATTTCACACCCGCATTTCTGCGGGAGGCGAACTATAGCAAACTTTAGTCCTTTTGTGCAAGCCCAGATTATTTGGGGCATTTATTCAGTAACAGTTAAAATACGCCTTTGATTTATTGAGCACGCTTATTATGTTACGCCTTACTGACATACAACTTCCTCTTGACCATACCGATGCTGATTTAAAAGAGGCCATTCTTGCACGCCTAAAAATTAGCGCTGAGGATTTGATTAGTTTCACAATCTTCAAGCGCAGTTATGATGCACGCAAAAAGACTGCCATCCTACTTATATATACCATCGATGCAGAAGTGGCAGACGATGAAGCCTTGCTACATAAATTAAAAAGCATACAAGGCCAAAATAAAATCACCAAAACACCGGATACAAGCTACAAGTTTGTAACGCATGCAAAGGAAGGCAATTATCCTCGGCCAGTGGTTGTCGGATTTGGACCTTGCGGATTGTTCGCAGCATTAATATTGGCGCAAATGGGGTTTAAACCTATTGTATTAGAACGTGGCAAAGCGGTTCGAGAACGCACCAAAGATACTTGGGGCCTGTGGCGCAAGCGCGAACTCAATCCTGAATCCAATGTGCAGTTCGGCGAAGGTGGGGCGGGAACTTTCTCCGATGGCAAGCTTTACAGTCAGATCAAAGATCCTAAGCATTATGGTCGCAAAGTATTAACTGAGTTCGTTAAGGCTGGCGCACCAGAAGAAATTATGTACGTGAGCAAACCTCACATCGGCACCTTTCGCTTGGTAAAGATGATTGAAGAAATGCGTGCCAATATTATTGAATTGGGCGGGGAAATTCGCTTCGAACAAAAAGTAACTGACTTCGATATAAAAAATGGTGAAATTTACGGACTGACTACCAACGACCACGAAAAAATTCAAACAGACCATGTCGTGTTGGCGGTAGGACATAGTGCGCGCGACACATTTGAATTGGTACATGCCAAGGGAATTTATGTAGAGGCTAAGCCATTCTCCATTGGCTTTAGGATTGAACATCCGCAGTCAATTATTGATAAAGCCCGCTTTGGCCCCAACGCCGGTAACAAAATTTTGGGTGCAGCTGATTACAAATTAGTTCATCACGCAAAAAATGATCGTTCTGTATATAGTTTCTGCATGTGCCCTGGCGGTACGGTAGTAGCTGCCACCTCAGAACCTGGACGCGTAGTAACGAACGGCATGAGTCAATATTCGCGCAATGAACGCAATGCCAATAGCGCCATCGTTGTCGGCATCTCTCCTGAAATTGATTACCCCGGCAATCCTTTAGCAGGCATCGCACTGCAACGAGAATTAGAGCGCAAGGCATTTCTTCTTGGAGGCAGCACTTATAATGCACCGGGACAATTGATAGGCGACTTTTTAGCCAATCGCCCCTCGACTGAACTTGGCAGTGTTATTCCCTCGTACAAACCGGGTATTACTTTATGCAATCTGGCTGATGCATTACCTGCATTTGCAATCGAAGCGATGCGAGAAGCGATTCCTGAATTTGACAAACAAATTAAAGGATTTTCGCTAAACGATGCGATTCTCACGGGCGTCGAAACAAGGACTTCCTCACCAATTCGCATTAAGCGAAAAGATGACGACCTACAAAGTTTGAATACGAAGGGCTTGTACCCAGCAGGCGAAGGCGCGGGCTATGCCGGAGGAATACTTTCGGCAGCAATTGATGGAATTAAAGTAGCCGAAGCTTTGGCGCTTAATCTGGAAAAGAAATACGCATAAAAAAAGTGGCTGAAAAATTTTCAGCCACTCTCTTGCGAGTCACTTACGAGCCAATCCCTGCAAGTTGATACCACCCGAACATAAGCTCGTAGCAGAAAATAAGCAGTTTAAAAAATCTAATTCACCAAATCTTCCAGACCAGCCGCTAATTCTGCGACGGGAGGCATGTCATCCAATAAAACGGAAGCGTTCAGTCCTAATTTAGCTAAAACCTCATTAGGAATCGTGGCCTCACGCTCTTCGCGCGAATATTTATTCTCTTCGGCACGAGCACACCACACAGCCAAATGAATAACGGCAGCCATAGGCTCAAAAGTATTATGAGATAAAGGCTGAGGAAAAGCTTTAATGACACTGGCAAAATTATCAGGAAAGCGCCAGCGTTTGGCTAATTCTGCACCAACATCCGAATAGTCATAACCAAACGAGCTTTTTTCCACATCCAAGCGTCGCGAATCTAAAGGGCCCGCGATTTTATCAATCTGTAGCGTTTGCTCTGGCATTGCCGCATGCATCACCAATTGACCGATCGCATGCATTAAGCCGACCGTAAAAGCAAAATCAGAATTGCCTTGAACTTTCTTGGCGATCCATTTTGCGATGACCGCCGTGTGCATACTGTAACGCCAAAACTGTTTTAAATCGACACCCGGCATCGCCTTAAATCCACCGGTTAAACCACTACTGATAACCAGCGTCCGAACGGTCATGAATCCCAACATTAAAACTGCATCATCTACGGTACCAACACTGCGTGAGGCGTGGTAGTAGGAAGAATTTGCCAATCGCAACAACTTCGCACTAAGCACCTGATCGGCGGCCAATTTACCGGCAATCACGTCAATCGAAACATCTTCATTATTAAAACTATCAATGACTTCTTGCACCACTTTAGGAATCGTAGGCAATGCGTTTTGTTGCTGGAATAATGCGTCGAAATTCATAAAAATCCCCTAAGTATTACAGCAAATTATTTCACCATCAAAAATGACCTGAGCTAAGCCAATCTCAGGAAGATGAAAACTTAGTGCGGATTAAATTGATTAAAAATCCAAGAAGCGTATGCACTCGCTTCAAACCAATTATCGCCATCCACACGTAGAAATCATACTCTGTAAAATACCTTAGGGGAACATTTGCAATCAATTAATATTTACAAAAAAACGACAACTCATCTAGTCCTCATTCTTCCTTCACACCTTCAATTCCAAGTTCCTGAATTTTGCGACTGATCGTATTTCGACCTATACCCAAACGGATCGCTGCATCATTCTTTCGACCATGAGTATGTCTCAAAGCGGCTTTAATCAACACGGTTTCAAATTCACGCCCCAACTTATTCATGACTTCTGCCACATCCTGATTCAATAACTGCCCTGCCTGACGTTCCAATGCGAGACTCCAAGACGAACCACTCTGGGATATAGCGCCAACTTCGAGTGCATGGTTTGCACCTAAATTGTGCGTTGGCACCGCTGGATCAGCAGGTAAAAGTTCAACAGGCAAATCCAAAATTTCAACCACTTGGCCGGGTGCCATCACTGTGATCCAATTACATAAGTTTTCTAATTGCCGCACGTTACCGGGGAAATCTAGATTGGAGATATATGACAAAGCATGATCTGACAAACGCTTGGCATCAACGCCTAGTTGCTTGGCACTTTGCATTAAAAAATGTTTTGCTAACACTGGAATATCCTCACGTCGCTCACGCAAACTTGGCACGCGAAGACGTATAACGTTCAAGCGGTGAAATAAGTCTTCACGAAAGACTCCTTCCTTTACCCGAGCTTCGAGATTTTGGTGCGTCGCTGCGATCAAACGTACATTGGCTTTCAAAGGTTGATGACCACCTACGCGGTAAAAATGCCCATCTGACAGCACTCGTAATAAACGCGTCTGCAGATCAAACGGCATATCGCCAATCTCATCGAGGAATAAAGTGCCTCCTTCGGCCTGTTCAAAACGACCACGGCGTGCGGTCTGCGCACCAGTGAACGCACCACGTTCGTGTCCAAATAATTCAGATTCTAATAAGTCTTTGGGGATAGCTGCGGTATTTAGCGCGATGAATGGTTGATTAACTCTAGGACTGTGTTTATGAAGAGCCCGCGCAACTAACTCTTTACCACTACCGGACTCCCCCGTAATGAGCACGGTCACACTGGACTGCGACAAACGACCAATCGCGCGAAATACTTCCTGCATAGCTGAGGCATGTCCAAGTATCTCAGTCTCGACATCTTGAATTTGCTCTATCTTGGTCTCGCGCGCACTTTCTTCTAGAGCCCGACGAATCAACTCAACGGCCTTGGATAAATCAAATGGCTTCGCGAGATATTCAAACGCACCACCCTTAAATGCAGCCACCGCAGAATCCAAATCAGAAAAGGCCGTCATGATAATCACCGGCAAACTCGGTAGCCGCTGCTTAATTGTTTGGAGCAAATCAAGTCCAGAGGCACCATTCATACGAATGTCGGAAACCAAGACCTGCGGCTGCTCTTCATCCAAGGCGAGCAACACATCATCAGGGTTCGTGAAACTACGTGTTACCAGACCTTCGCGCGCCAAGGCTTTTTCTAAAACCCAGCGTATCGAATCATCATCGTCCACAATCCAAATGGTTTTCATCATTACTTAGTATTCCAAAGAGTAAATTCAGTTATAGCGCACCAGCAGGGAACCCACTTAAGGTAATGGAATCAATAAACGAAAGTCAGTACAACCAGGTCGACTTTCACAATCGATCACTCCTGCATGCTGCGTAATAAACGCTTGCGCCAATGTCAGACCCAAACCACTTCCACCGTCACGTCCAGAAACCAGAGGATAGAATATCCGGTCACGAATCGCGGGAGGAATACCAGGGCCGTTATCAATGATATGCAAATCTAATGCCAGCCTGTAACGTACCTTAGCCAAGGTCACTTGGCGCACTACCCGGGTTTTAAAAATAATCTCGGCATCACCTTCCGACATTCGCATGACGAGCGCCTGCGCTGCATTATGTGCAATGTTTAGGACAGCCTGAATCAACTGCTGTTGGTCGCCACGAAACTCTGGAATGGATAAATCATAGTCCCGCCTAATCAATAGACCTTTGGGAAATTCCGCCAGCATTAAACTGCGCACACGCTCACATACTTCGTGAATATTCACATCAGCGATGACCTGCGGCAGGCGATTCGGGGCCAATAGACGGTCTACCAAAACCTGCAAACGATCCGCCTCTTTAATAATGACTTGGGTGTACTCGCGCAGTTCTTTGGCATCTCGCTCTGGCAACTCCAATTCCAAAAGTTGTGCTGCTCCACGAATGCCACCCAAAGGATTCTTAATTTCGTGCGCTAGATTACGGATCAACTCTTTGTTTTCTTTATTTTGATCTTGCATGCGCTCTTCTCTATCCAACTTTAACTGTTGGACATTTTCGCGCAACTCAATCAACACTGGCGTGTCTGGTAGATCCAAGGCAGTCACAATACTATAGACATGCAACGGCTCTCGGCCGTTACGTTCCAATATTAGATCTTGGCGCTTGTCAGCAAACTGATGCTCTATAGCTTGTTGAAACCCATCCAAAAGTTCAACACCATTCAAAAATAAATTACTGAGTTGGGTATTGAGCAGTAATTTAAACGGTCGCTCTAATAGATTTTCTGCCGCAGGATTCGCATACACAATACAACCCTGTGGATTTAACACCAGCACGGAAGACGCTAGCAAATCTAATCCAGCAAATTGATTCATGGACTCAAGCATTATGCAATCTAAACATTATTCAAATTAAGGACCACTAAAATTAAGCATGATAAAAATGAAAAAGGTCGCGATTGCGACCTAATGCGACCTAGTGCCAGCTATGGCAACCGTAGCTGAGTTACATAGATCAAAATTTTATTTAAGGTTGCCAATCTCTCGTTTTAGTGCCTCAATATTTTTTTCGGTACGCGCAATATCATTTTTCAGATTATTAACACGTTCTACATACTTGGAGGGCATCCGTTCATCAGCTCGACGCTCTACTTCGCCACCGTTATATTCCTTTTTAAGCGCTTCTAATTTTTGTTCTTCGACTTTCAATTCATCAATCAAAATTTGCTTGCGATCTGAGTCACGCGCTTTCTGCGTACTATCATCTACTTTGGGGAAATTAGCTGGGCTGGCAGTTGATTTCGCGGTAGTTGTTTTTTTATTCGCACTAGCGGGCGCAGGCACCGCACTGCTAGGCAAATCTAATAACTTACATCCCTTGGTCACACCGGTATTTCGATAATCTTTCTTGCCATTCGCATCAGTACAGACATAGATCTGTGCATAAGCAGAAGAACTAAAGACAAACAAGAAACTTAGACCAATCAAATATTGCTTCATAGTGAGTCGCTTCGTGGTAAATAACGGGCTTAGTGTATGCCAAGCGACGATTTTTCACAATTGCCAAGCTCATTTCAAGCACGACTCGCGCTTACTCTGCCAATAAAACCTGACTACAGAACAAAAAAGCGGGGCATACCCCGCTTTCTATAGACCACTAATTACAGTGAGTAGTACATATCAAACTCAGCTGGATGCGTAGTCATGCGCATACGCTGCACTTCTTGCATCTTCAATTCGATGTAAGCATCGATCATGCTGTCACTAAATACGCCGCCACGTGTCAAGAATTCGCGATCTTTGTTCAATGCATCCAAAGCTTCTTCTAAAGAGGCACATACTGTTGGGATCAATGCGTCTTCTTCTGGTGGCAAATGATACAAATCTTTCGATGCTGCTTCTCCTGGGTGAATCTTGTTTTGCACGCCATCTAAACCAGCCATCATCAATGCAGAGAAGCACAAGTATGGATTCGCCAGTGGATCTGGGAAACGCGCTTCAACACGACGCGCTTTTGGATTCGCTACGTATGGGATACGGATAGAAGCGGAACGGTTCTTCGCAGAGTAAGCCAATTTCACTGGTGCTTCATAACCTGGAACCAAACGCTTGTAAGAGTTTGTACCTGGATTAGTGATTGCATTCAGTGCTTTAGCGTGCTTGATGATACCGCCGATGTAGTACAAAGCGAAATCAGATAAACCTGCATAGCCGTCGCCTGCGAACAGGTTTTTGCCGTCTTTCCAGATAGATTGATGCACGTGCATACCAGAGCCGTTGTCACCAACGATAGGCTTCGGCATGAAAGTCGCTGTCTTGCCGTAAGTGTGCGCAACATTCCATACAACGTATTTCAAGTTTTGCGTCCAGTCAGCGCGCTCTACCAAAGTAGAAAACTTAGTACCAATTTCATTTTGACCAGCGCCAGCTACTTCATGGTGATGCACTTCAACTGGAATACCCAAGGATTCCAAAATCAAGCACATTTCTGAACGCATATCTTGGAAGCTATCAACTGGTGGTACTGGGAAGTAACCGCCTTTGACCGTTGGACGATGGCCTGTATTGCCGCCTTCAAGTTTTTCGCCCGTTGTCCAAGAAGCTTCATCGGAATCAATTTTCACGAAGCAACCAGACATGTCAATTTTCCAGCGTACGCTATCAAAAATAAAGAATTCTGGTTCTGGACCGAAGTAAGCTGTGTCGCCAATGCCAGAGGATTTCAAGTAAGCTTCAGCACGTTTTGCAATGGAACGCGGATCGCGATCATAACCTTTACCATCTGCGGGCTCAATCACGTCACACTGCATGAACAATGTCGTTTCTTCCATGAATGGATCAATATTCGCTGTGTTTGGATCTGGCATCAAAAGCATATCGGACGCTTCGATACCTTTCCAACCTGCGATAGAAGAACCGTCAAACGCATGACCCGATTCGAACTTATCGATATCAAATGCGGAAATTGGCACAGTAACATGCTGTTCTTTACCGCGAGTATCCGCGAAACGGAAATCAACGAATTTAACTTCGTTGTCTTTCGCCATCTTCAACACTTCTGCTGGGGTCATTGCCATTTGAAACTCCTCAATCGTTCAAAAAACGTTCAAAAATAAGTGTAGGAACTACTAGAGCTACTGCATCAATACAAGTATCACTGCGATTTTTCTTCATTTTCTACCTACCATATGACCTTGGCATTTCAAAACGCACCATCACAATGCAAATAGGAAACTAGAATACGACGAGGATATTAGCAGAAAGCGTGCCATGTACAAGTAAAAGGAGACAACAAAATCAGCATTATTAAGTCATTGTTTTATATGGAAAAATCAAAATCAGCATAATTTATTAATTAATTCGCAAAATACATAGCGCACCAAATTGACGCCAACATTTCCATTAGCACTAATTTAGTGCAAAAATAATGCACCAAAACAGTGCTTAACTTGCAGCAACAATATTACCTGAAATGGCACTTTAAACAATAGCATTAGATCTCACTTTGTTTTTGAATCAAGCTTTGACCGCGCAACGCACAAGTCTTTTGGTAAGATTCTTAAATCAAAGTAAATTGCAAACTCAACTATCAACGGTCTGGACATTAGCCGCCAGGATCAATGTCCGCAAGATCACTAACGAAAACGGTAAGAACACATAAAGGAATGCTATGAAGGAGCTCATCGACAAAGCCAAACAACGCGGACTGGAACAAAATCTGCCGTATGCAGGTGCCGTGACACCTGAAGAAGCCTATCTTTTACTCCAGGCTGATAACAGCGTAATACTGCTAGATGTCCGCACCAATGCAGAGCGAGATTGGGTTGGCCGAGTCAATCTCCCAGAAGAACAGCACAAAGCAGTCCAATGGAGTCTCTACCCAGACGGCACACCCAATCCTGATTTTCTGATGCAATTGCAAAGCGCCGTTATCAACAAGAACGCGACTATCTTGTTCTTATGCCGATCCGGAGTGCGCTCACGTCACGGCGCCAAGTTAGCCACGGAACATGGCTATACGGCGTGCTTTGATATTTTGCAAGGTTTTGAGGGAGACAAGGATGCCCATGGCCATCGCAAAACGGTAGGTGGCTGGTGTTCGGCGGATTTGCCTTGGCTGGGTGCTTAGAAAATTGTTGGGCTTCACTCTGCTCAGCGCCAACCTATAAGGTGTAGTTTGGTACTGAATAAAACGAAGCCCAACAGGAAGCAACAATCTGTTTACAAATTACATGAACTTGTAACTCGCTGAGACGCTAATCACACGTCCAAACAAATTCAAAGCGTGGTTATAACCTTCCCAACCGTAAGGATCATAGAAGGGTTTGGTATTCAAAACATTCTTGATATTCAAACCCAAACGCAGATCTTTAACAGGTGTCCAGCCCAGACTTAAACTCACGGTTTTAAATGCAGGCGCACCACCGCAATTATTGGGCGCGACGGCAACATCGGCCGCAGTACAAGATTGCGGGTTATTATGTTCCTCGTCATTCTTGTCATAGGCCCACTTCGAACCACCGGTGTAATTGACGAACACGCTAGTGGTGAAATCACCATATTGCCAATCAACGTTTAAGTTCGCGCGCAATTTTGGATTACCGTAATAACCGACATAATTTTGCGAAAAACCCGAACCATCATCACCGTTATAGGCATTGCGATTCATGATCGTCGCTGACGAACCAAAGTTCAGTTTGCCATAAACGCCGAGATTAAAACGCGCGTGCGCATCAATATCAAACCCGTCTATCATGGTACGACCGCGATTCATATACTTATTGGTCAGCCCTGCCAAAATACCTACTGAATACTTAGGCACACCACCCGCACAAGCGGCCGCATTTGCCGCGTTGGCGCACATGCTCGCGACAGCCGCCATATTTGCTTTATCAAAATCGGTAATCGGGGCACGTACTGCATTCGGCGCACCGATCAAAGCTGGACCGTATTTCTCGACGGCCTGATCATAAACTTCGGTAAAATCCTGACGCACGATTTCATTGCGACGATATACGAACCAATAATCAGCCGAGATATCGAACTGTTTGCTCGCTTGATAGACTAATCCTAGGGTACTGATTTTGGCTTTTTCCGGTTGTAAATTCGGATTAGGTGGTGTCAAGCCGCCGATATTAATGCTGCAATTAGAGTTTAATAAAGACTTGCCCAACTCTTGATCTGTAGCACTGACCGATTTCATCAAAGTTTTTGCAATAGCATTGGTCTCATCACAACGCACGGTATCACGCATACCACCACGCTGCGCGTACACACCGCCTACACCAGACTCCGCCAAGTTCGGCGCCCGGAAGCCTTGCGAGTAAGTACTGCGTATCAGCAAATCTGTGATTGGACGATAACTGACGCCAATTTTTGGTGCCAAGTTAGCTGCGAAATTCGGATACTTATCAATCCGCGCAGCGGTATTCACTTCTAAATTTTTCGCCAAAGGAAAGATGGCTTCTCCAAACACCGCAGCGATCGTGCGTGAGCCATCAAACCAAGAACCGCCTTGTTGCGTGATCTTACCGTCGGCAGCATCTTTATTGCCCGGCGTTTCAAACTCTTCACGCATCAAGTTCACACCAAAAGCCGCGCGCGCATCACCTGCTGGCATTTTGAATAAACTACCTTCAAGCTTGGCATCCCAAGTGACTAATTTAGTCCAAGATTGAATATCAAAAGTCGGATAAGCTTGACGTAAAAGCTCTGCGTTTTTATCGCTGATCACGCCAAATTGGTAGGCTGGATTATCGGCGATATAAGTACGTTTTGTCACAGGATCAACCGTGAACGGACCGAAGGCTTTTTCGAATCCATCTTTGTTCACATTGATCGTTTGATACAACGTGGAATGACTGCCCGCAACCGCCAAAGCTGATTCAAAATCCCATTGCCCCAAAGAGCCACGCACACCCGCCATGGCGCGATAAGTTTTATCGGTATTTTGCTGGCCGAAGTGGCCTTTAGCATCTTGCATCAAATACGTCAAACCTGCCGCACCGCCCATCTTGTCCTTTAGATCGGCACTCATGTTTTTCAGGTACACATTGTTCGGCCCCAAGTAAGGATAGGTAAAGGTGTTAAGCGAGGTTCCCGTATTGCGTGAATACCAGTTTGCAGTACCGCCACCACTACTAAAGGAGCGCGGACCGTTCTCACCACGCATATCAATGTCGGTGTAAGCAACTTCACCAAACCCTTCCCAATCATTCGCCAGTTGTACGCGACCACTGACAAAAAGAGTTGCGCGATCAGACTTCGGTCCGGTATCTAAGGAGTAAGGTAAAGTATTCCAAACGCAGCGTGTGCCTGAGCCTTCGGTAATAAAAGTAGAACAGCCGGGTGCCGCCTGTTGATAGCGCTTATTATTCGCATTCTTATCAAACACAAATAAGGTACCTGGATTTAATTGCCCAGGCTGACTGCCTTCAGTGATGCGGAAATTACTGATGAAACTAGGATTATTTTTATAAAATTGATCCGGACGCTTCAAATAAGTATCTTCTAAAGCAATACGATCACGCTTATACAAATTCACCGAGCCATAAACATTATATTTGTCCTGTGCTAAGTCACCGAAACCAAACAAAGCGCTGGCCTGACGTTCGCCATACGATTTGACATCGCGTGAACTGTCAAAGGTCGCGCTAGCTTGCATACCTTTATAAGATTTCTTGGTGATGATATTGATCACGCCTGCGACAGCGTCAGAGCCGTACACCGCAGAAGCGCCGTCAGTTAACACCTCCATGCGTTCAATTGCAGCAGCGGGAATCGCATCGATATTTACAAATTGCGTTTGAAAGCCTTCGGGCGCGCCATAAAAAGACAAGCGACGTCCGTTCAATAAAATCAAAGTTCCTTGCGCTCCCAGCCCACGTAAATTCGCTTGTGAAGCACCATCAGAACCGGTGAACATAGAACGGAAATCTTGTTGCGCGGGACGAGCTGCAGGCAGATTATCAAGCACTTGCAACAGCGTGCGTGCTCCCATATTTTCAATTTGTTTGGAATCTATAATTTGCACTGGGGACGCAGTTTCTGCGTTCACACGTTTGATACTAGAGCCTGTCACTTCAACTCTTTGTACTTTCTCTTCTTTATTCTCAAGTTTTTCTTGCGCCTCTTGCGCATAAGCACAAGCGATGGAAGCGTATCCCACCGCAGTCAAGGCAATCACTATTTTTTTCAGTTTCATTCTTGTCTCCTTTGTTTGAATATCGATGCCAATGTAAGGACACCATCAGGATGACATGCACAAAATAAGAACACGCAGGCATACAGAGTGTGTCGTACTAATGAAAGATAAAGGAAAAATAAGGAGCGCAACAGCGAGGAATGTTTAAGCCATCATCAAGAAAAATTAGATGACTATACCGAAGAAAAGACAGTAAGAAAGAGCGCACTCATTGAAGAATATTTTTCGCTAAATACTGCTACTCAATACCCCAACTAAATACGCGCTACTTTTTCAAATAACAGATCGTAAAAAACAGATCGCTAAAATATCGAAGCGCTAAGCCATAGCCAAAGCACGCCACGCGAGGACATAGGCATCAGCACTCGCTCTCACTTGAGCAACACTCCATCCCGCTTTATATAAATTTGAACCTAGGCCAAATCCTTGCGCGCCAGCATCGACATACACTTGCAGTCCATCTGGTTTTACGCCGCCAACTGGCAAACATATCGTCTGCGCTGGCAATACGGTACGCCACGCTTTCAATACCGAGGGTGGCACGCTTTCGGAGGGAAATAGTTTCAAAGCATCAGCTCCTGCGTGTAAGGCGGCAAAGGATTCGGTCAAGGTAGCCACGCCAGGTGTACACAGCATATCCAAAGATTTTGCAGCACGAATTACTGCCGTATCGGCATGTGGCATCACGATCAAGCGCCCGCCCACTTGATGCACATCAGCGACTTGATCAGGCGTCATTACCGTCCCCGCTCCAATCAAACAATCTTTGGGCAACTGTTCTACCAGTAAGCGAATACTGGCAATCGCATCTGGCGAATTTAATGGAATCTCTATACAACGAAAACCTGCATCGTAAATCGTGCGTGCGATAGCGACGCATTCATTGTTTTGTATGCCACGCAAAATCGCAATCAAAGGAATCGGTGATAGGTAGCTTGATAGATTAGAGTTCATAGAAATTTTTGTAGTAGAAACAAAGAAAAACGCTCTCACCCAAAATAACATGGTGAGAGCGTACTGACAAGAATACAAATACGGCGTATCGCCTATAAAAGTAATAGACGAACCACAGACTCAAAATTAAAAATTAGAACTTGTAATTGTATTCAGCCGTTAAACGTGCGGAACGAGGCCCGATGCGGTTTCCGCCCTGCAAGTAAGTTGGGCTAATGTTACCGCTACCACTATTAGACCCACTACTTTCTGAATTAAAAGTCCGGCTATCAAATACATTGAACACATCGACCTTCAAATTCAAGCCTTTAATTGCTGCTGGTTGATACGATACATTCATGTCTAATTGTGAGGTCCATGGCATGCGACCACGGCTGCCACGTGGCGAAGGTTTGCCGCCATCTGCATCGCAGAAGAAGAAATAATTACCCGCATAATGACCCACATCCTGTCCCGCGGACTCGGGCAATTGTCCTAAACAATTACGTGGACGACCCGAAGCGATCTGTACATTAGCACCTATCATCCATTCTGGTGCAACTTGATAGAAACCATAGGCTTTAATCACATGAGTACGATCACCAGACAAAGGACCATAGGCGTTGTAAGCTAATTCTTTGTAGTCCGAACCTGCGCTTAATCCGACGTCACCACCTGCAACACCCGAATCAGTCTGCCCTTCAGTATTGCCAACGCTACGCGACCAAGTGTAATTGACTTTGCCGTACCAGCCGTCTTTGAATGGGTGTTCGAGGAAGAAATTCAAAGCAGTATAGGTACGTTTCACTTTAGGCAGCCCGATGTCTTCGGCCGTCAAATGCGCTTTCACCAAAGCACTGCCACTACCAGAGCCGTGTGGATCAAACCAAACCGTATTCGCTTCGCCCGTATTAATCACCATACACCAAGATGGATACAAGCTATTTTCTGCACCGCCAGTATCGGCTTCTAAGTTAGGATAACCATTACGTTTGCCCCAAGCATAAATCGGACGTGGATCGCAAGTATCATCGTAGCTAGTGCGCAATATGCGATAGGTGCCCATCACACCGAAATTCAATTTTGCGGAAATCGCTTTTTCAAACCCTATCGACATTTCATCTTGGTAGAAAGGCTTAATATTTTCTGCTGCGACCGAACGCGCATCCGGTGAAGTATTGATGTTCACAATCACATCACTGATAGGTTTCATCCCTTGTGGCAAGCCCGTTACTGCGTCAACGCCGGTATAGGTGTAATAACGCGTGGTCGTCTTCAACTCCGAACCCATATTGCCGACCAAATTCGTCGGTACTGGCATGAAGTAACGCCCCGCATTGGCGAATGCTTTGAAACTGCCATCGCGATTTACATCCCAAGTCACACCTAAACGCGGCGCAATTTGACGCGTCTGTGAAATCACAAGCTCGCCCTTGTTGTTATAGTTGTGAAATTGTTCGTTACGCAAACCCAAATCTAACAGAACGTTGTCAGTAACTTGATAGCGGTCTTGTATATATTGCGCGGATTGATTGGTCGTCGGTGCACCGGATTTAAAATAAGTGCCTTCGGAAACATAAAAACCTTGCGTACCAAATCCACCACCTTGAGCCAAAGTTAAATTAGCACCGCCCGGCATCCACGTCGTTGGATTATTATGATACAAGTAGCTATAGCTCTTACCACCGGGGCGAGTCGCACCGACCCATGAGGCGGCTTTGTTGTAGTCGATACCGCCGCGTAATGCATGATTACCCAACTTGTATTCAAGATCCAAACGCAGGGTTTGTTGTTCATCCCGCGCATCGGGACGTACTTGATCACCAAACGGTTGCGGGTTACTCGATGGGTAAGTTAAACCCGGAGCACGAGAAGTCACTGAGCTGCTGACTGAACTAATGGCCGGGTTGTAACCATAAGGAATCACACGCGGTGTCGTATTCGATTTGCCGTATAAAGCGGTAACGGTCAGATCGTCCGTCAGATAGCCCGTGTACTTAAAGATGTGATCGGTACTACCAGGGCTACTACCACCACTACCACCGCGCGTATTACCTGCATTCCACACGGTTGTTCCATTCCGTTTCACGTCATCATGCGTTAGTGTGGCGTAATTAAATCCATAACTGGACGAAGTATTTTTTGATTGATCGAGAATATAGGTGTACTCAAAATGATGGTCGTCAGTTAAGTTGAAATCAATCTTCGCCAGATAACGCCCCACTTCTCCCTTATTAACGGACCAGCCGCTCGCGTTGTAATTGGTATCGGAACTAGCACCAACAGATTCGCTATTGGAACGTGTTTGTTCTAATGCAGTAAAGATAAACAATTTATTTTTAATCAGTGGACCGCCAGCATAGATGCCCAAAGTCTTACTCGACGACGCATTGTCACGTGCGTAAAATTGCAGCTTGCCATCGGTCTTAGGATTGTCGCCAGTATTGGGGAAATAAGTATTTAACTGGCGCGCACTCAAACTTGATGGTGCAATTGATAAACGCGCACCGACTTCCCAATTATTGGTGCCGCTCTTAGTCGTGATATTCACCACACCACCTGTGGCACGACCAAACTCTGAGCTATAACCCCCCGATAAGACTTGTGCATTGGCAATCGCGCCAAAAGGTAATTCCGATGCGCCGACTTGCGTCAGGATATTGGTGACGGGAAAGCCATTGATGTAGTAGGCATTTTCAGACACACTGGCACCGCCAAAACTGGAGACATTGCCGTAATAGCCAGAGACGTTTCTGACCGTTCCTGGCGCCAAAGCGACAATCGCCTGCACGTTCTGCGACATCGGCAGCTTGACTAATTCTTTGGAAGTAAACACCGTACCATTATTGGTATTCGACACGTCAATCCGATTAATCTTCGCTTGCACGGTCACGGTTTGTATGTCGGTATTAAACGACGCTTCTACACCTTGCCCGATCAAAGATTCAACATCCAAGGTTTTTTCGACTTTGCCATCGCGTATCAGCTTCACTTGGTAACGCCCCGGTGGCATAGAGGTCGCTTGATACTTGCCTTTGGCATCTGGCGTCACCACACGGGTGACACCAGTAGCGGCATTTTCAAGTACGACAGTCACGCCTGTTTGCGCCGTAACTTGTCCGAAAATTGTACCAGTCGCATTGGATTGCGCCATGCCGACGCCAGAAACGCCGAAAGTTAACAAGGCAGTGCCAAATGCCAAGGCAAGTGCGCGCGCCATGACTGAATGTTGTATAGGTTTAGTGGATATAGACATGATCGTTTCAATTAGAATAAAACCAAGTTAGAACGGAATTGGCGTTAACAAAGTAATGTAAAACAAGACCTCTAGCATGCCGTCATCGCGGGCGGTGCTAAGCAGTCATGTTCATCATTAGGTTTATGTTTGCAAAACATGTGAAATTTCTTATTCACCAGCAGCAATCGTGCGGAAACAATTCTTATGAAATTGCAGAAATCAACATGAAATCAAATGCAAAATGGTGTTGGCATAAAAAAGTCTATTCAGGTCTTAGTTTTGATGCCAACGACTTAAACTTAACTGCTCATTCAGTTTTATTTGAGGAAATGGTAGTGGTGTTTTTTTAATCGGCCATTTGCCAATCAAATCGTCGCCAACAGAGAGAGATAAAGGCACAGCAATGGTGTACAGCACGAATCTGGAATTCATTGCGCTCATTTAGTTTTTTCTGATGAAGGTCGTAAAAAATTCCTCATCAACTAGAGAAAAATCAATTATGCGGTTGTGAATTCACCACATAGCCAACGCAGTAATCACAAGATCAAGTCGCAAGATCAGATATTGATGACGGCTTATTTTGCATTTGCTTGTTCAAGAAAAGGGCATGCATTAAATAGTAGGACTTACGCAAAATCGTACCAGCTAGGCGTGCCGACGAAGGCATTGCTTTAGCACCTTAGTTTAGCTTAAGTCGGCAACAACAACGCTGGGACGGTTTTGCGTAAGTCCTAAATAAAGATGTGCTTCAAGCATCACATCTGTGTCACAAACACCTACTACCTTATATCTACTAACTCATGCTATGGTCATAGACAACGCTTAGTCACTAGAGCGTCGTTGATACTATGCGTGTTCCGACTTAAACTGGCGGCACCACGACTCGCTTTTTACTAGAGACAATCCATTTTCCTATAGCAGAGCGCTTCATCTTTCTAAACAGAAAAGTCACGATTCAAATGAATAGCCATAACAAAAAAAGTACCAGAAGACATTTCCTGAAATGGATGGCACAAACCAGTGTCGCCTCCACCAGCATGTCGGAGCTACCTACCAGTATCGCCAAAGCACTCGCGATTGCACCGAGTAGTCCTAGCGGGAGTATTCAAGATGTCAAGCACGTCGTGATTTTCATGCAGGAAAATCGCTCTTTCGATCATTATTTTGGTTGCTTAAAAGGGGTGCGTGGTTTCGGCGATCCTCGTCCTACCTACACACGACAAGGCAAACCCGTTTGGCAGCAGAATATTGAGTACGGACGCTTTCAATTGCCTTTTCCATTAAGCGCGGGAGGCGATAACGATCCAGCCTTTGACCGCAGTCAATGTCTACCCAAAGACCTGCCGCACAACTGGAAATACAGTCAGAAAATGTGGGCGCATTATGATGTTTGGGTACAAGAAAAAGGCAGTATGTCTATGGGCTATTTAAGCCGCAAAGAACTACCGTTTTATTATGCGTTGGCAGATGCTTTTACTATTGGTGATGCTTACTATGCCTCGGTATTTGGCCCGACTGATCCAAATCGTATGTTTCTTTTTTCCGGCACCAATGGTGTTTCAGTTGGACGAGATGGTCGCCATACTTTATCGAATGTAGATGATGGCAATGAGACCTCTTGCATGTCGCGCGACAAGAAAGAATGGAAATCACCTTACCTCTGGACTACTTATGCAGAGCGCTTAAGTCAGCATGGCATCAGCTGGAAGGTTTATCAAGAATATGATAACTATGGTGATAATTCACTGGCTTACTTTCCGCAATTTCGTAATCTGAATTTAGATGATCCTGCACAAAAAGATAGATACCAACGTGGCCGCGCCTACGCAGGCGAGACCTCGCAATTAGACGCAAAAGGCTTACCGCTAAATACCAATCCACCGGATGCGCAGGCGCTAGTCGATTATTTTGCACAAGATGTACGCTCAGGTAATTTACCAGCAGTGTCGTGGATCGTTGCACCGACCAAATTCTGCGAACATCCAGAAAAAAATCCACCTGGCTATGGAGAGTCTTTGACCTCGCGTATCCTTGATGTGCTGACTGAAGATTCTAAAGTGTGGTCGCAAACAGTACTGCTTTTGTGCTACGACGAGGAAGGTGGTTTCTTCGACCATATGCCCCCGCCAGTCGCTCCAAGTTCTCGCAATCAAGGCTATAGCACGGTATCAACTGAAGGTGAAATTAGCGTTGGAGAAGCATTTGGGCTTGGGGCACGACTACCGTTTATGGCGATATCACCGTGGAGTCGTGGCGCCTATGTCTGTTCTGAGGTGTTCGATCACACCTCGATTTTACGTTTTCTGGAACAACGTTTCGGCGTCATGGAACCGAATATTTCCGCTTGGCGTCGCAGTGTTTGCGGTGATTTAACTTCCATGTTTGATTTTCAACGACAAGATAACCAGCGTCCCGAACCACTATTCAGCACACCACATCAACACTACATAGAGAATGCGCAACGCAGTTGTAATTCAGTGAAAAGCAGTTTGCCGCTCAATACGACTAGCTTGCCACAACAAGAACGAGACGCCACTGAATCACCCTTTGCGAATACTCGTCCAGCTCGCGCAACTAACTATGTATTGGAAGTTAATGGCGCATTTCAAAAAGAAGCGGACTGCTTCGCAATACAGTTGAATAACACAGGAAAATCTGGTGCAGTATTCACCGTTTATGCAAATGGGCACAATGCTGGGCCTTGGTATTACACGATAGGAAGCGAAAAAAACTTTACAGAAACTTGGTCTTTAGATGATTTCGCGAGTCGACGCTATGCCTTGCGTGTGTTCGGGCCAAATGGTTTTTTGCGTGAATTTCAAGGGGAACAACGGCATCAAATTGAAGCGCAAATACAAACTTTGGACAGTAATTCCCGTGTTGCAGACCAAAGCCCTGTGCTTAAATTAATTCTGTCAAATGCTAGCGCTCAAACACAAACACTATTGGTTACGGATACTTTTTATGGCGCGCCAGAGCAAAGTATTCAGCTAGCCCCTTTCAGTAGTCAGACCTTGTACTTCAACCAGGAAAATAGTTTCGGCTGGTACGACATACAAGTACGTTTAGCTAATGACAAAGTTTATCTGCGACGCGTTGCAGGTCATATAGAAACTGGTCGTCCTAGTCGTAGTGATCCAGCCAATGGGAAATTTGTTTTATCAGCATCCGCTAGAAATTAAGCCTGCTCGACACCGTCAAACGAGCGCGCACCAGAATTACTCACTCAATAGTTCTGGTGCCAACTCAGTGCATTCTTTCAATGTCTGCAATACGATGTTTGAGCGAATATCCAGGACTCCGGTCGTTTTATACAAGCGTTCCAACACAAATGAGGAATAATGTTTCAAATTACGAGCGCGTACACGCAATAAATAATTCGCATCACCGGTAATAATGTAAGACCCCACTACCTCAGGCCAACTTTGCAAAGCCGCAGAAAAGCTTTCATGCCAATGCTCCACGTCACGCCGCATCGTGACTTGAACAAAGGCATCCACTTCCAAGCCAAGCACATTGGTATCGAGAACCGCACGGTAATGACTGATCACACCGCTCTCCTCCAACATGCGAACTCGGCGTAAACACGACGAAGGCGAGAGAAAAACTTTCTCCGCCAGATCTTGATTGCTAATACGACCATCCGCTTGTAGCAGCTGTAAAATTTTTAAATCGGTAGGATCTAGTTGCATACGAATTTTTCCATCACTTTTAGTCTCCAAGCTTACATATTATTCTAGTTTTTCGTAAAAACATGCGGTAATTTGCAATAATGCATCAAGAAATTTAGCATAAAATATCTTTCTCATCAATTATTGATAGCAAGCACTTAGATAAGCTAAGTCACCACGTTTCGCTGACATCTAATCCAGCAGCTCAGCACGGGTATTGGGTCCATGTTTTTCAAAGTGGCTTCATGCAAAAAATCAGCACAAGAATTAGGATAAATAATGAATAACACCGAACAAATCAGTACGCTGAGAACAGATTGTCTGGCACTCGACCAGCAAGACCCTCTCGCAGCTTTACGTCAGCAATTTCAACTGCCATCGAACATGATTTATCTCGATGGTAACTCGCTCGGCGCGCAGCCCAAAGCCGCACTAAACCGTGCTACCCAGGTCATACAAGAAGAATGGGGCATGGATTTAATCAAGAGCTGGAATAAAGCGGGTTGGTTTGACCTACCTTCAAGATTAGGCAATTTATTAGCGCCACTCATCGGTGCGAAAGCAGAAGAAGTGGTGATTACCGATACCACCTCAATCAATTTGTTTAAAGCAATCGCTGCTGCCCTGCATATACAATCAGAAGCGAGCGATGCAACGGTGCGTAAAGTGATCATTACCGAGCGCAGCAATTTTCCTACCGACATCTATATGGCCGAGGGTTTAACGCGATGGCTAGATCGTGGTTATCGCTTGCATTTGATCGACTCACCAGAAGAATTAACAAGCGCAATCAATCACGAAACGGCTTTAGTCATGCTGACCCACGTGAATTATCGCACCGGATATTTATACGATATGGCAAGTGTGACCCATTTGGCCCATCAACATGGCGCCTTATGTCTATGGGATTTGGCTCACTCTGCTGGAGCGGTAGAAATCGATCTACATAGCGCCAATGCCGACTTCGCGGTCGGTTGTTGCTACAAGTATCTGAACGGCGGTCCAGGTGCGCCAGCCTTCATCTGGGTACCACAACGACATCAAGCTGCATTTCAACACCCGCTCACTGGTTGGTGGGGGCACGCTGCGCCATTCGCGATGCAACCAACTTTCGATGCCACTCCCGGAATACGCCGCGCATTATGTGGTACCCAACCTATCGTATCGTTAGCCATGATTGAGTCTGGCTTAGACATTTTTAAGCAAACCACGATGGCGGCGATACGCCAAAAATCCCTAGCCTTAACCGATCTATTTATCCAATTAGTTGAAACGCGCTGCGCCAGTCATCCTGTGACTTTAGTCACACCACGCCAGCACCAACAACGCGGCAGCCATGTCAGCTTTCAGCACGAACATGCCTATGCCATCATTCAAGCGCTGATTGAGCGCGGCGTGGTTGGTGATTATCGCGAGCCTGGCATTATGCGTTTTGGTTTCACGCCTTTATACACTAGCTTTACTGATGTCTGGGATGCAGCGGAGCATCTGCGTGACATCCTTGATCGGCAAGATTATCGCGCTGACATACGAAGAAACGCCGTGACCTAGAACAAAGCTCACATCTATGCTCACATCTGACCAAACACTTTAGCAAGCACCATCATGAACGATCAAAATCAAACACCAGAGGGCAAATGTCCCATGTCTTGGCATGGCGCCAAACTCGATTTCACTAACGATATGAGCTATGGCGACTATTTAGGCTTGGATCAAATCCTCAGCGCTCAACATCCACGCTCGCCCAATCACAATGAAATGCTGTTCATCATTCAACATCAAACCAGTGAACTTTGGATCAAGTTGATGTTGCATGAACTACATGCGGTACGTGATCAAATTCGCCTCGGTGATTTACCACCGGCATTTAAGATGTTGTCGCGTGTAGCCCGTATCATGGATCAACTGGTGCATGCATGGGATGTACTAGCAACCATGACCCCCAGTGAATATACCGCCATCCGTCCCTACCTCGGCAATTCTTCTGGCTTTCAATCGCATCAATATCGAGAACTGGAATATCTATTAGGGAATAAAAATGCAGCTTTATTGCAAGTACATGAAAAATCTAGCGAAGCGCATGCGAGCTTAGAATCCGCTTTACGATCGCCGTCCATCTACGACGAAACCATCATGTTTATGGCACGGAATGGCTTCACAATTGACACCGCACGATTGCAACAAGACTGGACCTTGCCGGTGGTTGCCAATGATTCAGTCAAGTTAGCATGGCAAAAAGTTTATCAAGCACCTGAACAGCACTGGATGTTTTACGAGCTTGCTGAAAAACTAGTCGACATGGAAACCGCTTTTCGCATCTGGCGCTTCCGTCATGTAACGACTGTGGAACGCATCATTGGCTTTAAAACCGGTACCGGTGGAACTGCTGGTGTCAGCTATTTGCGCAAGATGTTAGATGTCGTGTTATTTCCGGAATTGTTCTCTATCCGCACAGAACTGTAAGCGCCGCCTGCTGACACACCTGCAAAAACTGGTGATAAGTATTCAAAACCTTACTTATCGCCAGTCACATATCTTCTATTTACATCGAATTCTATGAATCGCATGCTTGATTCATACACCGCTAATTTGCTTGTTTACCTCTAAGTAAACAAGGCAAGCCTAAAAATCTACACCACTTTTGTGCGTGGTTAATACGCACACAGCGCATCTCAAAATTTACATAAAAACATTAAAAAAGCAGTCTAAGATCTTCATTCTTAATGATTGCTGCACCGCACATTAGCCATTCAATTTCAACAAAATCTGCCACCCGTGCAGGCCTGATTTTGGCCACATTTGTTGTAAAAATGATGCAGCCTTTGGTTACAAAAAATTTATTTCGCTTGGGTGACTAGCCGAGTCTCAATAAGTTTCATTGATGAAATTTATTTTTTTGATTAGAAATAAATGTGTGAAATTTATTATTTCAACTTAACATGTTAAAAATTTCCAACTAAAATTTCATCTCTATTCAGAATAAAATTCTGAATGGCGACATTTTTTTAAAACAAAAAGTTTAGACATCCTCATCTGTCCAATTGCCAAATTTTTTCATTCTATAAAAGTGGTATTGAAGAATAAACTGGTATTAATTTGGTTCCATCAAGCAAGTGTTGTTTTTCATACTTGCACCATTTTTGCTGGCTTGACACCCAAGCGAGGCAAGTGGTCTCATTCCTCGTGAATGTTTTTTCAGGGCAATTTAGATAACTTTTTTTCGTCTGTGTATTCGATTTGATAAATGTAAGTAGTAATGGGGGTTTATCAAGTGCAAACAAAAAACGTAATTTGAAATTCAAATTCCCCCCCAAAAAATTCATTTCCAATAAGCCTTAAAAAAATACTAAAGATATTTTTAAAAACGCATTTTTGTTGTTCATTAACTGGAGGAAGTTAACATGATAGAAAAAAAATTGTCCCGCTCAGTACGCCTGATGTTTGCAAGTGGCGTGGTGTTGGGAGCAGGCATGCTTGCGCAACCTACATTTGCGCAAGATGCCGGAACACAACGCATTGAAATTACTGGTTCGTCTATTAAACGAATTGCCAAAGAAGGGGCACTTCCAGTTCAAACTTTGAGTCGTAAAGACATTGAACAAACTGGCGTAACGAATGTCGCTGATTTAGTCGCTGCCTTACCTGCGATGCAAGGGTTTATTACCGCATCGGCCTCCGTCAACGGTGGTGGCGGTGGTGTGCAAACAGCGTCAATTCATGCAATTGGCACCGCTTACACTTTAGTCTTATTAAATGGTCGTCGTATGGCACCATACGGTACGGGTAGTGCGGTCAATTTGGCTAGCATTCCATTATCTGCTGTTGAACGTGTTGAGATTTTGACCGATGGCGCATCGACCTTATACGGCTCTGATGCTATCGCCGGTGTGATCAACTTTATTCTCAAAAAGAATCAGACTGATTTCGTCGTCGAAGCAACTTTAAATGCCCCACAAGAAGCGGGTGGACGTAGTTCCAACTTCTCCCTTTCTAAAGGTTTTGGTGATTTAACGACAGACGGATATAACTTACAAGTTTCATATTCTCACGATGAGCAAACTGCACTTAAAGCAAATCAACGTGATTTTTCTAAATCAGGTGTTCGCAAATTCAGTGACGGCGGAAAAAACTATGCAATTTATCAGACAAGTATTAACTCTATCCCAGCCGTAGTTGATGTTTACAACAATAATTTGCCACCAGATGATGCCAATCTTGATGCGTTCTCTCCTGATTTCATCAAAACAGGCAAATGTAACGGCCCTAATACATTCCAACGCGGAGAATTTTGCCGCTATGACTATGCGGCAACTGTTGATCTGATTCCCAAATTAACTAGAGATAGCATATTCGCAAACGGTAGTATTAAATTGAGTAATGAAACGACACTGTTCGGCGAAGCCGTCATGTCACGTTTCACGAGCCGCGCTCAATATGCAGCACCAGCTCAACCATTAACCATTTTCAGCACTGATCCTATTACCAAAGTTAAAACAGTTAACCAGAACTATATTGGTGCTTACAATTCAACTGTCGTTCCTTTGTTAACGGCTCGCGGTGTAAAAGCATCAGATCTTACTGATGCCTTCTTCTATTTCCGCGCCTATGATGCAGGTGGACGTGCTGATGACTACAAAACAGATGCCAATCACTTAGTGGTCGGTATTGATAGTAATTTAGCTGGTTGGGACTATAAAGCGACTTATACTCATTCAGAAAATACTCAGAAAGATGAAGCTGTTTCTGGTTACATGAGCTCAAACACATTTAATGCATTAGTCAAGTCTGGTGCATTCAATCCATTTATCATGAACCCGAACGCGTCCTCCATTTTGGCACCAGCGGTCTTACACCAAAATCTGCTCACAACAAAATCTAAAATTGACGTGTTAAGTGCGAATACGTCGAAAGAATTGTTTGCAATGTCAGGTGGTACAGCATCTTTAGGTATGGGCGTTGACTTCACAAAACAGTCATACCAAGATCAGTACAGCTCCATTTCTAAAGGCCCTGGACCACAAAATCCAGACAAGAGCTGGACCGATACGCAAATTGGCGGCGGTACAGGCGCGCAAGATTTGGATGCGACTCGCCAAAGCTGGGGTGCTTTTGGTGAAATGTTGATGCCAGTAATTACGAATTTAGACGTTACTGCAGCGGTTCGATATGATAGCTATGAAGCAGTTAAAAAGAACAATACTACTTACAATACGGATGGCAGTGCTGCAGCGCCAGGAGAGCTTGGCAACGCAGTATCTAAAGCGACTTACAAGTTATCTGCTCGCTTCCAACCAACAGAAACTGTATTATTGCGCGCATCCTATGGTACGGGTTTCAAAGCACCAACCATGAACAACGTTGCTGATCCAGTCAAAAATGCGGGTTCATCCAGCTTCTTCCCTTGCCCAATTACGAATCCAACCGACTATCGCTTCCCATACTGCCGTGGTGCTCAAGAATACGGTTTGTTGACCAAGGGTAATCCAAACAAAGGCGCTGCTGGTTTGAAAGCTGAAGAGTCAGATCAAATGGCTTTTGGTATCCGTTTTGAGCCAATGAAGAGCCTGACGGTAGGTTTCGATTGGTGGGATGTTAAACTGAAAAATCAGATCCAATCTTTGTCACAAGATCAGATTTATACTACGCCAGCTTTGGCTGATAAATATATTCAATTGTATTTTGATCCAATTCAAGGCTCAAAAGTAATTGTTGCTCAATTATCACCTGTCAATTTGGCGACATCACACTATCAAGGCCTTGATTGGGATGCAACTTACAGAACACCAACTCCAATTGGTGCATTGTCAGTGAACTGGTCTGGTACATACATGCTAAAAGCTGAGCAAGATGTTCCTGGTGTTGGTTTAGAGAAAAGCGTAGGCCGTTTTGATTCTTCAGACAATGTGGTTTTCAAAATCATTTCTAGAATGGTATTCGCATTGAAATCCAGCGATATCGTGTCTAACTCATTAACGGTTAACTACCACTCTGGCTACCGTGATAAAGTAATTGCTGCTGATGATGCTTAATTACGTTTTGTCAACGCAGATGGTACCGTTGGTGGTTTAGCAGGACTCGAAAGAAGCGTTAAGAAATATTTGACTCTTGACTGGCAAATTAAAGCAAATGCTTCTAAAAACTTGACTTTAACTGCAGGTATACGCAACTTACTCAACCAAGATCCTCCATTATCGATTCGTAATACAGGTGGTGGTAATCAGGTTGGCTATGATGGTCGCTACACAGATCCACTCGGCCGCACAGTGTATATGACTGGCAACTTGAAGTTCTAAGCGCCATTAATACCTAAGCTGGTATAGATTAAGCCCTAAGGAAACTTAGGGCTTTTTTTATGTTGACGTCATTCACTACCATCTACCACCGTACATTTTAGGAGTGCATAGAATATGACGACAAAACACGGAACTCTACAGTCATCACATGGTCTGAGCTAAGACTCTTTTTACATAGTCAATAACAATATTTCTAGAGGACTTCTATGCGTCAACGCCTACTTTTTTCTATTATTTCTGGTCTGTTTGCGACCTCATTCAGTGTCCAAGTTTTGGCACAGGGTATAGCGCCTGCCAGCAAAGCGTCTGCGACTGCTCAACAAAGTAAAATCAAAGCCCCATCAAAAAAACTGCAATCCGGTATTGATCTGCAATGGATAGATAAAAGCGTTCGTCCACAAGACGACTTTTTCCGTTTTATGTCTGGGAAATGGTTAGATACTGTGGAAATACCTGCGGATCGCGGTCGCTACGGCGCATTTGATCAATTGGCTGAATTATCCGCAAAACAATCAGCAGCGATTATTCAACATTTGGCAACGCAAACCGAATTAAAACCGGGCACTAATCAACAGAAAATTGCTGATCTTTACAATAGCTTCATGGACGAAGCCCATTTAGAAACGCTAGACATCAAGCCCTTACAAGCCGATTTCGCGCGTATTCAACAGCTCAAAGATAAAGCGGAATTACCCGCCATGTTCGCTTATCTTGCTCGTATCAGTGTCGGCACACCGATAGGTTCTGGCGTCACACAAGATGCGAAAGATTCTTCAAAATATACAGTCTCGGTAGGTCAAGGTGGTTTAAGCCTGCCTGACCGCGACTACTATTTAAAACTTGACGACGCAAAATTTAAAGCCATACGTGCAGCATATCTAAGCCACGTAGAAAAAATGTTGTCTATGGCAGGCATTAGCAATGCGCAACAAGCTGCTGCTTCGATTATGGCGCTCGAAACAGAAATCGCCAAAATCCAATGGAGCAATGTAGAAAATCGCAATCCAGTTAAAACTTATAACAAAGTTGAAATCGCTAAACTGGGCGACTTGTTGCCAGGATTTGACTGGAACAACTATTTTGCTGACATGGGTACGGGCGGCAAAACGGATTCTGTCATTGTCCGCCAACCCAGTTATTTAACGGGTTTAAATAAAGTCATTCAAGAGACTTCAATCGATACTTGGCAAGCTTATTTCAATTGGCGCGTACTCAATGCCTACGCCCCCTATTTAAGCAAACGTTTCGTAGACCAAGATTTTTCATTTTCGAATGTAACACTGCGTGGCATTCCAGAAAATCAGCCGCGCTGGAAACGTGGTGTTAGCCGTGTCGAAGAAAGCTTATCGGAAGCTCTAGGTCAACTTTATGTTGAGAAGCATTTCCCTGCCGAAAATAAAGCACGCATGCAGGTCTTAGTGAACAATTTACTGCTTGCTTACAAACAAAGTATAGAAACTTTACCTTGGATGGGTGAAGCAACGAAGAAAGAAGCGCTCACCAAATTATCAAAATTCACTCCCAAAATTGGTTACCCAGACAAATGGCGCGACTACAGCAAATTAACTATCGTTAAAGGCGATTTAATTGGCAATATTAAGGCTGGCCGGGCTTTCGCCTACCAACGTCAAATTGATAAACTGGGTAAGCCAGTCGATCGTAGTGAATGGGGTATGAGTCCACAAACCGTCAACGCCTATTACAATTCACGTCAAAATGAGATCGTATTCCCAGCTGCGATTTTAATGCCACCATTCTTTAATCCTGACGCAGATGATGCGGTCAACTACGGCGGTATCGGTGCAGTAATTGGGCATGAAATTGGGCATGGTTTTGATGACTCTGGCAGCCAATCGGATGGTGATGGCAATCTGCGCGATTGGTGGACAGCAGAAGACAAAGCGAACTTTGGAAAAGTGACCGATGCCCTCGTCGCGCAATACAGTAACTACAGCCCCATCGAAGGTTACAAAGTAAATGGCAAACTGACTCTGGGTGAAAATATTGGCGATAACGCTGGCTTGTCCATCGCCTACAAAGCTTATCAGTTATCACTCAATGGTAAAAAGCCGCCAGTGATCGACGGGTTTACTGGTAATCAACGTGTCTTCATGGGTTGGGCACAAGTATGGCGCGGCAAAGCCCGTGATGCAGAAACCATTCGTTTGTTAGCTACTGACTCACATGCACCCGGCATATTCCGCGCCAATGGTCCGCTCACCAACATGCCTGAGTTTTATCAAGCTTTCGATGTCAAGGCTGGCGATAAAATGTACGTAGAACCGGAAAAACG
Source organism: Affinundibacterium danionis (assembly GCF_042432465.1). Lineage (NCBI taxonomy): Bacteria > Pseudomonadati > Pseudomonadota > Betaproteobacteria > Burkholderiales > Oxalobacteraceae > Affinundibacterium > Affinundibacterium danionis. The sequence goes on along the minus strand of NZ_JBHLXJ010000007.1, from coordinate 350,866 downwards.
TATTCGAGTTTGGTAATTTCAGGCAATTCGAATTCAAGGAATTACAACGTGTAGTAATCAACAAAAAGCGGATCACATGATCCGTTTTTTGTTTTCTAATTCAACATTTTTTACTTCACTAAAGAAACGAATTAACTCACAGGCGCTGCCAAACCTGCCAACGCTCTTTTCCTTCGAACACGGCTAGAGAATCGTTCACATCGGCGTCTTCCAAACACGTAAAATACGGCTGCATTAATGTTGCAAATTCTTGTGGATGAGTACGGAACGGTGGGCCTTTTTTACTCGCGCCTTCAGTATCGTCCAACAGAAAAAAACCAATCAGCTGACCACCAGAGGGTAACAGTGCGGCCCAACGCGCCACCACGTCCTTGCGCATCGCCGGTGGCAGAGCACAAAAGAAAGCACGTTCATAAATCAATGTCAGCAGCGCTTCAGCAGAAAACTTAAAAAAATCTGCTAGCTGCACGCGCTCTGCCCATTTCCCGACTTGTAATTTTGCGGTGGCCACCGCCGCGCTGGAAAAATCAATTGCAGTCACTTGCCAACCGGCTTCAGATAAGAATCCTAATTCATGCGCATGACCGCATCCAGGAATTAAGCAACGATGAACTCCGTGTTGCGACACCTCAGAATGGTTTACAAAATCCTGTAAGGCCTGCGGTACCGCACCACGATTCCACGGTGTAAAACCTTGTTGAAAGCGTTCATCCCAAAACGCGGGATGATTCGGATCACGATTAGAGAATTGAGGCGGCATGCTACTGTGTTAAGACGTCATGCTACCGTGAACATAAAAAAGTTCACATAAGCAAAAGTCAGAATAACACCTGCTAACACACCAACACCGACATAGACTATCGTTCGAAGTAAAGAATTAGTCGCTCGTTGCTCTGCAATCAAACTCGCCAGTAGAGCCTCATTATTGCCACCTTCTGCGGCACGACTCAAAGCCTGATGAGCTAGGCGTGGTAATTGCGGAAAAATATGACTGTAACGCGGCGCTTCTGCTTTCAGCTTATCCATTAAGCCGCGCCAGCCAACTTGCTCACTCATCCAGCGCTCCAGATACGGCTTCGCCGTTTTCCAAAGGTCGAGGTCGGGATCGAGTTGACGCCCTAGACCTTCGATATTGAGTAAAGTTTTTTGCAGCAAAACTAATTGTGGTTGCACTTCGACGTTAAAGCGACGCGAAGTTTGAAACAAACGTAATAGAACCTGACCAAAAGAAATATCTTTTAATGGACGATCAAAGATAGGCTCGCAACAAGCGCGTACCGCGGCTTCCAGCTCATCTACGCGGGTTTCCTTGGGCGCCCAACCTGACTCGATGTGCGCCTCTGCAACACGCTTATAATCTCGGCGAAAAAAAGCTAAAAAATTCTGCGACAAATAGTCTTTATCGTAATCATTGAGAGTCCCGACAATACCAAAATCGAGTGCGATATAACGCCCTAAAGTCGCAGGCTCGGTCGATACCAAGATATTCCCCGGATGCATATCCGCATGGAAAAAACCATCGCGAAAAATCTGGGTAAAGAATATCGTTACGCCATCACGCGATAACTTCGCGAGATCGACACCCGCTTCTTGCAGTTTATCGATTTGCGAAATCGGGATACCTTTCATGCGTTCCATCACAATCACAGATGGTGAGCAATAATCCCAATACATTTCCGGTACGATCAGTAAATCAGAATCAGCAAAATTACGACGTAACTGACTGCCGTTCGCTGCTTCGCGCATCAAATCTAATTCGTCGTGCAAATATTTATCGAACTCGCCAACCACCTCTTTGGCTTTCAAACGCCTGCCGTCCGCCCATAAAAACTCTAACCAACCCGCGGCGATTTTCATTAACGCCACGTCACGATCTATCGTATCTTTCATCCCTGGACGCAATACCTTGACCGCAGCTTCACGACCATCTTTGAGCGTAGCAAAATGCACTTGCGCAATCGATGCGGAAGCGACTGGCACGCGTTCAAAACTGGCGAATAATTGATCAGGATGCGCGCCAAGTGACTTGGTAATTTGTGCCACCGCCAAATCCGGATCAAATGACGGCACGCGGTCTTGTAGCAAGGCCAATTCATTCGCAATATCGGGTGGCATTAAGTCACGCCGGGTTGACAGCACCTGACCGAACTTCACAAAAATTGGTCCCAGATCTTCTAAGGATTTGCGCAAACGCTCACCGCGAGGAGCGGATAAGTCACGCCAGAACAAAATTGCTTTAATAACTTTGGCCGTGCGCGGAATGCGCAAACCAGACATAGCGATCTCATCGATGCCGTATTTCAGAACGATGCGAACAATTTTAAATAGGCGCAGAGAGTTTAAAATCATTGCTTGCTTACCTTCATTTTTTCCAATTTTTCTATTCTTTCAAGGCGTTTCATCAAACGCTCGACATCATCACGCGTCTTGTTCACTTGTTCGCCAAAAGCGCGCACGGCTTGTGGTCGTACCAACATAGGGTTTTCTTCTAAAAAATATTCGGCCAGATTTTCTTGTAGATTTTGATGCGTGCGCTTCGCGTTTTCGAGGATACTTTTTCCCGTCGCGACCATACGCACTGCCGCAACATCACCAAATAACTTGCTTAAGTCTTCTTCCGCTTCCCAGCGCAAATCCTGACTCAATTGCGAAAGCGTATTCGCAAAGTCGGCATCGCCCTCTATCTTTACATAGGCCACGGCACGCTCACGATGTTGCGCAATCAAAGGCAAGTCAGCAGGTTTGATCCGCAAAGTGACTTGATCTGGAGTCGCTTGTTCTGTGCGCTCATCTGCCGCTAGCAACAAGCCATCCGCACCGACTTTGACGCGCAACTGGAATAATTCAATATCAATACAAGCCGTCTTGCCTTGATGTTTTTGCAAACGCGCTGCTGCCCATGGTTCTTGAGCCAACAAATGGTTCACAAATAAAATAAAAGGGGTAGAAATCATAGGTAAAAATAAAAAAACCGCGCATGACACCATGCGCGGTTCTTAGTTTAACAGCAAACCCTTAAAAGACCTTCAATCCGGCCAATTTCAAGCGTTTTTATCAGATACAAGTTTGTCCGAAAACAAAGCTGTACCGACATTCGACCAACTAGTTCAACTGCTGAATACCTGCCAACAACCAGCCAGATTGACCATTGATCGGTTTTGCCAAATTCCATACTTCAGCAAATGCTTCTGGATTGGTCGCGCCGCCTTCTTTGATCATACCCGTGAATTTGACACTAGCGATGTAATCATAAGCTTGCGTTTCTATGCCTAATAACTCTGCGTCCAATGTCACTACATCGGTTTCATTCTTCGCATTACCACGGTCTTGCAATTCCAATTTCATTTCAGCAAACATCTCAGGTGACGTGAACTCACGGATATCGTTCATATCGCCACGATCCCATGCCGCTTGCAAACGAATATAGTTCGATTTTGCATGACGCAAGAAACCCGTCACATCAAAGTCGGCTGGAATTGTCCAGTTGCCTTGGTTGGCCAATGGCACAGAACCTGAGCCATTCAAATTCGCAGCGCTAACAGAAGTTGGCGTCGTGGATGTATATGCGGCGGCTGGCGCCTGTTGCTGAACAGGATCAATACGTGAGCCAATTTCTGGCAAGGCGTTGTTATTTGACATGCCAGCGTAAGCAGGCTGTTGATTAAACATGCTAGGTGCATTGCCCGCTTTTTTGCGAGTGAAGAAACGGAAAGCCATGAATACCAGCAAGCCGATAATGGCGAAAGTCAAAATAGAACCCATCGCACTCGCCAAAGCACCGCCCATACCCAAAGAAGAGAATAAGCCTGCCAACAAAGCACCGCCGATCAAACCGCCGACAATACCTTTCCAAGGGATGGATGGCTTCGGTGGTACCGCTGGTGTTGCCGCATTAGGCGCACCTGGTTTGGCAGCTTGCGCTGGATTCGCCGCATTCGCTGCTGGTGCTTTTTGTGTGACGTTATTCGACTGACGTCCAAATGAGCTACGTTTACCCATGCGCTGCGCATCGGCGTCAGCGACGATCATGGTCGTGGCACCAAACAACAAAGCGATACTTAATAAAATATGTTTCATGTGAATCTCCTTTTTGTACTACCAACACTATTCCAATAAAACTACTGGTTTATAACTTAATCCCTGTGTGTAGAGCCGCGACACCTGCGGTCAAATTAAAATATTCCACACGTTCCAAACCTGCTTCTTGCATCATGCCTTTGAGCGTTTCTTGATCGGGATGCATGCGTATCGATTCTGCTAGATAACGATAACTATCGGCATCATTGGCGATCTTTTGCCCCAGCCACGGTAAGACTTTAAACGAATACAAGTCATACGGCTTTTGCAAAACTTCTGGCACTTTAGAAAACTCCAGTACCAACAATTTTCCACCCGGCTTTAAAACCCTACGCATTTCTGCCAGCGCCTGATCTTTGTGCGTCATATTGCGCAAACCAAATGCGACGCTGACGCGATCAAAATAATTATCCGGAAACGGTAACTTCTCTGCATCGCACAACAAAGTTGGGGTAATCAATCCTTTATTCAAGAGACGATCACGACCAACGCGCAACATCGACTCATTGATATCGGTATGCCAAACTTCCCCCGTTTTACCGGCCTGCTTAACAAATTCTTTGGCCAAATCGCCAGTTCCACCAGCGATATCCAAAACTCTAAATCCTGGACGCACGCCCGCTTGTGCAATCGTAAAAATTTTCCAGATACGATGCAAACCAGCAGACATCAGATCGTTCATGACATCATATTTCGCAGCGACCGAATGAAAAACTTCCGCTACTTTATGGACTTTTTCTTCTTCAGCCACCGTGGTGTAACCGAAATGGGTAGTCGTCCCATCCATTTTATTTACTTGCTCGCTCATCTTGGTACTCTGCAGAGAATGAAAGATTAGGATTTCTACGCGGTGTTTCAGACTTGTCGACGAGACTGAAACTGCGTTACTAGAAATCGACAGGCGGGATTATAGAGCCGAATCTGGAATCCGACTCGGACTTAGGTCAATATTTCTGCGGTAGAAATTTCAAAAAATTACCTATGAACCGCATTTCGGTCCAGTTTTAGGTGCGGGAACCGCATCACGCCCTGCTTCACCGGCATAACCAGCCGCTTGCAAGCGTGCCAAATAGTCTTGCCACAATACTGATTGATGCGTGCCTAGCCAATACAAGTATTCCCAGGTAAAAATGCCGGTACTGTGATCATCAGTAAAAATCGGCTTGATCGCGTAATTGCCGACTGGCTCTATCCCCGTGATACTGACCAAGCGCTTACCGATTTGTAAGACTTCTTGGCCTTCACCATGACCACGTACTTCGGCTGATGGAGAATACACACGCATGAGTTCAAATGGCAGTTCAAAACGCTTGCCGTCATCGAATTCGATTTCTAACAAACGCGATACCGTTCTGGCATTGAGTGCGGTGGAATGGACTTTGTGGGTGATTGGTGGAGGTAGATGGTTCATGTTTTTTTATTCGATAGGGAATTGTTTTAGTCGACTGCAGACGAGATTTCCGTCATTCCTGCATGCTTTTAGCAGGAATCCAGTGTCTTGCGTTGATCAAGCTACGCCACTGGGCTCCTGCCTTCGCAGGAGCGACACTTAATATTTACGCAAATATTTTAAGACATGCTGATACTTAGGTCCGGTGCAAGCCGTGCCGCACAAAAATCGATCTCGCTTGCACGAAGTTTGGGTGGCGCGGGTTGCACCCGCCCTACATTTTAGATTGCAAATTCACGCCGAATAACTTCACGCAAAGCGGGCAACAAAGCGCGTTTAGCATCTACTTCGGCAGAAGTTCTATCCGTCGCCGCCCACACAGGATTCGGAAAATGCGCATCGTCTTGGTAGCGTGGAATCACATGCCAGTGCAGATGCGGCACCATATTGCCTAAGCTGGCCAAATTGATTTTATGTGGCTGCATCACATCGCGTATCGCCTGTTCGACTTTGCACAGCGCTTGCATCATGGCGGAACGATAAGGGATGGCTAAGTCCGTCATTTCTTTGACATGCGCATTCCAGATCACCCGACAAAATCCGGGGTAGTTCGCGTCGTCGATTAAGACGACGCGAAATTTTTCGGTCTTCACGATCAACTCGCCGCCATCCACTTCACATAATTCACATTGCATGGATCTCACCTTATACCAGGACGCGCTCAATACCGCCGTTGTTCGCTTTGGCAACATACTCTGGCATCCAGTCTTCACCAAGAATATGGCGCGCCATTTCAACTACGATGTAATCGGCTTGGGTGCCGCTATCGTCGTTGTAGCGTGAAAGACCTTGCAAACACGACGGACAAGAAGTCAAAATTTTCACGTCGCCCTTGAAACCATCGTTACGCAATTTATCTGCACCTTTGCTCATCTCTTCTTCTTTACGGAAGCGCACTTGCGTCGAGATATCAGGGCGACTTACCGCGAAAGTGCCAGACTCACCGCAGCAGCGTTCGTTCTTTTCTATCTTCACGTTATCGACCGTCGTAATCAGGCTATTAATGGTCTTGCCCGACTCTTGCAATTTCATAGGATTGTGGCAAGGCTCGTGATACATATAACGCGTGCCCGTGACACCTTCTAGTTTGACATTTTTCTCCATCAAGAATTCGTGAATATCGACGATGCGACAGCCGGGGAAAATCTTATCGAATTCATAGGTCGCGAGTTGATCGTAGCATGTGCCGCAAGACACGACGACCGTTTTAATATCGAGATAATTCAGCGTATTCGCCATGCGATGGAACAGCACGCGATTATCCGTCATCATTTTTTCTGCTTTATCAAACTGGCCAGAGCCACGTTGCGGATAACCACAGCACAGATAGCCCGGCGGTAACACGGTTTGTACGCCCACATTCCACAACATCGCTTGCGTCGCTAATCCCACTTGCGAGAACAAACGCTCCGAACCACAGCCAGGGAAATAAAATACTGCTTCCGTGTCCGCCGTGGTGGTTTGTGGATTACGGATAATCGGTACGATTTTATCGTCTTCAATATCGAGCAAAGCACGTGCCGTCTTCTTCGGCAAATTGCCCGGCATTTTTTTGTTGATAAAGTGAATCACCTGCTCTTTAATTGGCGCTTTACCGACCGTCGCCGGTGGCGTTTTGGTTTGTGACTTGGCGAACTTTTTAAAGAACTCGTGACCAAAGCGCTGGGCTTTATAACCCCAGCCTATCATCACTTGACGCGTCGCATTGATGGTTGCCGGATCAGTCGCATTCAAGAAGAACATTGATGCAGCTGTGCCGGGATTGAATTTCTTTTGTCCCATTTTACGCAAGAGATTGCGCATGTTCATCGACACATCGCCAAAATCAATATCGACTGGGCAAGGATTCACGCACTTATGACAAACCGTGCAGTGATCCGCCACGTCAGAAAATTCATCCCAATGTTTAATCGAAATACCGCGACGCGTTTGCTCTTCATACAGGAAGGCTTCGACCAACAGAGACGTCGCCAAAATCTTATTGCGTGGTGAATACAAAAGATTTGCACGTGGAACATGCGTAGAGCAAACTGGTTTGCATTTACCGCAACGCAAGCAATCTTTCACGCTATTCGCAATTGCGCCGATATCGCTTTGTTGCATGATTAAAGACTCGTGTCCCATCAGGCCAAACGAAGGCGTGTAGGCATTGCGTAAGTCGGCAGCGAAGTCAGGCAGATTCAACAATTTGCCTTTATTGAAGCGACCTTCTGGGTCGATGCGCAATTTGTACGCACGGAAATCTTTGATCTCGTCTTCGGTCAAAAACTCTAACTTCGTAATGCCGATACCGTGTTCACCTGAAATAACACCATTCAAAGAACGTGCTAACACCATGATGCGCGCAACCGCATAATGCGCCACTTGCAACATGTCGTAATCATCGGAATTGACTGGCAAATTAGTGTGGACGTTGCCATCACCGGCATGCATGTGCAAGGCAACGAAGACACGGCTACGCAAGACTTTTTTGTGGATCGCCGTGCATTCATCCAAGATCAATTTGAACGCAGCACCGTTGAATATTTGACGCAAAGGCGCACGCACTTCTGTCTTCCAAGAGATTCTTACCGTGCGGTCTTGCACCACATCAAACAAACGTGCATCTGGCTGCTTTTGCAAGCGTTGTTCAAATACGAAATCGAGTTTATCTAAACCTAATTTGTTCAACTCCACACGCGCATCGCGCAAGGGTTGATCGAGCTGCGTCAACAAATACGTCCAACGTGCTGCAATATCACTCAGCAATTGATCCGCTTGTGAAACGCGATCTTCGAGCAATTCTGCCGCTGGAATATCATCGCCATCGGCATCTTCGCTTTTACCCAAAGGAAGGTTGCCACGCAGGACAAACTCTTTTAATGCAGCGATACACGCCAACTTATTTTGTATCGAGAGTTCAATATTGATACGTTCGATGCCGTCGGTATATTCGCCCATGCGATCGAGCGGAATCACCACGTCTTCGTTGATTTTGAACGCATTGGTATGCTTAGAAATCGCGGCGGTTTTGGCACGATCTAACCAGAATTTTTTACGCGCTTCCGGGCTCACGGCGACAAAGCCTTCTCCGACACGAGCGTTCGCCATGCGGATGACTTCGGAAGCGGCTTGCGCGACGGCGTTTTCATCGTCACCGACGATGTCGCCGAACAATGCCATCTTAGGGATGACACCACGTTTGGATTTGGTGGTGTAGCCAACCGCTTTTAAATAGCGTTCATCCAAATGTTCCAAGCCCGCGAGAATCGCGCCGCCTTTTTTGGTTTCGCCATCGAGGTAATCTTTGATCTCAACGATGCTAGGAATGGCATCACGCGCTTGTCCAAAAAACTCCAAACAAACCGTGCGGGCAAATTTTGGCATGCGATGCAAAATCCAACGTGCCGAGGTGATCAAACCATCGCAGCCTTCTTTTTGTACACCCGGCAAACCCGCGAGGAATTTATCGGTCACGTCCTTGCCCAAACCTTCTTTGCGGAAAGTGCGTCCGGGGATATTCAACAACTCTGTTTTAAATGGTGTCTTTTCGCCTGGATGGGTCCATTCCAATTGAAATTTCGCCACTTCCGCATCATGGATCTTGCCGAAATTGTGCTCAAGGCGCGTGACTTCCAACCAATCGCCATTCGGATCGACCATGCGCCATGACGCCAAATTGTCGAGCGCAGTGCCCCACAACACTGCCTTCTTGCCACCGGCATTCATGGCAACATTGCCGCCTATGCAGGACGCTTCAGCCGAGGTCGGATCAACCGCGAACACAAAGCCCGCTTTGTCTGCCGCATCTGACACGCGCTTGGTAACCACACCAGCACCAGAATAAATGACAGCGTAATCACGATCCGTGCCCGGCAAGCGCAGCATTTCTACAGCGCCGAGTTGTTCAAGTTTTTCGGTGTTAATCACTGCTGACATCGGCGTTAAAGGAATCGCGCCACCGGTGTAGCCCGTGCCACCGCCGCGTGGAATGATCGTCAAACCTAGCGTGATACACGATTTGACTAAGCCCGCCATTTCATCTTCGGTATCTGGGGTCAAGACGACAAATGGATATTCCACCCGCCAGTCGGTCGCATCCGTCACGTGCGAAACGCGGCTCAAACCGTCAAATTTGATATTGTCTTTGGCCGTATGTTTGGCTAATAACTTACTCGCTTTTTTACGTAGGTCGTAAGTATCACGAAATTCTTTAGAAAAATCGGCCACCGCCTTGCGCGCTGCGTTCACCAAAATCTCCACCGAATTACTGCGATCCGCATCTTCGGCATTAATGGAGTCGGTGGCGACACGACGTTTTTCTACTTCGTGCAAACGATGATTCAAAGCGTCGATCAAAGCTTGACGACGCTTGGGATTTTCCAGCATATCGTCTTGCAAATAAGGATTGCGGCGCACGACCCAAATATCACCCAACACTTCGTACAACATACGCGCAGATCGCCCCGTCTGCCGTTTGCCGCGCAAACTATCGAGCAAACTCCATGCATCTTCGCCTAGCAAGCGAATCACGATTTCACGGTCTGAAAATGAAGTGTAGTTATAAGGAATTTCGCGCAAACGCACAGGCGCTGCGCTAGCTTGGGCATCGTTGTCGTGATGCGGTGGTAGTCCTAAATGGTGGGCTGGAGCATTCATCTGCAAATGGTTAGACGGATATTAAAAACTCATTCTAGCCTATTGCGCTGCACCATGCTGAATCAGCCTTTACTTTTTTGCGGGTATCTTTTGATATATTGTGAAAAAGCCTGAGGAAATTCTGTTGAATTTCAAAAACTTTGAATATTTGGCATGAAATATGTGTCTTTTGCCAGATTTCTATCGTCGAATTTCAAAGCGCCTAAATTGGGTCTGTTTTTATCACGCATCGAAATACCGATTTTTCTGCTTAGTTCTGCTTAATTGATGCTAATAATAGTTACGTTGAAATAGCGGCTTTGCGCTCAAGCTCAGGTAAGTAGCCGTCTTTGGTCAAGCTATAACGTCGTTCGACTACCGCCTACCGTCAACCATCTGGTAGAAATAGCCGTATCCAAACAAGGCGGGTAAACTCTGCTTAACCTTAGTATTCTTAGTTTGCGTTCCGAGGAATAGGAACTGCAACTACTCCACCTCGTACAGGCCTACATCATGGATAGCAAAGAAATCTCGAACGCGTTATTGACACCTCCAGCCATGTTTGGATGGGATCGCATCAAAGTCGTTCTGGTGGGCACCCTCATACTCAGTATTATGATGAAGTTCACCTGGGCATCTTGGTGGGTGACGATTTTTATCCGTCTATTTTTTATCGCGATGATGCAATTAGCTGTATATGGCATTGTCGAGCGTTGGCCGAAACGCTTGCCACGCTGGGTCGCACGTTGGGTGCTTCAAATCGCGGCAGTGGCAATCGTGGTGCCATTTGCGGCTGCACTGGCCTATACCTTAACGACTATAGGCGACCCAGTTCCTTGGTACCAAGTCCAGGCAAAATTAGATGGATGTGGTCAGATGATAGGTGCTGGATTACTATTCTCGCCGTGGATTGCGATGTCGGCACTGTATCGCCACATCAATGGACAAGCACAGAGGCAAGCACTCTCGTTTGAGTTAGAACGTAGTGAGTTAGCACGCGATGCACTCGATTCGCGCCTGCGTCTATTGCAGGCACAAGTCGAGCCCCATTTTTTGTTTAATACTCTCGCGAATATACGCGAGTTGGTCGACTCGGGTTCTCCTCAAGCATCAACGGTATTGGCTAGCCTAATCGCGTATTTACGCGCGGCAGTGCCAAATCTGAGCAATGCAAAAACTAGCCTAGGACAAGAGCTGGAATTAGTGCGCGCCTACCTAGAATTAATGCATATGCGTATGCCGGATCGATTACAGTATGCATTCCATGTCGATGAAACGGCGCTCAAAGTACCCTGTCCTCCCATGACTTTACTGACCTTGGTAGAAAACGCAGTGCGTCATGGCATAGATCCGAGTGAGGAAGGTGGACAAATCGAGGTGAGCGTGCAATTAAAAAATGATCGTTGCGTGGCACAAGTGCGCGATACTGGCATTGGCTTAAGTAGCGACCAACAAAGCAAAGGCCTAGGCACTGGCTTAGCCAATCTGCGTGAACGTCTCCATTTAGTATTTGCAGATCAAGCACAACTCAGCTTAACTGCCCTTGAACCGCATGGCTTTCTGGCAGAAATTAACTTTCCAGTCCAACAGACTACTTCAACAAGCTATTTGTCATGGGAAATCAATATGAGCTCATCCCGCCCTACCGCACTGATCGCCGATGACGAACCTCTCTTGCGGAGCTCACTCACTCGCATGTTGGCGCAGACTTGGCCCGAATTAAGCATCGTCGCAGAAGCGCGCAATGGACGCGAAGCGGTCGAACAATACCAAGCACATAAGCCGACAGTATGTTTTCTCGACGTGCATATGCCAGGCATGACCGGCATCGAAGCTGCTCGACAAATCGGACGTGGCGTCCATTTAGTCTTCGTCACGGCCTATAGTGAATATGCGGTGGAAGCCTTCACCCAGGGCGCCTTGGATTATCTCGTCAAACCAGTCGATCCCGCGCGTCTCGCCGATACCGTTGCACGTGTACGAGAGCGTATAGGAAGCGCACAAGAAGCGCCCGACATCGAGAATTTATTGGATAAATTAGAAGCGCGATTACAGAAGAAAGCGGCACCAGAACCCTTGCGCTGGATTAAAGCCATGGTCGGTCAATCATTGCGCATGATCCCAGTCGCGGATATCGACTTCTTACGTTCAGATGAAAAATACACCTTAATCGCTTGGCGCGGCGAAGACGGCAAACCCGCTGAAGCCTTAATTCGCAGCTCACTCAAAGAACTGCTAGACCAACTCGACGCCACCCACTTTGTTCAAGTACATCGTTCAGTGGTGGTGAATATGAATATGGTGAGTCACGTGATGCGCGGGGAAAACGAGACGGCTACCGTGTTTATGAAAGGACGCACTGATAAGCTACCGGTGAGTCGTAGTTATTTGCACCATTTTAAGCAGATGTAGATTCTCGGCCGCTGATTTATCAGGTAAGGCCAAGTCAACGATCCATTGCAGCATTTAACTTAGCTACCGCATCCTGCTATGAGGATGCGGTAGCTAACAAGCCAAATTCAATTCCGTTTCTTCAACACCGCTTCCAAATCTTTCACCGTGCGCGGCAACTTGCCACTCATGTTGCGATTGCCTTCTGGCGTCACTAAGAGTACGTCTTCGATCCGTACGCCTATGCCGCGCCATTTGGCGTCTACATCGTTTGCATCTTTGGGAATATAAATGCCAGGCTCGACTGTCAATGCCATGCCCGGTGCCAAGACGCGCTGGCCACCACGTTTGCCGGCTTCCATTTGATAGTCGCCAGTATCATGTACATCAAGGCCTATCCAATGGCTAATCCCATGCATGGTGAAACGGCTGTAGGCACCGCTTTTGAAAACACTGTCTTTATCGCCTTTGAGTAAGCCAAGATCGACTAGACCATCACTCAGAATGCGCATGGCGGCGTCGAAGCCTTCATGATGAAGGCGACCGGGTTTAACTAAATCGATGGCCGCATTTTGCGCTTTCAATACTAATTCGTAGATGGCTTTTTGTTCCTTAGAAAACTGCCCCGACACTGGCCAAGTGCGCGTGACATCGGCCGTGTAGTAGCCGACTTCAGCACCCGCATCAAGGAGCATAAGTGACCCCGCTTCGATATCGTGATCATTGGTCAAATAATGCAAAACACAGCTATTTCGTCCTGTGCCAGCAATCGTATCGTAGCCAGTAAATCGAGCGCCTAAACTGCGCACTGTACCTTGAAAACCACCCGCAACTTCGCCCTCGTTCGCAGCAGTGAGCGATGCTTGCATTGCGGCCAAGTGTCCGGCCACCGTGACGTCGACTGCGCGTTGTAGCATGTCGATTTCTGCTGGCTGCTTGATCACGCGCATTTCTGCGATAAGGTGTCGTCCATCGACCAAAATACGCTTATGGGAAGAATGATTATTGTCGCTGCCAAAGGGATAAATCCAATCGAGCATTTTTCTACGGAAATCTTCATCAAAATTGGATACCAGCACAACGCGCTGCGCCTTGCTCACGACATTTTTTAAACTCTCTTCCGCGGCGGGAAAGGACTCCGCTTTATTGGCACCGAGTTTTAATGCGCCCTCAACACCCAGTCGCGCACCATCATAAGCTTCACGACGCTGGTCGCGCTTGCGTACATACAAGGTGTAGGCTTGATTGCTATCCGCATCCAATACCGCGACCGCTTCCGCTTCTTCGACTCCCGTTAAATAGTAAAAATCCGAATCTTGCCGATACATGTGCGTGCTGTCGCCATTACGATTTTGTTCTGGCATCGATTTGATGACAGCAATGGTGCCGGGGCCCATTTTTTTGAGCTCAGCGAGCAAACGAGCGCGATTTTCAGAGAAAAAACTAGCGGGTAAACGCACCGCATGAAAGCCTTGTTTAGTGACGACTGTGGGCACTGCGGGAACTGCTGGTGCAGCAACACTGTTTAGACAAAATGGCGCAGTGAATACGCACAGCAAAGTAGACAGAGAAAAAAGACGGGAATACATCGTGAAGACTCCAATTTAGAATTGACCAGCAAAGTCATTTGCCAAGCGGCGAAAAACCACACTCTGCATCCTACGTCAAAAGTCGAATCCCAAACAATGCATTTACTTAAATAGTGTTGCCCTGAGCAAGTAATTTTCGTTTTAAGTAGCACATTTTTAACAACAAATACCATCCCAAATGGCTAACGCTAGTGATCTTCCACCCGTCTCATCATCCATCCCACTATTCGATTTTCACCTGTAACACCTGTAACTCATCGAACGCCAACCGCAACTCATGGTGAGCAAACCGTAACCCGTCCGATTTTGATAGTAAGCCTAGGGGCTAGCGGCGGATACTTCATTATCGATTGCAGCTTGAATTCACAGCTTAAATTCGCAGCTTGCAATCATTTCTAGCACTAGGCACCGATTCATCAATCAAGGAAATGACTATGACGACCTTCACTCCACCGCCATCTCGCATACGCCATGCCACCATGGTATCGCTGTTATTGGCGCCGTTACTAAGCTCCGTGCTAGTGACGAAATCAGCGCAAGCACACGAATACAGCGCCCTCATCAAAGCAAAAAAATATGCCGAAGTGGAACGTGCGATTAGTAGCAAATTGGCGACTGATGCCAACTATGCCGATGCTTTGGTCGCCAAAGTAGATTTGATTTTAATTACTGGCAAAGTCACACAACTCGATGAAGGCGTGAAGCTAGCCGAGCAATGCATTACCAACAATCCCAAAAATTCTGAATGCCATGAAGCACTGGGCAATGTGCTAGGCATCAAAGCAGAAAAAGGCGGCATGATGGCGGGTATTAGCTCGCTAGGCAAAATACGCGACGCTTTCAAAAAAGCCATAGCACTAGATCCCAAGAATTTCTCTGCGGCCAATTCCTTAATGACTTTTTATTTGGAAGTACCTAGTTTAATGGGTGGCAGTAATTCAAAAGCGAAAGATGTGATTGCAGAAACACAGAAAGTCAGTCCAGCGGCGGCGAGCCTACTGCAAGCAAAGTTTGATCTCAAAGATGAAGAACTGGAAAAAGCGAAAACTGGCGTTTTAGGGGTGAATAGTAGTGGCAACCCTGTCATCGCACAATTACAGAACGATATTGCCGTCGACATCGCTCAAACCTTCGTCAAAGAGAAAAAATTTCTGGATGCGGAAAAGATGTTTCGTGAAGTCATTCAACGCTTTCCTGATTCCGCAGTCGCGCACCTCGGACTTGGCAGATCATTACAAGAGCAAGGCAAAGCAAAAGAAGCGCTGCCTCATTTAGAGAAATCCTTAAGTATGGAGAACACTGGCGCCGTGCTTTATCGACTCGGTAAAACTTGGCAAGCCTTGGGCGATAAAACCAAAGCCATTTCTTTCTTTGAAAAAACTCTAGCCTACACCCCCGCCGTAAGCGCAAAAACTCGCGCAGACGCAGAAGAGCAGTTAAAGCTGCTGAAGTGAACTCCGTTCCAACAATCTACGAAAACAAAACACTAGGAAAAATCATGAATGAAGTCTCTCTCACTCGCCTTTATGTATTACGCGCGATGTACTTGTTGGTCGTTGTCGGGCTGGCGCTAAGCTTATGGCCAGGCGTATTCGCCTCTAAAAAACCGTTCTCAGCATGGGAATTTTTTCGCGGGGTAGAAACGACTATGATGGCGGCATTTTGGTTACTATGTGTGCTAGGTATTCGTTATCCTTTACAACTCTTACCTGTGCTGATGTGGGAATTATTGTGGAAGACAATTTGGTTAATTGCCGTACCATTACCACTCTGGTTGAATGGAACACTCGATGACAAATTACTGCCGAATGTGTTTGCAATTGGGGCAGTCATACTCGTGTATGCCGCGATTCCTTGGTCTTATGTTTATCGTCACTATCTAAAAAAACAAGGTGATCAATGGCGCAAAGCATAGCCATAAATCGGGACAGCCACTGAGTCATCACCAGCAGTCTACCTATACAAAAGCTAAATCATGAAAAAAATTCTACTAAAAAGTTCGTATGCGTTACTCGGTTTGGTCGCGCTTGCAGGTGGCTTGTTTGTTTGGTTTCTCTACACGCCCGATCCAGAAATACCGCCCTTGTCTGGCATCTTCACCAAGAGCACGATTGAAGTCGACGGCAAACAATACACTTACCGCACTTACCTGCCGAAGGGCATGCGCAAAGCTGCGCCCTTAGTCATCGTCATGCATGGTTCGGGGCAAAATGGATCGCAGATTCGCTTAGAGACGGGTTACGGCTTTGACCGTCTTGCGGATCAGTATGGTTTCGGCGTGGTTTACCCTAGCGCCAGTTCTTTTGATTGGAACGACTGTAGCAAAGTGGGCGATTTTAAAGTTGATGGACGCGAACTAGACCACGTTAAATTGTTGACCTTGCTCACCGATAAACTGATTGCAGAAAACGGCTTCGACCCCAAACGCGTTTTTGCAACGGGCGTGTCATCGGGTGGCTTTATGTCCTTGCGCTTAGCGGTAGAAGCCCCCACGCACTTTCGCGCGGTGGCGGCGGTCTCGGCGAATTTGCCCGTGGCGGATAATTTTAAATGCGCTACTACCGGATCAAGCACATCGGTCATGCTGATGAATGGTACTGAAGATCCTATCGTTCACTATGACGGAGGTGAAACCAGTCTGTTCGGTCTGTTCTACAAAGGCGGCATACTCAAATCGTCGCGAGAGTCTGCACGGTTTTTCGCCAATCTCCATCAAATTGGTGATGCGCCTTTAATTAGTAACGACGAAAAATCCAATGTCGAGCGCGCACTTTGGCGAAGTGACAGAACAAGCGAAGGCAAAAAAGAAGTGGAACTCGTGACCATCGCCGGTGGTGGCCACGGCATGCCGCAAGCCTACTGGAAACGCCCACGCTTACTTGGCCCTTCACCCATGACACCCAACGGACCAGCATTGATTTGGGATTTCTTTTCACGACAAAGCGAATAGACCAATTTGATGTAGGAATATGAATTATAGGTTGCGCTATTCAACATTCACAACACACACACAACATTCACAACATTCTTTGAGAACTTTCATGTTTAAAACTATTCTTATGATGACAGCACTTCACCTGAGCCTTGCCGAACCGATCCAAGCGCAAACCATTGGCGATGCCCAAATGGCGTTTAACAAAAAGGACTACGGCACTGCGCTCCAGCTTTATCAACCGTTCGCAGAAGCAGGAGATAGCATCGCGCAACATCGCATGGCGTTGATGTATTTCAATGGCTTAGGGCGGCCAAAAGACTTTCAGCAAAGTTTGTACTGGTTTACTAAAGCAGCAGACAATGGGCTATTAACTGCGAACTACAATATTGGTTTGCATTACGCCAATGGCTATGGCGTTGCTGTCGATCTTGCCAAGGCCCTAAGCTATTACCTCAAAGATGCCGAGAAAGGCTTGGCGTCAGCGCAATCGAACCTCGGACAAATGTATGAGAATGGACTAGGCACCGAAATTGATATCGCTAAAGCCTTGTATTGGACACGTAAAGCGGCGGAGCAAGGATTAGCGGCCGCGCAACACAATCTCAGTACTTTCTACATCAACGGCAAAGGTGTAGAAAAGAATTTAGAACAAGCGGCCATATGGGCATCCAAGGCGGCCCAGCAAGGTGAAGCCAAAGCACAAAATAATCTTGGCAACTTCTATGCTGATGGTATTGGCTTTGCCAAAGACGATACGCAAGCATTCAATTGGTTTAGCAAAAGCGCAGACCAAGGCTTCATTGACGCACAGAGCAATCTTGCTAGCTTCTATGAATTGGGACGAGGTGTGAATAAAAATATCTCGCAGGCCATCCTTTGGCATCGTAGAGCGCTTCAACAAGGCAGTGTGGTTTCCATGCACCGCCTAGCAGCAATCTACCTAGATGGTCGTGCTGGACAAAAAGATTTACCACAAGCGTTTGATCTATTTAGTCGCGCGGCCAACGCAGGCTACCCACCGTCACAAACGAATTTAGCAACTATGTATGCGCGTGGCGAAGGTGTCAAGTCGGATATCGTTAAAGCCTATTTTTGGTTTACTTTAGCTGCCGAAAAAAATGATGCCCAAGCGATAGAAAGCCTCGCCATCGCCGAGAAACTCATCACAAAAAAACAGCGCGCTGAAGCACAGGTTTTGCTGAGTAACTCGAAAAAGGTGAATTAAATCGGTGATGTTGATGTATCTTTTTCTTTATTTATGTTCGTAAAGATGCACCATAAATATTTAGAATCTTTTATGATTATTTCTCCACGCATCTATATTTGAGCTATCGAAATTTGGATCGGGAAGCGCACCTGTGCTAACACATAATGGGCATCATAGATTCAAATTTCGGTCACGGAGTCGGTTTTACGGAGGTCTCTATCAAAAAGTGCAGACGCAAAACCCCATAACCCAAGCCCACATGAAACCTAGCCCAACCAAGAAGCAATGCCATGCCAAAATCCTTCTGGAACACTCAGGAGCAAATAGGTCATAACGAGATAACGTAAAAATTTGCCGATTGCCATATACAACATACATGGCAAGGCGGGCAGTTTTAGCCAACCACCCACGGCGCAAATCGGATCGCCAATAATAGGCAGCCACGCGAGTAACATGGTCTTTGCACCGTAGCGCTCCAACCAGCCAAACCAGGGACTTTTTCGTTCTTTGGCGAAGGTCTGCTTTGCTTCATAGCCGATAAAATAATTCAGCATGCCGCCTAAAGTATTTCCTACGGTGGCGACGAAGATGGTCAACCAGAACAATTCTGGATTAGCTTTGATCATGGCGAATACCGCTGGCTCAGAGCCCATCGGCAATAAAGTTGCCGAAACAAAGCTAATCACAAAAACTGCCGTCAAACCGATTTTTGAAATAGCGAAAACACTAAACAACCAAGCAATAGCCGCTTCTATCATGGCTTTTTCATTAAGGATGAGGAGGGATACATTATAATGATTCGAACAGGACTTAAATAATTTGCGCTTATTTCAACGCCGGTGTCGGGCACTACCCTTGTCCGCAGGCAGAAATAAGTTGATAGCCGGTGCCATCGCGCTGGCGACAAGGTCGATACTGCGCTTATCAATACAGTATCGCTACACCCGCTAAAAAAGCGGTGTTGCATGATGTCCGAATTTGACATTTGACTCTCGTTTTTGAAAATAGAATTCATCCATGGCTACCGATTATCTGAAAAAAATCCTAACTGCCCGCGTCTATGACGTGGCATTTGAAACTCCGCTGGAATTGGCACCCACGCTTTCGAAGCGTATGGACAACCAAATTCACTTTAAACGCGAAGACATGCAAAGTGTCTTCAGTTTCAAACTACGTGGTGCTTACAATAAGATTGCGCACTTATCTTCAACACAACTCAAGCGTGGCGTGATTTGCGCTTCGGCTGGTAATCATGCACAAGGTGTGGCATTAAGCGCGAGGCGCGTTGGCTGTAAAGCAGTGATTGTGATGCCAACCACCACACCACCAGTCAAAATTGATGCGGTGCGCGCACATGGTGGCGATGCCGTCGAGATCGTGTTGCAAGGTGAATCGTATAGTGATGCCTACGATCATGCTTTGACCTTAGAAAAAAAACGCAAACTCACTTTCGTGCATCCGTTTGATGATCCGGACGTGATTGCGGGTCAAGGCACGGTCGGTATGGAAATTTTGCGTCAACATGCAGGCCCTATCCACGCGATTTTTGTCGCCATCGGTGGTGGTGGTTTAATTGCTGGTGTTTCTGCTTATATTAAAGCGGTGCGCCCTGACATCAAAATTATCGGTGTGCAAACCGTGGATTCCGATGGCATGTATCGCAGCCTGAAAGCTGGCAAACGAGTGACACTCAATGATGTTGGTTTATTCTCCGACGGTACTGCAGTCAAGTTAGTTGGAGAAGAAACATTCCGTCTCGCGAAGCAGTATGTGGATGAAGTGATCTTAGTCGACACGGACGAAGTTTGCGCTGCGATTAAAGATGTATTCCAAGACACACGATCGATTTTGGAACCCGCTGGTGCCTTGGCTGTCGCAGGCTGCAAAGCGTATATTGAACGCGCCAAAGCAAATAAAAAGCCGCTAAAAAATGAAACCATGGTGACCATCGCTTGCGGTGCGAATATGAATTTCGACCGCCTACGTTTTGTCGCGGAACGCGCTGAGGTCGGTGAAGCACGCGAAGCGGTGTTTGCCGTCACCATCCCAGAAATCCAAGGTAGCTTTAAACGCTTCTGCGAACTAGTTGGCCCACGCAACGTGACAGAGTTTAACTACCGTATCAGCGATAAAAAAGAAGCGCATATTTTCGTTGGTGTTCAAGTTACCAATCGCGAAGAATCCAGCAAAATCGCCAAGAATTTTATCAAGCACGGCTTCCCGACTTTGGATTTAACCGATGATGAATTGGCCAAACTTCACATCCGTCATTTGGTCGGTGGCAAGAGTGAATTAGCTGAAAACGAGCTGTTATATCGCTTTGAATTTCCAGAACGTCCTGGCGCCCTAATGCGCTTCTTAAACAGCATGGCACCGAATTGGAATATCAGCTTGTTCCACTACCGCAATCACGGCGCCGACTACGGTCGTACTTTAGTCGGTTTACAGGTACCGAAAAAAGAGATGAAAGCATTTAAAGAATTTTTGAATGGCCTAGGATATCGCTATTGGGATGAAAGCGAAAATCCTGTTTATAAACTTTTCCTAGGATAAAAACTATGACGCTGGGAATGTCTTTTCACTTATCACTTATCACTTATGACGTATCACTCACTAAGTTTAAAAATGTAGGGCGGGTGTAACCCGCGCCGCCAGACCATCAATCAACTGAATAGCGCGGGTTGCACCCGCCCTACATGAATACTTTGACTTAGTGATATTGAATTTGAGATTAATGTTAAGCATCCAGATCTAATTTTTGATAGAAATACGCACTATGAGCACTTCCAATAATTCACCAGAACAATCGCAACTCGGCAAAACATCGGCGTATCAAACGCACTATGATCCTAGCTTAATTTTTCCAATTCCTCGTGCCGAAAAGCGTGCTGAAATTGGTCTAAAAATTGTCGATGGCATGGCAGTCAATCTACCTTTTTTCGGGATGGATTTTTGGAATGCTTACGAAGTCTCTTGGTTGAATTTACGTGGCAAGCCGCAGGTGGCGATACTCAGCGTCTTTGCCCCTGCCGACTCGCCAAATATCATTGAATCAAAATCCTTCAAACTGTATTTGAACTCATTTAATCAAACCAAATTGGCGGGTACGGATGCACTACTGAGTTTGCTGCAAACAGATCTCTCGAATGGATTCGGCGCGCCCGTGCAAATTACTCTCACACCACAAGAGCAATTTGGAAAAGCCGAATTTCATGAATTAGATGGTTTGCTATTAGATCGTTTGGATATCGAAGTCGATCACTATTCGCCTATCCCTGAAATCTTAAGTGCGGATCACAGCCAAGCAGCGATTGAGGAAAGCTTAGTGTCGCATTTGCTGAAATCGAATTGTTTAGTCACCGGCCAACCTGACTGGGCTAGCGTACAAATTCAATACGTCGGTGCACCTATCGATCAAGAAGCCTTATTGCGTTACCTGATTGGCTTTAGAAATCACAATGAATTTCATGAGCAATGCGTAGAGCGTATTTTTTGCGACATCATGCAACACTGCAAACCGCAAAAACTTTCTGTATACGCTCGTTACACGCGTCGTGGAGGATTAGATATCAATCCTTGGCGTAGTAATTTTTCTACGGGGAAAATGCCTTCCAACTTGCGTAATGCCCGACAATAAGTGCGATAGAAAGTACAACGAAAAATCAGTATTTTTTTGTGTTTTATCTGATAAAAGTCAAGTTCAGCTTGTTTTGCTGTTTCGCATACGACACATTTTTTTGTAAATTTTCTTTCACTAAAAAAGATGTTTATACTTGCTGATCACTACTGCTTAGAGTACATTTACTTGTTTTTTTCATAAATTCGCTGCGGTCATAACTTGGTGAATTTGCTAAGCTTACCGACTATTTAATTAGGCACTTTGTACTGACCACGTATCTATGTATCTTCAGAATTGGCAATCGCTGCTGGAACAACATGCACAAGACGCTATCATCGTTTTAATCGAGGGAACGATAGTTCATGCCAACCCATTAGCAATTAAATTAATACGTGCAAAAAATCTCAATGAAATTGCAGGAATGCGTTGGAGTAGCTTTTTGCTATTCAAACAGGCAAATAAACTCAAAACACATTTGCAATCAGGGAGTAGCATATTACCCAACGCGATTGCCGAATTTTGTGAGCTACAAACTCGCGATGGTCAATCCCTAGAAGTCGAAGTCCGTCTGCATAGCTTTCCCCTACAACGCCAAACCGCCTATGTCTTACGTTTGCGTGACTTGCAAACCCAGCCAATTGCCAAAACCTTCCAACTACAAACCTTCAGTGCAGGCTTGGCGAGCAATGGTTTAAATCATGAAGCATTACATCACGAGAAAGAAATTCTCGAGATGATTGCATTAGACAATCCGCTGACACAAATCTTGCAAGATGTTTGCGATCGTATGGAGCGCTTGCTCGACAATGGCTCGATTTGCGCGATTATGCTGTATGACAGCGACACAGAAAAATTAAAGCTAGCGGCAGCCCCCTCAATGGAAGCCGAATTTCTGAATGAGATCGACCATTTGGAAATAGGTTTGGGCAGTTGGTCCTGTGGTGTTGCCATACAAACGGGCAATATCAAAATCGTGGAAGACATCGCTGCCAGCGAACTCTGGTTTCAGAATAAGCAAACACCAACCCGTTACGGTTTTCGCTCTTGCTGGTCGGTGCCGATCAAAACAGCATTCAATACCTTACTAGGCACGGTCGATATTTATCACCGAACCCATCGTCACCCGAGTGACGATGAACAAACCTTGATCATGGACGCTATGCATGTCATCGCGCTGGCCATCGACAAGAAAAATATGGAACAAAGTTTGGCCACCAGCGAGGATCGTTATCGCTCGGTGGTGAACAACTTGACCGAAGGCATTATGGTCATCGCGCCTGGCGGTAAGATCTTGACCTGCAATCCAAGCGCTCGACAAATTTTAAAAATAACAGACATTGAAAGCATGGGGCGGCGCCACCGCTACTTCAAACGAATTTTTCGAGAAGATAGCAGTGAGATAAAAATTGGGGAAGATCCCGCATCACTCGTACTGAAAAATGGTGAGCCCATCACTAGTTTGTCTCTTGGTTTAGAGCTAATTGATCAAACTATAGTATGGCTGTTAGTCAATGCACAACCGATCAATTCCTCACGCAATAACAAAACTGAAGCGGTGTTAATTTCCTTCACCGACACTACCGAAGTACGCGAAACAGAACGTCAATTGCAATATATCGCAACACACGACGCATTAACGGGATTGCCCAATCGCCATCAGTTACATCAACGACTGGAATATGCGCTGTCACATGCCGATGAACAAAAAGTCGCAGTGATATTTCTGGATCTCGACCACTTCAAAAACGTCAACGATACCGCAGGTCATGCCGCGGGTGATGGCTTGTTATGTGATGTGGCGAAACGACTCTCTTCATGCATACGCGCGACGGATATGCTGGCGCGCCTTGGTGGTGACGAGTTTGTGATTGTGGTCGAAGAATTTGCGACGGCCCAGCATCTAAAGGAATTAGCCGATCGCATCTTGATCAAGATGAGCGAACCCTTTGTGATCGAACAGCATCAGTATCACTTAGGGACCTCGATTGGTATCAGTGTATTTCCACACGATGGCACAGATGGACCTACCTTACTACGTTGTGCTGATTCTGCTATGTATCTAGCCAAGGAACTTGGGCGTAACAACTACCAATTTTTTACTTCCGACTTGATGATACGAGCTCAACACCGCTACACCTTAGAGCGCAATCTACGACGCGCCTTAGTGGATGATGAGTTCCTCTTATATTATCAACCTAAAGTCAGCTTGGTCGATGGCAGCATCATCGGTGCGGAAGCCTTAATACGTTGGCAAATGCCGGACATAGGTCTGGTCGCGCCGAATGAATTTATCCCCTTTGCCGAAGAAATTGGCCTGATTGTCCCGATTGGTCGTTGGGTACTTACCAAAGCCTGCGAGCAAGCACAACAATGGCGTCAAACATATAAGATAGATTTCAAAATCAGTGTCAATATCTCACCACGTCAATTTCAAGACCCCAAATTGCCACAGTTTATTTTGGAAGTTTTACTGCAAAGTGGCTTACCAGCTCATGCATTGCAATTAGAAATTACCGAAGGCTTGCTGATGGTCGAAGCTGAGCATCTGAGTTCGGTATTTGATGCCATCAAAACGCTAGGTATTAGCATATCGCTCGATGATTTCGGCACTGGATTTTCGTCTTTATCTTACCTACAACGTTTCCCTATCGATAATCTAAAAATCGATCGTTCATTTATCCGCGAAATTCCTGAAAATCAAGATTCTGTCGTACTCACTAAGGCGATTATTGCGATGTCTAGCGCCTTAGGTATGAGTGTTACAGCTGAAGGAGTTGAGAATCTGGAGCAGATGGAATTTTTAAAAGAAGCCGGTTGCGATGAGATACAGGGATTTTATTTCAGTCGCCCTGTTTCAGTTGATAGTTTTTCTGCACTATTGCGTCAGCATAGTATCACCCGACTTTAAGCTCATCTAGGCTGATTTAAAGTAAAAAGGACAACTAAAAGTACCGCTAACAAAATTCGGAAGGAAATTCGCTTCGCGCTTAAAAGAAGCCTATAATCGCGGTCTTATCTTACCGCCCAATTAGCCAAGCTTACACGGTAGCATCATCTAGGCAATTTCGCACAGTACATTGGCAAAATATAACAGGTGGTCAACTTGCAATAGGCTCACATTAAGTAACATGACGAATATCGCAAAAATTCTTCCCCTTGAGAATGTCTTATTGGACTTGGATGTCTCCAGCAAAAAACGCGCTTTTGAACAAGCTGGCCTGCTTTTCGAAAATAATTGCAGTATCGCCCGTTCTACCGTGTCCGATAATTTATTTGCCCGCGAACGCCTTGGTTCTACCGGTTTAGGGCATGGCGTGGCGGTGCCACATGGTCGTATCAAGGGCTTAAAAAATCCTATCGCAGCGTTTGTTCGCTTACAAGATGCTATTCCATTCGAATCGCCAGATGGATTGCCGGTCAAAGTCTTGATCTTTCTCTTAATGCCCGATAATGTGACACAACAGCATTTAGAAATTTTGTCAGAAATCGCCGAGATGCTCTCAGATGACGCCTTCCGCGATGCCCTGCAAACCGAACAAGATGCGAGTTTAGTCTACAAGCGCATTATTACTTGGGAACCAAAATCGCTATAACTAAGTAGCTATAATTTAATCATCTAATTAGATGAACTTAAGCGCGATGCACACTAGTTGCAGCTGAATTGAATCAATCCTCTGCGACACGCTCGGTAATTTTTCCTAGCGATTTTCTCAAGATCGATATTTGAAGTTTGACGTTTGACGTTTGACGTTTGTTTGATGAAGCCGAGTAAGCCTTATGCCACTAACGACAGAATTAACCATACAAAAAATCTTTGACGACAATCGCGATACACTACAACTGGGCTGGTTCGCTGGTTTTTCTGGCGGCGACAAACAGATTACCGATGATGCCACAGCGTCGTCTGATCAAGTCGGTCACTTGAACTTAATCCACCCTGGCCGTATACAAGTTCTCGGCCATCAAGAAATCGATTATTTCCACCGCTTGTCGCCTGGATCGCGCGCCAATCTGATTAAAGAATTAGTAGCTGGCCAACCGCCGGCGCTAATCGTAGCGCAAGGTTTAGAATCGCCACAGACATTTTTAAATGTCTGTGACGACAATAATATCCCCTTGTTTTCGACCCCCTTACCCGCAGCCCAGGTTATTGATTATTTGCGCGTCTATCTTTCTAAAAAGCTGGCGCCGCAAGTCACTATGCACGGCGTATTTATGGATGTATTAGGTGTCGGCGTTTTGATTACCGGTGAATCTGGTCTAGGCAAGAGTGAGTTAGGTTTGGAATTAATTTCACGCAGCCACGGCCTTGTGGCCGACGATGCCGTCGAGTTTTCGCGCATAGCTCCAAATATGATAGAAGGTCGCTGCCCTCCTATCCTGCAAAATTTATTAGAGGTGCGCGGTCTAGGTTTGCTAGATATCAAAGCCATTTTTGGTGAGACCTCGGTGCGTCGTAAGATGCGTTTAAAATTGATTGTTCATCTGGTTCGTCGTAGCACCTTGGAAGAAAACTATGAGCGTCTACCGATTGATTCTCAAACTGAAGATGTGCTTGGCTTACAAATCAAGAAAGTAGTTATTCCGGTTGCCGCAGGCCGCAATATCGCGGTGCTGTTAGAAGCTGCAGTGCGCAATACCATACTGCAATTGCGTGGCATTAATACTCTAGAAGAATTCATGGACAGGCAACGCCGTGCAATGGACGAAACGCTGGGATAAAGTATTATGCAGATCTTATTAATTTCAGGCATCTCCGGTTCGGGCAAATCGGTTGCATTGAATGTCATAGAGGATGCCGGCTTTTATTGCGTAGATAATTTACCACCCAGCCTGCTTATCGAATTACTCAGCACTTTGCAAGCAGAAGGTGTCAACAACGTCGCTATCGCGATTGATTCGCGCAGTATTCAACAACTGCAATCCATGCCTGCCAATATACAAAAGCTACGCGCAGCGGGACATGAATTAAAAGTGCTGTTTTTGACAGCGAGCTCAGAAACGCTGATCGCTCGTTTTTCAGAAACACGACGCAGCCATCCCCTATCTCATCATTTACAACAACAGCAATTCACCTGCCAGCCTTTAAGTCTGACTGAATGCATCGCGAAAGAACGTGAATTACTAGAACCTTTACAGTTTCTCGGTCACGTAATTGACACCTCTTACTTAAGCGCCAATACGCTACGTAATTGGATTAAGGATGAGATAGGTGTTGAACAAGCACCGCTGATATTAATGTTTGAATCCTTCGCCTTTAAAGTCGGCGTTCCACTCGATATCGATTTTGTGTTTGACGTCAGGATACTGCCCAATCCGCATTACGACCACGCCTTGCGACCGCTGACCGGTCGCGATCAAGCGGTCATTGATTTTCTCGAAGCGCAACCAATGGCACAGGATCTATATACGGACATTCGCCGCTTTATCGAAAAATGGTTACCTTCATTCAAACACGATAATCGCAGCTATTTAACGATAGGCATAGGTTGCACAGGTGGGCAACATCGTTCTGTGTACATGGTAGAGAAACTAGCGAAACATTTTCAACAAACCGAAAAGGTTTTAATACGACATCGCCAAACACACTAATGTCTAATCCTAAAATCAAAAAAGCCGTTCAGCATTTTTCAACATTTAGCTGAACGGCAGTTTTGCATCATGCTACATAACAGTATTTACTCCATCACGACCTGACGCATTTTCTTAGAAACGAACGACAGACTCGCAATCACTATCCCAGTGCATACTAGCAAAGCAATGGCAATCGAGTTCAGGCTGACCAATTCACCTTTCAACACTTGATTCATCATTTGTGTTTGCGCCATAACGGGCACCCAGCCCAACCACGCAGGTTCTTTACCCGGATTTAAAATAAAGAATAAGGGCAAGAACGACACTGTCAAACTCAATAACTGATTACGTACATTGGCTTCTTTAAAGGTTTTGCATGTCAGCGACAATGCCACCTGCAAAGACGATAGTGCTGCTGCTAAAGGCAGCAATACCACCAAAAATGCCAAGGCATCTTTTACACCAAACTGAAACTCGGCACGTAAGGCTTCATTCGCAATTACGGATTGCGCGGGGAAGAAACTAGACACGGTCAAAATTACAATCAAAACACTGACCGAAGCCACCGCCGCTGTTTTACCTACCGCTAATTGCAAGCCAGAGACAGGGTTCATCATCAAAGGCTCCAGTGAACCACGTTCACGTTCACCCGCCGTGCTGTCAATCGCGGCAAACATCCCACCCATCACAATCGCCATGATCAAGACCATAGGCAACATACCGGTAATCGTCACCTTGCGCTCATCAGGACGACTAATATGACGTTCCTTCACCGTGATCGTTTGTAGCAGATCAGGCGAAATACCGCGCATCATCAAATCCAAACCACTACGCTCTTGCACATAACCATTCAATAAGCGACGCAGCGGCCCCAAGCCCATCTCAGCCTGACGATTCGACGTGTCATAGGCGATTTCTAATTCAACGCGTTTAACTTGCGCCAAGCTGTTTTCAAAGTTCTCGGGGATCAGTAAAACGGGTTTAGTCAATTCCTTATTGCGCGACTTTTCTTCATAGTCGGCAGGCGCTTGTTTAATTTGATAGCCTTGGCGCAAGATGTAATTTTCTAGGCCTGGTGCATCTTTCATATTCACTGCCATCACGGTACGATCAACTGCCTGAGATTCAACCTGCGACATTACGGTAGAGAACACAAACAACAACACTGGCACCAAAAGCAATGAGCTCGCCAATACCATCATTAGAGTGCGACGATCACGCATCGCATCAGAAATTTCTTTCCAATAAATCGCTAATATTTCTCTCATGCCAAACTCCCTTGCTTCAATGTTGCTGCCGCGTTGCTGGTACTTGCTTTCGCAGAATCGGCAGTATTGGATTGCTGCTTGTCTAAGAACGCCAATTTGACGAAGGCGTCTTCAAAATCATTTTCCTGCGCCTGCAACATCAACTCAGAGACGGTGCCAGAAGCCACGGTTCTGCCTTGCGCCACGATCACGACTGTGTCACACAAACGCTCCACTTCTTGCATGATATGAGTGGAAAAGACGATGCATTTGCCGCCACCTTCAGGTGTTCTTAACCAGCGCAAAAATTCACGCAACGCACGAGTTGCAACCACGTCCAAGCCATTGGTTGGCTCATCCAAAATAATGTTTTTAGGATCGTGTATCAAAGCGCGCGCCAAGGCGATCTTCATTCTCTCTCCTTGACTAAAACCCTCAGTTCTACGCTCTAGCAACTTATGAATCTCCAACCAATGCGCTAACTGATCCGTACGTTTTTCTATCAAGGCTTTATCCATGCCGTGTAGCTTGCCGTAGTACTGTATATTTTCACGGGCAGTCAGGCGTGGATACAAACCACGAGCATCCGACAAAATACCGAGGCGCGCTTGTGACGCCATTTGCCCTTCTTTGACTTGCACCTCATCTATCTTGATAGAGCCGCTATCCATTTTTAACATCGATGCAACCATACGCAGGCTAGTCGTTTTACCTGCGCCATTGGCGCCAAGCAAACCTAAAATCGCGCCATCTTGTGCCGTAAAACTGACGCCATTCACTGCCTTCACTTTTTCGGAACTACGCACACCAATACCAAATTTAGGCTTACCTAATTTGACAAATTCTTTGTGTAAGTCTTCTACAATAATCATCTTATTCTCCTGCTTTCTTCGCTTCGGCCGTGGCCGCGCTATCGTTACTTGATACTGGTGGTAACCAAACCAATGGCCGTGGAATTTGACGGACACAACTCGCATCCACTTTTAACGCCTCATCATCGCTCTTCGCAGCGAGAAACTTATCGACAAGCTCGCGCACACAACCATACATGAGTACACCATGTCCCAAATTGTCCACGCTGATATGACGAGCTTTGCTACCGAGTGCTTTGGTCATTTGCTCGCCATTACGGGTAGGCGTCACTGGATCAATCCCGCCACTCAAGAGCAATACTGGTGACTTAGAAACGGGCGTTGTAAAGAATTCTTTGGGGATGTCTGCGCGCGGCCAATTGGCACAAACTTTGTCATACATCTCCCCCATTCTGGCGGTAAATTCATCATTGCTCGCGCTTGCTGCACGTGGCTTTGCATAGGCTTCGCTACACCAAACTGAATAATGCATGCCCATGGTTAAACCGCCAGGTCCAGCTTGATTAAAGCTACCACTCAAACTTAATAAAGGATCGAGCTTTCCTTTTTCTGCTTGCGTAATGGCATACGGCAAAGCGGCTGTCATGGTCGGTGAATACAAAGCTTTAAACACCATACCAATCAAATCATCGCTCAGTATTTTGGTACTGACAGTGCTGAGGGTACGTGAATTTGTAAAAGTAAATTGACGCGGCGTATTGCTCAACAGTCGTTTCCACGTGCCGGCCAAATCAGGATAAGCGGCATTACAACGCGTATTTTTCAAGCAATCTGCAAACACGCCGTCTAAGGCTGGCTTAGCATCAGATGCCAATAAATTCAGATCGGGTGGTACCACACCATCGATCACCAAACGGCGCACTGATTGAGGAAATTGACGTAAATATTCCAAGCCTACGCGCGTACCGTAAGATGCACCGACCAAATTAACCGCACTGTAATTTTGCGCAACACGAATGGCTTCTAAATCTTGAACGGCGATACTCGTGCTATAGAATCGCAAATCACCATGAGGCAATTTCTGCAAACTTTGCATACAAGCCTGCGTCAATTTCAAGGCCCCCTCTTTATCGAGAATCTTCTCGCTCGCTTCTAATTCAGTACAACGCAAAGGAGCGCTTTTCCCAGTGCCACGTTGATCAACAAATACTAGATCGCGACGACGATTGAGCTTACCCAAAACAGCATCACCAAAACCCGCTGCTTCGACCGCACTTTGGCCTGGACCACCGGCTAATAAAAATACGGCGTCGGGTAATTTATTTCTATCTTTGGATGGCAGCACGACATAATGCACGTCGATTTTTTTACCATCTGGTTTTGCTGGATCAAGTGCTCTCTGTATTTGTCCACATCGCACCTCCTGTGGAAAACTAGAAATACGGCAAGGCTTAGTGTCGGCCAGAGCGGACTGCCCATAGGCTGACAAACTCAAAGCGGAAAGACAAAGTACGCGTCTAAATGCTGGATTGATCAAGATACACTCCTTAGCTACAAATTCGGAAAAATGACTCTAACAACAGAGCGTCATTCTAGCGATAAGTATAAGAAAAATGTGCAAATGTGACCAAATCCGAACACGCGTGACGAAGTACGAAAAATCAGGAATGAATTCAGATTGAGCTTAAGTTCTCAATTAAGTCTTAGACTAAGTACGAGGCTAAGTTCGAGACGGAGTTTCAGATTGAATTAATGTCTCGCGCTTTTTGCCGATGCGTTAGAAAACACCACATGAACTAAAAGCGAGCCCCCAATTAAGCAAAAATTATCCAAAATTTGAGCAAAACTAATCTCACTTTAAGCTTAGCAAAAGTGCTTTCACAGGAGCCGGTAAAGCCGTCTGCTCCATTTGAGCTAAGGGATACCATGCGACATTTTGTTCACCAACAAAATGAAAGCGTTGCGATAAGCGAAAATGTAGGGGGCGTATATACAATTTAAAATGAGTAAAACCATGCGTCAGCTCGGGTAAATCCGTCGATGACGCAATATCACCAAAGCGTTGCACAGATTCCACCACGCGTTGTTCCAAACGTAGCAGAGAAGGATCTGCCAACAAGCGGGACTCGCCATTCGTGTCATTTATGTCATTCGTTTCGTTCATCTCATGCGCTTGAAACAAATCTGGCGCTAGCGCTTTACCATCACCCGCTTGCATACCATCAAGCTCAGGTAAAGACAACAAGCCACCCCAAATACCACTATCTGGCCTTTGTTCCAACAAAATTTCACCCTCGTGTTCTAAGACTAGAAGCACCGTATGTTTTTCTTTTTGTTCGCGCTTCGGTTTACGCACAGGCAATTCAGCCGTACGGTGCGTAGCATGCGCCACGCACACTGCTTGCAAGGGGCAACGCTGGCAAGCTGGGCTACTGCGAGTACATAAGGTAGCCCCCAAATCCATCAGGCCTTGCGTATAAGATTGAATATCCTGCTTAGGCAACAAAGCATTCGCCCGCAACCATAAATCATCTTCTACAGGTTTGGCGCCGGGAAAACCTTCTATGCCAAATACGCGAGCAAAGACACGCTTAACATTGCCATCAAGAATCGCAGCCAAAGTACCGTAAGAAAACGCAGCCACCGCCGCCGCCGTGGAACGACCGATACCAGGCAACTCTTGCAACAAGGCAGGATCATCAGGAAAATGGCCCTGATATTTTTCCACGACCTGTTTAGCGCATTGATGCAAATTACGCGCTCGCGTGTAATAGCCCAAACCAGCCCACAAGGCCATAACCTGTTCGCTTGGCGCCGCAGCTAAATCATGCACGGTGGGGAAATTTTCTAAAAATCGCTGGTAATAAGGAATGACCGTCGTAACCTGAGTTTGTTGCAGCATGATTTCAGACAACCAAACGCGGTAAGCGTCATTGGTCTGTTGCCACGGTAGGCTATGGCGCCCATGCTGCTTTTGCCAAGTGATCACCGCATTTGAAAAGCTGGGATCGTAATACGGTGATTCTTCTTGTACTGCCTGATTGATACGAATCACTTTTTTGACACGCTTCTCATCTTGCCTACCATCAGACTTCGTTAATGCTTTTTTCATGTAACCACAATTCGATTCGAATTCAATTTAGCTTTTTGGTTTTACATTAGCCTACTTCGCCAGACGCTTACCAGCGTACTTCATCACCAAGCCCTTAGGTCCGACCGCCCAACCATGTAAAGCATCAGCAAAACCAAGTGCGTTCAGCGGCGTGTCACCCAATACTTCCCAAGTTTTGCCCGCATCATTGGTGAAGCCAGAACCGGCCAATCCACCCACAACAAAGGTATCACTTTGTCCGGGTACGGCCATCACTACCGATAAAAATCCCATAGGCAATGCTGGATTTGCATTCCAAGTTTTACCGCCATCATGGCTGACTACCGCATTGAGGGTTTCACCTTTCGCCTTTTGATAATCGCCACCGACAGCAAAGCCAGTTTGTCCATTGGAAAACGCGACAGAAAATAAACCTTTCGGTGGCGCGGCGGCGGGTATTGCTGTCTCGGCTACGCTCCAAGTTTGACCGCGATCAGCGGAATGAAATACGCGAGTTTTTTCCGCCCCGCCAGTAGCGAACCAGACATCCTGTTTGCCATAAACCGCAATACAAGTGCCGCTCGCAGCAAAAGCACCTTCGTTCGCTAAAGCCTTTAATTGGTTCAAATCACGCGCCGCGTTTTGCCAAGTTTTGCCACCATCATGAGTGATCAATACTTGAAATTGACCATTGATAGGGTCACCGAAAATCACACCGTTTTGGGCATCCCAAAAATCAATCGCATCCCAAAATCCACTCGCATCGCCATTCACGGTCATCAGTTCCCAATTGGCACCACCATCAACCGTTTTGTAAATGGTCGAGGCTTTGCCTGGGCCTGCGCTCATCGCGATGGCGGTAAATTTATCAATACCTTGAATATCGCGGAAATCTAAAGCCGCCGCCTCTGGCATCTTGTTCGCTATAGACACATTTTCCCAGCTCTCACCATCCACCGTGCGCAATACGGTTCCTTTGGCACCACTGGCCCAGGCGACATGCCGATTCACCACGGAAAGCCCGCGCAGCTCTACGGTGACGCCACTGTCAATTTTTTTCCAAACCTCTTGCGCAAAAGCAGACCAACTAAGCGCCAGACATGTGATCGCAACCGCGATTTGCTGCATTTTTTTTCTTGAATTTGATGTCATTTTTCTTTTATTCCAAATAGAAAAGACGCTGGTCATGATGAACCAAGCGTCTGTCAAATTGAACTACAAATTTTCCGCAAATAATTGACGGTCAGCTTACACCGCACTCATCTCGGAAGCCAATGCCTTGTTGATGTTATTGCGCAATTCCTCTAAGGTCTTTTTCTGCACTTCGACTTCAGCATGCATGTTTTCAAAGCTGGCAATTTTCTCTTCCAAACTATCAGTAGCAACGTGAATACGCTGTATCGATTGCATACGGTTTTTTAATTGATTTTTGTGTTCGCGGATTTGTGCTTCTATCGGTGCCATCACCACTTTTTGCCAGGCTTCTACATCACGGTTTGCTTGCGAAAAACTTTGTTTAACCCGCGCAGAAATCGAATCAAAAAACTTTTGCATCAATACTTTTTGCGAAGTCGTCATCAAAGTGATGGTGCTAAATTGTCTTTGAAAAACCTGCTCAATCGCGCTGATTTCCTGTATGTATTTATCCAGAGAAAATGGCATAGGCGAAGTCAAGGCTAAACCATGTTCGGTAGAAAATTTGCGGTACATGATGGACATCATTTCTGATATCTCATCCGTCTTACGATTAGATGCCGTCAAATTCAATTTAACTTGTTCAAAAAAGTCTTTAATCGCTTCTTTTAAACCCAGAGAGAATTTACTCTTCTCCATCGCTTCACGCGCCGTCGAAATTTCAGCCTTCAACATATCCATGCCCAGGGTAGTGTAAACCTCGGTAGAGAGACGGGTAAATACGGCACGCGTACCTTGCATCTTAATTAAGCTGGCATCGAATTCCTGCTTTTCCATCGTGACACGCTTCATCATGTGTTCCACCACATTCTGATTTTTACCACGCAAGCTCTTGAGCTCATGCAATTGTTCATTAACGCCACGAGCGCGAGCCACGATGATGGCATGCTGGCCGTCTGCGATCTCTTGGATGTCGTTGCTGAGCTGAGTGCGAATAATATTTTTCTTAGACGGAATTAATTCTTTAGAGAGCGCGTATTCCAATTTTGGCAAACGACTTTTCGCTAATAATGGCGCGTCTTTATTGATTTTCGCGACCAAACCTTTTTGCGCAGAAATGGGGAAAACCTGATTCTCTTCTATCGATAAATTATGAGAAACTGTCTCAATTTGGTGCTGAATTTGAGACTCTACCTCCTCGACCGTGCGCAATTCATCCCACATACTGTCGATTTTATTCAAGACCACCATGCGTCCCGGGCCACCACCAATATGGTTGCGCCAGACATCAATATCGCTCTTGGTAACGCCAGTATCCGCCGCCAAAATAAATAAAACTGCATGCGCATTTGGGATCAAATTTAAGGTCAATTCTGGCTCAGTACCAATCGCATTTAAACCCGGCGTATCAACGATAATCAAACCTTGCTTTAACAATGGATGCGGAAAATTAACAATCGCATGACGCCATTGAGAAATTTCGACCAAGCCATCTTCGTCAACTTCTAATGCCGCATCGGGATCGGTTTCATCATACAAACCATAGGATTTGGCGACTTCTTTCGTCACTTTTTTAGTCAAACTGACTTGTTTAAAAGCTTCCAACATACCATCGCCCGACTTCGGATCAAGTGGCAAGACTGTCCAGATATGATGATGGCCTTTATATTCAGTGGTACTTAGCGTTTCACTGCGCGTTTCTATCGGCAGCAAACGTATGCAAGGTGGAATGGTTTCGTCATACATTAATTCGGTCGGACACATGGTGGTACGACCAGCAGAAGACGGCAATATCCTTTGCCCGTAGTCAGCAAAAAAGATTGCATTAATTAATTCTGATTTGCCGCGTGAAAATTCGGCCACAAAAGCGATAGTCAATTTATCATCGACTAAACGCTCTTTTAAACGCGCGATTTTTTGATCAAGGGCACTATCAGCAAAATCAGATCCAGCAATCCAAGCGCGGTACTGTTCTATGGCCTGTGCCACGTCTTTACGCCAGCCACTGTATTCCTGGAAGTTCTGAACCAAATTACTCATATCATCCTCAAAATTTTTCTTGTAACGCTTTATTAGCGCTCATCTCGCGACTACTTGTTCGCACATTTTCTATAGCAAAGGACATTATTCATTCATCTACTTATCCTATGGCTATTTCATATTTCATATTTCATCAGTCATAACAATACAGCGCATAATCATGACTTTTACCACAATGCCGCAAAGAAAGTCGTATTCTGGCTCATTTTTGACAATTTACACAATAAAAGCTGCTCCTTTGCCCTTGCTTTATGTGTCTAATTATTCCTTGACAAACACGGCAGGGCTCCCCAGCGCGATCATAAACGAAATAATTCTGTTGAAAATACCCAGTTTTGCCATCAGCACCAACAAAATCCTTCAGAGTGCTACCACCTTGCACAATAGCAGCCGCCAAAATTTGTCGTATCGCTATCACTAGTGACTGATATCGCTTAAGACTAATACGATTAGCCGCGGTCTTAGGATTAATTCCAGCTTGAAACAAGCTCTCCGATGCATAAATATTTCCCACACCGACCACAATATCGCCCGCTAACAAAACTTGTTTGATGGCTGCGCTGCGCTGACGTGTCTGTTTAAATAACAATTGAGCATCAAATCCGTCTTGTAGTGGCTCTACCCCCAAGTGACGCAATAGCAAATGGGATTCAATCGCTCCGTCGGCGGCATCATGCCACAACATCGCACCAAAACGACGCGGATCAGTCAAACGTATTAATTGAGTTCCCAATACGATATCCACATGATCATGTTTTTGTGCAGGGGTCCCCGTTGGCATCACTCGTAAATTGCCAGTCATCCCCAGATGAACCAATACCGTTCCAGTCGCGAAATGTAACAAAAGGTATTTACCTCGCCGCCCCGTCTTTTGCAAACGCTGTCCCACTATTTTTTCTTTCAATTGTGGTGGAAAAGGCCAACGGAGGCCTTCGCGCCGCAAGATAAGATCGGTGACGACTGTGCCTTCTATATGCGGAGCTAGTCCTAATCGTGTGACTTCAACTTCTGGTAATTCAGGCATGTAAAACTCGTTTAAATGTCATGTAAGCGTCAATTTGTAGGCAGTTTGTATACGCATCGCCAAACAAAAGGTCAAGTTAAATCCTAATCAGTGTCCTATCGATGTCCACTTAGTATCCAATCATTGTCCATTCAATAGCCGCGCGTACTTTAAAAAACATATTAAGTCCCAAGCTAAGTACTTAGCTTTCATTATTGCGCCTTGTTACAAAGTTCGGCGGACTCAGCTATGACTGATACAATTTGCCATAAGTTCGCTTAGAAACCAGCGTAAAATCAAACTGCAATATCCAAGACCTTGTCAGCTCAAAGTTGTACGCCCAATTTAGTAAGCCCGCTCAGACCAACTATCGTCAAACAATGATGATTGGTAGTTTCAACAAAGGAATAGCATTGAAGAATTTGTTTCTCACTCAAGCTCCCATTATGGCTATTGTACCTAGACTTATGCCAACAACACGCACCAGACAGACCAACTCCACACAATTCAAGATAAAAGGACAAATTATCAGGCCCTTGAGTACCACACACACCAAAAGTCTGCTACTACAATCCTTAATCGCGACACTGATCTGCGGTACATTAGCTAGCGTTCCCGCATTCGCGCGCCAAAGCGGTGCCACCATCATTAAGAACAAACCGGCATCTGCCAACACGCTGACTGAAGACAAACAAGCATTACCCAAAGTCGCGTTAAGCAAAGATATTCTCTATAAATTAACCACTTCAGAATTAGCGGTTCAACGAGGTGAGTGGCAAAGCGCTTTTGTCACGATACTGTCAGTCGCACAGCAAACACGCGACCCACGCTTAGCGAAACGCGCTATGGAAATAGCGATGGGTGCGCAGCAAATGGATGAATCCATGGCAGCCTTGCGTCTGTGGCGAGAACTAGCACCCGACTCGACTGAAGCGGAACAATATTATCTAAGCTTAATGGTCATACAAAATAATTTTGATGCCATCCAAAAGTTATTTTCACCAAAGCTAAAAACTAGTAATGGCGCCGATCAGATTGCGCTCATTTATCATGCACAAAGAGTGCTGGCGCGCATGCAAGACCAGCAGCAAGCATTCAAAACTTTAGAAACTATTTTGCAGCCCTACGCCGATTCATTCGATGCTCATATCGCCTTATCACGCGGCGCTTACCGCAATAAAGACCGGGCGCGTGCTTTAAGTGAAGCACAGGCGGCCAGCAAATTACGTGAAGATTCTGAATTAGCGATACTCACCTTAGCCCAAGCCTCGGAGCCACAAGAGGGTCTTCAGCTAGTCGCTGCGTATTTACAAAGGCTGCCGCAAGCCAAAGAAGTTCGCCTAGCGTATGCCACTATGCTCATTGAAAACAAACAATTGGCGACTGCCAAGGAAGAATTTCTTATCCTGTTAAGAGAGCAAGAAAGCAAGGGAGAATCCAGCACTCAGAGTTTGTATACACTGGGTGCGATCACGATGGAGCTAGGGCAAACCAATGAAGCAGAAAGCTACTTCGATACTTTCCTCAAACGCGCAACGGAAGATGATGACAGCAGTCCAGTCTATGTCAATTTAGCGCAAATTGCTTTGCAAAGAAAAGACAAAAAAACTGCCGACCAATGGCTAGCCAAAGTAGAACGTAAAGAAGGCAAAAATCCTGCTTGGTTTGCGATACAAATGCGACGTGCCTTATTGATTGCGAGCGATGGACACTACACCGACGCGCGAAAATTCTTACAAACGGTAACGCCAGAAAAAGACGCGGAAAAAATCCAGATATTGCAGACCGAAGCGCAAATCATGAAGGATGCAGGTCAAACTTTAGAAGCCTTTGTGCTCTTGCAATTAGCTTTAAGTGAATACCCAGGGAGTACCGAATTAATTTACGACTTCGCAATGCTGGCAGAAGCGCAAAAGCAATATCCAGAAATGGAAGCAGCGCTCAAACAACTCATCCAAATGGCACCGAATAATGCACTCGCCTACAATGCCTTGGGCTATTCTTATGCTGACAGAAATATCGAACTACAAAGTGCTCAGCAATTGATAGAGGCTGCCAATCAACTCAATCCGAATGATCCCTATATTTTAGATAGCTTGGGCTGGGTGAAATTTCGACTCAAAAAATTACCTGAAGCTGAGCAGTATTTACGCAGTTCTTTTGCCTTACGCCAGGATGTCGATGTCGCAGTGCATTTGGCGGAGGTGCTGTGGGTACAAGACAAAAAAACCGAAGCGATGCAGCTATTTAGTGATGCGCAAAAAAAAGACAGCAAAAATAGCCTACTCAAATCTACGCTGGAGCGACTCGGATTAAGACCAGAACTAAGCCTACCATAAGCTATTTTGACACTCATAAGCCCATCTAGAAAAACGCATGACAAGAAAGACTGGTCAGTAATGAATATCGCTCCTTTGCGCCCACAAAACAATTACCGCAGCCTCGTATACGGCCTGTGTCTGATGATTTACTGCGCGCTTTTGAGCGCCTGCAGCAGCACAAAGCCACTCACACCGCAACAAGCAGCAATGCCTCGCAACTTGCAAGAAAATGTGCAATGGAATGGACGTATATCGCTGCGCTATCAAGAAGATCAGAAAGAGCAAAGCGTCACCCTTAACTATGATTGGCAACAAACACCAAGCGAGTTACATATCAGTCTCAGCTCTGCACTGGGTCAAACGGTCGCCAAGCTCCATCAGACGCCAAGCAGCGCCAGTCTGGAGCAAGCCAAACAAGAAACACGCTATGCGAGCAATATTGAACAGTTACTCGTCGACCATTTAGGCTGGTCTATTCCTATTGATGATTTAAAAACCTGGCTACAAGGATTTGATTTGCAAGCCAATAAAAGCGCGGTAGCCATTCCGGCGCAAGATAATTTTCAATTCCAGTCTAAGGGCTGGCAACTACGTTTTGTTAATTGGCAGGAAGACGCTGGGCAAATTCGCCCTAAGCGAATAGATCTTGAAAAAATGACAGAACAATTTGGTCTGGTGAAAATCGCTATCATTATTATGTAAGCAGCCTCACCTCAAACTAAATTAAGTATTCATCGTAAGCACTAACTGCGCTCAAGCACCAACTGCTCTCTTTCAGCCCACCTCATTTGCAATCTAACATGAGCACTTCATCACTCACCAAGCGTCAATGGCTGGCCTGTCCAGCGCCGGCAAAACTAAACTTGTTTTTGCACATCACAGGCCGACGGGAGGACGGCTACCACCTATTACAAAGCGTATTTCAACTAATCGACCGGTGTGACACGCTTGATTTTCAGGTGCGGGACGATGGCCACATTCAAAGAATGAATCACATAGATGGTGTGCCCGAACCAACAGATTTAGTGATTCGCGCTGCCCGTTTGCTACAAAGTCATAGCAAGAGCACTTATGGTGCGGATATTTACCTCCATAAAAATTTACCCATGGGCGGTGGAGTCGGAGGCGGCTCATCTGATGCGGCGACTACCTTGATGGCATTAAATCACTTATGGCAATGTGGTTTAGATCAAGCACAACTCATGCAGCTAGGCTTACAACTAGGTGCGGATGTGCCATTTTTCATCTTTGGTCAAAATGCTTTTGTGGAAGGTATCGGTGAACAACTGCAAGCGATCACCACACCTGTAAAGTGGTTTGTCGTGATAGAACCAGGCGTACACGTACCTACACCGACTATTTTTTCTGCCAAGGAGTTGACAAGAGATACGAAGCCCGTCAGAATAACGGACTTTTCCAATGCAGCGAAAGTTGAATGGAAAAATGATCTGCAAGCTGTTGCTTGTGCTTTACATTCTGAAATTGCGAACGCTATTAATTGGCTCAAGCAGTATGAAATAAATCAGGGTGATGCCAAGATGACGGGATCAGGTTCTTGTGTTTTTTGCGCTTTTCCAAATGAAGATGCAGCAAAAAAAGTATTACAACAAGTTCCTCACCACTGGACATCTTGGATTGCTAAAGCATTGCAACAACATCCTATAATTTTATAGATTGCAGCATAAAAAATTTGGTCGATTACTGATTTCAAGATAAAATAGCGGCTTCGCTGATTATCAAGGCAAAATAAGTAATTGATAAACGGTTGTGTAGGGGAATCGCCAAGCTGGTTAAGGCACCGGATTTTGATTCCGGCATGCAAAGGTTCGAATCCTTTTTCCCCTGCCATTTAATTCCCAAGCCGCCGCATACAAATGATGCGGCGGCTTTTCGGTTTTTACGGCAGTATTTTCAGTAATCATTACAACAAGAATTCCAACCGTGATGCTGAGTATTGTTCTCTTGAAGTGGCTTTTTTATTCCCTTAGGTGATCTCATGGCACACGCTCTCGACAACATGATGGTCTTTACCGGTAATGCCAATCCTGCTTTAGCGGCAGGCGTTGCGAAGCAACTCGGCATTCGTCTCGGTAAGGCTGACGTTTCCAAGTTTTCTGATGGCGAGGTGATGGTCGAAATCAACGAAAACGTGCGTGGTAAAGACGTTTTCGTATTGCAATCAACTTGTGCTCCAACCAATGACAACTTGATGGAAATCATGTTGATGGTGGATGCATTAAAACGCGCTTCTGCTGGTCGTATCACTGCTGCTATTCCGTATTTTGGTTATGCACGTCAAGATCGCCGTCCACGCTCTGCTCGCGTCGCGATTTCTGCCAAAGTGGTAGCGAATATGTTGGAAGAAGCAGGTGTTGGTCGCGTGTTGATTATGGATTTGCATGCTGATCAAATCCAAGGCTTCTTTGATATTCCAGTCGATAATATTTATGCATCACCGATCCTGTTAGGTGATTTGGTTGCCAAGAATTACGATGATTTATTAGTCGTTTCTCCTGACGTTGGCGGCGTAGTTCGTGCGCGCGCTTTAGCAAAACGTTTAGGTTGTGATTTGGCAATTATTGATAAGCGTCGTCCAAAAGCCAATGTATCCGAAGTGATGAATATCATCGGTGAAGTTGAAGGTCGTAACTGCGTGATCATGGATGACATGGTTGATACTGCTGGCACTTTGACCAAAGCAGCTGAAGTATTAAAAGAACGTGGTGCGAAAAAAGTGTTGGCATATTGTACGCATCCTGTTTTATCTGGCCCAGCGATTGATCGCATCAATTGCTCACCATTGGATGAGTTAGTAGTGACAGATACTATTCCTCTGTCACCTGCTGCGCAGGCTTGTCCTAAGATTCGTCAATTGTCATGTGATAGTCTGTTAGCGGAAACTTTCCGCCGTATCACAAAAGGCGAATCTGTTATCTCTTTGTTCTCTGAATAAAGAAACCGTTTTCGGCTGAAAAGCATTTCGATGTTTTTCAGCTTTTTCACTTTCCTGGTCGCGGGAAAGTCAACGCAGTGTTAATTTGAAAAACATTGCTTATTTTGGAGCATTAAAATGAAAGTAGTCGCATTTGCACGTAAAGAACAGGGCACTGGAGCGAGCCGCCGCCTGCGTAATGCTGGTCAAACACCTGGCATCATCTACGGTGGTACAGAGCCAGCAGTGAATATCTCTTTGGATCACAATGCATTGTTCCATGCATTGAAAAAAGAAGTATTCCACTCTTCCATTCTCGACATGGATGTTGATGGTAAAGTAGAAAAAGTATTGTTGCGCGATTTCCAAATGCACGCGTTTAAACAATTGGTATTGCACGCTGATTTCCAACGCGTTGATCCAAACAAAAAGATCCACGTAAAAGTACCTCTGCACTTTGTTAACGCAGAAGTTTCTCCTGCGGTTAAATTGTCTGCAGCTGTTATCAGCCACGTAGCAGTTGAATTGGACGTAGAATGCTTGCCAGCAGACTTGCCAGAATTCATCGAAGTTGATCTGTCCAAATTGGAAGCCGGTCAATCCGTACACGTATCTGCATTGAAATTGCCAAAAGGCGTTACTGCTGTAGTACACGGTGATGATGCAACAGTTGCTATCGCTGTTAAACCAGCTGGCGCAGCTTCTGCAGAAGCTGAAGCAAAATAATTTAAAAGATTTATCTTTTAAATTGAAAAGCCACCCTCGCCGGTGGCTTTTTTTTCACCTATAAATCTCGTCACTAAGTTGCTAATTAGGTTGCTAATTAAGTTGCAAACTAAGTCGCCAACTAAGTCAGCACATCAACCACATCCAAAACCATCCGTAGTTAATTGACTTTCCTTATTTTTATGTGCCTCACAATTAGAAAATCAAGACTCGACTTATTGCTGATAGTTAGCGACAATTAAGTTTCTTCATAACAAAAGCTCAGCCAGTTTCATGATGGACCATCATCACCGAGCCCTGCATTATTAAAGGAAACGCACAGTGTCCTCGTTCAAAAAAATCCGTTTTTCGCTTATTAGTAAAACAGTTACTAAAACGATAGTTAGCACGATCCTAGTTTCTCAATTTGGATTAATCGCCCATAGCAGCTTTGCACAGGGAACTGGCGCACAAATTCAATACGACACCAGCTATGACATTCTTAGCCCGGTACGCGCCAAACACGGCATGGTATCGAGTGAACAAGTTCTGGCAAGTCAAGTCGGTTTAGATGTCTTGAAACGCGGCGGCAATGCCGTTGATGCGGCTGTCGCCGTTGGTTTTGCTTTAGCGGTTGTCCTGCCGCATGCGGGAAATATTGGTGGTGGTGGTTTCATGTTGATTCATGATGCAAAAAGTGGCAAAGACATTGCACTCGATTTTCGTGAGCTAGCCCCCGCCCTTGCTCATCGCGATATGTTTTTGGACGCGAATGGCAAAATTATTCCCGGTAGCTCGACATCCACTCACTTGGCGGTAGGTGTTCCGGGTACGGTCGCAGGACTGGATCTGGCCTTACGTAAATATGGCACCTTGCCTCTAAAAGATCTCATCGCACCATCAATTAAATTGGCCGAACAAGGATTCGAGGTCACGCCTTATCTGGCACAGCTATTAGAAGCAAGTCGTAATCAATTAGGTAAATGGCCGTCTAGTCGCGCTATCTTTTTCAACGGCGACAGGCCACTGCGCGCAGGCGAAAAGCTAGTACAAAAAGACCTCGCTAACTCATTGCGTCTCATTGCACAGCATGGTCCCAAAGTATTCTACGAAGGCATAATTGCACAGAAAATTGTGGCCGAGATGAAAAATCACGGCGGCATGATTAGTGCAGACGATATGAAGCATTACAAGGCGATAGAACGAGAAGCAGTAAAAGGTAACTATCGCGGCTATCAAGTAGTGTCTATGCCACCACCTAGTTCGGGCGGCGTCCATATCATTCAAATGTTGAATATGCTGGAACATTTCCCCATAGGACAACAAGGGTTAAATAGCGCACAAACTATTCACACCATGACCGAGGTGATGAAGCTAGCGTATGCAGATAGAGCCGAATATTTGGGCGATCCCGAATTTGTTAAGGTCCCGCTCCTTGGTTTAACGTCCAAGAAATATGCAGACGAATTAGTCAAAAAAATTGACCTGAGCCGCGCCACACCATCTGCACAAATCAAACCTGGCAAACCCTTACCTTACGAGAGCGATCAAACCACCCATTATTCGGTGGCCGATAAATTCGGCAATGTCGTCGCCACCACTTACACACTTAATCTTTTATTCGGC
The DNA here is from genome assembly GCF_042432465.1 of Affinundibacterium danionis. Classification (NCBI taxonomy): domain Bacteria; kingdom Pseudomonadati; phylum Pseudomonadota; class Betaproteobacteria; order Burkholderiales; family Oxalobacteraceae; genus Affinundibacterium; species Affinundibacterium danionis. The sequence continues at coordinate 306,496 of NZ_JBHLXJ010000007.1, read as the reverse complement.
AGTGGCATCGTTGCGACGGGGACAGGGATTACCTTGAACAATGAAATGGATGATTTCTCGGTTAAAGCAGGTGTGCCGAATGCCTTTGGTCTGATTGGTGGAGAGGCCAATGCAGTTGCGGCCAAAAAACGTCCATTAAGTTCCATGACACCGACCATGGTACTCAAAGATGGCAAACCGTTCTTAGTCACAGGCAGCCCTGGAGGTAGCCGAATTATCACCACGACCTTGCAAATCATTTTAAATGTCATTGACCATCAACTTAACGCGGCGGAAGCCACTATCGCACCACGCATACATCATCAATGGGAACCAGATATCACTCGTTTGGAACGGGGCTTTAACGTTGATACACTAGAACTCCTGAAGCAAAAAGGACACAAATTTTCTGTAGGACGATCCATGGGTAGAACCCAGACCATCAAGATCGGCGAAGAGGGATTTGAAGCATTTGCCGATCCACGCAATCCTGATGGGCGTGCCTTAGGTTACTGATTTTTTAAACATGAGCTTCAAGCAACGACAAAAGCCCTGATATTTCAGGGCTTTTTTGTTATCGAGAGTGCAATCCATCTACATATTTCTTGTGTGGCCGCAGCAAAAACTTAATCCAAATCAACTTTTTAGTTTTTACTTCCATTAGAATGAATCCCTAATATCCAAAATTTAGCTATCAACTTTAGAAACTTACTCTAGTGATCAATAACAGGAGTCATCGTGGCAATTGAACTTTTTAATAATGGCAAGCATAGCTGCATCATGTTCAATGACCTAGTCACTGGCTCCACAGAAGATGCAGTACAAGCGAATCAATTTTTGATCGTCTCGGGTGGTCATGGTGCCTTGATTGACCCTTCCGGCAATATCACCTACAACGCGCTAACTTTAGCGATGCAAAAATACTTACCGAAGAAAAATTTAGAATTTCTCTTCGCCTCGCATCAAGACCCGGACATTATCGGCGCCCTCGACAAGTGGTTATACAGCACCGAATGCCATTTATACGTTTCACAATTATGGGCGCGCTTTGTTCCGCATTTTTGCAACTTAAATCGGGCGGATGGACGGATTATTGGTATTCCTGACGAGGGTATGCCGGTACGAATGTCTCATTCGACACTGTATGCGATACCTGCCCATTTCCTACATGCTGAAGGTAATTTTCAATTCTACGACAGCACCTCAAAAATTCTCTTTTCTGGCGACATGGGCGCGTCTCTGGTAGAAGCCAACAGTATCCATAAACCTATCGCCAGTAAAGATGAATTTTACGATCAGCTCCATACGATGAGCGGCTTTCATAAACGCTATATGGTGTCAAATAAAGTTTGTCGCTTTTGGGTGAATATGGTGCGCCAAATGGATCTCGCCATGCTAGTCCCACAGCATGGCCGCTACCTGACAGGTGAAGCTATTCCTGCCTTTCTCGATTGGATAGAAAGCCTGCAATGCGGGATTGATTTATTCACTCAAGAACACTATCGTTTTCGCCCTGTATAAACTAGAACAGAGCTAGTTATTCGAGCCATATCTTAAAAAAACAATCATCCAATATTAAGGCTGTCACTTGCTATGCGGGTGCTTGATGGAAACGCGCAACTCGCGCTCATGATCAATGATGTTATTAATCTCGCCTTCAGGTATGGAAAGCGCATTCAGCGCGAAAAAGGACAGTTGCAAGCCGGCCTCTAAAGTTTCAGACACAACGGCAGTCGCTCCGGCACTACGCAATTCCTGAGCATGAAATTCATCACGCGAACGAGCATAAATAGGTAGCTCAGGATATTCGCTGCGCGCAGCTCTAACCGCGTGCATAGCAGCCGCAGGTTGATCCATAGTGACCAACAATGCAGCCGCATGTTGCATATGCATTTTGCGCAGTAATTCTGGACGCGCCGCATTGCCATAAAATACCGAGCGTCCGCTTTTACGCAAACCCGCGACGACATGGGCATCGTGTTCAATCGCGACATAGGCCACAGCTTGTTTGTCCAAAATATCAGCGAGTAATTGCCCAACGCGACCAAATCCAGCAATCACGACATGCCCACTGAGTTCATCCGGCAAACTGGTTTGATGCGCCGAATCGACATGGATTTTTGCGTCTAGCATTCGCCCTAGCTGCTGACCGAGCTTGGCGAACATCGGCGTCAGAAGCAAACTAATACTCACCATTAACAAACTAAATTGAGACAGCGCCGGGCTTAAAATATTCGAGGAGGCCGCTACACCAATAATCACAAAAGCAAACTCGCCACCTTGACTCAATAAAAAACCGCCCTCAATCGCTTTACCCCAAGTCAGTTGTCCTCGGCGCATAATCAAAGCAATCACAGTCGCCTTGATCAACACTAAACCGCATACAGCAGCCAAAACCCAGTGATAATTTTGTGCAAAGGCCGCAACATTAATTTCCATCCCAACCGACATAAAAAACAATCCCATTAAGAGCCCTTTAAACGGCTCTATGGTGACTTCGACCTCATGTCGATATTCGGTCTCTGCCAATAATAAACCGGCGAGAAAAGCGCCCAAGGCCAACGATAAACCAGCCGCCGCCGTGGCACTAGAGATACCCAACGCAACCAGTAGCGTCAAAGCCATAAATACTTCGGGCTGACGCTGGCGCGCAAAGTAGCGGAAGATAGGGGCAACGACGCGGCGTCCTGCAAAGAAAATAAATAACACCGCACCTATCGATTTAAGCAAAGTCATACCTACTACCATACCCAAATTCTGAGTCGCCTTGCTTGCCAACAAATCCACCAAAATCAATAAAGGCACCACCGCAAAATCCTGCAACATCAACATAGAAAAACTGGCTTGTCCCATCATCGTTGGCATCTCCCGCTTCTGAGTCAAGAGCTGCATCACAATCGCGGTTGAGGAGAAAGAAAAGACTAAGCCAAGCAGTAGAGCAATTTCCAAACGATGCCCAGAGACATAGGTGATTCCACCTATAATTAAGGCACACAACAAAACTTGCGCGCTACCGCCTAAAAACACCCAGCGACGCAAACTCCACAAACGTCCCACCGATAATTCTAAACCGATCAAAAACATCAAGAACATCACACCGAGTTCTGCCAAAGATTGCACCTCTTCATCGCCTGAAAACGCGATGACTTTTAACCACGGAAACTGTTCAGAAAAATGTGCGACTCCATACGGCCCAAGCACCACGCCTATAGTTAAAAAACCTAATACTTGATTAATCTTATAACGCTGCAACAAGGGAATGAGAATGCCGGCAAGCGTCAAAAAGAGTATGGCTTCTCTTAAAAAAGGCAGGCCAGACTGATGTTCCATGCGTCACTCCAATTCAGTTAAAAAAATTTGCTACGAAAGAAGCTAGATGAGTAAGTAAATAAGTGAGTGAATGAGAAAAGATGATCAGAATCCTCGAACTTAGAATTTAGCAATGCGAGCATTTTTTCTGTCCCAAAAAACTCATCGGCAAAGCGTCGCGTTAGCTCGATTAAAGGAGGCTCATTATAAAACCAGATTAATTGCTTACATTGTCACAACGCAAAAATATAACGGTCATTAAGTTAAAAATATCCACCCATAAAATATCTAAAGAAAATTGAACTTCATTTCACTCGCAGGCATCCTAGCTTGGCGTACTATTGTGCTCGTCGAAAAATTTAAATACCTATCAAAAAAATGAAATTAATCCCAAGCCTACTCTATTCAGCCCTTTTGTCTTTTGCTACCGTCTGCGCATACGCGCAGGGGCAACAAGATGACGGACCGCATGCACGTTATCAAGGCAGCGGCATAGAAGCACGTTGGTTATGCGACGGTAAGCTGGTAGAGAAAACCTATACCACAGCCACAAAGGTCACCATAGATCCGGTTTGTGCATTTCCCAACAGCATAGTCCTGCAAGATGCTAATACGACCTACACCATCAGCGCCCAATATCAAGCAAAAAAAATTGCTGCGCTCAGCGACATTCACGGTCAGTACGGTAGTCTGAAAACCCTATTACAAGCACACGGCATCATAGGGCAAGATCTGAACTGGAGTTTTGGTGACGGTCACTTAGTGGTCGCAGGCGACATCCTTGATCGCGGAACGCAAGTCACGGAAGCACTTTGGTTATTGTATCGACTAGAGGCGCAAGCTCAGGCCGCTGGAGGGCGATTACACGTTTTGCTGGGCAATCACGAAACGATGGTGATGGCCAATGATCTACGTTACGTGAATCAGAAATATGTCAAAGTAGCGCGGGAATTCGGTGTTAGTTATCCAGATTTATTTGGCGCAGATACGGTACTGGGACGCTGGCTCAGAAATAAACCTGTCATCGTACAAATCAATGACAGTTTGTTTATGCATGCTGGTTTACACCCTGATTACTTGAAACTCAAACTCAGCATACCAGAGGTTAACCAACAGTTTGCCAACTCATTAGGCTTAGCCAAAAGTGAAATCAAAAAACAAGACACACTGAATTTCTTGTACGGCAGCTTAGGGCCGATCTGGTATCGAGGTTATTTCAAAGCACCACAATTACCCGCTCTTGAACTTGAACAATTATTGCAAACACTTAAAGTCAAACGCTTAGTCGTTGGGCACACTACGATGTCCGGCATTCTGTCGCACTACCAAGGAAAAATTATCTCAATAGATAGCGATATCAAAAGCGGTAAATCGGGAGAAATTCTATTGATAGAAAACGAGAGATGGCAACGCGGCAGCTTGCAAGGTGAAAAACTAGCGATACCGGAGAGCACAACGACTACAACGCTCGATAATTAAAATAAATTATCTCTAATTGTGGAGAAATAATGGAAATAAAGTGAAGCACATTAAAAAAAGAATTAGTTCACACAAAAATATCTTTTGCCTCAACAACGTCGCTTAAAGCTTGGCAATTTTATCGAGTCACACTACACTCAGCGCTCATGAATACCGACTATTACTGCGCTAGAACCTGGCTACATTGACCGTGAAATTCTCTATAGGCTTACGTCTTTTTTTTGCTGTGCTACTCTCAATCCTGAGCGTCGCATTAGTCAGTCTGCTCGTCATGAGTGAAAAAGTGATTTCTAACTTTTCTGACTACGCGGCCAATATTGATTTAGATCGCTTACATGAAGTCTCGAACGAATTAAGTGCGCAATACCGAGTCAACCACGATTGGTCTTTTTTACCCAAGACGCCCGAAGAACAACGACTGTGGTTCGGCAAAGAACTGACGCGTATACACCAAAAGCGCGAACGCAAGGCTCAGCTCAGGGCCTCTGCGACTGGATCAACATCGAATACAATGACAGCTGCAAACTTGGCAGAGACCAAGTCAGCCAAATTACCCAGTTTGCCACCGCCTCCGCCACACAGAATTGCGCCTTTACCAGATCTTACTTTCATGCCGGAATCAGCATCGGAGGCAAGCATAGAGTCAACATCAGAGTCAGTGCCCACCACACACAATACAAATATTTCTAACACAGTCAACAAAACAATAGCACCAGCTAGACCTCCTAAACCACCGGCGTCGCCTGCGCTGCCAAGCCCTCCGGAGCCACCTCCACCGCCACCACTACCGCCTTTACCCTCGCCTATGGGCGCTCAAGAAGCGGTTTCCACCACAACAACAGCAAATAGAGCAAAGGCAACAACACCCAAGGCTAGCAATGACCACAACACAAAGAAAAACGCAGGTATAGAAAAAGGTGACCTATATCTGCGTATCACTTTACTTGATCGAGATTCACGTTATTTAGCAGGTTTACCGGATAACCCTCTAGGAGAAAATTTTCGCTATCTGTATCTTGATGGCGAACAAATCGGCTATTTACTAGTCAAGAAAACGACGACCCAGCCAGATCAATTCGCAAGTGATTTTTTACAGAGTTATGGCCGTAGTATTGCCATGATAGGCGCACTCAGCGTGTTATTAAGCGCGATAGCGGCCAGCTTGTTGGCGATGCATTTTCGGCGTCCAATACAACATTTGGCCAATGGTGCAAAACTACTTTCCGAAGGCCACTATGACACCAGACTTCACATTTCTCGTAGCGACGAATTGGGTGAGTTATCGCGGAGTTTCAACGCCTTAGCCGAAAAACTAGAACAAGCAGAAATCAGCCGCAAACAATGGGTGGCCGATACTTCACATGAATTACGCACCCCAGTATCCGTGCTGCGCGCGCAGATTGAAGCGCTGCAAGATGGGGTTAGAACTGCGAATCCAGAAAATATCGCGCTCCTATTACGTCAAGTGATGTCACTCAACAAACTCATTGATGATTTGTACGCTTTAGCGCGAGCCGATATTGGTGAACAGGTATTTCAAATTCAAGAATATTGTTTGAATGATTTAATCGATGATGTACTCGCTAGTTTTTCAGAAAAATTAGTCAGCGCGCAGCTAACACTGACGACCACTTATCAAAACCAAGCCCACGACAAAATTTACCTCAAAGTAGATCCAGAACGTCTACGCCAAGTGTTCATTAATTTGCTCGAAAATAGTGTGCGCTATACCGCGGCAGGCGGCCATATTTCTCTCGACATTACACAAAAATCAGAAGGCGCAAGCTCACACATCGTCATCACGCTCAAGGATAGTGCGCCTGGCGTCCCCGAACAGGCCTTAAAAAGCTTAAGCGAGCGCTTCTTCCGCGCAGAGAGCTCGCGTAACCGCCAGCACGGTGGCTCTGGACTCGGGCTCGCACTATGTCGCCGCATCATTGAGGCACATGGCGGAAGCATCCATTTTTCGCATTCCGATTTGGATGGTCTGTGCGTGACTATTCACTTGGCCAAAACTTAGCTCAACATTAAAACTCGCTACAACATGATGCCCACTGCGACCAAACAACTACTAATCGTCGAGGACGAAAATGATTTATCTGCACTGATTGCGGATTACGCCCGCCACGCTGGCTATGGGGCGCATATTATCGCTGATGGTGAAGCGGCGTTACAGCGCATCAAAGCACAGATGCCCGATTTCATCGTACTCGATCTAATGTTGCCAGGACTAGACGGGCTCAGTGTTTGCCAAGCGGTTCGTCGTTTTTCTCAGGTACCGATTTTAATGCTGACCGCCAAAGTTGAAGAGGTTGATCGCCTGCTCGGCCTAGAAGCGGGTGCCGACGACTATTTATGCAAACCCTTTAGCCCGCGTGAATTGATGGCGCGTATCAAGGCAATACTGAGACGCACTGAACACAAAGATTCAGCTGTAAGCACACCCCAGGCAAACAGTTTTTACGTGGATGAATCAGCACAAGCCATCTCCTTAAAAGGGAAGATACTCGAACTCACGCGTAGCGAATATTTAATATTAAAAACTTTTATCACGCATCCGGGACAAGTCTTTTCTCGGCTACAACTATTAGACCATCTGAGTCAAGATAACTTCAACGTGACCGACCGTGCCATTGATAGTCACATCAAAAATTTGCGAAAAAAATTAGAGCTTGCTCTACCAGAAATTCAAGCAATACATTCTATTTATGGCCTAGGATATCGCTTCGATTATCACGATTAATATTACGTCTACATAATGTCTCCATAGTTGATACGCAAAATTCTAGCGTTGGATAGTCGCACCAACATTTTTTCAACTCTATGGAGCAAATATGAAAACCCTACTGTTTTCTTTAGCATTACTGACAAACTATCAAGCAAACGCTACAGATCTCGACATCAAATATCCCTGCCACTCACGGGAAAAAAATTGCCCGCCACCGCCGCCCATCTTAATCCCACAAAAGGTGTACGACACCTGCGCTAACCAAGCCATAGGTACTAAATTTACATGGGTATTAAACAAAGAACAGAAAGTGATTCGTGGAACGTGTCAGCTTGTCGGCAAGATCATCACGTTTGTTCCAGATAAAAACGAAGATTAGACTAAAACCAATCTCGCCTTTCTTCAAATTTCCCCATAATTTACTCACAATTTATTCACATCATATCGGAACTGAATAAATGCCTAAGAGTACGACAACTATGTGTTTGTCTATTTCAACCAACGAGGAGACATCATGAAACCTATCATCGCAGTTTTATTATTTGCCGCACTGGGCGCAACTGGCTTAACGATGGCGCAGAACAAAATCAATATTGAATTCAAAGACAAGTCAGGCAAAGTCGTCACTATAGTTTGTGACGAACAATCTACGCGCAAGGCCTGTATTAAGCCGCCACCACCGCCCGCCTTACCAGCGATGCCAAGCCCACCGTCACCACCGCCTCCACCACCATTACCCGCGTTAGCAGGATTAACAGAACCGCCAGCGCCACCCAGTCCGCCGGAACCACCAGAAATAGCGATACCCGACGAAGTACACGCCGCGTGCAAAAATAAAATGGAAGGAAGTCAAGCAAGCTGGATGCAAAAACCAAGCGCCTATTACAGCGGTACATGCATCAAAAAGAATGGTGAAATGCAGTTAGGCGTTACGCGAATTTCGATCACTCAATAGCACCGAAGTACAAACTATTTATCTGAGCTAAGTGTCGATCGGGCTACGACACTTTGTTGAATACTATATTTAAGACTTTGCCAAACCGAATCTCATCCAAGTTTGGCAAAGTAAAATCAAGACCATGCTGATTAATTTGACATCCAAGACAAGGCCTTTTTGAAAATACCTTCACGCACTACAGGTGCGCTTTCAACTTCGGGCTCTGCTTCTACTTTTTCCTTTTCCAAATACTCGCGCAACGCGGACTCATGACGGTAGCGGGTCTGAAATTTCAAATCGGCTTCACGTACGCATTGAGTAATGATGGCTTCAGCATGAAGTACGTCAATCTCAAAAAAATCTTGCTCACGGCGCCCACGACGCAAACTATGCATGGCTTGAAAAATGGCATCCAGAGCACCACCGCCATCTTGTGCTCGCAATTCAAATACGCATTCAAAGCTGCCAGGTATGGTGTTGGTCTTGTCACGATTTAACTCTAGTGCCTTAGCCCATCCCGAACGACGACTCAAACCTATCTGCAATAAACCTTCTTTCAAACCCGTATTCCTCAGCACGTAGACATTGCCCGGCACGCCGTGCAGGCGTTTTGGTTCGCTGTAGCGCCCACTTTGTGAGGATATTGATGATGACTGCATAGAAGCACCTTTAAGTTTTCAATTCTAGTTTTTTCAATTAGGACTTACGCAAAACCGCCAAGGCCAGAGGCCTTGGCCTTCACTAGGCATAAACAAGCCATTGGGTATGTTTATGTCCGAGTTCAGCCCCAGCGTTGTTGTTGCCGCCTCGCCGTGCAATTGCACTGCCTTCGTCGACACGCCTAGCTGGGACAATTTTGCGGAAGTCCTGTAAATAAAACTAATTGCAACTAGTGTAAGAAAAATGCTTGCTAACCGATCTAAGGAATAAGTGCTAAAAATGCCTTCAATTCCGATTCCAAATCGCGCACAGGCTTAGACTGTGGTGATTTCGGCATCATCAGTTTAGCTTGCGGCACAAACTTAATGGACTGCCTGCCCTATAATAGAGCGCAAATTCTGAACATCCTTTGCACTTACTCTTTACTCCAGCCATTTATGAATAGCCAAGACTTAGAAAATATTAATGTCACCTCGTTTGCCCCGATGCCGACGCCGGAAGAATTGCATGCAAAACTGCCCTTATCCGAACACGCCGCTGCGGTAGTCGATGCCGGACGTGAGGCACTGAAAAATATTTTGGATCGCAAAGACCATAGATTCATCGTCGTCGTAGGTCCCTGCTCTATTCACGATCCCGTCGCTGGACTCGATTACGCTCGTCGCTTGAAGGCCTTACAAGAAGAGGTCAAAGACAGCATGCTATTGGTCATGCGCGTGTATTTTGAAAAGCCACGCACCACCACAGGCTGGAAAGGCTATATCAATGATCCTTTGATGGATGACTCTTTCCAAGTCGATCTCGGAATGGAAAAAGCCCGCCAATTTTTGCTCGACATCTGCGAACTGGGCTTGCCGACCGCGACCGAAGCGCTTGATCCGATCTCACCGCAATACTTAGGTGATTTAATCGCATGGACTGCCATCGGTGCGCGTACCACGGAATCACAGACCCATAGAGAAATGTCGTCGGGCTTATCGACGCCAGTAGGTTTTAAAAACGGTACCGACGGTGACATTAGTATCGCCATCAATGCGATCTTATCGGCATCCCATCCACATTCTTTCCTAGGTCTGAATGGACAAGGCAAAGTGTCCGTCGTGCGCACACGCGGGAATCAATATGGACACGTCGTTTTGCGCGGAGGCGATGGTCGCCCTAATTACGATACGGTCTCAGTGGCAATGGCAGAACAAGCATTAAAAAAAGCCAAGCTGCCCACCAATATCATTGTCGATTGCTCACACGCCAATAGCTACAAAAAACCGGAATTACAGCCGCTAGTAATGGCCGATGTGATTAATCAAGTCGTCAATGGAAATCAGGCATTAGTTGGAGTTATGATCGAATCCAACTTGGTCGCGGGTAATCAAAAAATACCTGAAGATTTATCGCAATTGATCTATGGTTGCTCGGTCACCGATGCCTGCGTAGATTGGTCTAGCACCGAAGTGATGATACGAGATGCGGCTGCGCGCTTAACACAATATAATCAGCGCAGTTAAATCAACATAGTTAGATCTGTCCGAGTAAAATAGATGAAGAAAATTTCACTCAGTTTTTATAAAGTTGTTTAGAAATGTGCTTTATGGCTTCCTCAAGCAAATCAAAATCTTCCCTACTCACTGGCTGCCTGCTATTGAGTAGTTTTCTCAGTGCCTGCACCAGCACTGGAACTTCGGGTAAAACAGCCGTCATGCACAAAGATGAATTTGGCATGGCGGACATGTTCACCTATAGCTTTCCCAGCAGTGATAAGGAAGGCTGCGAAGCGTCCAGACGCGCTTTATTAAGCCAGGGCTACATCATCAGCGACGCCAATGACAATAATGTTAAAGGCCGGAGAAAATTTCAATCCGATGATGAAACTCATGTCGAGATAGAATTTAATGTCGTCTGCGCGCCAAATAGTAAAGGCAGCAACAGCACCACGATTTTTACCAATGCCGTACGTGATCGCTATGCATTAAAGAAAAACAGCTCTAGCGCCAGCTTGGGCGTCGGTGGCATAGGCTCGATTTCACTTCCCTTTGGTGCTAGCAATGACTCTATGGTAAAGGTCGCCAGCGAAACGATAGCTGACGCTAAATTGTATGGTCGTTTTTTTGATTTGGTAGAGCGCTATTTGGATGATGTTAAAAAAACGGATGAGGTTGAAACTGTGTCACCTACAACTGCCGCGCCCAGTCAATCTGCGCAAAAGAAACAGCAGGCGGAACAAGTACATTAAAGTTCGCTCAGCAAGCTTAGTTTTCGCCTTACTGTGAGCTATTTGCGTGTATGCAGCTAGTTCAACCGATTGTCGTGAAACTCAAATTAAATTCACGACACGATCATATATTTGCCTTGAGAAGTAATTCGTCATGATCTGGTCACAATGCACGGTTATTCTGTGAACTCATCTGACTACTCCTCCAAGGGTGTGGATTTGGCCCGCAATTGCTGCGGGCCTTTTTTTGCCTGAAACCTAGAGCTAAAAATTTGAAAAAATTATTGTTCTGGCTGCAAGGTAGTCAACGGTTCGGTGATGTCTAAGGTTTTCACACCGCCACCGTTTTCATATTCGGCATACATCCATTTACCGTTAACGTTGACTAAATTTTCGGGGACGGCACGGACAAACTCTGGTTTTCCATTTAAGGCATGGCGCATCGCGTCTATCCAGATAGGCAAGGCAACTGTGGAGCCGAATTCTCTGCCACCTAAAGATTTTGGTTCATCAAATCCCATCCAAGATACCGCTACAATATTTCCCGCGTAACCGGCGAACCAACCGTCTACTGCATCGCTAGTGGTTCCTGTTTTACCGGCCAGATCACGTCGCCCTAATTTTTGACTAGCGGAAGCGCCTGTTCCTGAACGCACGACTTCACGCATCATACTATCGACTACAAAGGCATTGCGGCTATCCAAAACGCGTGCATCTTCAGTAGGTAAAGCCGGCACATTCGCTTGAAATAAGACCGTGCCTTTGGCGTCAATCACCTTATGAATCAACCACGGTTTGACTTGATAACCGCCATTTGCAAAAACCGCGTAAGCACCCGCCATTTGCAGAGGCGTGACCGATCCTGTGCCCAGAGCTAAAGTTAAATTGATTGGGTGTTTGTTCTGATCGAACCCAAAACGCATCAAATAATCACGGCCATACCCAGCACCAACTGCTTTCAAGACACGCACGGCGACTACGTTTTTGGATTGCGCCAAAGCGCGTTGTAATTCCACTGGTCCATCATATTTGCCATCATCATTACGTGGGTCCCACTTCAGTTCTTCTTCCGTCGTTTGCGACAGCGGTACATCGTTAATCAAGGTATCAGGAGAAAAACCTTTTTCTATCGCCGCTGAATAAATAAAAGGTTTGATCGCAGAACCCGGCTGACGCCAGCCGCTCGTGACATGATTAAACTTCTTACGATTAAAATCAAAACCGCCCACCAAGGCACGGTAGGCACCGTCATTAGCGTTTAAGGAAACATAAGCAGCATCCACTTCAGGAGTTTGTGTAATCGACCAACGCCCTTTGCTATCTTGCATGACGCGTATCAAAGCACCTTCACGGATTTTCAAATCACGATTTGCTTTCGCCTGCAATGCAGCAGTAGCAAGACGCAATCCTTCACCTGTAATTTCTACCGATTCGCCGGTCGCCAAATCGGCTTTAATCAGTTTCGGTGAAACTGAAGTCACGACAGCGGAGACCAAACCTTCACTAGACGGATATTTTTGCAAAAATTCGTCTATCGCATCGTCGCGCAAGTCTTCACGTGATGGCAATTCAATGAAGGCCTCAGGGCCACGATAGCCATGACGCTGATCGTAGGTAAGGACATTGCGCCGCAAGGATTCATAGGCAGCGTCTTGTTCATCTCTATCAATGGTGGTGATGACCTTCAGACCCATGGTATAGGTCTCTTCTTTAAATTGTGCGTAAATACTTTGACGTACCATCTCAGCCACGTAAGCCGCGTGCGACTCAAACTGCGGCACTTTGGTCACTTGTATGCGTTCTTTCAGAGCCTGATCATACTGAGATTGAGAAATATCCCCGTGTCTCAGCATGCTCTGCAATACCAGCCCTTGTCTTTGCTTAGCGCGCTCAAAATTCACTGCAGGATTGTGGCGTGCAGGATTCTTAGGAATACCTGCCAACATCGCGGCTTCCGCAATCGAGATATCTTTTAAATTCTTATTGAAATAAGTGCGTGCTGCACTGGAAAAACCATGCGTACGTTGACCAAGGTAAATTTGATTCATATACAACTCAAGAATCTGATCCTTGGTCAAAGCATCTTCGATGCGTCGCGCCAACATGATCTCGCGTAATTTGCGGGTAATGGTTTTTTCCCGCGTCAAAAAGAAATTACGCGCGACCTGCATAGTAATAGTGCCGCCACCTTGTGGATCACCTGTTGCGGTTGACACCACTGCCCGCGTCATACCAATATAATCGACACCGTGATGTTCATAAAAACGTGCATCTTCAATCGATAACAAAGCACGCTTCATCACATCAGGCATCTGCGCAATCGGTACGAAATCGCGATGTTCCTCACCAAACTCACCGATCAAGGTGTTGTCAGCGGTATAAATTCGTAGGGGAATTTTAGGTTTGTAATCGGTCACCGCAGTCAACTCGGGCAGACCGGGCGCTAATACCAAAAAAACATAGGCCAGCATAGACAAAATAAACACCGTCAACGCGGCAGCAAAAGCAAGTAACCATTTCATAAGTGTCAACCAACCTGTAGGCGGGCATGATGAAAACGCACAGTGTAAACGGACTTGAGCACGCTGCAAGACTTTTCTTTAGTTAGTACTGCGATTTAATACCTCATAGCGCGTTGTTCAATCTGCCGGAATCAAGCTTAGGCAATACCCAAATGACAGCTTAGTCTGGCAGATTCATCTTTTACTCATTTATCCATGGTCAGCACAGAAAAACGGCGCAACCCCGCACTATTCATCGCTATCCTGCTACTGCATTTGTGCGTGCTGTTGATAATCGACTTACCAGTGCAAGACATCCCCAAAAACACACGTAGCGCTACCCATTTAGTTTTTTTAAGTACAACTACACCAGTGCCGCCACCTGCCCTACAACACAGCACAACACCAAAGCCAGATCAGAACCAAAAGCCCACCTCCGCCACACCAAAGCCCAAAGCCTCGGATCTCATAATCGAAAATAAAAACAATTCACCTGTAGCTAATTCTGCACCTGCACCTGCTCCTGTCGCAGCCGAACCTATCACACCAACAAGCACTACACCGAGCGCACTTCCGCTTGATCGCGACGTCAAACGCTTAACCCAGCAATTAGAAAGAGAACTACGTTTCGACAAACAAAAAGAAGAAGCCGCGAAACCGCCCAATCAAATCGCACGTGAATACTGGGAAAAACAAAACCATCCCTACAAGGATAAATGGGAAGAGCTCGCCCATAAGATCGAACAAGCAGGCGTACCTCGCGACCCCAAAGTAGAAACCTTCAAAGCACAGGATGGTACGCAAATTACCAAGGTAGGCAATCGCTGCTACAAATCACCCGATCCTGGACGCACTTATCTACATCAACCGGAAGTGCGTCAGGTGATTTGTACGCGCTAACCTTTAACATTACTTATTCTACTAATTTACAAATTCTTCTAAGTTGGCTACTCTTCCAAGGTCTGCAACAAATACAACTTCTGATACAGACCATTTTCTATCGCCATCAGGGCTGTATGATCTCCCTGTTCTACGAGTCTTCCATGATTCAGCACAATGATTTGATCGGCATCGCGTATCGTTGACAGTCGATGCGCGATGGCTACTACCGTGACGCTGCCGCGCAAATCATTTAACGCCAGTTGTACGATTTGCTCCGTCTCGCTATCGATATGGGATGTTGCTTCATCTAAAAATAGAATTTTCGGTTTCCCTGCCAAGGCACGTGCGATGGCCATCAGTTGTTTTTGACCGGTAGACAGTTTGGCGCCACCTTCGCCTAAAGGCGTCAGATAACCATGTTCTAATTGCAGAATAAAATCATGGGCCCGTGCCGCTTTGCCTGCGGCAATAATATCGGCCTCACTAATATCACGCCCCATCGCAATATTTTCGCGTGCATTTGCGGCAAGCAAAAAAGGTTCTTGCGGTACCAAGCCAACGCTGGCGCGGAAATGCTCATCACTGAGCTCGGCCAAATCCAAACCATCTACTAAGATCTTGCCACTCTGTGCCGTGTAAAAGCGCAACAACAAACTTAATAAAGTCGATTTACCGCTGCCAGTATGACCAACGATGCCATAGAAACCACCTGCGGGTATAGTCAAATCGATGTCGTGCAAAACAACTTGAGCTGGGTCGTAGCCAAAGCACACTTTTTCTAGATGTAATGCGCCCTGCGTAATTTCCGCTGCGTTGTCTTCAGTTGGTGCTGTCGCTTCCTGCAACAAGGTATTCACTCGCGCCGCCGATACAATCGCCTGCTGAATTTGACCAAACTGCAAAGTAATTTGTATCAATGGATCGACTACTCTAGCGATGTAACTGACAAAAGCGTACAAAATACCCACTTCTAAACCGGAGAAATTACGCTGCCCAAAAACGAAGATCACGACTACCAGCAATAAGGAATTCAACAAATCGAGTGCTGGGCGTAGCAACCAAGCATTCGCGCGTAATTCATCGATTCGCGCTGCATAATGTTTTTGATTCGTAGCTTCAAAACGCTCGCCAAAACCACGCTCCGCATTACAGGCTTGCAGGGCACTCATGCCATTAATACTCTCGGCAACTTGCGCATTGATTTCGCTACGCATTTGGCGAGCACGAGTGACCGCGGGTGCGCTCCAACGCTGATAAAACCAAACGATCACCACAACCGCGGGCACCAGCATCAAGACAATCAACATCAAACGCCAATCTAACCATGCCATCGCAATCAAAGCACCTAGCACGACGATAGAGCTGTCGAGCATGACGAATAGGACTTGCACATAAAGATTTTTAACTGCCTCGGTATCATTGGTGACGCGACTGACCAATTGCCCCGTGATGGCTTTATCGAAGAATGCCATAGGCAAACGCAACACGTGGGCATACACTTGTTCGCGCAGACGACGCACAGAACGCATCGCCACACCCGCCAGACGCGACAATTGTAAATAGCGCAGCCAAGTCGCTAACCAACCCGTCAGTACAAATAACAGCAGCAAACCCGCCATCATCCACATATCGTTATTACGTGGCAGTAGATAATGGTCGATGAAGGCTTTACCTAAAATCGGGCCGACCGCCTCTAAGCCTGATGCGAGAAATAAAAATACGATACCCAACACGACATGACGCTTTTCTGGCTGTGCAGCTTGCAGCAAGAGCTGTACCGCAAGTTTTTTTTCTGATGCTACTGGTTTCATTGTGCTGATCTTTACATTCTATTTCACAGGTGGCTTCAAAAATTAAGCGGCTTCAAGTGCAGCTTCTAATTGTTGGTATTTCCACTGACTCGCATACCAGCCATCAAGTTCCAATAACTGTTGGTGCGTACCTTGCTCAACCAAAGCACCTTCTCGCAACACAATAATATGGTCGGCTTCGGCAACCGCACTCAGGCGATGGCTGACGATAATCGCACTGCGCTCGGGTCGTAAAGCTCTGAGCTCGGCCAAATGGCGCAAGATGCGGGTTTCGGTATCGGTATCGACGGCTGACAAGGCATCGTCTAATAACAGCAAAGGACTTTCAGTCAACAAAGCACGAGCGATCGCAACCCGTTGTTTTTGACCACCCGATAAGGTCACGCCACGCTCTCCAACTGGAGTATCGTAGCCTTCGGGGAAACGTAAAATATCGTCATGAATCGCCGCCAGATCAGCGGCGTGCATAATTTGCTCACGGGTCGCTAGCGGGTTCGATAAAGCAATATTGTCGGCAATCGACGCGGAGAACAAAAATGGCTCCTGCGCCACCCAATTGATCGCATTACGTAAGCGTTCTAGTGGATAAGCTTTCAAATGATGCCCACCCCAAATCATTTGTCCTTGCGCCGTTTCAAACTGACGCAGTAAGAGTCTGATCACCGTCGATTTACCCGCACCAGTAGGTCCAACAATACCTAAGGTTTGCCCTGAAGCCAGAGAAAAACTCAGCTTTTTTAATGCCAAATTAGTTTGCGCCGGATAAGAAAAACTGACCTCGTCGAAACGCAACTCGCCAAGCGGATCTTGCTTCACTTGCCCTAAATCCTGTATCACCAAATCAGCTTCTAACACAGGGCGTAGTCGCCCCCACGCCGCTTTACCGCGCTCCAACAAAGACAACACCCAGCCCGCGGCGAACATAGGCCAGATTAATTGACCTAAATACATACTAAATGCGGTCAAGTTACCGATAGTCATTTCGTTCTGCCACACGAGATAAGCGCCGACACCTAAGGTCAATGCGCCTGCCGCCGTCAAAGTCACGCCCACCGCAGGCTCATACGCAGCTTCCCAGCGTTGTGAACTTAAACTGGCAGCCGCAGCGTCTTCCGCCAATTGGGCGAACTGGGCAGCGCTACGCTGTTCCAGTCCCAACACACGCAAAGTACGTACACCGGAGATGGTTTCTTGCACATGATCATTGAGCTTACTAAATCGCTCTAAAGAATCTTTGGACGCATCGTGTACATGATGGGTAATGTACTTAAATGCCCACGCCATAAATGGAAATGGCAATAAAGTGGCGATGGCTAAACGCCAATCCACGCCTAGCGTCATCATGCTGATCACAAGCACAAAAGTCATCAAACCATCAAAGCCCGCCAAAGCCGCTTCACCTGCTGCCAGCTCTATCGCATCAGCGTCATTCGTGCCGAGCGCCATCAAATCGCCAGTGCGTTGCTGTTGAAAAAAAGCGGGGCCTTGCAAACTCAGGCGTTGATACAAACGCAAACGCAATTGCGCACCCAATTTATAAGACGCTGCAAATAACTGTAAACGCCAACCCACTCGTAAAAAATAAATGGCGACGCCCATCATGACTACTGTCGCCAGTTCCCACACCAAAGCCTCACCCGCGACATTTTGCGCCACCATGGCATCAATGATGTGACCAATCTTGCGAGGAATCAAAACCGTGAATGTCGCGACTAGGAATAACATCACAGCAGCTGCGACATAGGCACGCCAGTGTTGGCGGATAAATTGGGCTAGGAGTTGGTACAGGGTCATGCTGCTACTTTCAAATTAAATCCAAGCAAAAATTTGTTCACTGTCATACCAGGCTTGATCCCAATGGTGTCCGGAGTAATTTTCTTGACTTTTCAGTTTGCACAGTTCTACTCCTTCCCCCTCAAGGGGAAGGAATTGATCGCTCAAATCACTCTCACGACAAACTGCGAAAGTTCAATTCAAATTCCGGCATAACAAGACTTACTTCAACATATTCCACAAAAACGAATAAGTGATAGCGCTCATATCCGCACGTTGCGCGTTGTTGGCTGCGCCACCGTGACCGCCTTCAATATTCTCGTAGTACCAGACATTTTGATGGCCTTGCTCCAGCATTTTCGCTGCCATCTTGCGGGCATGGCCTGGATGTACGCGATCATCACGAGTTGAGGTGATAAACAAGACATTCGGATATTTCACTTCCGCTTTGACGTTATGGTAAGGCGAATATTGTTTGATGTAATCCCATTCTGCAGGCACGTCAGGATTACCATACTCGCCCATCCACGAAGCTCCTGCCAGTAATTTGTTATAGCGCTGCATATCGAGCAAAGGCACTTGACTCACGACTGCATTAAACAAATCAGGGCGCTGCGTCAATGCGACGCCGGCTAACAAACCGCCATTACTACCGCCCATCGCCCCCAAATGTTTAGGTGTCGTGATTTTGCTGCTGATCAAATCTTCCGCAACTGCCGCGAAATCATCATAAGCACGTTGACGATTCTGTTTCAATGCCGCTTGATGCCAGCGCGGACCATATTCGCCACCACCACGGATATTTGCGACTACATACACACCGCCTTTTTCCAACCATGCTTTACCAATGCCACCTGAATAAGAAGGCGTTAAGGAAACCTGAAAACCGCCATAACCGTAGAGCAAAGTAGGATTATTTCCGTCGAGCTTAATATCTTTTCTATGCACCATGAAGTAAGGGATTTTGCTACCATCTTTCGAGGTCGCAAAGCGCTGTACGGTCTGATACGGACTCGCATCGAAGAAGCTAGGGGCTGACTTCAATAATTCACGTTGATCACTACCCGCTTTGGCTAATTGCAAAACGCTAGGGGTCAAATAATCAGAATAATTCAACAAATATTCATCGGATTTATCGGCGTCTAAGGGGCTGATACCAACCGCACCCATAGTCGGCAAATCGACATTACGCGCCTCCCATTTACCCTTGCTAAATTTCAATTCAACTAGCTTGCTCTTTACATCTTGCAGCAACTGCATCAACAAGAAATTCTTAGTTGAAGCTAAGCCGGTAAAGGACACATTTTCTGTCGGTTGAAACAAGACCGTGAAATTGCGATCGCCTTTTAAGAAACTTTCAAAATCTATCGTCAGCACACTGCCTTGCGGATAAGTTTTACCACCTGTTGTCCAAGTTTCGTTTGGAGTCACGATGAGTTGCTTACCAAAGAATTCGTAACCAGTCCGTGCAGGCAAATCAAGTTTTTGTAATTTACTACCGCGCATTAAAAATACTTCGGAGGTGTAAAAAGTCACCGCACGATTCACGATCTCGTGCGTGATGCCACGATGACTAGCACGCCCTGCGGACACGCTAATATCTTCTTTTTGACCTTCGAAAATCGTCTTCGCAGTAGTGATAGGCGTTCCGCGTGTCCATTCTTTGACTATGCGTGGATAACCAGAATCGGTCAACGATCCAGCGCCGAAATCAGTACCGATAAACAGGGTATTTTTATCGCGCCAAGACACATTCATTTTAGCTTCTGGCAAAGCAAAACCATCTTTTACAAACTGCTTAGTCTTCAAATCAAATTCGCGTATCGTCACTGCGTCTGCACCACCGCGTGAGAGATTGATAATGCAGCGATCATTTTCTGGCTCGCGACATTGGCTGCCTTTGAAAACCCAATTTTCATTTTCGGCTTTGGCGATAGCATCAATATCCAATACGGTTTCCCACTTTGGTTGCGGCTTGCGATATTCCGCCATGCTGGTTTTGCGCCAGACACCACGCGGATGTTCTGCATCCATCCAGAAGTTGTACACCGCATTACCGATTTTTTGTATACCGGGAATACGATCTTTGGAATCGAGGATCACTTGCAAGTCACTACGTAATTTTAAGAATCCCGCATCACTATCTAATTTTTGCCGCGACTCTTGATTACGTGCTTTGACCCAATCTAAGGCCTTGTCTCCGCCCACATCTTCTAACCATTGATGCTTATCATCGCTCTGCGCCATAGCGCTATTGGCACCGACCAGTAATAAGCTAGCGGCTAATAATCTCATTCTTGTTTTCATAAGTTTTTTTAAAAGGAAATTGATTAAATAAATTTCATTCCAGATAGGAATAAGAAAAGTATAAACGCAAGCGGACTGGTAGAAACAAAATGAAATCAGTAAATTTACTGGCTGCTATTTTCTACTTACTACGCACAGCGACATTATTACGAATCCAGCCCTGCATATCTTGCCAGATTCGGGCGATCTCAGTTGGATTTGGCATATTCAATGCGTGCGGCAATTCTATCGTTAGAACGGGGATTTCTTGATGCATACCACTATAGTTACCTAGCGAGCCGGGATAGACACCGACTCGATTAAAATGCAGCCGCCCGAAACGAGTTGGCGGCTCTGCCGGGCCATCCAAATCAAGTACCCCAAAAGGCGCATGTACAGAAATAATCACATCCGGTTTAAACGACTTAATGGTATTGAAGATCCATTTACTCTCAGGCTCGGATATGGGGGCTTTACCCGGATAGCGGCGCGGGTCGCTCTTGGTTTTAACTTGCCAGTATTGCAGCGCTTCTTTTTCCCAATTGGGCGTTGGAAAATTACGATTCAAATCTACTCCACGCGCATTCACCCGCGTCGCCTTATTAGATTGCGATCCTGCGAGCAATCCGTCTGGATTTACCAGCGGTACGACTTTCCAATGAAATTCTTGGACACCCGTCTTTTGCATAGTTTCTAGCCACTTAAAAACCACGGCAGTCGCAGTCTTTTCATCCCCGTGTATTCCCCCGATCAGCAGTACACGAGTGGCTCGCTTGGCACGTGGATCAGCCGCAAAGTCTCGACTCATTAAAGGCAGTCCTTTAAATGACTTACCGCCACTAGGATTTAATTTACTGAGACGACAATCGTTAAAAGATACTTTGGGTAATCGTGGCGTAATCAGCTTACACCAGTCATTGATCGCTTTGCTTGATGCAGTTGCATTTGCAGCTGGAGTTGCAGTCGGTGATGGAGTGACGTTCTCTGCCTGCACGCATTCAGAAAAAGAAAAGAGCGATGCGCTCGCTAGCAGCATCGCTCCCATCTTATTTCGTCTTTTTCTAGAAAACACAGCAATCCATAATGTGCGTTTTAGAATCAATGAAAATATCCAATCTTATAAATACGCTAGCTTACAAGCCTGCCGCTGCACGCAAGATTTGTGCCTTATCGGTACGCTCCCAAGTGAACTCAGGTTCTTCGCGACCAAAGTGACCGTAAGCCGCTGTCTTTTGATAGATAGGACGTAACAAATCCAACATTTGAATAATGCCACGTGGGCGCAAATCAAAATGCTCGTTGACCAAGGCGGCGAGTTGCTCGTCAGGGATTACGCCTGTGCCTTCGGTATACACCGTCACATTCATAGGACGCGCTACGCCAATCGCATACGCGACTTGAATCTGACACTGTTTTGCCAAACCAGCAGCCACAATATTCTTCGCCACATAACGCGCTGCATAAGCAGCGGAGCGATCCACTTTAGTTGGATCTTTACCAGAGAATGCACCGCCACCATGTGGGCAAGCGCCACCGTAAGTATCGACAATAATTTTACGGCCTGTTAAGCCACAATCGCCTTGCGGGCCACCCACCACAAAACGACCGGTAGGATTGATCAAGAATTTCGTGTCTTTCAACCACTCTGCTGGCAATACTGGACGGATAATTTCTTCAATGATCGCTTCAACAAAAGACGGCTTCATTTTGTTGCCGTCACTTTGATCGGGACTATGCTGCGTCGATAACACCACGGTATCAATGCTATGTGGCTTACCATCGACATAACGCATCGTGACCTGACCTTTGGCATCTGGACGCAAGAATGGCAAACGTCCGTCTTTACGCAATTGTGCTTGGCGCTCAACCAAACGATGCGCATAGTAGATAGGCGCAGGCATGAGTTCTGGGGTTTCATCACACGCATAACCAAACATCAAACCCTGATCGCCAGCGCCGATATTTAAGTGATCGTCAGATGCGTGATCCACACCTTGAGCGATATCATTGGATTGCTTGTCGTACGCAACTAAAACTGCGCAACCTTTGTAATCAATTCCGTATTCAGTATTGTCGTACCCGATACGTTTAATCGTATCGCGCGCGACCTGAATATAATCAACATGAGCATTGGTTGTAATTTCGCCAGCCAAAACGACTAAGCCAGTATTGACTAAAGTCTCAGCAGCAACGCGGGAACGTGGGTCTTGTTCAAAAATCGCATCCAAAATCGCATCAGAAATCTGATCCGCAACTTTGTCTGGGTGACCTTCAGAAACGGATTCTGAGGTAAAGAGAAAATCATTTGCCATCGCAGGCTCCTATAAAAATGTGACGTTAAGTCGCAGTAAGAAAGAGTTCCTGCGACGCTTTAGCGAAATTTATTACCCGCTTCGCAAGTTGTCTGTTTAACTCGGCGGGGGTATCGTTTATGCAACTAAACATAAGCTGAAAATGAGCTAAAAATGAACTCAGATTGCGCGGAGTCATTTCTCTCAGATACCAATATGTGCTATTTTACGCCTCTTACAGGATTCATGTCGAATTGCCTTAGATTTTTGAGGTGTATCAATATGAAAATCTCCATCATTCTTAGTATTTCACCATCATTCCCAGACTCATGCTAATTCGTCTGTTCCGTTTTTTATCGGTCTTCCCTCTTCCATTTTTACACTTTATCGGTGTTGCGCTCGGCTACCTGGTGTATGCCTTATCGCCCCAATATCGCAAGCGTATGCGTAGCAATATGGCGCTGGCTGGCTACGAAAACAAATTGGGTATCGCGTTGCGCGAAGCAGGCAAAAATATTATGGAATTGCCCTTAATCTGGCTAGGCAAGCCTGAGCGACTGGCCGCCAAAGTGACTTTAGAAAATTGGGCCATCGCGCAAGCAGCAATCGACGCAAAAAAAGGCGTGATCTTTTTGACGCCTCATTTAGGCTGCTTTGAATTGTCGGGTAAATCTATCGCCCTGCGCACCAAAATGACAGTGTTATATCGCCCACCTAAAAAAGAAGCTTTAAAACCTTTGCTGGAAGATGCGCGCGCATCGAGCGGTATGTTGTTAGCACCGGCCAATCTTTCTGGTGTTAGAGCTTTAGCCAAGGCCTTAAAAAAAGGCGAAGCAATCGGCTTATTGCCGGATCAGGTGCCGCAAGAAGGCGAAGGTGTGTGGGCTGATTTTTTTGGCAAACCCGCCTACACCATGACGTTATCTGCCAAGCTAGCTGCGATGACAGGCGCGCCTATCATTTTGACTTATGCTGAACGCCTACCTTTTGGACGTGGCTTTATACAACGCTTTGTCCCATTTGAAGAGTCTTTAGATGGGGATGCTGCACAACAGGCACGAGCGATTAATAGCGCCATGGAAAAACTGATTGCCAATGCACCGAGCCAATATTTCTGGAGCTATCATCGCTACAAAAAACCCGATGGCGTAGCCGGTCCTGATCTTACTCAAGCACAGGAAAACACATGAGATTTGCGCTAATCCTGATGTGGCTGCTGCACTGGTTGCCGCTGCCGATCTTGGCTCGTATTGGTGAAGGTCTAGGCAGCCTATTATTTTTAACATTACGCCGCCGCCGTCATATTTGCCTGACCAATTTACGTTTATGTTTTCCTGATATGCCTGAGGCTGAGCGAGTCAAAATCACGCGCCGTCATTTTCAGGTTTATGTGCGTAGCGTTTTAGAACGTGGCATTTTGTGGTGGTCTTCCGAACAACGTTTACGCAAACTCATTCATGTCAACTACAGCATGCCTATGACGGAGATGGTGAGTAGTCCGACCATCTTCATGTGCCCCCATTTTGTGAGTCTCGACGTAGCAGGCGTCGCGGTCATGCTGGAATCTTCTTTGTGTTCTATCTACACCACACAGCGCAACAAAACCTTTGATAAAGCATTACGTCAAGGTCGTTCGCGCTTCCGTCCCGTTAAATTATTTTCGCGCGCAGAAGGTGTGAAACCTATCATCCGCGCCATGCGCGACAATCTGCCATTTTTCATGCTGCCGGATATGGATTTTGGCCGTAAAGATGCCGAATTCGTCCCCTTCTTCGGCATACCTGCGGCAACCTTAACCGCGCTCCCAAGAATCGCAGCGGCTACCCATGCCAAGGTAATTCCAGTAATCGCCAGCATACGTCCGGGCTACGATGGTTGGGATGTGAAGTTTGACCAGCCGTGGACCGATTATCCGCATGAGGATATTGTTAGTTCCACCCGTCATATGAATGCGTATATCGAAACAGAAATTCTGAAGATGCCCGCAGAATATTTTTGGACACACCGTCGCTTTAAGACTCGCCCCGAAGGTGAAGCCAATGTATACAAAGAGTCAAAGAAAAATTTTCAGGATACTCATCAATAAAGAATATGGCACTCGCTAGCGCCATAAGCTAAGCTAAGTCTAACTACATTAAGACAGTTTTTCATACTGACTCGTCACAATATCCATTTGCTGCAAAATGCGCTCGCTGGTGGTCGCGACCGTGGTGGCGTATTGTTGGCGCATGCGAAGATCAGGCGCTTGCCGAATGGCGTGATCAAAAAATAACCACTGTTGTTGAGCGAATGTAAGCTCAGTTTGGATAGCTTTCGTATTATTTGGATTGGCCTCTAATGAGCGCATATTATAGTTAAATTCTTTACGTGCTGCTTCTAAGGCACTGGCGGTGTCAGCACCTGCCACTTCCCAATGTATAGCTTGGTACATTTTAGCCATGCGCTGCGATAACATGCGTTGGCGACCAGAGATATTCACTAGACTGCCTGTTTTGGAGTTCGCGTATTTTTCTAACTGTTGAGTGACATGGTCTGTCATTTCTAAAAGCACATCGCTAAACCGTAAAATCTGTTTGGCATCAGCCACATTTGGTGCTTTACCCAACAATAAGTCTTTATACGCAATCCAAGTTTTATCAATATTCAACACCGCCGCTTTGATGTCCGCACTGGTGGAAAAATTCTTCAACTCAATCAATTGACGGTCAAATAAAGATAGTGAAGTATCGAGTATTTTCTTGGACGATTCCAAATTAACGTTCATGCCAATTTGTAGATAAGCTTTCGCCATACGCTGCGATAACATGCGCTGCCGCCCTGCTTTGTTAATGGCGTCATTTACGTTAGTTATCTGCGCGTAAGATACTGATGCGTAGCTCCAGCCTACACTGGCAAGTAAGGCGGCTTTTAAGATGTCTCGGCGATTCATACCCACTCCCGGAAGATGAGAGTGCATAGTAAAACCAGCGTATGGCGCAAGCTATCCGTCGATAGAACTACGAGCGTAAGATTTTAGAGCTAGGGATTACAACAGATATCGAACAGAA
Organism: Affinundibacterium danionis; assembly: GCF_042432465.1. Taxonomy (NCBI): domain Bacteria; kingdom Pseudomonadati; phylum Pseudomonadota; class Betaproteobacteria; order Burkholderiales; family Oxalobacteraceae; genus Affinundibacterium; species Affinundibacterium danionis. The sequence goes on along the minus strand of NZ_JBHLXJ010000007.1, from coordinate 280,604 downwards.
AATTTGCTACTGCGTAGCGTTGGAGCTATCTACATCTACGCAGTATACAGAAACGAAACAGAGGAAAGGAGAAGCCTAACTTATACCGCTGGCAGTAATTCGACTTCGCCCTCTAACAAAGTATTCGCTGGTAGCACGTCCATGGTTTTCAACTTTTCATAAATCGGCGTGAAATCAGGTGCAGTGCCATCGAATAGTTGTTGATAACTATCAATAACGAAGTAAGTTTCTTGATACGAATCAATCTTGTATAAAGTCCGTAAACAACGCTCGATATCTAAACGGATATGGCGCGATTTTGTGCCCGGGGTCAGGCAATATTCAACTTCGCCACCCGAAGACAAAATGCCCGCGCCGTAAATACGAATACCTTCTGGCGTATTGATCAAACCAAATTCCACGGTGTACCAATACAAACGCGCCAACTCATCTAAACCGCCCAACTTCATCGCCTTCAAGCCACCCTGTCCATAGCGCTGCATATAATCGGCAAACACTGGATTAAACAGCAAAGGCACGTGACCGAAGAAGTCGTGAAACACATCAGGTTCAACGATGTAATTGAATTCTTCAGGCTTACGCAACCATACTGTGACTGGGAAACGGCGGTTCGCCAAGTGATCAAAGAACGTTAATTCTGGAATTAAACCGGGAACCGCAACTATGGTCCAACCGGTGGCGGCAAATAAGGCTTTTGAGGTTTTTTCGAATTGAGGAATGCCGGCACTGATATCCATCTTTGCTAAGGCTTCGATAAATTCGTCACAAGCCCGGCCAGGTAAAAGCGCCGCTTGTCGCTGATACAGTTTGCGCCACAACTCGTGTTCTTCTTCTGTATAAGCCGCCCAGTCTTGTTGCACGACGTAGTGCGCATCCATATGTTGATAGTCGCCGCGCAAAGCAGCGCCACTGGATTTTTCAGCAACGGTCGCTAAAAAATCTTCATTTGAAACTGAAGTATCCATGCTCACCTCCAAAATTCATCTCCAAAAAAAAGCTAACGAGTCGTTAGCTTTTTTTATTTTTTATGCAGCTATCATATGACTAATTGGTCGATTGATTAGTCGATTAATTAGTCAATTAATTGCACAGTCAATTACGCTGGTGTTTTGCTATCGTCTTTCAAAACGCCACGACGTATTTGATCTAATTCGATTGATTCAAACAGAGCGCGGAAATTACCTTCGCCAAAACCTTGGTCGCCTTTGCGTTGGATGATTTCAAAGAAGATAGGACCGATGACGGTGGTTGTGAAAATTTGCAATAGCAATTCACGTGTCGTCTCTGTGCTCTTACCATCGATCAATACACGCAATTTACGCAAGGCTTCCACATCTTCACCATGACCAGGCAAACGACGATCGACCAAGTCGTAATAAGTGTCTATCGTATCTTGGAAAGAAACGCCTGCTGCTTTCATATCCGCGACTGTTTGATACACATTGTCGGTACCCATTGCAATATGTTGTACGCCTTCGCCATGATACAGATCAAGGTATTCAGAGATTTGAGATTTATCGTCGGAAGACTCGTTGATAGGAATGCGAATTTTGCCGCAAGGAGACGTCATGGCTTTGGATTTCAAACCAGTCAATTTACCGGCGATATCGAAGTAACGAATTTCGCGGAAATTAAATAAGGTTTCATAGAAATCAGACCACTCAGCCATACGGCCACGATGTACGTTATGCGTGAGGTGATCGATGTAAGTCAGACCATGTCCCACAGGATTTGGATCAACGCCAGGGATCGCCACGAAATCGGCATCGTAAATACTGATATTGCCGATCGCGCCTTTCTCCGCGCCATCTTTACCTTGCCAACGGTCAACGAAATAAATCAAGGAATCGCCAATACCTTTGATCGCAGGAATATTCAATTCCATTGGGCCAGTTTGATTATCAAAACCCCATGCACCTAATTCCAAGGCGCGCTTATAGGCAAAATTGGCATCTTTAACGCGAATCGCGAATGCACAAACAGAGGGGCCATGCTTACGAGCGAAACGCTGTGCAAAAGAATTTGGCTCAGCGTTGATGATGAAGTTGACGTCGCCTTGGCGATATAAAGTGACATTCTTAGTGCGATGTTTTGCAATCGCGGTAAAACCCATTTCAATAAACAATTTTTCAAGTTCTTTTGGTTCTGGTGCTGCATATTCGATAAATTCGAAGCCATCAGTTCCCATCGGGTTTTCCCAAGTTTGGAATGTCATTTTTTATCTCCAGGTTAAAAGTTTGGTCAGACTTTGGATCGCGTCCGATGTCATTCCGGCTGTCTACGCAGATAGAAATGAGCAATCCTTGCGCCAAATCAATCAGCAAGTATAAAGCCTGTATTACGCCATAAAATTCCAAATTACTGCACAAATTCAAATATTTAAGCAATAATATTGCCAGTAAAAATAACTATAGAGCAGAATATGCCTCAAATTACACTAGACAAAATTGACCGTAAAATTCTGGCGATTTTACAAGTCGATGGCCGACTTACGAATCAGGAAGTCGCGGAAAGAGTCAATCTTTCGCCCTCACCTTGCTTACGTCGTATTAAAAGACTAGAAGACGCAGGGGTAATTCGCAAGTATGTAGCGCTAGTAGAAGCAGAAAAAATTGGTTTAGGTTTGCTGGCTTATATCAATGTACGCCTAGACAAACACACTGACACGCCAGCCAAAGGCAGCACTCGCTCACCACGTATAGATTTTGCTGCGGCGGTAGAGCAATGGCCAGAAGTCGTGGCTTGCTACGCGATGACGGGTGATATGGACTATTTATTGCGAGTCCGAGTCGAAGATATGAACCATTTTTCACGTTTTATGATGGACACTTTATTAAAGCATCCTGCAGTACTCGATGTGAAATCGAGCTTCGCTTTACAACAAATTAAAGATACGACGGCATTGCCTGTGGGTGGTGCTTAACTGGTTAAGCTAACTAGTTGAGCTAACTGGTTACCTCGGCTATCGTAACGAGATCCCTTAAAGGCGATCTCGTCTCAATTCTTCCAGCTTTCTTCCCGCTGAAGGAACTACTTTGCCGGCGATACATTTACCGCTGGAACCTGCACTTGCTGGATCGCACTACGACGACCATCAGCCAATACGGTCAACACTTTTACCACAACGGGCTGTGTTGGACTTGCTTTGAAGCTAACAGGCTTTCGATAGTGCAATACATTAGTGTCCGGTGCGCTGCCATCTAAGCTCAAATACATTTTGCTTCCAGCAACCGGTGCTTTGAGTGTCAATGTGGCTTGGTCGTTTTGCACAGTGATCTGGTCTAACCCTTGAGGACGTGGAATCCGATAAGCGATTTTTTGCGCGCTGAGACGAGGGTAATGAGTCACAATCCTTTGTTCAAAATCATCAAATCGACGCTGCTCCTGCGCCGACCAAGCCACTTCAGCCATCGCTAAAATACGCGGGAACACCATGTATTCAACTTTTTCCGAAGTACGTAAATATTCAGTCCACACATTAGCCTGCACTCCACGAATCCGGCTCTGCTCGGCAGCAGTGAGTATCTTAGGCACCGGATTATATGAATACACTTTTGCCATACTGATTTCACCGCCGAGTTGCCACAACTCTTGCTCTTTAGGCCCTTGCCCTGCATCAAAATAACACCATGAGGTCGGACTCATAATCACATCATGCCCCTCCTTGGCGGCAGCAATACCTCCCTCCTCGCCACGCCAAGACATGACAGTTGCGTTTGGTGCCAGACCACCTTCCAAGATTTCATCCCAGCCGATTAAACGTTTACCTTTGCTATTAATGAACTTCTCTACCCGACGAATAAAATAGCTTTGCAATTCCTCTTCATTTTTCAAACCTTCACGTCGCATCACTTCTTGCGCCAAAGGACTCGCTTTCCAACGAGTTTTCGGGGCTTCGTCGCCACCTATATGCAAATAAGGAGAAGGAAAAAGGGCTATCACTTCGGTAAGGACATTTTCTAAAAAAGTAAACGTCTGTTCGCTAGGACAATAAATGTCTTCAAAAATACCCCAATTAGTTCCCACCTCAAATGGCCCTGGTGTGCATGCCAATTCAGGATAAGCGGCCAGCGCGGCAAGCGAATGTCCGGGTAACTCTATCTCTGGTACGACATCAATATGTTTATTCCGGGCATAAGCCACTACTTCTTTAATTTGCTCTTGGGTGTAGTAACCACCATAGGGTTCACCATCGCCTATATACGGTTGGTAGTTTCTATCCTTGGTAGTTTGTTTGCGATAACCGCCGATCTCGGTTAATTTGGGATATCGCTTAATCTCTATGCGCCAGCCTTGATCTTCGGTCAGATGCCAATGAAAGGTATTGAGTTTGTAGACAGCCATCTGATCTAGCAATTTTTTAATGAATTCAACACTGAACATATGACGCCCAACATCCAGATGCATACCTCGCCAAGCAAAGCGTGGTTGATCTTGTATCTGAGCTAGAGGTAATTGCACTACAGGTTGTCGCTGTAAAGGCAGTAACTGCAATAGACTTTGCAAAGCATAAAACTGTCCGCGCTCGCTTCCAATTAATTCAACTGTATTGGCTTGAATATTGAGTTGATAAGATTCATCTGTAATCGCTGCATCTTTGGGAGTGCGAAATACGATGAGGTTTTTGTCCATCTTAGTTGGCAAACCTTGATGCAAGGTGAGCTGCCAAGCTTGCGTTGATGCTAGGGCGGCAATCAATAATTTTGCATTCGACTGTGAAGCCAGATCAGCCGCATAGATTTTTACTTTTGAATCTAATTTGAATACCCCTTGCTGGCTCACTATTTTCTGCGGTAAAGGAATAATAGGGAGAGCATTTGGCGTGGTCGCCGCATTTGCCTGAGGACTAAAAACCAACTGACATAAACCCAACCATAAAGCACTACCCAAAACGAAGACACTGCGTGACATAAACATGCTCCTTAGGTGATTCAAAATAGTGATGCAACAATAGTGAAAAACTAATAGTCATAAAGCGTCATGACGATACCACTAGCTCAATCTTGCTTTATACAATTAAGGAAAGAAAAATAGACCAAGAGACGATAACCAAGCACTGTATGTTTTTCAATCTTTTCATCAGAATTGCACAATGTTTAGTCTATGCACTAAACAAGATTCTCCAGCAACACATCTCGCCATTACACTTCAAACATGTTATAGCGCAGTTGTTAAATGACAATAAGTGAATTCATTACCTTGCTAATTCCTTTCTAGTAAAATTGAAAACACCAGCACATCATTTCCACTGTTGTCGATTTCGACTAAACCCAGAATACGCTGCGAATTATTTAGTATTGACCTTATGACTCATTCCTCACTTGAGCTGATAGCAGCCATTCTATTTGCCATCGCTTTACTTCATACCTTCGCGACCAAACAGTTCGAACGTCTGGCACATCGCTATCCGAAACATGCAGGTTTATTTCATCTGTTAGGTGAAGTTGAAGTGGTATTTGGCTTTTGGGCGCTCGTTTTAATTTTTTGTATGGCGGCACTAGTCGGTGGGGAAAATGCGCTGCACTATGCCGAATCGAGACAATATACCGAGCCTTTATTTGTCTTCGTAGTGATGGTCATTGCCGCCTCGCGTCCGATACTTCAACTTGTCATGAACTCGGTCGGATTTATTGCGCGCCTGATTCCTTTGCGCACCTCATTGGTGAGTGCTTGGCTAGGTTTAGCCGTGGTGCCCTTGCTGGGATCAATCATCACTGAGCCAGCCGCGATGACCATTGCCGCTTTGGTCTTAGCACCACAAGTGTTCCGAACTGACGTTCCTGAACGCGTCAAATATTTAGCGCTAGGGGCGCTCTTTGTGAATATTTCCATCGGTGGCACATTGACTGCATTTGCCGCACCACCGGTCTTAATGATAGCGTCGGCATGGCAATGGGATTCCCTCTATATGCTGACCACATTTGGTTGGAAAGCGGCCGTTGCAGTCTTGATCAATGCCACCATTGCGGTAGTCGTACTCAGCAAACATTTACAGCCACAAACGTCACGTGCCAATCCAGAGCAACAAAAAACTGTTCCTATTCTATTGAGCATAGTGCATATCGCATTTCTCGTAGGCGTAGTCAGCTTTGCCCATCATCCTGTCGCCTTCCTTGGCTTATTCTTGATGTTCTTAGGTGTCGCACAGGCTTACGAACGCCATCAAAATCCACTCATCATCAAAGAGGCATTATTAGTCGCTTTTTTTCTCGCTGGGCTGGTGGTACTAGGAGGCATGCAGCAATGGTGGTTACAGCCCTTAGTATCGACCATGTCACCCAAAATCTTGTATTTTGGTGCGACGGCTTTAACTGCCGTCACGGATAATGCGGCGCTTACTTATCTAGGTTCATTAATCGCGGGCATCTCCGACGAAGCCAAATACAGTCTGGTCGCGGGTGCAGTCACTGGTGGTGGTTTAACGATGATAGCGAATGCGCCCAATCCCGCTGGTGTCGCTTTATTAAAACGAGGCTTCGCCGATGCCTCGATAGGTGCAGGAAGTTTATTCCTTGGCGCTCTGATACCGACCTTGGTCGCCATACTCGCCTTCACTTGTTTGTGATGTCTAGTAAGCAAAATCCGCAGAATTCCTTGAATCATTGCTCACCAGCGGCACTAACGTTTGCCACAAAGGGAATTGCCTGAGCAGGCTATTAGCGGGCAGTTTTTTTGCCCGCTATGCTACGTTATATTACGCTATGTTATTAAGTTTAAAGCTACTTAATTCTTGGGCTCGCGCTTCAATAACTCTTCAATGGTAACGCCTACTTCCGCTTCACCGCCAAATGCGGTACCAGTCTTTTTCACTTTGTAGTTCACCATGGTGTGGCGGTAATCTTTCATTGACAAGGGAATGTACTTCACTTGTTTAGAGATCGCATCCGCATGATTCAAATAATAATCAACAAAAGCGCGCACTTCAGGACGCTCATCCGCTTTCACATTCACATAAATAAACAAGGGACGAGCCAAAGGTTTATAGCTGGCATCAATCACCGTTTTAACGGAAGGCAATACCGCAGTTTTGCCATCTTTTTGCACGATTGCAGCGGCTTTCAATTTCTTACTATTTTCTGAATAATAAGCAAAACCCAAATAGGCCAAGGCATTCACATCGCGTGACACTGCTTGCACGATCACGTTGTCATCTTCTGAAGTGGTAAAGTCTGTGCGACTCAATTTTGCTTTGCCATTAATCGCTTCGGTAAAATAATCAAAAGTACCTGAATCAGCACCCGGACCAATTAATTTAATGGGTGCTTTTGGCCACGCAGGATTGACTTGATCCCAAGTCGTAATCACACCTTGCGCTGCCGGCTCCCAGATTTTTTTCAGTTCATCCAGAGTGATTTTACTCAGAAATTTATTCTTAGGATTTATAACGACGGTGATCGCATCAAAGGCGACCGGTAGCTCCATGTAGTACACGCCGTTCTTGGCACACTCCGCCATCTCTTTTTTCAAGATAGGGCGAGATGCATCTGAGATATCAGTTTCACCCTTACAGAATTTTTTAAAGCCACCGCCTGTACCAGCGATACCAATAGTGAATTTCACCGCACTATTTTTTTCACGGAAGCTTTCAGCCACCGCTTCGGTGATCGGAAATACGGTGCTAGAGCCGTCAATTTTGATCGTTGCAGGTGCTAACACAACGGGAGCAGAAGCTGGTGTCTGCGCTTTGCTCATCGCTGGATACACCGTAACAAATCCCGCCAACATCAACATACTTAAAGTAGCGAATCGTTTTTTTTGCGCTAAAGATTTCATGTCATTTCCTAATATTTCAAATCATTGTTATGTCAACCACGATGGTGCTACCAATACCCTTGCTCAACGCTCTGCGATCACGCTAGGATCAGGCGTCAAGCCATAGCCCAAGCGCACTATCTCGACCATCATTTGCGCGATACGATCACTGGTGGAGGAAATATTGCGTAAATCTTCCGCTCGGAAATTGGGTGAACTTAAAGCCTTGTCATAAAAAATCCATTGTTGCTGTGCCAAATTTAAACGCTCTTTTAAGGCCTTATCTGAATTCGCTTCTTCCGCCAACAAATTCATACCATTTAAAAACTCAATCCGAGATTGCGCTAAATCGACTTGCAAGCCCTGCTTAGCTTGCATGTTTTTATCCATAGATCTCAATAAGACAATTTTTGCCATACGTTGCGCTAGCGACGCCTGACGTAACGCCAGACCGGTGATGCGAGAGGTGGTGTCGTTCGTTTCTGATTCGATGGCAAAAGACAAAAAATTCATCTTGATTAAAAGATCTTCATTCACGTCATACAACCCGGCCGCGGTCTTGGCGGTGAGGCGCGGCAATGATTCGACTTGATCATTTAAAGCACTGTTAACGCGATTAAATGCCTTGCCAGTTTTTTCAGTTTTCATTTGCTTAGAAAGATCTTTGCGAAAGCGCGCAATATTTTCTAATGACCGACTGCGTTCAACTTCGGTATGCCCATTCAAAATGCCCAAGGCCATCTGCAAACTCAGCTTATAACTGCGCTCAGATTCCAAGCGAAACATCCCCGCAGTCAACAATGCGGGTTGATTCAAATTTGATCCGGGTGCCTGCACAGGACGGTAGTCAGCGCTTGCCGCGGTACCGCACAAGAATAAAGAGGCGATTACTAATTTGAGTGATTTTGTGGACATCATTTTCTCTATCATCTGTAGGCTCATTCGATTTTTCATCAGACAAATAATTAAACTTGCCTTAAGTTTTTTTGTTATCGAATTGTAGTGAGCGCGTATGACGAGATGATTACAAGAGTAATGATTCCTGCATCGGTGTTGAATATCCGTTTTGTAAACCGCTTAGTAGGAAGGTGCCATACCAAGACGACAGCTCAGCGAACTGAGTGTCGCTTCACAAGCAGGTCTTGACTTAAGAACCAATGATTTCAATACTTTGACGGATCGCCGTGATACGAGCGATGCGGATGGCTTCTGCAATTTTCTGTGCAGGAAATTTATCCGAAGAGGAATGAGAAGAGTTTGAGTTCGGCGAAGTTTGCGTTGAGTCTGCTGATTTTTGCATCACTTGCTGTGCAATCAATCCAGCATCCACCGCCTGTGCCGCAGCCAGCACGCGCCCTAGGTAAGCCTTTTGTGGAAATTGTATATTCTCTAGTCCTGCACGCCCAAAACAATCGCATTCGGCCGCTTTGAGCATATCTAAAAAACGTTGTGGCTTACGAAATGCGTCATTACGCTCTAGCATGTCTTGCAAACTAGCCGGACGCATTTCTTGTGAACGTCCGACGTTGCCATGGTCACGCGCCGTCATAATGGCAAGATCACGACATTCTGTTGGCACTTTCAAGCGTGCGCACAGTGCTTTCACTAACTCAACACCGCGTTCTTCATGTCCATGATGACGTGGCCATTGTTCAGGATCGCTAGTACCTTTGCCTAGATCATGCAGTAAGGCAGCAAAACGAATCGGCAAAGAATATCCTTGTTGAGCGGCATAATCGACTACCAGCATAACGTGTGCACCAGTATCGATTTCAGGGTGATGCTTAGCTGGTTGTGGTACACCCCACAGCGCTGCTAGCTCTGGCATCAAGCGTTGCAAAGCGCCACACTCGCGCAAAACTTCAAACATACGTGAAGGCTTCGCTTCCATCAATCCACGCGACACCTCCTGCCAAACTCGTTCGGGCACCAAGGCATCAACCTCACCCGCTGCCACCATTTTCTGCATGAGCGTCATCGTTTCTGGCGCCACCGAAAATGCATTCGGCTCTTGCGAAAAACGCGCCGCAAACCGCGCTAATCTCAAAATACGAACCGGATCTTCTTCAAACGCAGACGATACATGACGAAATACTCTGGCCTGCAAATCTGCCTGCCCGTTAAATGGATCGATCAATTGACCTTGATCATCCTGTGCAATCGCATTAATCGTCAAATCACGACGAATTAAATCCTGCTCCAAAGTAACGTTAGCATCGGTATGAAACACAAAACCCTTATACCCAGCCGCCGTCTTACGCTCTGTGCGCGCTAAAGCGTATTCTTCATGCGTTTTAGGATGCAAAAAAACTGGGAAATCTTTGCCGACTGGAGTGTAACCCAAGTCCAGCATCTGCTGTGGCGTCGCCCCAACCACAACGTAATCACGATCTTGCACGGGGAAACCCAAGAGCTCATCGCGCACTGCCCCGCCAACCACATAAGTCTTCATATTCAAACTAAGGAAAATCGAATTTCGGAAGATCATCTTTTTCGTCTATCGCGCCATGTACCCATTGCGCGACTGCGGGATGACTTTCTATGCGTTCACAATAGGCTTGCAAAGCCGGCGCCAAGGAAACGCCATAGGTTTTAAAACGCATCACGACCGGTGCGAAAAACGCATCGGCAATCGAAAAATCACCAAATAAAAACCGATGTGCGCCGTAAGTGGATAAGCAATCTTCCCAAATCTCACTAATGCGGCCGATATCTGCCTGTGACCCAGCGGTACGTCCTTTCCCCGGAAAATTAGCCCGTATATTCATAGGCATGGCGCTACGCAATGCGCTAAACCCGGAATGCATTTCAGCGCAGACGCTACGTGCAGTAGCGCGCGCTGCAACACTCTCTGGCCATAGATTCAGCAAGGGATATTGTTCCGCCAAATACTCACAAATCGCTAACGAATCCCAAATCACTAAATCATCACCGAGGAAAACGGGCACTCTCCCCGATAGCGAATATTCAGAAATTTTTTGAGTCGTGTCTGGGCGATCCAACAATATTTTGATTTCTTCAAATGGGATGCCAAAAGTTTTTAATACCAACCAAGGTCGCATCGACCAGGACGAGTAGTTTTTATTTCCTATCACCAAGCGATAATTGCTTTTTCTGAGCAAGCCATGCAAAGGTGCCAGGGTGGTTTCTAAATCGGTATTGTCCATCATATCCTCCTACTGATGCGCTTATTGATGCGTTTATTGATACGCTTACTGACGCTGTTACTGGTACTCGGGATCATCGGCGCTCATACCCTTAGGTACCACAACACCCAGACGCGCTTTTAAAGACTGCGGCTTCTTTTCCAATAATGCAGCGTAATAGGTAGCATTCGACAAAACATTTTTTACATAATCACGCGTCTCAGAGAAGGGAATCGTCTCAGCGAAAATAGCACCTTCCACCGGACGCGACAAAGTCGCACGCCACGCGCGCGGGCGACCTGGACCGGCATTATAGGCAGCCGACGCCAAAGCTTGAGAACCGCCTAAATCGGTCAAGACCATATTCAAATAATTGGTACCGAGCGCGATATTCGTTTCGACATCATTCACTTGGCGCGGCACATAATTTGATAAACCAATTTTTTTAGCGACCCATTTTGCTGTGTTTGGCATCACTTGCATCAGGCCTGTCGCACCCACATGGGATTTTGCTGCGGTGGCAAAACGCGATTCTTGCCGTATCAAACCATAAACCCAAGCCATATCCACGCCTACAGACTGCGTCGCTTTATACATGGTGTCATTGAATGGAGTGGGGAATCGCTGGTTAAAATCAAGCTCGCCTTTGGTTCTGTCTGAGGTATTGACCATACGATCGAGTAAATCATTTTGACGCGCCAACTCAGCTGCCACGATTAGTTCGCGCTCATTCATGCCACGCAAAGCCCAATTCCATTCACGCGTTCCTTCAAAGCGCAAATTCATGGCATAGAATTTAAGCGCACGCTGTAAATTCGGATTCTGTGCAATCGGCGCCAATTCTTCTGGACTGACTGGTTTAGCAAAAACTGGTGCGCCTATCTTCTGACCGCGTTCCTCCAACGCAAGCTGACCGTAGAAATGCATCTGATCGGAAATGCCCGCGAAAATAGCTTGCGCCTCTTCTTTCTTCCCTTCTTGTTGCACCGCGCGCCCATACCAATATACCCAAACTGGCAAGGTCTTAAGATTACCGGGCATAGTAGCAATCGATGATTTAACAAATTTCCAATCGCCTTCGCGCAATGCCATTCTGGCTCGCCATTGATAAGCTTCTAAACTCAAATGCGCATTATCGGCACGTTTCCAATAATCTAAGGCTTCCGATTGCAATTTTTGGGATGCGGGCAAGGCAATGTTCGCCCACGCTTGCGCTTTCTCGGTTGCACTCAATTTGCTCGCATAACGTTGGATGGCGGCAGCTGCTTTTTCAGGATCATCTTTTGCAGCGCGTCCTAATGCTAACAAAAATAATTCACGACTGAGACGATCTGCTGCAGGCTCTTTTTTCAAAAGCGTATTAGGTTTTTCCATCGCTTCCTGCAAACGCTTGTCAGGAATGTTTAACATCTTACCCAAGCGTTTAGCCAAAGGCATGGCGGAGGATTCAGCCGCAATTCGCATCTGCGCCCACAAATCCGCATCCGTAAATTGCCCTTGTTCATACAAATAACTAATCAGCGAATAACAACCATCACCATATTGCTTAGGTGAGGTGATTAAAGTACGTGCATCGCTAGCCACACGTTGCTGCTTTTCAGCCTTGGACAATAAGGCGTAGCACTTCACTTGATGATCGTCATTGACTACATAAGAAGGTAATAATTGGTCAAAATTCGCCCAATCACGACGAAATCCCAATACCAGTAGCCAGTCATTACGCAAACGATCAGCAATCGCACTGCCTTCATATTTTTTCAAGAAACCATAAATCTCAGTGGCTGACGCCGAACGAATACGAGTGCGCAGCACGTAGTAATCGACATACGACGGTATGCCGTAATTAGCCAACTGAGAGGCGTGCATTTGCGCTGCTTTAGCATCATCATGGATTGCCGCATCACGCAAAGCCATGAAACGGTCATCGTCATTGATGGTTGTGCTAGCCGGTGCAGGTGCGGATTCAACTACCAACGCAGTTTCTGCACTGATAGCGCTGGCAATAGCGAACTCTGGCAAAATTGCTAGCAACATTGCGCCAGAAAGCAGTAAACTCGCGGGCATAGTTGGTTGTAACAGACTTGGTAATTTTCGTTCTAACATTTTCAAACAGATCCCTTCAAAACCTATTAACAGTATGACACAGCCGCTCCCTAGCGTAAAAGAAGAAATGCAGCTTAGCCCTGCGGACACGATACTTTCATCTGCGTCGCCGACCGTCTCTCGTCCAGATTTACGCAAAATTTTAATTGAAAGACGTAAAGCAGTCGCTTTAGCACAGCGACAAGCCTGGGATCAGCGTATTCATGAGAAATTACTTGACTTCCCTCAGCTCATGCAAGCCAGCATCATCGGCGTCTATTCACCGATCCGGTGCGAACCTAATTTGCGGGATTTATATTCGAATTTACATAGTGCTGGCAAACAACTGGCCTTACCGGTAGTCATAGCTAAGAATCGCGCTCTGGGATTTGTGTCCTGGGCACCAGGTGACTCTATGGAAAAAGATGACTTTGGGGTATTAATTCCGGCACGCCGTGACACATTTGTTCAACCAGACCTGCTATTAATTCCCTGTGTCGGCTATAACGCTGCGCATTTCCGCTTAGGCTACGGCGGCGGTTTTTATGACCGTACCTTAGCTGAATTACCGCAAGCGTATAGCATCGGGATTGCTTACCAATTGGCATCATGTGAATTTGCTGCAGAACCCTTCGATCTCGCCATGAATTGTATCGTGACAGAATAAATAGGCTGGCCTGATTTAGGTCAATCTTAATTCAGCCTAAGCTCAAGCTCAGATCAATCGCATTTGCAATCGATTCCTATTATCTTTTTTGCCCACAGCGCAAGCCCAAGCGCACGACTCACCCTGCTGTTGCCAGCGCTTTAGATACACTCATCATCACAAACTAGATTAAAAATCTGGCTTGAAATCGACAATGGCAGTCGCCATATCAGCCGATATTTAAATTTTTCCGATTGATGGATTATCAAACTAATTGATCTAGCTCAAAACTGATGTTGCGGTGCGCAACTACACTGTGTTCATTGAATAAGCGCTTGTTAGCAAATGTGTCGCCAGTAACTAATTAGCGACTTTGCAAGCACCTACATTGATTATTTATATTATTTACCCACACTTTTAACCAAGGAAATGAAAATGAAAAAAATCGTTCTCGCCCTCTCTTTAGCGGCAATGGGTGTCGTTAGTTCACAAGCAATGGCACAAGAAAGCCCATGGCTGGTACGTGGCCGTGTGGTCAATATCAGCCCAGCAAATGATTCCGATCCATTAGGCGGCACTGGTGCATCTGATCGTATTACGGTCAGTAAAAAAACTATCCCAGAATTCGACGTAACGTATTTCTTCACACCGAATATCGCGGCTGAATTGATTTTAACTTACCCACAAAAGCATGATGTTTATTTGGACGGCGCCAATATCGGTACCTTCAAACACTTGCCACCGACTTTGTCTGCACAGTACCACTTTGCACCGAACTCCAGCATCAACCCTTACCTTGGTGCAGGTGTCAACTACACCAATATCTCCCAAGTGAAATTATTGGGCGGCAAAGGTGGTTTGGAAAGTAATAGCTTCGGTTTGTCTTTACAAGCTGGCGTAGATTTCAAAATCGACAAAAACTGGTCTATCAATATTGATGTAAAAAAAGTTCAGATTCGCAGCGATGTCACCGTTTCAGGCGCCAAAGTCAGCGCAGTGAAAGTTGATCCAGTATTAGTCGGTTTGGGTCTCGGCTACCGCTTCTAATCGCAGGTAATCAATTGGATTAGCCCGTTGCCAAATCGGGCTGATCTTTCGCGCAACATGAGCGATCATGTTGCGTTTTTTTTGGCCTAGCTTAAGCGGACATCACCAGCACTTTGGGATTGACTGCTAATGAAGTAAGACCAACTTAGGTTTTCTTTTTGGAGCGCTTGTTAACAGTTTTTTGTGCGCTTAGGTCCGCATCTGCACCATCAAGTACATTAGATTTCCGGATGTTTTTATGGCTGGATGGCGACTTATTCTTTTTTTGAGCCGCTTTCTTTTGTACTGCTTTGCTCATTCCCTCATCCACTTGAGACAATGATTCCACCTCAATTGAGGTCAGCTCGTCGACACTGTCGCTCACTTTTATGCGAGGTGGTAAATCTGTAGTTAACGTTGGGGGCAGTGCTGATGGTAGCTCTGCTAAAATCTGATCCACTAATTCTATCCAATGTTTGACTGGAATCGTGGTTGCAGTTTGTAAATGCTGTTGACATGCCATATTCGCCGAGACGATCAACTCTGGTTCAGTTGCTTCCAACGCAGCGACTTTTTGCTGACGTAATTTTTGTGCCAAATCCGATTGCAAAATTGAATAAGTCCCTGCGGAACCGCAACATAAATGACTATCAACGCACAGCTGCACGTCCACGCCCAGATGACGCAGCAATTCTTCCACCTTACCGCGGATTTTCTGTCCGTGTTGTAAAGTGCAGGGTGGATGCCAAGTCACTCGTTGCTTGATACTAGTGCCAACATTAGCACTGACGTTATCGCCAACATAACCGTTGATTTTAGCAATCAGTTCATTTTCAAAATTCGGCAAGAATTCACTTAAATCACATGTTAACTTGCTGATCAAATGGGCTTTGTCTGCGTACTCAGCATCATGCTTTAACAATTGCCCGTAGTCCTTCACCATGACACCACAACCCGATGCGGTCATCACGATCGCTTCAACGCCGGATGCGCTCTCAGGTTTCAAGAGCGGCCACCAAGCATCAATATTCCGCTTCGCAGCGTTGATAGCGCCACTCTGATCATTCAGATGAAGACGCACCGCGCCACAACAACCTGCCTGCGGAGCCAACATGGCTTGAAAATTTAGACGATCAAGCACACGCGCCGTCGCTGCATTGATCTCTGGCGCTAAACCCGGTTGTACGCAGCCGTCGAGTAATAACACTTTGCGGGTATGTGCTGTCTGCGGCCAACCGCTGTGCTGAATAGTCGCTGGTATTTTTTCGCTCAAGTGCTTTGGTAATAGTCCTGATACCGCACGACCTATTTTTATAGCGTGTTGAAATAAGCGTGGATTACTCAAACCATTTTTTAAGCTGCTACGAATGATCTTTTGCGACCACGAGCGCCCGACCTTCTGTTCAACCAGCTCACGACCAATTTCCAATAAACGTCCATATTGCACACCCGATGGGCAGGTCGTTTCACAGCTCAAACAAGTCAAGCAACGATCAAGATGGGTCTGGGTTTTAATGGTCGGTGTCTTACCTTCTAACACTTGCTTAATCAGATAAATACGACCGCGTGGTCCATCTAATTCATCGCCGAGCAATTGATAGGTAGGACAAGTTGCATTACACATACCGCAATGCACGCAAGTACGCAGAATCGCTTCCGCCTCCTGCCCTTGCTCGGTCGCTTTTATCGTATCGAGTAATTGTGTTTGCATAAGTTTTTAGTCGAACAAACGCCCACGATTAAAAATCATCGCCGGATCAAAAGCGGCTTTTAATTGACGATGTATCTTCAAGAGTGGCGCGGATAATTCAGTCAATCCAGGCGTGCTCGCTGAGCCGTAGCGAAACCGTGTCACGTGTCCCCCCATCGCTTGTACGCTAGATCGCAGTGTCGCTTCATCTTCGTTAGTCCATAACCAGCGCTGAGCACCGCCCCATTCAATGAGGGTTTTACTACGCAATTTTAAAGCGGGCGCAGTAGAGGGAAGCGATACGCGCCACAAAGCATAATCCTCCTCTGGCGTAAAAAAATGATGACTTTGCTCACGCAAACTAGTCCAATAAGCAGTCGCGCTATCGATTTTTTGTCCACCTAGTTTTTGTTTCGCGACGCGTAGCGCTGCCTCAGAACCTGAAAGGCGCAACATCAAACGACCCGCATAATAGCTGCTAGCGGAAATTGGCAATGCCTGCCCCGCCCAGCGATTCAATTGAGTCAATGCATCAACTTCCGACATAGCAAACATCAAACTGGTTTCAGCCACAGGTTTAGGTAAAACTTTCAGTGATACATCAAGTATCAATCCCAAACTTCCTAGCGATCCCGCCATTAAACGCGAGACATCATAGCCTGCCACATTTTTCATGACCTGCCCGCCAAAGCGCAAGATTTCGCCTGCGCCATTCATCACAGTCACACCCAGCACAAAATCACGTGCCGCTCCCACTGAGGCGCGCCGTGGTCCCGACAAACCCGTAGCGAGCATGCCGCCGACGGTCGCCACTGCTCCAAAATGCGGTGGCTCGAACGCCAGCATTTGTCCATGTTGGTCTAGTAAAGTTTCTATCTCTTTCAGGCTGGTACCGCAGCGTGCACTGATCACTAATTCGGTCGGTTCGTAGCTGATGACGCCTTGGTAGCTTTGGGTGTTTAATACGGCACTGGTAGCAACCATTGGGTTGCCATACCATTGTTTAGTACCACCGCCTTCTATGCGCAAAACCTGCTGTTCTGCACTAGCCGTCAGAATTTGTTCACGAAATTGTTGAAGAATTTTATCCATTATTTTTCAAATATGATTATCAGTCTTCTTCAAAATCGGGGTAAATCAGGGAAACGCAATTGCCCTTGATGAACATGCATACGTCCCATTTCGGCACAACGATGCAAACTAGGAATTGCTTTACCAGGATTGAGTAAATTCCATGGATCAAACGCCTGTTTCACCGCATAAAAAGCGCGCAATTCGGTCTCTTGAAATTGCACACACATAGAATTTAATTTCTCTATCCCGACCCCGTGTTCACCCGTAATCGTGCCGCCCATCGCAACACACAAGGCGAGTATTTCAGCGCCAAAAGCTTCGGCTTTAGCAAATGCACTCTCCTGATTAGCATCAAATAAAATCAAAGGATGTAGATTACCGTCGCCAGCATGAAAAACGTTAGCACAGGCCAAACCATACTTCTCGCTCATGTCAGCAATTGCCTTCAACATGGCTGACAAATGTTTACGTGGAATGGTGCCATCAACGCAGTAATAATCCGGTGAAATACGACCTGCCGCAGGAAAAGCATTTTTTCGCCCCGACCATAGTTTTAAGCGCTGTGCTTCAGTGTTGGAAACGGTCAGTTCGCTGGCACCGGCGTCCATCAGTATTTGGCTCATACGGGCGATGTCATCCGCGACTTCTTCGGGATTGCCATCCGACTCGCACAAAAGAATGGCTGCTGCATTGATGTCATAACCCGCATTCACAAATGGCTCAACCATACGTATCGAGATTTGATCCATCATTTCTAATCCAGCAGGAATAATGCCGCGTGCAATAATCTGCGCCACGGCTTCACCGGCTTTTTCAATCTGCTTAAAAGAGGCCATGATTACTTGTGCGGTAGTCGGCTTAGGAATCAGTTTGACCGTGATTTCGGTGACGATGCCAAGCATGCCTTCGGAACCGATAAACACCGATAACAAATCTAAACCCGGCGCATCCAATGCTTCACTGCCTAATTCCAATACTTCGCCATCCATCGTCACCACACGTGCGCGCAGCACATTGTGAACCGTCAATCCATATTTCAGACAATGTACGCCACCTGCATTCTCGGCCAAATTACCACCTATGGTGCATGCCAGTTGGGACGAAGGATCGGGGGCATAATATAAGCCTGAGCTGGCAGCAGCGTCCGAAATAGCCAAATTACGCACCCCAGGTTGCACCACCGCGGTTCTGGCATAAGCATCGACGCGCAAGATTTTATTTAACTTCGCGGTCGATAAGACCAGACCAAATTCGACGGGCGTTGCTCCACCCGACAAACCAGTACCCGCACCACGCGGAACGATAGGAATGTTTAACTCGCGGCAAATCGACATCACCGCCAAAATTTGCGTTTCGTTTTCAGGTAAAACAACAATGAAAGCTAATTGCTTGTAAGTAGTGAGTGCATCGCACTCATAGGGGCGAGTATCTTCGGGATCAGCCAAGATACAGTGCATCGGCAATACCTTGCGTAAGGCCTTCAAGAGTTCCGGACCTGGTGTTGATTGTCGCGCTATTATTTCCATTTTTTACTCATCGCCATGCTCTTGGCAATGAGTGTAGCCTGTGCCGCTAGACTTGTGCGCGAGAAACAAATTTTCCATAAAAAAAAGACGCCGTAGCGTCTTTTTTTGTCCAAGCAATTTGTCTTCAACTACTTTTTCATGAACTATCGAGCATAGCTCAAACTGCATTAGGGAGGATTAAGCAGAGAAAGAAGAACCACAACCACAGGTTGATTGTGCATTCGGATTTTTAATCACGAATTGCGCACCTTCTAAATCATCTTTGTAATCAATTTCAGCACCAACCAAATATTGGTAGCTCATTGCGTCCACTAAAAGCTGTACACCATTTTTGTTCATAATGGTGTCGTCTTCATTGGTGATTTCATCGAAAGTAAAACCATATTGAAAACCTGAACAACCACCGCCTTGTACAAAGACGCGCAATTTCAAATCTGGATTGCCTTCTTCTTCGATCAATTGCGCAACCTTTTCAGCGGCACTGTCGGTGAAGATAATCGGGGATGGCATGTCAGTAACGGCGTTCATAGTAAGCTCCTACAAAAATTCAGATCAGGTCTCTATTATAGACCTTTCTTTAAATTAAAGTTTGCGCTAGTTGGAAGCCGCTAACTTTAGCACCGGCTCCGTCGCTTGATCATGGCCTAACTTACCGGAAACCAGTGCTCCATTCATCATTTCCAAGGCTTTATATTGGACATCGCCAGAAATGCGTGCCTTGCTTTGCAATTCAATCAACTCCGTCGACACCACAGGGCCATTAATGACACCGTTGACCACAATATGTCCGGCATGTACTTCACCATCGATAATCGCTTGTTCGGAAATAACCAATATGCTTGGGGAACCCGACTCGGCGATCACATTACCCGTCACGTGACCATCAATGCGCAATCCGCCTTTGAAATGCACATCACCATTGATACTGGTAGTGGCGCCTATCAAACTATCTATCGTGCTCTTATTCTTGCGATTAAACATGCAAACTCCTCATTGTTTTTAATGTTTCGACAATTAACAGTACTTCAGCATATTCCATCACAGGAACTGGCTCATCACGACACGACATCACAAGCTGGCAACTTGAACAGCTTGTTTCGCACGTAATTCGCCCTTTTCTAGCACTGTCATTTGCGCAGATTTGACAACCGCGCCTTCAGGTAAAGTAATTTGCCCTTCTATTCTTTGATAATGCTTAAAGGATAATTTTAACTTCGCTGCCTCACCTGATTTAGGATCAGGAAATTCCATCATAACAGGTTTACCTTCTTGAACTAGTGTCAGGCTGATATGCATTTCACCAGAAAAATCGCGTACGACCTTACCGCCCTGCATGACCAAAGCACGATAGCGTAACTGATTAGGCCCTGTTAATTCAATTTTTGTTTTTTGCAAGGTAATTCCCTGCGGACGATTTGCCGAAGGCATCAAGCTCTCAAAAAAAGCGAGATCGTCCTTAATTCTATTATTCTCGGCAGTCAGCGTATTGATTTGATCCGTCAATTGCTTTTGAATCGACTTCTCTATATTTTGCTGGCTATCAATGGTCGCTGCGGCCGCTTGCAACTTATCGCGCTCGGCGGTCAAGCTCGCGACTTTATCTTGCAACTCCGTCATTTGCTCAGGCGAAAACTTAGGACCAAAAGCAAAACTGCGCCCCAAATCGTAAGTCCACATGGCAATTGCTCCGCCGACACCAATCACCACGGCAAACAAAGCAAATTTGATAGGCCAAGGTAAATGCTGATTAATGGTCATCTTGGACGCAGTCAAGCGTCGGCGAAAGAGCTTAGAAATTGGCATAGTCGCAGGCTATGCTTAGGGATTCACAGGCACATGCAGCAAGCCCGTTGACTCATCCAGTCCAAACATAATGTTCATGCACTGCACTGCTTGACCAGAAGCACCTTTGACCAGATTATCTTGCACCACCAAGATCACGACGTGCTTACCATTACCCGGACGATGCAAAGCGATCCGCAACATATTTGAGGCACGAGTTGAGCGCGTCTCTGGGTGCGATCCGAACGGCATGACATCAACAAAAGCCTCGTCTTTATAGGCTTCTTCAAACATGGCTTGCAAAGCCTCATTGCTGATTTCCTGACTAATTTCTTGCTTTAATTGCGCATACAAAGTGGAATGCATGCCGCGTATCATAGGCACCAGATGCGGTGTGAATAGCAACTCAACTTTATCTTTAGTCAGGCGCTGTAATTGCTCAACCGTTTCAGGCGTATGACGATGTCCCGCTACACCATAAGCTTTGAAGCTATCGCTGGTTTCTGAGAACAAGATTCCAATTTCTGCCTTACGACCCGCACCAGACACGCCTGATTTACAATCCGCAATCAGATTTCCGGCATCAATCACACCAGCTTTTAACAACGGCGCAAAACCCAATTGCATGGTGGTTGGATAACAGCCTGGATTACCGATCAAACGTGCGTTCTTAATTTTATCGCGATTGAGTTCCGGCAAGCCATACACGGCTTCTGGCAATAAGTCTTTGCAACTATGTTCCATGCCATACCATTTCTCGAATTGAGCGACGTCTTGCATACGGAAGTCTGCTGCTAGATCAATTACCTTTACGCCATTGGCTAACAGTTCAGGTGCTTGCGCCATCGCCACACCGTGTGGGGTTGCGAAGAACACCACGTCACACTCATTCAAATTAGCTTTATCAGGCGAAGAAAATGCCAGATCAACTCGGCCACGCAAGGACGGATACATTTGTGCCACTGGCACGCCATCTTCTTTACGAGACGTAATGGCGGTCAATTGCGCTTGAGGATGGGTCGCCAAAATTCTCAGCAACTCCACACCCGTATAACCCGTTCCACCTACGATACCAATCTTGATCATTTTTGCAGTCCTAAACTAAAGCTGATGCCGTTAAGAAATTATGCGTGCATTCTAGCAGCCGTAGCTTGAATTCCCAATAGCAGAAGCGAAGTCGAATGAACAAAGCTAGTTGAGCTAAGGATTTCCGCCTTAATGCCGAGATGCCGAGAAGCGCAGAGATTTCGGTAGAATTGAAATTCACTATGCTTACTCGGCGCCCCTCTGCGTCTCTGCACCTCAGCGTTGCAGGGTTTTCTTGAAAAATTCCGTTTGCGCACAGAAATTGCAATATGCGAAAAAAAACCGCCAACATGTGGCGGTTTTTTGTTCCAGCAAAAAATCTGCGAAAAGCAAATTAACGCTTGGAGAATTGTTTTGCGCGACGTGCTTTGCGCAAACCAACTTTTTTACGTTCAACTTCACGAGCATCACGAGTAACGAAGCCAGCTTTGGACAATTCAGATTTCAAAGTTGCATCGTAGTCGATCAAAGCACGTGTGATACCGTGACGAACCGCGCCGTATTGGCCAGATTCACCACCACCGTGTACATTGATCATGATATCGAATGTTTCGAGGTGATTTGTTAACTCGAGTGGTTGACGGATAACCATCAAGCCAGTTTTACGAGAAAAATATTGGTCAGCTGGTTTACCATTGACCACAATTTTGCCGCTGCCTGTTTTCAGGAATACACGAGCGATTGCGCTCTTGCGACGGCCAGTTCCGTAGTTGTAATTACCGATCATGGCTATTCCTTAGATGTCGAGTACTTGTGGTTGCTGAGCTGCATGCGGATGCGTTGCATCTGCGTACACTTTCAACTTCTTGATCATTGCGTAACCGAGTGGGCCTTTTGGCAGCATGCCTTTAACAGCCTTTTCTAATGCGCGACCTGGGAAGCGAGCTTGCATTTTTTGGAAGTTCGTTTCATAGATACCACCTGGGTATCCAGTATGACGATAGTAAACTTTGTTCAGAGCTTTAGTACCAGTCACGCGCAGTTTAGCTGCATTCACTACGACGATGAAATCGCCTGTGTCTACGTGTGGAGTAAATTCTGGTTTATGCTTGCCGCGTAAACGGAGTGCCACTTCGCTGGCAACACGTCCGAGAACTTTATCTGTCGCGTCAATCACGAACCAGTCGCGCTGAACCTCATGGCCCTTAGCGGAAAAGGTTTTCATGTTGAATCCTAAATAAAAAATGAGTTTAATTTTTAAAACAAACACCCTAATTTCGGTGGTTCTGCTAATGAAACCTAGCAGACGCTCCCTTGTAAATTCTCTCTTGGGCGAACAGAGAGTCGGAAATTATAGTATTTTCAAAGACTTAGCGCAAGCACTCTTTCCGCATTGTTTAAATTTTAGGCAGTTTCTGGACTAACTTCGTTGTGGTTGTCGCATCATGTCTAGACTAAAGCGCAAAAAAAACCCGAAGTCTTGCTCCGGGACTAAGTCACTTGAAGTGACGGAGGAGATGTAGGATAAACAAAAATTATCACGCACACACAATAGGAAGTTTCATACTAGGTCAAGAAATCCTGTTGCGCCAGAAAAACTTGATGCAATCAGGAAAGTTGCAAAAATCAGCATTAACATTAGATTTAAGACTTACGTAAAATTGTCCCAGCTAGGCGTGTCGACGAAGACAGTGCTTGAGCACGGCGAGGAGATAACAACGACCCTGGGGCTGTTTTGCGTAAGTCCTACGATTTTGGCAAAGCCAAAAACAAGAAAAACAATAGCTCAGTTACAATAAGCCGCTTATCTAACCGCAATCGCAATTATCAAGGCAGGAGTAAAAATGGAAGCAAACGTACGTTGGACCGGCGTATCCGGCATGAGTTTTTTGGCTGAAACAGGCTCCGGCCATGCTGTCTTGATGGATGGCGCCCCCGAAGGTGGCGGACACAACTTAGCACCGCGCCCTATGGAAATGGTGTTGCTTGGAACTGGCGGCTGCTCAGCGTACGACGTCGTGCTGATTTTACGCAAAGGCAAACAGGACGTGCGTGGCTGCGAAGTCAAATTATCTGCCGAGCGTGCAGACACTGAACCCAAAGTATTTACCAAAATTCATTTTCATTTCTTAGTCACAGGTCGCAATCTAAAGGCCAATCTAGTCGAACGCGCCATTGCACTGTCGCATGAAAAATATTGCTCAGCATCGATTATGCTAGGCAAAACAGCGGAGATGACACATAGCTATGAGATCATCGACGACCTGAGCATGCCATCAGAACACGAACGCAATACTAAGGCGGAATAAGCAAATTAAGGAAAAAAGAAGCACAAAAAGAAAATGCCGGAAATAATCCGGCATTTTGCATTTGGCACTTCGTGGTTAGCCAAAGAAAAAATTCAATTCATCTTCAACTCGCATTTAGCTCATGCTCACTTAACTCATGCTCAAGCACTTTGCTCACGGCTAAACACTTCTTTATAGCTGAAGTAAAAGGTGCAATACATCACCAAAGAAACGCTCAGCATCAAAGGCAAGATCAAAACGCCCAACACACCGCCACTCAGCGCCATCAAAAACGCGACAAAACTAAGCAAGCCACACCACGCCAATAAATAGACCAAGAACGCTTTACGGGCTCGCCATACCGCAAAAAAGCTGTAGAAAATCGCTTTGGGCGCACTCATACCATGCCACATAATCAATGGCCCACCATACCAAAACGCCATCGCGGCTGGCGTGTACACGGCGAAAAAGACCAACATACCTAGGCCGATATTTGATTTCACCAAGGCTTTAGGATCTGCTTTGGATGGATCTGAAATGTAATCCCACAAGGCGCCGTCGTCGAAAGGAATAGAACAGGCCAAAGCAGCTAACAAGGCTAAGGTATATAGGACGCCCATCAACACTAAAGTACGAAAAGCAGGCGAACGAAAAGCGACGAACAAAACGCCGGTCGCCACAGGTTTTCCCTCATCGATATCACGGCAAGCATGCATAATCCCCATGCCTAGGCAGGGACCAAAAATGAAAGGAATAAGCGCACCAACAAACGGCACCAAACTTAAACCCAAGTTCACAAAAATCAAACCAAAAAATATGAACAAGAGTTCAAATGGTTTCTTTTTGAAAGTTGAAAAACCTTGCTGTATCCAACGCCAGCCTGCAATTGCCTGAGGAGTATTCATGCTAATTTATTGTGGTGCTGAAAGTAATGCCATGGGTAAAGCTAGCGTAGGCTGACTAATGCGCAAACGTAAAATACGTTCAAAATGCCCAGGGTCGTGTGGCGTCAACATTTCAGCATCACGCGGTTTATAAAAATCATAAACACGTGACAGCCAAAAACGGAAAGCGGCAGCACGCAACATCGCTTGCCAGGCATCGCCTTCCGCCGCAGTAAATGGACGTACCGCATGATAGGCATTGAGCATCGCGGTCACACGAGCCATGTCGAGTTCACCGCTTTCCACATCGATACACCAATCATTGATCGTCACGGCAACGTCAAACAACCAAGTATCGCAACCGGCAAAATAAAAATCAAAAAATCCGGTTAAGCGCTCGCCATCAAACATCACATTGTTGCGAAATAAATCGGCATGCACGGGACCACTTTGCAGCGCTTGATAAGTCGCCGTTTGAGCAAAGGCAGTTTGAAATGCAATTTCATCTTGCATCAAACTACGCTTAGCATCAGTTAAAAACTCCAGCACTTTCGGTACCGTCGATTGCCACCAAGCTAGTCCACGCAAGTTCGGCTGACGAATCGTAAAGTCCTGTGCAGCTAAATGCATGCGTGCCAACATCGTTCCGACTTCGGCACAATGCACAGGCAAGGGTGCCATTTGCGAGCTGCCTGCTAACTTACTGACGATAGCCGCAGGCTTACCATGCAAAGCAACACACAACTCACCGTCCAGATTCGCGATCGGCGCTGGTACTAACACACCGCGATCCGCTAAATGACGCATCAACTTTAAATAGAATGGTAATTGATCGAAATCCAGATTTTCAAAAATGGTGAGAACGTATTCTCCCTTTTCGGTATCAATAAAAAAATTACTATTCTCTATACCTGATGCAATACCGCGAATAGCCAATGCTTTTCCCAGAGGGAATTGAGACATCCAAGGTGCTAGGTCTTCCAATGTTACCGATGTAAATACAGCCATGTTTATTCTGTGTAAATTTTACGTAATGAGGGTTATTTTTTCACTGGAGTAGCGGTCTTAGCATCCATGCTAGCTGCACTAGCCGCACTTGCTGCGCTGGCATTTGCGCTAGCTGGCAAAGATTTAGTAGAGCCAATTTTTGAGGTCGAATTCGGTCCGACTGGCAGTACTGGTAAAGATTCAACTTCCTTACTTTGCTTATTACCACCAAATTCCAGCACCTTCCATTGCGCTGCACGATTGGCATCGCCTTCAGGCGTGCCCTTAGGCGCATTGTTCGCTTTCACCGTGTAGTTGCTTTTGCCTGTACGAACTTGCACTTCGCTGACTTTACCGTTTTCTTTGCGCTCCACGGTTTTCAGTTTATTACTCTCCTGCTTAATCAATTTCACGTCGGAATCTGGACCTTCTTCCAATTTTTCTAATTTGGGTGGTGGTGGCGCGGTTTTATCTTGTGCGGCGACCAAGGTCGATGCGGATATCGCAAAACAAGCTGCGACTAAACTGGCAATTAACTTCAATAAGTTTTTCATGATCTTCACTTTATATACTGAATAAATATAGATTTAAATAATTGAGTAACAGGGTATAGCGCTTACCGTGCAACTCTTGTCTCAAAAACTCTTGTCTCAAATCATATAGGACAAATTGCCATACATTGTAACAAAGCATGCAGGTGCGGCGTTGATCTCGACAAAACTAAATAGAACTAAAGGCAAGCAAAGCCAAATTGCGTGGTTCAGTGTCGTAAGTTTCACAAAACATTCTTTATTTGCAATATCATAAGCACTTTCGCAAGTTGCTAGCGTATTCACTCACACCATCCCTATTTGCATGAAATCTAAACCCCTACTCGCTGTCTCACTCGCCGCACTGATCGCGCTCGTTGCAGGCATCAGCTACAAAACAAACCAAAGCAATCGTCTGACGCCAACCGAAAATACCAGCAACAATCTAGCAGGACAAGCGTCACAATCCGTCAGTACCGATGTCAATCAACAACTACAAAGTGAATTAAACAGCCTACTCGGCAACTATAGAAAAATTATCGTGCTATTCGCCGATGAGAAAAAACTCAAAGAAAAAGAACGCAATGAAGCCAACCGCGTCGGTCAGGCCTTATTCCATGAAAATCTGACGCGCCTAAACAATCTCGATCTCATAATACAAAAAATCTCAAGCAGCAAAGCAGAAGCGCGCTTGGGAAGCTACGAGCAAGTGCTGACTTACATAGAATCGAATCCTGATCTCTATGATGCGGATCGTTTGGCATTTCGCGAAGTATTACTGCGCCTGCAAAAAGCCATCGCCAGTGAACAAACGCTACCCGCCATCAAATTACATAAACGCGTGAGCGAAGACATCGCGGCTTTGAACGACATCGAGAAAGAATACGATAAAGAATTGAAAGAAGTCTTTGCACGCTTTGAGACGCGCGCGATAGAACTCAAACGTGAGCGCTGGGATGACTATCTGGTCAAACTGAGCAAGCTATATAACCGCGAACAGATTTTAAAAGACTACGGCGTGATTTTGCCGTACCCAGAAAAACTCGACAAAGACGAAAAAGAAATCTTCGGTTACGAGCTGCCGAGCAAAACTATCGTACTAACTTTTGATGACGGTCCGCACGCCAGTTATACCGAAGAAATCGCCGCCATACTCAAGCAATACAATGTACCCGGCATCTTCTTCCAAGTTGGACAAAATGTTGGCAAAGTCGATGCGACTGGCAAACAAAGCTTAAATAAAAATGCCGACACCAGTAAAAAACTGATGGATGCGGGTCATGTACTCGCCAATCATAGTTTCAGTCACGCCTTACTTTCCAAAGAAAGTGGCGATGGCTTACATGCAGAGATAGAGCGCACCGACCAATTACTCAAAACCATTAACGCTAAACGTTCTCCTCTCTTCCGCTTTCCTTATGGCGCGAAGAACAAAGAAGGTATGCAGATACTACAAACTTTAGGTTTACGTTCTGTGATGTGGAATATTGATTCACTTGATTGGGCCGATCCCGTGCCTAGCTCAATTGTGAATCGAGTCATGAATAATTTAGAAAAAGAAAAACGCGGCATTGTGTTATTCCACGACATTCACGAACGCACGGTCAAAGCTTTGCCCATGATTTTGGATAAACTGATCGCCGAGGGTTATCGCTTCGCCACTTGGGATGGCAGCGAATTTAGTGTTAGTCAAAAAGCCAATGCGCAAGCTGAAAAGGCCGGCATCACCAACATCACCAGCGACTATCAAAACTCCTATGCCATCGTGATCGGCATCAATGATTATGTGAAATGGCCCAAGCTGCAATACGCGGTTCAAGACGCCAAAGCGATACGCGAAACCTTGGTCAATCGTCTCGGTTTTAGCAATGACAAAGTGCTGACATTAAGTAATGGCGAAGCGACCCGCAATAATATTCTTGCGCTGTTTCATGACAAATTAGCGCATGCTCAACTGAAGAAAGATGACCGTGTATTTATCTTTTTTGCAGGTCACGGTGCCACCCGCAAACTCAGCTCTGGACGCAATCTCGGCTATATCATTCCGGTCGATTCTGATCCTGAGCAAATTTCGGTAGACGCAATTCCTATGACCGATCTACAAAATATCGCAGAAAGTCTAAATGCCAAACACGTCTTTTTTGTGATGGACGCCTGCTATAGCGGACTGGGGCTAACGCGTGGCGGTGGTACTTCCGCCTTCTTGCGTGAGAATGCGAAGCGTATAGGTCGTCAAATGTTAACTGCTGGTGGCGCTGACCAATTAGTTGCGGATGGCGGGCCGAATGGTCATTCTGTGTTTACCTGGACTTTGTTACAGGCATTAAATGGCAAAGCAGATCTGAATGGTGACAATCTCATTACGGCCACCGAGCTCGCCGCTTACATCGCGCCTGCTGTGTCTGCGGTATCGCAACAGACACCGGCTTTCGGCAGTTTACCGGGATCAGAGGGCGGTGAATTTATTTTTGAATTGAAGAAAGAGGGTGAAGGCGAATTCTTAAACGCGAATACCAACCAACTCTCCAGCGAAGCGATTGCGCTCAATAATAAAATCACAGAAGCAACGGTGAAAGCAGGAAGCAAAGAACCTATCGTCATTAAAAACCTAAGTGGCGGCGAACAAAAAATCGCGGCACCCAAATTGGTAGAAGGCTCTTCCAAGCAAATGGCGCAAAGAGCCAATGATCTCGGACTAGTACATTACCGCGAAAAACGCTACGCCGAAGCCGAGGCTGCCTTCACCGAAGCACTCAAATATAGACCAGAATTTGCATTAGCCGCCAACAACTTAGGCTTTGTCTATTTGAAACAGCAAAAATACGCAGAAGCCGCGCGGTGGTTCGAAAACACCCTACAAATCGACCCATCACGCGCGATTGCCTATGTCAACTTAGGTGATGCACGCATGTTCTTAAATGAAAACGAGAAGGCAAAAAAGGCCTTTAACAGCTATCTGGAATTGGCGCCGAATGGGGCGAATGCAGCTTATGTGCGCGAAACCTTGAAAAAACTGTAGTTGCATCGTCGCACATTTTCCATGCGCTTGGAGAGGGGCAAAAAATGCCCCTCTCCATTTATGCTCTTAGACTATTCTCTTTGAATGCACTAATAATGCACTAATGAAAACCTAACAAGAACCTAAGTTTGCCGCCAATCCCTACTACAAATACAACATACGCTGACGCTCTTCATCCGAAGGCTCAATGTCATGCGCTTCATAGAAAGCAAAAATGGCGTCCACCACGTTGGCAGGTTCATCAATTAATTGCACCAAATTCATATCTTTATCTTCAATCAAACCCATGGTTGCCAATTGAGTTTGAATCCAAGTTAAAAATCCCTGCCAAAAATTAGTCCCGACCAAAATAACTGGAATACGCTTGGTTTTGCCGGTTTGCATCAGCGTTAACACTTCCATCAACTCATCCAAAGTACCAAAACCACCGGGATAAATAATGTAGGCATCCGCGTATTTCACAAAGGACACTTTACGGGCAAAAAAATGACGGAAATTCAAAGAAATATTCTGCCAAGGATTAGTTTTTTGCTCATGTGGCAATTCAATATTTAACCCCACCGATGCCGAAGCACCATCAAACGCACCACGATTGGCGGCCTCCATAATCCCTGGCCCACCACCCGAAATCACCGCAAAGCCCTCGTCCGACAAACGTCTTGAGACATCCACGCAGTTTTGATAGTAGGGATTTTCTGGTTTAATCCTAGCAGAACCGAAGATCGTCACGGCCGGCCCCAGCGCCGACAGACGTTCGGTAGATTCGATAAACTCTGCCATAATCGTGAACATATGCCATGACTCACGGGCTTTCAAGGCAGTTGCCTTATCTTTATCCGTGATCTGGCGCAGTTTTAAAATTCTTTTTCCGCTGTCATTCATACTTAAAATCCTTATGCAAAAAACTCTGTTATTAGTCGACGGCTCCAGCTATTTATACCGCGCTTTCCACGCCCTACCTGATTTGCGCAATATGCGCGGCGAACCGACTGGCGCGATACATGGCATGGTCAATATGATGCGCAAGCTGCGCCAAGATTATCCCGCAGCTTACATGGCTTGTGTGTTTGATGCCAAGGGCAAGACTTTCCGCGACGATCTGTATCCTGAATATAAAGCACAGCGCGCACCAATGCCAGACGATTTGCGCTTACAAATCGAACCAATTCATCAAGCCGTGGCAGCCATGGGTTGGCCTATTTTGATGGTAGAAGGCGTCGAAGCCGATGACGTGATCGGTACCCTCGCGGTCGAAGCCACTGCACGCGGCATGAACACCATCATCTCCACCGGCGATAAAGATTTGGCGCAATTGGTGAATGCCAACGTCACCTTGATCAACACCATGAGTAATGAAAAACTCGATGAAGCGGGCGTGCTCGCCAAATTCGGCGTACCACCGAATCGCATCATCGACTATTTAACCCTGATCGGCGACACCGTTGATAACGTCCCTGGCGTGACCAAGTGCGGCCCCAAAACAGCGGTGAAATGGCTGACCGAATACGATAGCTTAGATGGCGTGATCGCCAATGCCGACAAGATCAAAGGCGTGGTCGGCGACAATCTGCGTGCTGCCTTAGATTGGTTGCCACAAGGCCGTGTCTTAATTACGGTCAAAACCGATTGCGACTTGGCTGGGCATCATATTTCCATCGATGAATCACTGAAAGCCAAAGAAGAAAATCGCGAAGAAATGATCGCATTCTTGCAGCATCAAGGCTTCAAGAGTTTATTACGCGAATTTGGCGTTGATCCAGTAGCTGGCGCTACACCAGCCAAAGCTGCACCAGCGCAGGGTGGATTATTTAGCGAAGATGCTGCTAGCGATTCTGCGGCAAGCAACGCACCTGTCACGATTCCTGCCGCGCCTGCGCTCACCCAATACGAAACGATATTGACCGAAGCTCAGCTTGATATATGGTTAGACAAAATCAATCAAGCCACCCTCACCTCTGTCGATACCGAAACCACCTCATTAGAACCGATGAACGCACAAATGGTCGGGATTTCTTTGTGCTGCGAAGCAGGCATCGCTGCATATATTCCACTCGCACACAATTATCCGGGCGCACCAGAGCAATTAAGTCGTGAATTCGTTTTAGGCAAAATGAAGGCTTGGTTAGAAGATGCCAGCAAAGCCAAAGTCGGACAAAACCTCAAATACGACACGCACATTTTCGCTAATCACGGCGTGCATTTACGCGGCATTCTGCACGACACTTTGCTGCAATCTTATGTATTTGAATCCCACAAATCGCACGACATGGACAGCCTCGCGCTACGCCACTTAGAACGCAAAACAATTAGCTTTGAAGAAGTCTGCGGCAAAGGCGCATCGCAAATTGGTTTTGATCAAGTGGACATTGAACGCGCCACCGCCTACGCTGCGGAAGATGCCGACATCACTTTACAATTGCATCAAGCGATGTGGCCACAAGTCGAACCTTACGACAAGCTACGTTTTATCTACGATAAAATCGAATTACCGACATCGGTCGTTTTACAAAAAATAGAACGCAATGGCGTCTTGATCAATCGCGATTTACTCGCCACACAATCACATGAAATCGGCAATCGCTTATTAGAGCTGGAACAAAAAGCCTACGAGTTAGCAGAGCAACCATTTAACTTAAATTCACCCAAACAACTCGGTGAAATTTTCTTTGGCAAACTCGGCCTGCCTGTCGTCAAAAAAACGCCGTCAGGCGCCCCATCCACCGATGAAGAAGTTTTGCAAAAACTTGCGGAAGATTATCCCTTGCCCAAAGTACTATTGGAATACCGTGGCCTCGCCAAACTCAAATCGACCTACACCGACAAGCTACCGAAAATGGTCAACAGCGATACCGGTCGCGTCCACACCAACTACGCGCAAGCAGTGGCAGTCACCGGTCGCTTGGCATCGAACGATCCTAACTTACAAAACATTCCCGTACGCACCGCCGAAGGCCGCCGCATCCGCGAAGCCTTTGTCGCCGCACCGGGCAATAGCATCGTCTCTGCCGACTATTCCCAAATCGAATTACGCATCATGGCGCACATCTCGGGCGACGCGAGTTTGCTCAAAGCCTTTGCTGATGGCGAAGACGTGCACAGAGCCACGGCATCAGAAATTTTTGGTGTGCCATTAGCCGAAGTCACGAGCGAACAACGACGCTACGCCAAAGTAATTAACTTCGGCCTGATCTACGGCATGAGCGCCTTTGGCTTAGCCGGCAACTTAGGCATAGAACGCAGCGCCGCGCAAAGCTACATTGATAAGTATTTCCAACGCTACCCAGGCGTCGCCCAATACATGGCCGACACCCGACTCCAAGCCAAAGCCCACGGCTACGTCGAAACCGTGTTCGGCCGCCGCCTCTGGCTACCAGAAATCAACAGCCCCAACGGCCCCCGCCGCCAAGGCGCAGAACGTGCCGCGATCAACGCACCGATGCAAGGCACGGCAGCAGACTTAATTAAGCTGGCGATGATTGCTGTACAAGGTTGGTTGGAAGCTGATGGCTTGCAATCGAAAATGATTATGCAGGTGCATGATGAATTGGTGTTGGAAGTGGTGGTAGAGGAATTGGAATTGGTGAAGCGGAAATTGCCTGAATTGATGGCTGGGGTGGCTGAGTTGAAGGTGCCGTTACTTGCTGAAGTGGGGGTTGGGGTTAATTGGGAAGAGGCGCATTAAGATCTATATTGTCCGACGAATATAGTCAAAAATATTTATATGCAAAATATCACGTATTAAGGAATTGAAGCATATGGGAAACAAAAAAGCAAAATGGCTGATGTACACCGTATTAATTGGATTAATACCTGTTCTTTCTAGGCTATTAGTTTGGTTAGTGACGAAGGGCGGATCTATTACCCCATTTGTTGCGTCCGACTTTATAGCTTATGGATTAGTCCTTCACGTTTCCAACATAAATGAAATTGAACATATCAATGAGGAATCACCTTCATGGAAAACCATACAAAATGGAATTTCAATAATTTTCATAGTTACCTATGGCGTCCTTTCTACTTTAGGAATGCTTAACGAGAAGGCATCTGCGTTCATTGATGTAGAAGCTCTAAAATTCTGTACTATAGGCTTGGCAGTTGCCTCGACAGTATTAAGTTATTCTGTATTTGATCGCCTATCGGCTATAGCACGAGAGGAGAAGGTATGAGCTCGGTAATCATCGGAATAGTTTCGATAATAGTTTTGATTGGAATCGCTGTTAGTATTTGGTCATATATTGATACGAGAAAAAGATATTTTATCGACTTCACGGAAAGAAAAAGGAAAAAGAAATGATTAAGAGTTTTATATATTTAGATGAACAAAAAATGTATTCTTTATCCTCTCAAATTTTTGAGGGAATTACTGATTATATTTTGAACGAACAGTCATCAATTACTGAAGAAACAGAAACTCAAAAGGGGCCTGTTGCGAGTGGGAAAATACTGGCAGATGTAATTAAGTCGAGCTTAAAATCAACTGAGAAAAAATTCCTACATGATTACTCGTACTCGATTTTCGAAAAACATCTGACAGATGAACAAAAGGTCTTAGTTGTCGATGAAAAAAATGGATTCGATTCAAAGATCAAATCTGAAATGAATAAGTTTTCTTTTATCAAAGTAAAATCGAAAGCAGTCTTTAACGATATCAATGAAATCACTGACTTATTTGGAAATTTCAATCAACGGGGTGAGGCAATCGCACACGTCACTGCGTTCAGCCGTATAAATGAAATTAACACCGAATTAGCTTCAATACAAAGTAAAGAACAACGAACTCAACTGCAGTCTGAATTAAAAATGCTGACTAATACGCCGGAGTTAGCAAAGAAAAGCAATCTTTATCAAGATAAAAAATTCCTTGATAATCTTACACTACTAACCAAATATGGTTTTTCAGATCAATTTGAAGTCCAGCAATCTCTAGATGAAATTCTATTTTCGTCGAGTCTTCGTCGCGAATTATTGCGAGAAAAAGAAGATATTCTAATTAAAAAATATTCACGACGTACCGAACGTGAAATAGTAGTTTTTGGGATCATTTCGCAAGGCATAACCAATGTCACAAATACACCACGAAATATTGAGACTCCGAAAAATATGAAAGAAGGGCTCATTAACATGATTGAACATTTAGCGAATGTCGAAATTTCAATTTCGGGCAAACAAGAAAACGAAATCGTCATTGACCCAATCGCTGTATATATCGAAATCTAACTCAACTCGGTAAGGCGCAATCTTTTCGTAAGGCGCGAGCAGCCATGTAAGGTGGGCACACTTTTTGTGCCCACGCGGATCGTTTGGTTTATCAACAAGATGTTCGTTGTACCCTATTCTTTTCTCCTTTTTCGACCGTAACGCGTGTGCACGATGAAGCCGTGCCCACGCTACGAATTTAATCAACCCAAAACGGTCTAACAAAAACCCAATGAACTTTCAAATCCGCCCTCTCTTACTTATCACCAGCATCGTCATTCTCAGCCTAACCCAAACCGCAAACGCCAGCAGAATCGGCATCAAGATGCCAAGCGAGCCAAAGCCAGCATCTGCACCTACAGCTTGCAAATCGCTCGATGATTGGAACGAGCCTACCCATCCGCGTCGGATTTATGGGAATACTTGGTATGTCGGTACTTGCGGGATCAGCGTCGTGTTAATCGCGACACCGAACGGTCATGTCTTGATTGATAGCGCACCAGAAAAAGCGTCGGTAGCGGTGCGTCAAAATATTTTGTCTTTGGGCGTCAAGCTAAGTGACATTAAAACGATTTTACTGACGCATGAACATCATGATCACATTGGTGGTTTGGCAAGTATGCAAAAGGCGACAGGCGCGAAAGTTTTGGGACGCAACAATATTCTTGAGGTGCTTACATCAGGTAAGAATGACCGACGCGACCCGCAGTTTGATGAGTTAAGCGGCTTTTCCCCTATTGCGAATGTTCATGGATTCGACGACGGCAGCACCATCAGTATCGGCACGACACAAATCCAGCAGATTCCAATGGCAGGCCATGCGCCTGGCGGTTCGGGCTGGACTTGGCAAGAATGCGAAAAGAAGGTCTGCAAAAATATTGTATTTGCCGATAGTTTAGGTTCGATCTCGGACAACACTTACCTTTACTCCGCGCCCGATTCATTAGCCAACGCGCTCAAAGAAAGTAGTGAACGCTTAGCGAAAACACCGTGCGATATCCTCATCACTGGTCACGGAACCGCCAGCGACCTCTTATCGCGTTTAGATGGAGAAAAGCCATTAAGCGACGAACATGCTTGCGCAAACTACGCAAAAGCTGGAGCGCTTCGTTTAGAAGATCGATTGAAAAAAGAAGTAAAAAAATAAGTTTGTGTCAAAAGATAAGCTGCAAAATATTTGTAGCTATCATTGCATCAATGCGTATCTCGAATCCACCAACCCTTCGCCTATTCATTGCTATGATCTCACCTGTAAAAAATACCGTTCGCACAGCGCTGATTACTTGCGCGGCATTCCTTTTTGCGTCACCTATCATGGCGCAAGCGCCCCAAGAAAACCCCGGCATCAGTCAATACTATCAATTACTACGTGCCAATTTTATTCCCGACAATCCCTACCAAACCGTCGCCTTTGTCGAGCAACGCTGGCGCATTGCTGGTAATACGGGCTTCAATGAAAGTATCTGGCATGTAGAAAAAATCTTGCAGCAAGCTGGCTACAAAAAAGAAATTTCTGGTGAAGCAGATGCTCCTTTGACCTACCGCATTGAATCGAGAAAAATGAAGCAAGCGACTTGGGAGCCGATTGATGGCAGTCTAAGTTTAGCGGGTGACACAGAACCCTTATTGCGATTTAGTAGTAATCGAAATATGTTGGCGATTAATTCTGCTAGCACTGTCGCTGGCGGTGTAACTGCCGAAGTCGTTGATGTGGGTTTGGGGCGAGCGCAAGATTTTTCAGAAAAAGATGTCAAAGGAAAAATCGTGTTTGGTGAGGGCAGCATTGCAGGTCTCTACTCCAAGGCGATGAAAGCGGGAGCGCTTGGCGTCTTGTCGTATGCGATGCCTACCTACACGCAACCCGAAAAATATTTTAATTCAATACAGTTTCAAGGCATTCCTTTTCTAAATCCAGACCAGCCAGAAACACAAAAATGGGGCGTGGTTTTATCTTATCGCGCAAAAGAGAAGTTGAAGGCGCGCCTTGCACAAGGGAAGACCTTGGCGATCGTCAATGTCAAAACCTCAATCTACCAAGCGGAAGAATTGACCTTGATTGCGAATGCGCGCGGTGTTTCAAAGCCAGATGAGCGCTTCGTGTTTAGTGCGCATGTGCAGGAGCCGGGCGCGAATGATAATGCGAGCGGCGTTGGTACCTTGGCCGAGATGGCGCGGGTGACAGCACGTTTAATGCAAGAGAAGAAATTTGCGCCAGAGCGCACTATTACTTTTTTGTGGGGCGACGAAATCCGTTCAACCGATCGCTACATTCGTGAAAACCCTCAACGTGCTACAGGCATTAAGTGGGGGCTCAGTCTCGATATGGTGGGTGAAGATACTGCCAAAACAGGCGGTAGTTTTTTGATCGAAAAAATGCCCGACCCTTCCGCCATCTGGACACGCGGCGATGACAAACACACTGAATGGGGCGGCGCAGTGCTCAAGGAATCGGACATGGTGCCGAATTATTTCACTGACTTCTTAATCAATCGCTGCCGTCAACAAGGCAAGGATAATGGCTGGGTAGTCAATGTCAATCCGTATGAAGGTGGTAGTGACCACACGCCATTTTTAAAGGCCAACATCCCGGGATTATTGATGTGGCATTTCACCGATGCGTTTTATCACACCGATGCTGATAGATTAGATATGGTGTCAAAAACAGAGATGCAAAATGTCGGCATCTGCGCGTTGGCTGCGGCTTACACCTTAAGCAGTGCCGACGAATCCAAGAGCCTATTTTTGGTGCAAGAGCTTTTAGACAATGCGAGCGCACGTCTGGCAACAGAATTTTCCTTGAGCAAACAAGCGATTGCCGCCGGAGCCAAGCAAAAAGACGAACAACATATTATTGAGGTTTGGGCTGATTGGTATCAAAAGGCGCTAGACAAAATGCAGGATATTCCGGTTCAAGGTATGAGCGATAAATTCAAAGCTGAGATCGACACCGCCAAAGCGAAGATTCAGCAACAAAATGTGATGATACAGGCGAGCTTGAACGCTGCTAAGAATGACGTTAAGAATGACACCAAATAAGGTGCCGCAGCTTCGTCCATTCAAAGACTGAAGAATATGTTGCGTAGCTTAGACGTCGGGAGAGTGTCAAACTGAATTTCACTAGGCTTTGGCGTATATTGCACAGATGCTGGCATCCAGCTAAAAAACACATCAAGTTGCACTATACATCTACACAAAACTTGGAGGAAACATCATGACAGTGCTCGCACTTTGGCTTCCGATATTACTCACCGCTATCGGCGTATTCTTCGCTAGTAGTTTAATTCACATGGTTTTTAAATGGCATAACTCAGATTATCGCGCCCTAACAAATGAAGATGAAGTACGTAATGCGCTAGGCAGCGTAAAGCTCAATCTTGGCGTGTATTCAACACCGCATTGCACCGATATGAAGGACATGCAATCCGACGCGATGCAGCAAAAATTTATCAATGGTCCGGTCGCCTTAATCACCATACGCGCACCCGGCGCGCCGGCAGTGGGTAAATATCTGCTGCAATGGTTTATCCTCACTATCGTAGTCGCTGCGCTCGGCGCTTTGCTCGCATTACAGACCATGGGACTACAAACGAATCCACATTATGCGGGGCATTTCATTGGCTTATTTACGCTGATTGTCTATGCCTGCGGGAGTGTGCAAGAGTCAATCTGGATGGGCAGACCTTGGTCCACTACCTTTAAATATATTCTGGATTCTTTGATTTATGGTGTGATCAGTGCGGTGATTTTCTGGCAGCTCTGGCCTACGCATTAGTTTCTGACGATCACATTCAAACAATGCGATTCGAGTTAAAAGCAAGAGCATTAAATCCAGAGCACGGAGAAAGACGAAAACTCATTTTTCTCCGCGCCTCCGAGCCTCTGCGGCAATTTGAGGAGCAAACATACAGCTTTATCTACAGTTAATTCCATTGATCTTATTCAGCTTTCGCCGCTACACTGCTAGCTCCTGTTTTTCTAAAAATAATAACGGAGACACTCATGACTTTTCCTCTACAATTCAAACGATCTTTACTTATCACTAGCTTATGTGCAGCGAGTTTTACGTCACTAAGTCAAGCACAGTCACTAGATGTCTTGCAGGGCAGCGCGCTTAAGCAAGACGATGTTGTGGTCAACATGGTGCGCCAGCTTGATCTAGAAAAATACAAAGCCACCATTAAGTCTTTGACCGAATTTGGCGACCGTCGTCAAGGTACTGAGCGCAATCGACGTGCGCTAGATTGGATAGAAGCGCAATTAAAATCCTATGGCTGTACCAATACTGAACGTATGCAATTTGACTTTACTCAGGCACCGCCTGCTACGCCAGTTGCTGCGCCAGCGCCGCGTCGCAATGTGATTCCCAGTGGCGGCTTAGGAGGACCTCCGGGTCAAGGTGGCAGCACCTTATTCGGCAAACGCGCCAAAACCGGCGTGAATACCGATCCCATGCGACAAGCTGATGAAAAATTACGTGCTTTAAATGCCGAGCAAACTCCGGTCGGCACATCGAAACGTGAGAATGTGTATTGCACCAAGATCGGCAAAAAGAACCCCGATGAAATGTACATCGTCGGCGCCCACTTTGATGGCATAGGATTTGGCGAAGCCGCCAATGATAACGGCTCTGGGACCGCCTTAGTGATGGAATTAGCGCGCATCTTTAGCTCACCAGAAATTGAAACGGACAAATCAATTCGTTTCGTTTTATGGAATAACGAAGAAACCGGATTAAACGGCGCTTATGCCTACGTCGCACAACGCAAAGATTTGCAAGGCATAGAATCACCCAAAGGTTCAGGCAATTATCCTGAACCAAAATGGCTGGGCATGATACAACACGATATGATGCTGTGGGATCATGGCATGCCAATACCTCAATTAGATGCGCAAGGTAAGCAAGTGCTCGATGCGGAAGGTAAACCCGTCTATGTGTCACCTAAAGAACAGCGTGCCGAAGCGGATGTGAATATTGAATTTCAATCGACATCCAAATTCGCTGAAGGAGCCGCTAAGTTGGCATGGTTTTTCCGGGCGGCGAACGACAAGTATGCGACCAACTACCCTGCAGCGGTGGGCTTTCACATGACAAATACCGATTCTGTCCCGTTTATGGATGTGGTACCCGCAATTTCTTTGCGCGAAAACGAGCGTGGCATGCACATAGGCGCGGGTTGGAATCCAAACTGGCATCAGCCTAGCGATGTATATACCACTTATTCCGATAAAGATTTTCTGTTGGGTTTAAATGCGGCGCAGACGACTTTATCTGCGGTGGCGATTTTATCGGGTACAAAACAAGTACCAGTAAATACAGCGTCAAGTAAAAAATAATACATTTATAGCAAAGCTGCTCTGTCTAGCTACGGAGCAGTTTTTGTCCCACATCATACGAAGTCAAGTCAAATATTTGACCTCAAACAAGCAAACAGAATTTAACGATATTTTGCTTTTCCCCAATACCCAGCCTATGCCTTCCACCTATAATTACATTGTATGTGTAACAATTTAGTCTGAAAATTGAGTTTAGATGCTTAGCTTAGTAGTTGAGTTCTGTTACGGAACAAAGTTATTGATCTCAGTTTTTGAGCAAATTCACGAAGTTCCGATTGCCCTGCCCCCACCAACTAACCTCGCATGAATTCTATCTTTCGCCCACATGGCAGATTTCATATCTGGACTGAAGGGCAGCTCTTGTTAACTGAAGTCACTGGCCCATGGAATCGCGAATTGATTAACTATTGGGCGGCGCAAGCATTAAAACTAACTCGTCAGTTTTCCGTCGAGAGACCCTATATCGCGATCACCACGGTGTACGATTCAATCTTATGCCCCAGTGATGCAATAGACAGGATTGCACAAGCTATTGAATTTAGTCATACCAAATTACCCTGCTTAGAAAATCTGATAGTTGCAGCTGATGATGTAGAAGGTCGTGAATTGGTACAATCCACTTATCGCCGCATCGGAATACGACGGTTTTATACTAAGTTTGAAGATGCCAAAGCATGGGCTGAACAAGCTTTGCGCGAACATCAACTTCATTCCACTAGTTCAAACCTCACTGATTCCAAACTCACTGACACTAGTCCCACAGAGCTAACATCTTAAGCTCTACTGTCTAAATCAATTGCATTGACTCGTTCGCATCCATAATTGGGACAGCAATTTTCTTGCTGCTGCTCATCACATCATGCAGGAAGTATTTCCAGATTTGGCCTTAGCTCAGCTATGATATCTCCAATATGCTCAGATTCAGGCTCAGATTCAGCACTATATTCATAAGCAAACCATGCCGGAGATATCATGGCACTCTTTGATCATCTTATCGTTATCTTGATGTTAGTCGCGATTAGCGGCTTTTTTTCCATGTCAGAAATAGCCTTAGCTGCCGCGCGTAAGGTTAAATTGCAGATTCTTGAAGCCGATGGTGACGGACGCGCCAGCAGAGTGCTAGCTCTGCAACAAGAACCAGGGCATTTCTTCACCGTGGTACAAATCGCTTTAAATGCAATTGCCATTCTAGGTGGTATCTTGGGTGAACAATCACTAACGCCCTACTTCGCCAAAGTATTTCATTCGCTGCTTGGCGATGCAAGCTGGATCGACAGCTTGAGTTTTATGAGTTCATTTATTTTTGTTACATCGATCTTTATTCTATTTGCCGATCTGATGCCGAAAAAACTCGCTATGGTGGCACCGGAAAGCGTGGCCATGTTTGTGGTCGCTCCCGTACAACTTTGCGTCAAATTGTTTAAACCTTTGGTCTGGCTTTTTAATGGTTTATCGAATTTACTTTTCACGACTTTCAATCTGCCGACCGAGCGCGATGACCAAATCACTTCAGACGAAATTCATGCTGTCGTTAATGCGGGTGCCGAAGCCGGCATTTTGCAAACCCGCGAACACGACATGATAGGCAATGTATTTGAACTAGAAAGTCGCACCGTTCCCTCTGCCATGTCACAACGCGACAGCATTGTGTATTTGAGTTTACAAGACAACGAGGAAAGCATACGGCAAAAAATCGCCGAGCATCCACATACCAAATTCTTAGTCTGCGATGGTCAGATTGATAAAGTCGTTGGTTATGTAGAATCCAAAGACATACTCAAGCGCATCTTAACCAATCAAGCTTTTTCTAAAGTTCAAGAGTTGTCGCTGCGCACCGCCTTAGTGGTACCCGATTCCCTCACTTTATCGGAAATGCTAGAACAATTTAAGGCAACCCGTGAAGACTTTGCAGTGATCTTGAATGAATATGCCTTAGTCGTCGGCATCATCACCTTAAACGATGTTTTGAGTACCTTAATGGATGGCATGGTGCATCCTTACCTTGAAGATCAAATCGTCAGACGTGATGATAATTCCTGGCTTATCGACGGAGCAACCACGATAGAAGATGTGTGCCGCGCTCTGGATATCGACGATTTACCAGAAAGTGGCAACTACGAAACCATCGCAGGCTTCATGATGACCATGTTAAGAAAAATCCCTAAGCGTACCGATTTTGTGATGGTCGGTGATTACAAATTTGAGGTCGTGGATATTGATCAATTCCGTATTGATCAGTTACTAGTCGTAAAAAAGAGCAGTCTAGAGGCCAAGAATTAGCGCCTATTGGGAGCACGATGAGCACGGTGAACGATGCTATTGCCAAGCGAGGTCAACTGCCTTGATTATCACAATCTACTGTAAACAGAAAACGCGTCAGGCATAATTCTCTGACGCGTTGTTGCTTCACCTCTGCAATTTAGTTTCTTACTTCACTTTTTTCGCTGGCATATTTTGCCCGCCTTGAGTCAAAATCAATTGCGTGATTTTGCCATCGGCAGCTTTTTCAAATTTCAATTGCGCACCGACATCCGGCGCACTAAATGTGTCAGCACTGACCGGCACAATATTGACAATACCTTGACCGGTCGCTTGAGTAATAAATTGGTTTCCTTCGCGACGCACATTCAATATGAAATTAGGATTGAGTGCGTAGTCACCCACAAACACATCAAACTGTTCTGCACTCATCACAAACGCTTTAGGCGCTTCTGGTACAGCTTCACTGAGCTTAGGATGCGCAACCGAAGTACCCTGTTGATACACGACGAGATCGCTCACTTCGCCTTTAGCATTCTTATTAAATTCAACCCGCAACAAAGAATTATTGTCTTTGAAAAAACCATTTTGTGAATAGGCTTGCAAAACGGTTTTTGGACCATTGGTGCGCGTCATAACTAATTTGTCCCCTTCGCGCACTACGATACGGCGATTATTATCATCGATACGATATACGCCGACATATTGATCCAGCGTTTTCTCGTCAATCGCTACCGCTTTAAATTCGGGAATCGGTTTGCCAATGGCGCTGGCGGCTAATCGCGTTGCCACCATCTCGGGTTGCGCTAAACCGCCATCCGCATTCGTCAACACAGCGACGTAAACTTTGTCTTTAGGCAGGCTCAAAGCAAACGTAGAGAAACCCGGGATGCCGCCACCGTGAGAGCGCATTACTTGCGACTCAAATTGACCTATACCCCAACCATAACCGTAATTGGTGTCCTGCCCGTTTTTTAATTTGTAAGACGTGAACGCCCGTTTCCAATTCGCCGCGCTCAATAATTTGCCTGCGCTCACAGCAGCATCCCATTTCGCCAAATCATCAACGTTAGAAGTCAAAGATCCTGCCGCATAAGGTTGGGTCATACTAATTTTCATACTAGGCTCAAATTCACCAGTACGCTGCGAATAACCAGCAGCACGCGCTTGTTGGCTACGTTCATAGCCCTCGTAGGCGGTGTTTTTCATCCCTAGCGGTGTGAACAAATGCTTTTCCACATACTTGGCATAAGGCTCACCGCTTACTTTTTCTATGATGGCACCCAGCAAAAAATAGCCCGAATTATTGTATTTGTACGCAGTGCCTGGCTCGAACTCTACAGCATCATTTCTAAAGCTATCGACCATTTCCTGCACGCTGATATCTTTACCTGCACCCGCCACAAAATTCGGTTTACCGGTATAACTTGGGATACCCGAAGTGTGCGTCAACAAATGTTCCACCGTAATCGCTTTGCCGCTGGCCGGATAATCTGGAAAGAATTTGGTGATAGGATCATTCAGCGCAATTTTGCCTTGATCAACCAATTGCAAAATTGCGACCGATGTGAATTGT
The DNA here is from genome assembly GCF_042432465.1 of Affinundibacterium danionis. Lineage (NCBI taxonomy): Bacteria > Pseudomonadati > Pseudomonadota > Betaproteobacteria > Burkholderiales > Oxalobacteraceae > Affinundibacterium > Affinundibacterium danionis. The sequence continues at coordinate 236,781 of NZ_JBHLXJ010000007.1, read as the reverse complement.
TTCGTGATCGATCCCAAGCGCATAACATGATCGGGCTGCAGAAGTTCTTTGCTACTGAGATTGGCCAAACCATAGGCCTTACGCAACAAAATTTTACCGTCCTTCACCACAATGATGGTGGCACCTGGTTGGTTCATCTTGTAATAATTTGCCGCGATTTGATCTAATTGCTGAGTCATATTGACCGCGGAGACTGGCGCAGTCGCGCTTGGTTTATGGCTGTCTTGCGCCAAGCTCACTAGAGACTGCAAAGATAAGAGCGTAGCGAGGGCGATCGGTGTTAAAGCTAGGGCGCTGAAGATGGGTTTCATATTTGTCCTTAATTGTCCATGTGTTAAAGCTGCTAATACATTTTTACTGATCCGCTTACAGAGAAGTGATCCATTTGGAACGCACGCGCACAATATCGCAACTGCGCGCGTCGCCTTTAGCATTTGCGATCAAACGTAAAATTTGCAGGTTAAAAGGGGCTTATGTAGGTATTAAGATTGAGTTCTCTTTATAACTCACCTGCTACACCGCTTTTAAACCATACATCAAGAAAGCCAGCGATCGACCTATTTTCACTGCGGATTCCCTTTCTTTTGCTCAACTAAAAATAATTGCATCCGATTCTTCTCTCCCTTCGTATATGGATTAGCAAAGCAGTTTTTGCGCTGTTATTACTTGCTACTCGATACTTGCTACTTACCATTTACTTTTGGGACTTAATATGAAAAACACAATTCGCTTACTGACTTCTAGTTCTTTACTCATTTCATTAATTGCCTGCGGAACCGCCATGAAGGCACCGATGGTCGATCCCGCAATTACCGTGCCCAACGGCCATCAATTAGTCATGTCGGCACTTGGGAGTGGCGAATTAACTTATGAGTGTAAAGCAAAAGCTGCAATGCCTAATACGTTTGAATGGAGCTTTGTCGGCCCTGTCGCAAACTTAACGGATAAGAATGGCATCGTGGTTGGAAAATATTATGGCGGTCCGACGTGGGAATCGAATGACGGCAGTAAGGTCACGGGAAAACAGTTAGCAGTCGTACCGGGTAATCCAGGCTCAATTCCATTGCAATTAGTGAAAACGAACGGCGGCACAGGAACGGGGGCTATGAGCGATATCAGCTACATCCAGCGTCTCAACACTGTAGGCGGAATTGCCCCAACAGACAGCTGCTCCAGCGACAATTTGGGCGCTAAGAAAATGGTCAAATACCAAGCTGATTATTTATTCTACAAGCCTAATTAAGTCAACTCGTCGCAAATTCAGACCGTAATACCAGTCTCAAAATTGGTATTACGGGCAAAAATTAGGCATACCAAAAAAACAAATAATGTGCCATGACGATACAAGCTTGCCACAAAATATTGCAAGTTTATTGCATGTTTTTACGTTCACAGAGATACTCGCAGATGGCATTTTTTAACTCTTTTTTTACCCTCTTTTGCAGGCATGCACAAAACTCTAGTTGTTTTATCTGGCTTACTGTTAGCTTTTGGCCTATCCGCTGTTATGCCGGAGGCACAAGCACAGACGCAAGTAAAATTGTTTTTGCCTGAAAATCTTGATAGTAAGGGCAACCAAATCCCGCCTGATAATAATCTATTAGAAATCCTCGCCTACTTTGAACGTAAAGCCAATGTGCGTTTCGAGAAATTAATCTTGCCTTGGAAACGAGCACAAGTGGAAGCCCTGCAAGGGAATGGCATCGTTTTTGGCTTATCACCCACACCAGAACGCTTGAAACTCTACCAATACTCACAGGCAGTGACGAAACAAACCGTCTGGGGTATTACCTATGGCAAACCGAAACCGAGTATTAAATCGCTGGAAGATCTGCGCGGAAAAATAGTCAACATCGGACGTGGCTATAGCTATGGAAGCACATTCGAAGAAGCGCGAAATGTGGTGTTCAAGGTGCAAGAAGATGGTTTGTTTAATAGCACACGTCTCAATAAGCTCATCAGCAAAAGTAACGATCTGATTTTATGGCCAGTTCGCCAGTTTAAAGAAGCGCGTGAAGTTGAAAAGTACGTGAACCGACTTTTCAATGAACACTCTGGCGCGCAAGGTGTGCACTTTGAGGTATCAGACCAACCGATTTTCTATGATACCGAGCACTTTGCGACAAAAAAAGGGCAGTATGACGACATCATTGCCAAACTCGACCGTGCCCTAAAAGAAGGCAACAAGAATGGCACACTTGCTAAATTAATCAAAGCCTACCACTAATACGCTCTCCTCTACCATCTTCCCTTCTATTACTATCAAGTCAGGGCATTAGATTCAGTGTTAAACATAATGATTTTTTGTCCGTTTGCATCATGAGGCCCAAGGAGGACTAGCTCCTCACCAACGATACGAAAATTCACAAAAAATTACTGATTACAGATTAGCTTAAGCTGCTCTATATTTTATTGTTTCAGAACCGCATTTCATAATTCAAACGCACATTTAATTTCGATGGATTGTAATTCTGACGTAGTGTACTGCCCTGTTCATCCGTGTACTCGCTCTCTGAATAGGCGGTCTGACGAATCACATTATTCATCGACAAGCGCAGGTTCGACATGGTGTCAAATTTCCACAGCGCATAAGTTTCTAAACTACGATTAACCCGTCCATAATTGACTTGATTCGCCGAAATACGCACCAGACCCGCATTTTGAAATGCAAAGCCCGCCCCCACCGTCAAAGGCAAAGCGTCCGGTTTGTAATCTAGTCCAACATTGGCACGCACTGGGACTTGCGAATCCAAACGATTATTCGGTCCAGGCACAGTATCAATCGTTGAATGATTCATGGCCGCATTCATACGGAAATCGAGCGCTGGCGCATGCTCCATCCATAAACGCATAGGAAATTTAGCTTCTAACTCCAGCCCCTTGGTCTGCGCATGCCCGCCATTAACAGGCATACTCACCCACAAATTATCCTGCTGAAACAAACGATTTAAAGTGATACCACTGATACGACGTAAGAAAAAATTAGCACTAAAAACACCACCACCATCAACAAAATGCTCATACCCTAAATCAAAACCCGTCGCTAGTTCAGGCTGCAAATTAGGATTAGCGAGACCATCGGGGCTGGTGGCTGAATTATTCGTCGAATAATAACGGCGATGCACCAGATCCCAAGAATTCACGCCTTTGTAGGTACGAGATAAAGCAAAACGAATTTGTTGATTCGGATGATCGGGGATTTTGTATAAGGTTTGAAAAATCGGACTTAACACGGCAGAACGATTATGCACATTGTCTAGGCTGTTACCGCGACCATCCATCGTGATCGACTCCCAACGCAAACCCAGATACACCGACAATTGTTTGTCCAAGGTCCATTCATCTTGCGCGTATAAAGAGGTGCGGGCGATTTTGAACTCGACGTCTTCTTGTAAATTAATTGGACTAATCACCTCATTCATCGCGGTCGTTCCACGCGTCAAATTATTACTACTCTGCCAGCGCGATGCCAACTCCCATCCGGCCGAAATGGTATGATCCTCAATAAACGGAGCATTGTATTTTCCGCTGTGGGTCCAGCCACGATTAAACGATTCGGTATCCACATGACGATCAAACAAAGCCGTTTCATTGACATCACGTCCAACACTACGTCCCGTCGATTTTGAATGCCAATAATGTGTGCCTGCACGTAGTTCTAATTTGGCACTATCGCCCAGTTTATGGGTCCAACTGAAGTTGTTATTCCAACTTTGCGACTCGTTAGTCGTGTCGTAATCTTCCGTAGGAAAACGGTAAGCGACACCGGCCAAGCTGTTGGTCTTGCCACGATTACTGCCCTCGTTTTCATTAAAATTAATGAAGGCATTAAAACTGAGAATATCTTCATTATCCAAAGTCCAATTCAAACGCGGTGCTGAAGAGACTGAGCGATTGCGATTATCATTAGCTGAAGAATTAGTGCGCAACTGGGTCAGCTCACCTTGACTATCCGTTTTGCGGGTCAAACTTTGATTATCAGGATTATTAAAACGTCCCACATTCAAATTCAAGGGAACGCTATACGAAAACTGCTCGACTTTATCCGACAATTGAAAACTGCTATACAAACCGCTAGGTAAATCACCTCTTTGAAAATAGCCTAATTTAAACTGACGCTGGGTCATCGAGATCGAGCGTTTCAAAATGATATTGATGGTACCGGCAACCGCTTGCGCACTAAATTCAGCGCTGGCAGAACGCACTATTTCTATGCGCTCTATCAAATCGGGTGCCAGACTTTCGATGGAAAAACCTGGGGGACTAGGCTCACCATTTAACAAAACTTGCGTATAGCCTGCACCCAAGCCGCGCATACGAATTGCACCACCAACGACACTGACGCTGGGTAAGCGTTTTAAAACGTCAGTAATCTCAGTATCACCAAAACGAGCGATCTCCTCCTGTGTCACCACGATCTTGCTGGCGGTATCAAAACGACGTGCGTCGTATTCTCGATTCCCTTTTACCTGGACTTTTTGGGTTTGGTTATCGGTGGCTTTAGTCTGAGCTGTAGTCTGAGCTGGAGTCACTACGGCAGTCGCTTTAGGCAGCTCTTTCTTTTGCGTATCAAGTGATTTTTGCGTACTTTGCGCGGTATTCTCAAGTGTATTTGCCGCAAAATTTGCTGCAAGATCGGCGCTGCCCTGCGCTGAACTCACACTAGGAAACGCGAGCGCCAGGGCACTAACCATCAAAGAAACAGGAAAAGAAATTTTTAACATAATAGATAAAACTTAAACAATTGACTAACTAGCTGAATGCCTGGTGCGGCTTGTTAGCGTGAACAGGAACTTGTATTGCGGGTTCTGACTGCTGCTCTGCACAAAAGTTCATCGCAATTGATAAATATTGTTCTGCAATCCTTACTCCCCCAATGCAAAAGCGAACAACCACAAGCATAGACAAGCAAGGGCGAGATTTTTCCTCTACACTTATTGGCTTTCCTTGTGCTTACCACTCGTCTTCTTGGAGCCCTACTCTCATGACGCAACTTTTCTACTCTCCCGGTACCGCCTGCCTCGCGCCACATTTTTTATTGGAAGAACTGGGTCTGCCTTATGAACTGGTCTTGGTCGACACCAGTAAACAAGAGCATCAGCAAGAAGCCTATTTACGGCTCAATCCCAAAGGAAAAATCCCACTCTTAATTGATACGACTGAGGGAGCTGAGGAAGTAGACAAAGGCATGTTCTATTTAACAGAAAGCGCTGCGATCTGCTTATATCTGGCGGACAAATACGCTACGCAACAAAATGCCTCACACTTTTGCCCACCGTTGGCTAGCCTAGAACGCGCGCGGCTATACCAATGGATGATGTATTTCTCGAATACTTTACAAGCTGAATTACTCAGCTATTTTTATCCTGAACGATTGGCAGATAATGCACAGACAGCCGAACAAATTAAGCAGCATGCCGAACAAAGAGTGGCCGAGATGTTGAGTTATATTGATGCCGAGTTAGCGCAATCGGAAGGAGATTTTTTTCTGGGAAAATCTTTATCGATCGCAGATTTATTTCTCTTCATGCTCTGCCGCTGGACTCGTAATATGCACAAGCCCGCGCGCACCTATAAGCACTTAGCTCCGTACTTGGCACGCTTAGTTGAACGTCCAGCGATTAAAAATAGTTTTGCGCAAGAAGGCCTTGTCCATCCACTTTATTGAATGTTGAATTTTTATGTGCGTCAACTACACGCCTAGTCGCAAAGATCAGATGGTAAAAAAATTCTTTGCTATAGATAAAACTGGTAGCGACAGAGCTAACAACGAATGGGAGCCAGAAGCATGGCAAGACTATGCCGCCCCATTCATTACCCATGATGGCTTACGGCGACGCCAAGCATTGCGCGGCAACTATGGTTTTATCCCAAAGTCTAAGCTCCCTAAGGGAAAACGCTTCAGCACCATGAATGCGCGGGCCGAAACCATAGGCGAATTAACTAGCTACGCACGCGCTTGGCGCGCCGGTCAACGTTGTCTTATTCCATTGCAAAATTTCTTTGAACCCAATTACGAAAGTGGCGCGTCCGTACGCTGGCAAATCGGCGTCAACACTAGCACTGATTTTGCCGTCGCGGGTTTGTATAGAATTTGGGATGAGGAAGACGGTCAACAAAGTTTTTCCTTCACCCAAATTACGATTAATGCCGACGAACATCCTCTCATATCGCGTTTTCAGCAACCGGGGGACGAGAAACGTGGATTGGTGATTATTCCAGAGCAGGACTATGACGATTGGCTAGATTGCAGCAATCCTGAGATGGCCAGAGCGTTTCTGCAACTCTATCCGGCTGACGCCATGTGGGCCAAAGCAGCGCCGCTGCCAAAACGCATTAGCAAGAAATCTTCAAATGCAGAGCCTTCACTACCATTACTACCATCACTACCAATACAAACTAGTTTGTTTTAGCACGGAGGCTACTTCCTGATTTTTGAAGATTTTCACCGCATCGCTAACTTGGCGAATTATTGACTTATCGAAAATACAGCTTTATTTTCCAAATATTGCCAAAAATTACTTTTAGCTAATTGCAAATAATTAGCAAATCGTCTAACTTGTCTCCCCTCGATGTCTTTTAAAGGAATTACACTGTGAAACTTATTACGCTCCTCATGTTAAGTGCTGGCATTTTGACGCCTGGCCTCGCTTTTTCTGCTGATCCTGCTGGCGAAGTAAAAAATGAAGCGAAATCCGCAATGACGAAATCGGCGCAAGCTGCGCCTGTCAAAGTCACTTCCGTAGAAGGCATCACCGAATACAAATTAGCCAACGGTATGCGCGTAGTGTTATTCCCAGATGCGAGCAAACCGACTATCACCACCAATATCATTTACATGGTCGGTTCCCGCCATGAAAACTACGGTGAAACCGGTATGGCGCATTTATTGGAACATTTATTGTTCAAACCTAGCGCTAACTTCGGTATCAAAAAAGGCACAAAATCGCCAGTGGAAGTGTTGAACTCCACCGGTGCTGATTTTAACGGTACCACTTGGTATGACCGAACTAATTACTATGCGACTTTCCCAGCGAATCAAGACAATTTACGTCAGATGTTGGCGATGGAAGCAGACCGCATGTTAAATGCCGCGATCGATCAAAACGATTTGTGGAATCCAAAAACGCAAAAAGGTGAAATGACCGTCGTTCGCAATGAATTTGAAATCGGCGAAAGTGATCCTATTGGCGTGACAACAGAACGCATCCAAGCGGTTGCTTACGACTGGCACAACTACGGCAAATCAACTATCGGCGCACGCTCTGATATCGAACAAGTTAACATTCCACGTCTGCGCGCTTTCTACAAAAAATACTATCAGCCAGACAATGCGATTTTGATGGTCGCTGGTAAATTTGATGAAGCTGCAATCCTGAAACAAGTTAACGAATTATTTGGTCGCATTCCAAAACCAAGTCGCGTAATCGAGCCTACCTACACTGCTGAACCGACACAAGATGGCGAACGCTCGGTAACAGTACGTCGTACGGGAGGAACACAATTCGTCGGTGCTGGCTATCATATGGCACCATCGGCGCATGCTGATTCTAATGTCCTCGGATTATTGTCTGACATCTTGACTAGCGCACCTAGCGGTCGTTTGCATAAAGCCTTGGTTGAAACCAAATTGGCCACCGCGGTCAACTACAACACCGTCAGCAATTTAGAACCAAGCTACGGCATCTTTGGTGCCATCGTGCCAAAAGAAAGCAATCTGGACGCAGCACAAGACGCTTTGTTGAAAGTTTTAGAAAACGTAAAAGCACAACCGATCACGCAAGAAGAATTAGATCGCGCCAAACAGAACGCGAGAAAACACATACAACTTGCCTTGAATGACACGGCTAAACTCACGATTGCTTTGACCGAGTCCATGGCAGCAGGCGACTGGCGTTTATTTTTCTTAGAGCGTGATCAATTAGAAAAAGTCACCTTAAAAGACGTACAAGCAGCCGCTGAGAAATACTTAAAAACCACCAACCGCACGCTGGGTCGTTTCATCCCCACCGAAACCGCTGACCGTACCGAAGTACCAAGTACACCTAACGTGGCGTCTTTGGTAAAAGATTACAAAGGTCAGGCAGTTGTCGCCCAAGGTGAAGCGTTTGATCCTAGTCCAGACAACATCGAAGCACGCACCCAACGTTCCGCTTTGCCTAACGGCATGAAGTTAGCTTTGTTAGCGAAGAAAACCAAAGGCGCGACCGTCAGTGTCAATCTGCGTCTGCGTTTGGGCACAGAAGCGAGCTTGCAAGGTAAGGCGGAAGTCGGTCAATTTACCGCAGGTTTGTTAAACAGAGGTACAGAACGTCTGAAGCGCCAAGAGATCAAAGACAGTTTTGATAAATTGAACGCACAAGTGGCGATCAGCGGCGGCGCAGAAGGTGTGACGGCCAGCATCACCACCACCCGTGACAACTTGGCTGCGGCTTTAGATTTATTAGCGGAAGTATTGAAAAAACCAAGCTTCCCAACTAGTGAATTTGAAGAATTCAAATTAGCCCTTGCTGGTCGTATTGAACAATCCATGCCTGAGCCTCAAGCGCAAGCTAGTAACGCAATGGGACGCTTAACCGATGAAACGCCAGCAGGTCATGTACGTCATGTCAATACCTTGCCTGACCAAGTAGCAGCGATTAAAGCAGTCAAATTGGAAGACGTCAAAGCCTTCCACCAAAACTACTATGGCACTGAAAGTGCAACCTTCTCAGCCGTTGGTGATTTCGATACCAATGCTTTGAAAACGCAACTGAATAATTTGTTCGGCAACTGGAAAGCAAAACAAAGCTATACACGCATTCCACGTAATATGAAGGCAATTGCAGGTCAAAAAATCACCTTGGACACACCAGATAAAGCCAGCAGTTTCTTGTTAGCGGTGCATCCAATTGCGATCAAAGATGATGCAGAAGCTTATCCAGCATTGTTAATGGCAAATCATATGTTGGGCGGTGGTGCTTTACGCAGTCGCTTGGCTGATCGTATTCGTCAAAAAGAAGGTCTGTCCTATGGCGTTGGTTCTTTCCTCAACGTGCCTAGCCAAGATCCAGTCGCATTGTGGGCAGCATATGCTTTAAGTGCGCCGCAAAATACAGCCAAAGTAGAAGCTGCTTTGCGTGAAGAAGTACAAAAAGCACTGAGCGAAGGCTTTACTGATGCAGAATTGATCGAAGCGAAAAAAGGTTGGAAACAATCGGAAGAAGTCGGTCGTACTCAAGATGCAGGATTAGCTGGACAATTAGCAGGCTACCTCGCAATCAACCGTACTATGAGCTACGACAAAGCTTTTGAAGCAAAAGTGGCAGCGCTCACTGTAGCGCAAGTCAACGACGCCTTACGAAAATTGTTAAAAGCCGATGCGATCTCCGTCATTATCGCTGGGGATCAATCTAAAGTTGGTAAGTGATCTTATAGTCAAAAAAACTGCTGACTCTCAGGCTTAGTGTTTGCTTTAGAGCCAGCCTGAGTGCTCGTTTTAGTAGCACAAATATAAAGGTGAAATTCAGCAATGAATTTCACCTTTTTTCATTTAATTTTCGTCCGTATTTTTTTGTCTCAGATCAAGCAAATCCAAAGCAGTCCTCGTAGCGTGATTAAGAATCTTTTAAACTCATCCTACGGAGACCTATGCACAAGCTACTGCGCAACCGAATTTTGAATCTGCGATGCTCGCTGTGCTCTAGCACAGGTGCGCTTCTTGATCCAAACTTCGGCCGCTCGTAACGTTTGTGCAGAGGTCTCCTACCTACATTTTCACAAGCAATCAGAGGACGAGAGAGGACGATATGACATCAACATTCACCAACAATAGCACTTCATTTGCAAATACAGCAGCAGCGACAACCGCAAGGACAGAGCAAAAAGAGATCGAAAAAAACCAAGCGACAAAAGAATCTGAATCCAACACTCCATCAGTTAAAACAGAAAAAACCGGTTCTACTTGCTGCGGCTTCTGTGACAGCAAAGCGTCTTAGTAAGAATCAAGGCGCGGATGCAAAATAGGCATAAAGGCGTAAAATGTCGCTTTATCTCATTCGTCTATGCAATCCATGTTTCCAGTTATTCCCGCTATTCCCGCTATTCCATCCATATCGCGCCTTAGCTTCATTCTTATTTCTCTATTTTTACTCAGCACTAGTCAAGCACAAGCACAAAAAGAAAATAAGGATAACAAAGCTGGTAACAAATCAGCGCCAGTCACCTTCACCCTTTTTGCCGCTGGTGATATCGCGGATTGCCGGAAAAAACCTGCCGAACAAACTATGGCAGCACAAACCGCTCAGTTAATAGAGCAGGGTTTAGTACAAGATAAAAATGCCTATGCAGTTAGCTTAGGGGATAATACCTATCCTATCGGCAAACCAAGTGAATTCAGCGATTGTTACGAAAAGACTTGGGGTAAATTCAAAACGCGCACTCTGCCCTCGCCGGGCAACCACGACTATGGCGTACCACTGGCGCAAGGCTACTACAATTATTTTGACGAATTGGCAGGTAGCGAGCGACGCGGCTATTACAAAAAAGTGCTGGGTAACTGGCTGCTACTTTCCCTAAATAGCAATATCAAACAACAAGCCATGCGCGATCAAATCACCTGGCTAAAAAACGAGCTCAAAGAAAAACAAAATAGTTGCGTACTGGCGTTTTGGCATCATCCGGTTTTCTCATCAGGTGGTCATGGCGATACAGCGATCATGCAAGAAGCTTGGCAACTGTTGGCAGATGCGGGTGCAGATATTGTTTTGGCCAGCCACGATCATAACTACGAACGCTTCACACCGCTCGATAAAAATGGACGACGTCACGACAAAGGGATACGCAGTTTTGTGGTCGGTACTGGCGGTGCCAAACTGACTCCCATGTTTTTCCCAAAGAGTATCAGCGACATTCGTCAAAACGAAGTTCACGGCGTTTTAAAGCTGCAATTGCACGCCAATAGCTACGATTGGGAATTCCTCGCAACTCCCGGCACCATTGCTTCAGGTTTTAGTGATAAAGGACATAGCACCTGCCATTGATTTCGCAAGACCACTTACACCTGAAGCTACACCAAAAACCATAGATTAATTGCTGGGGCGGTTTGTCGCTAAAGTCTTAAAAAGCGAGAACTGTGGAAAGCAGGTAAACTAACGCGCTATGCCATCTTCACTTCTCTTCATTATCGCCTCATTAATTTGGGGCTCGACCTTTTGGGCCATCACACAACAACTAGGAGAAGTCGCGCCTGCGGTCTCGGTTGCTTACCGATTTGGGCTCGCATCTCTCACACTTTTTGCTTGGTGCTTGCTACGTAAAGATCGCTTGTTACTTCCGTGGAAAACGCAAGCTTGGTTAGCGTTACAAGGCTTCTTTACATTTTCGCTCAGCTATTTATGTACCTACTCTTCTGAGCAATATTTAGTGTCCGCTTTAGTTGCGGTGTTATTTGCCTTAATGGTGATCTGGTCGCCGATTACAGAAAGAATTTTCTTTCAAAAGCCCTTAAGCTGGCGCATTTGGCTTGCGGCTTTTGTTTCGATCACAGGCGTCATTTTATTATTTTTCCCTGCACTAAAAAGTAATTGGGAAGAAACGCATGCTGGTCACGACACCCATTTTATGCTCGGCTTAGGGCTGGCATTGACGGCAACTCTGGCCAGTACCTTTGGCAATCTGGTAGTGGTTAAAGTGCGTCAGCAAAGTCAAAATGTCTTACTCACCATGGCATGGGCGATGGCTTGGGGAACCTTGTGGGTGAGTTTGTTTGTGATCGTTACTGGGCAAGCATGGACACTACCGACCACACTGAATTATTGGCTGTCTTTGATGTATCTATCCCTATTCGGTTCCGTGATCGCCTTCGCTTGTTACTTCACCTTGATCCACAGAATAGGCGCACAGAAAACCGTTTTTATCGGCGTGATCACCCCTATTATTTCTGTACTCTTATCGATCAAATTAGAAAACTACCATCCCGGATGGATAGAATGGTGCGGCATGATTTTGTGTTTAGCCGGTGTGGTGTGGGCTTTACGCGGCGAGCCTAAAACGAAAGCCGCATAATTCCTGCAATAGTTTTAATTTGCTTACTCAGATTGAGCAGATTGAACAGGCTGAAAAGCGAGTTTGCGTAAAACATGCGCCGCCGCTGCGAGTCCGAACGAGGCTGTCACCACGATAGACGAACCAAAACCTGCGCAATTTAGTCCTGAAATACCGCCAGAACTACCGTTTGCATTAGCTACCGCTGTGTCGCCCTCACTTGCAACTACACAAACCTCGGCCGTTTCTGGTGTGGTCAACGCTTCCATAGAAAATACCGCGTCGATCCCAAATTTAGTTTTCATACCACGTGGAAAACCAAAATTCTGACGTAGTCGTTTACGCACCAAGGCTAATAAAGGTTCTTGCTCAGTGCGCGATAGATCACGAATTTCTATCTTACCTGGATCAGTCTGACCGCCAGCCGCACCTATCGTGATGAGTGGAATATGATGTTCGCGGCAATAAGCAATCAGCGCTGTTTTCGCTTTCACGCTGTCAATGGCATCAATTACATAATCAAATTGCTGACTACCTATCATAAGATCCAAATTATCTGGCTCTACAAATTCTTCAACTTCACGCACTTTGCAATATGGATTAATAGTAGCGATACGTTCCGCTAATGCCGTCACCTTGGCCTTGCCCAACGTTTCGCTGGTGGCTTGAATCTGGCGATTAATATTGGACTCAGCGACATTATCGAGATCAATCATCGTGATCGCCCCAATCGCACTGCGCGCCAACGCTTCCACCACCCAAGAACCGACACCGCCCACGCCTATCACACAGATATGCGCTTGCTTAAAGCGTTCTAATCCCTGTGCGCCATACAAACGCGCAATGCCACCAAAACGGCGGTCAAAATCAATATCGTCAATGGGAGAAGTTTGAGATGAAGGAGTAGCGTGTTGCATAGAAAATAATTTCACAAGTACAAGAAGCATCATTTTACAAGCTTCGGGTCAAATAGACATTTCTGACTTGATTTCGCGCAAGTGACTTGGTCGCGATATCGGCGTAAAAGATGAGAATAGAGGATAATTTTAATTATATTGTTGTAGCTTAGCCTTACTTATTTTCGTACTTTCCTATTTTTACATTTTGCTTTTTAATCACTAAGGGCTGAAAAAACCATTATGGATATCCTATTTGCAAGCGCCCCCAGCTTCGATCAGCCACTGGCCGTTCTCAAGCATTGCCATGATCGCATTCGTAAGCAACTATCCACTTTAGAAAAATTATTGCCACATCTGGAGCAACATGGCGCCGATGCCGAAGCGCAAAAAGCCGTACTGGCGGTATTGAAATATTTTCAAAATGCCGCACCGCTACATCATGAAGATGAAGAAATTGATTTACTTCCGACCTTGGTGCAAACCGCACAAGCGGCCGACGCAGAATTACTGGCGACGCTATTACCCAAAATCTTGCAGCAGCATGAACAAATGGCAGCACAATGGCATAGCTTAGAAGCGCAATTAAGCCTGATTGCAACCGGTAACGCGGCAGCATTAAGCCACTCTGAGGTCGCTGCATTTCAAGCCCTTTATCAAGAACATATGCAAATCGAAGAAACTCAAATCGCACCGATGGCGATGCGATTATTTAGTGCGGAGCAAATGCAAAAGCTAGGTCAAGCTATGCAAACTCGACGCGGTGTGAATGTGCAGTAAAACTCAATACAAAAACGCTGACTATAAAACTATTTTCGTTATTGATTCTCAAATGTAAACCAAAATATAAGCAAGGAAAACCTATGTCTATTGCCAATCTCAGAAAAGATTACCAACTTGCCAGCCTCGCCGAGAGTGATGTGGCACATGATCCGATTAAACAATTTGCCCACTGGTTCGATCAAGCGTTAAAAGCCGAAGTCTCAGAACCAAACGCGATGAGTTTATCCACCGTCAATGCGGACGGCAAACCATCTTCGCGCATCGTACTCATCAAAGAATTTGATGAACGAGGTTTCACCTGGTTTACTAATTACGATAGCCGCAAAGGTTTGGAGCTTGCAGATAACCCGCATGCTGCTTTGCTATTTTTTTGGATACCGCTGGAACGTCAAGTACGCATTGAAGGCCGCATAGAAAAAATTTCTGATGCAGACAACGACAAATATTTCCATAGTCGTCCCTTAGGTAGTCGCCAAAGTGCGCTGGCCTCAGCCCAAAGTCAAACCATCGCCAATCGTCAACAACTCGAAGACAAATTAGCACAAGTGGTGGCAGACTACGGTGATCATCCACCGCGCCCCGAACATTGGGGTGGCTACCGCTTAGTGCCGGAGTTTATAGAATTTTGGCAAGGTCGTAGTTCACGCTTACATGATCGCATTGCCTATACGCGCCAAGCAGACGGCACTTGGGCTATCAGTCGTCTGCAACCATAACTCTAGATCTAAAAATAAAGCTGGTAGGCCTATTCGCGCTACCAGCTTGATTTACAAAGCTGAATTTATAAAGCTGATTTTATAACGCTGAATTTATAAGGCTGAATTTATAAGGCTTTAACACACAAACGAAAATCGGGATCTTCCTCGTACTTTTTGACTTCAAAATCAAGACTGCGCATCAACTTAATCATATTGTGATTATTGCTTAATACCAGCCCCTCAATATAGGCAAGTCCACGGCTACGCGCAACTTCAATAATCGACAACATCATGCGCGAGCCCAAGCCCTGTCCGGCAAAAGTATCTGCAATCAATAAAGAAAATTCGCAAGTGCTTTTATCAGGATTAGTCACGTAACGTGATACGCCTATGATCTTTTCGCTTTCGCTAAAACTACCGTCACCAAGTGGTACTCGCTCGCGATAAATCGCTACCAAGGCCATCTCTCGGTCGTAATCGATTAAAGTGAATTTGGCCAACATACGATCTGATAATTCACGCATGGAAGACACGAAACGGAAGTAACGGCTTTCAGGTGAGAGATTACGCACCAACTCTTGCAGCATCTCAGCATCATGCGGATGCAGCGGCCTGACTGTATATTTACGTCCATCGCGCAAAGGCCATTCCATCTCTTTATCCGAAGGATAAGGTGAAATCGCCAGATGTTCATAATTACCAGGTTCAGCCGGAGAGTGTTCAATTACGATGCGTGCATCCACCACTAAAGCGCCCTCTTCATCCACAATCACCGGATTAATATCCATTTCTCGCAATTGCGGTAAGGCGCAAACCATCTCAGAGATTCGTAATAATATTTGCTCCAAGGCTTCACGATTTACCGGTGCAGCACCGCGCCAAGCACCGAGTAAATCGGCACTTCTGACGCGGTCGATCAAACGATGCGCCAAAAATTGATTTAACGGGGGCAATTCAATCGCGCGATCAGCGATCACTTCTATCATCACGCCGCCCACACCAAAAGAAATCACAGGGCCAAATAATTCATCGGTAGTGATACCAATAAACAATTCACGGCCCAAAGGCTTGCCCGACATATTTTGTACGGTAACGCCATTAATCTTGGCGTCAGGGCGCAATTGCGCAACCCGTGCCATCATGTCTTGCCAGCCGTCACGCACACCCGCTGCATTCGCAATATTTAAAACCACACCCTGCACATTGGATTTATGAGGGATATCGACTGATTCAATTTTCAAAGCGACTGGATACGTCAATTGATTTGCGACCAGCATCGCTTCTGTCGCGCTGCGTGCCAAAATAGTTTTGGTGACAGGAATATGGAAAGCCGAGAGCAAGGCTTTTGATTCCATTTCCGTCAAGACTTTACGCCGCTCTGCCAGCACGCTTTCGATCAATATCCGCGCGCCTTCTAGATCAGGTTTGGCTAATTGAGATAAAGGCGGTGGCACCTGACGTAGCAATTGCTGGTTGCGATGAAATAGCGAGACATGATTAAAGGCATCAACCGCGGCCTCAGGGGTACGAAAGCTCGGAATCCCCGCTTTGAACAAAATCGTTCTCGCGGCAGTAACTTTTTCATCGCCCATCCAACAACTGATTAAAGGCTTACCCACCGTGACTTGCAAGTCAGCCAAAGTTTGCGCAATCGCGCCGGTATCAACACCCGCAATCGGCGACAGAATGACCAAAATTCCGTCCACCTCCAAGCTATGCGCACAGGCCGTCACCGCAGCCCGATAGTGTGCCGCATCAGCATCTTGGGATAAATCAATCAGTTCATCGATCACCGAGAATGCAGAGATTTTTTTACTCAATTCCTTCACCACATCAGCCGGTAATTTAGCCAATGCCAAACCCACTTCGTTGACATGATCGGCGGCTAACACGGCTGGCCCACCACCATTAGAAATCACTGCCAATCGGCGTCCCATAGGCAAATAACGAGCCGATAGACATTTTGCGGCAGCGAATAACTGCACCATAGAATGCACACGTACCGCACCAGCGCGTTGTAGGGCGGCGTCAAAAATCGCATCGCTACCGACGATATTGCCGGAATGGGTTAATGCCGCTTTTGAGCCTTCAGGTTTACGGCCCGCTTTCAAAACAATCACGGGTTTTGAATTAGCGGCAGCGCGTAAGGAGCTCATGAAACGCCGTGCATTACTAATACCTTCCATGTACACGACGATGGTTTGGGTATTCGCATCATCTGCTAAATAATCCAATACTTGCGACAGATCGACAGCAGTATTCAAGCCTAAGGACACCACCGCAGAAAAACCGACACCATTCTTTCCAGCCCAATCTAAGATGGAAGTGGTCAAGGCACCGGATTGTGACACCACAGCCAAGCCACCTGGCTGAGCCAATTTACCGAGTGCACTGGCATTTAAAAACGATTTAGGACATTGAAAACCTAAGCTATTAGGGCCAAGTAAATAGATGCCATGCTCTTTCGCAATACTATGTAGTTTATTGGCCAACGCCGCATCCACCCCTATCGACAAAATCAGAGCGGAGCGACATTGAATGCGTCCTGCGACTTCTAAAGCGGCAGTCAATTGCTCGATAGGCAAAGCGATAATCGCCAGATCAGCCCGCGAGGCGGCCAAGTCACCCAAGGTGCCTTTCATCGCAATGTCCAGATAGGTAATATTGCCTTTGTATTCTTTGCTTTCTAGATGCTGCAATAGCACGCGCGACATAGGGGTAAGCTTTTCGGGACGTTCACGATTGCCACCAAACACCACAATAGATCGTGGCGCAAACAAGGACGAAAGATAATGTTTATTCATAGAACTTCCCGTCTTGAATGACGAAATAAAGAAATAAATAAGTAAAGAAACAAATAATTAATGTAGGGCGTATCGAGATGTCCCTAGTCAACCCCAAGCAGCACACGCACATGCGCTGCCACACTGCGCCCTAAAGCAGACAAATCGTATCCACCTTCCAAACACGACACCACACGCCCTTGCGCATGTCGTTGCGCTACTTGCATAATCTGCTTAGTGACCCATTCATAATCGGCTTCTACCAAGGCCAGATTGCCCATATCATCCTCGCGGTGTCCATCAAAACCAGCGGAAATAAAAATCATCTCGGGTTGAAATTTTTCCAAAACAGGTAACCAGATTTCTGTCACCGCTTGACGAAAAACATCACCGCCAGAACGTGTAGGCAAACCCACATTCACCATATTTGATCCCATCGGCACATCGCCACAAAATGGGTATAAGTTTTTCTCAAAAATAGAGCACATCAACACGCGTGGGTCGTCAAATAAAATATCTTCACTACCATTGCCGTGGTGCACGTCAAAATCAATCAAAGCCACGCGCTCAATACCGTGCTGTGCGAGCGCATGGCGGATGCCGACCACCACATTATTAAAAAAACAGAAGCCTCCCGCATTGCTGCGTTCTGCGTGATGTCCGGGTGGTCGGATGTTACAGAAGGCGACAGGTGCCTGACCGGAAGCCACCAAATCCGCTGCCAGTACGGCAGCACCCGCGGCGCGCAAAGCGGCTTGATAAGAGAATTCATTGATACTGGTATCGGGATCAATTTGTACGTGGGCACCTTCGGGTACACGTTGAGCGATCTCGGCAAATTCTTCCAGATAGCTAGGACTATGCGCACGCGCCAACTGTGCTCCCGTCGCCAACGGCGCATCATGCTGCGTCATGTAATCCAATAAGCCCTTTATCAAGAGCTGATCGTTCACCGCCCCCAGTCGTTCTGGGCATTCAGGATGATGATTGCCCATCTCATGTTTTTGACAATCAGTGTGAGTAATGTAAGCAGCTAACAAAACGGGGACTCCTGAATGAAAGCGAAAGAAGCGAAAAAAGCGCGACATAGTCAATTGATTCTAGACCCATGCATGCACTCAGTAAAGCTAGATTCTCGCGGATTTGTGTTTGATCAAACGATTGCTGTTTTTATGTCAAAATGAAACCAGATTGACGTCAGTTTTAAGCAAACAACAGCAATGTCGCGAGCTTATTTTTTGCGAGCTTATTTTTTACTTGTATGTAGCGTCTGATGCATACGGCGCAAACCCAGCCAGACAACACCCAAAACTACAGGTACCGCAACGCCAACCGCGCTCTCAGTATGCGCAATCCAACCAAACTCTTTCGCCGCTTTCGCTACATAACCAAACAAACCTATCACGTAGTAAGAAATCGCCGCCACTGACAAGCCTTCGACGGCCTGCTGCAAATGTAATTGTTGTGCGGCCCGGGCATTGAGAGACTGAAGAATTTTTCGATTCTGCATTTCTTGCACGATGCCCACCCGAGTACGTAGCAAGTCGTTGGTATTGGCAATACGCCGCGCCAAGGCCTCTTGACGATTCGCGACCGCATCGCAGGTATTCATGGCGGGCGTTAACCGCCTGTCCATAAATTCCGCCACCATGGGCAAGCCTTCTATCCTTTGTTCACGCAACTCTTCGATGCGCGCATGGACTAAACCGAAATAAGCTTTCGAGGCGGAAAAACGATAATTATTTTCCAGCGAAAGTTTCTCTATGCGCGCGGCTAGATGCGTGATTTTTTCTAGCAAATGTCGTTCCGAGTCACTTTCCATATCGAGATCCTGCTCGCTCAAAGCGTGATCGGCTTCCACCATGGTACTAGCCAAATCGACCAAGGCACTTTCTATCGCATTTAATTGAGGCGTTGTCCGTTGCGCCAGAGGCAAGCCCAACAAGGCCATCATGCGGTAAGTTTCTATCTCTAAAATACGCTGCGCCAGACGGCCAGCTTGTTGCGCCCGCATGTCCACATCGCGAATCACAAAACGACTAAAACCATCGGCATGCACCACAAAGTCAGACCAAAACTCACCCCCTTGCATAACCCGACTAGCCGCCAAAGCATGTCCTTGGAACAGCTGCCCGACCTCTTTAGAAAATGCGTCCACTGAATCCACTGGATCTTGTAATAGTGGCCGATTATCTAAAATCAAATGCGCAGCCACCAATACTTTGCCCTGCAAACCATGCAACCAAGCTTCGGGAATTCGGGTAATCGGCATCTGCGTCATGCAGGCTTCTAAGCTGCGAACGTCGCCCTGCTCAACAGTCTGATGTTGTGCGAAGGTATAGGTAGCGAATTCGGTATGACATTCCCATTTCAAACGAAATGGGCCAAAGTCAACATAAAAATATTTGGCATCTAAGGCTGGCGGACTTGCGCCAAAGTGGGCGCACAGCGCCTGCAACAAAGTGTGCTGCTGCTCATGTGCCGAGACACGGGTATCCGACTGCGGCTCAAAATACACGGCCAAATGCGATAGCAACTCTGGCGCATGCAATTTCAAAAAAGGACGGGAATGGATTTCGGCTGCTAAAGGCACACGCAACGGATGATTTAATTCAAAAAAATGCATAGAAATAAAGCGCTTAAAAAGAGACTTAAGAAATTAGGACAATTTTGCTGAGACAAAACGCACACACATCAAAACTTATGTGCGTCTTATAAACAATTCATTTCAATCCATAACTTAAGGTGTCTGCGCAGGTCTTACGCCATCGCTGTCTTTTTGAGAACTTGAAAATCACCCACTGGGCTATGATGAGCCGGATTCGAAAAACGATTGTAACAAAGATGTGTGAAACTGGTATGACCAGTCCTTAAGCAAGGAATAATTGAACGAATGTAGGGTGAATGTAGGATAAATAAAAAACAAAAAGACGCTCACCTATTAACATTTTTCCAGCTATTTTACTCATCCCATTCTCATATCAGGACTCCAATACCAGTTCCACCTAAAAAATCATCCGCAGGTACTGGTAAAATGATGGGTAGTACAGCCAATTGCGCTCAGCAAGTGCTGCTTTTTATCTGAAAGAGAACAAAATGACTCAACTTAAAGCCATCATGCAAACCAGCAAAGGCACGATCAACCTGAATTTATTTGCCGACCAAACACCAGTAACCTGCGCCAACTTTGTTAACTTGGCACAACGCGGTTACTACGATGGTTTGAATTTTCATCGCGTCATCAATGACTTCATGATCCAAGGTGGTTGCCCTGACGGCACAGGCATGGGCGGTCCAGGCTATCGTTTCAAAGACGAATGCACAAGCGAATTACGTCATGACAAAGCAGGTATTTTGTCGATGGCCAACGCAGGCCCAGGCACGAATGGCAGCCAATTTTTCATCACCCACGGTCCTACACCGCATTTGAATGGCAAACACACGGTCTTCGGCGTAGTAGTGAGCGCCGACGATCAAAAAGTCGTTAACAGCATCGTTAAAGGTGATGTAATCGAGAAGTTGACTATCGAAGGCGATGCGACTGAATTATTGGCATCACAAGCTGAAAATTTAGCGAAATGGAATGAAGTTTTAGATTCCCGCGCTGCGTAATTAAGAAATGTAGGAAGTGTAATTTGGGCGACTAAGCTGTACTAGCCCAAACGCACTCTCAGCTCAAAAAAATATCCCGGCAATTTTTGCCGGGATATTTTTTTTACGCTACTAACTAGCGCATCGAGTCAAATTCTATCATGCGCGTGGTAAAACGTTTAATCGCATCATTTTACTTTTTTGATAGACCTGATTCGACGCTTGTCGTAACTCCACAAATAACTGCTGATGCTCAGCATCCCATCCCAAGACTTTTCCATCAAAGGGATTCGAATATTGAGCTGCATGCTTCTGTATATACGCAGGTATTTCGTTCCGCGGAATGCCCTGTTTTAGCAAATCCAACTTAAGCGCCAACAAATGAATTTGCGCAAAAGTATCGTAATGTTTTTCAATGTACACATCATAGTCTGGTGCAGAGATACTCAATAAATTTTTGGTAAATGGATCACGCAGATAGAAAGAGTCCGTTCCTATTCCCAGTAATTCCTTTTGTTTCTTCTCAACTTCCGTTCTCGACGCAAAGTATTCTTGACCAGATTTTTCTAATAAGTTTAGTCTGACGTTATACCAGTCATAACTCATATTCATTGCGGCATTAGGACGATTAAACCATTTAATGAGGCGCTGCTGTAACTTAGCGTCTTGCACTTCTTCCGGTAGCGCAAGCGTACTTTGCATAATATTCATGCCGACCTGCCGCTCGAAAGCAAACGCCTTAGCGATATGCATACGCTGCATAGAAAATTGATTCATCCAATCTTGCATTGGGTCGATCTCCCTTTGCAGATTGGGAAAGCGCTGCAATAACTCGTCACAGATGCGCAAGTCTCTCTGCACGCTAGCTAAGGCAACCATGTGCGAAACTAAACTACTACTATTTTCTAACCAGCGTTGAGAAAAGCTTGCTAGCAGCAGTAACTGCTCCAAACCTTGCGCCACTTTCCCATTAGCGATCAAACGGATTGCACGCATACGCTCTAACTCGGCGGCGTGCATGACCGAAGCATAAGAAGGAATACTCGCAGCGATATGTGGCGGAGCAATTTCTTGATAGGTTTTACTTACTGTCAAACGGTCAAAATTAGCTAATAGGATGTGCTGCGATTTAAGAATTTCTTGCTCTTGCTCCGCGCTACGCGCTAGGTAAAACGCGACGCAATTGGCCGTTTCTGCGTACTCGCAGACCTGAGATTTTGGCTTAACGAAAGTTAGCTCATCGGGATCATTAACGCTCTCTGCAAAATCAACCGTTAGATAACGATTTTTTTCGTAACGGGCTAATTCCGCGTTGAGCTTACGCGCACCTAAAGTAACTGGATCAATGCCCTCTTTTGCATTTAAACCTAGTACCAATAGATAAGCATTGGCTTCATCTAACACTTTAGGTGCTTGCCAGTTCAATGCCGATTTAACTTCTGGCCGCAAATCTTGATCGCGCCAATTTGCAATCAAAAATGTGAGCAAGCCGCCCACGATTAAAATGAATAAGAACAACAATGTGCGCAGCAGGATTTTTTTAAGCATAAGTGTCCCAAACAACTGTTAATATTTCCAATTAATCTATAGGCTGGGACAATATCGTAAGCACCCGACTCATACAAGTATAATCAACTCGATTGTCCGGTAAAATCTCTTGGCATCCACCGTTGCGCTGAATACTGTTCACTATAAATCACAAGAAAACAGTGTTCATCACTAAATGGTCAATTGCTATAAGCTGCAACTAGATATCTCCATTCGCTTAAACAAGCAACACATATTCGGAACAAAAAAATGCTCGAAATTCGCTTGGCAAGGTCTGCCGACTTCGAAAAAATCTGGCCCATATTTCACGAGATCGTGAGCGCTGGCGAGACTTACGCTTACGCACGCGACACCAACCAAGATCAAGGATTCCAATTGTGGATGACACTTCCTAGACAGACCTTCGTCATCGAAGAAAATGGTGAGATTCTGGGCAGCTACTTTATCAAAACTAACCAGAGCGGCGGCGGTGATCACGTTTGCAATTGCGGCTATATGGTGTCATCACAAGCACGTGGACGTGGTGTGGCTAGTATGATGTTTGCGCACTCACAAAACATCGCCAAAGACTTGGGCTATCTGGCGATGCAATTTAATTTTGTGGTATCAACGAATGAAAGCGCGGTGCGCTTATGGACACAATGTGGTTTCGATACGGTTGGACGCTTACCCAAGGCATTTCACCATCCTGCTCATGGTCTGGTGGATGCCTTGATTATGTATAAGTGGCTCGCTAATTAAAGCTAAGAGTTTGAATTGTCGTTTTCAAACTATACCAATTTATCCGCAAACACTTTACGCGCCTTCGCTACTTTGGGCGCGACCACAAACGAGCAATAGCCTTGTTCTGGATGTTGGCGGAAATAATTCTGGTGATAAGCTTCAGCCAAATAAAACTGCGGTGCCATGCTTAATTCAGTGACGATGGGATCGTCCCAAACGCTAGTCATTTTCTGCATGATTTCTTGCCCGATTTTTTTCTGATCGTCGTCATGAAAATAGATCACTGAGCGATATTGCGTGCCTCTGTCAGCACCTTGACGATTCAGCGTGGTCGGGTCATGAATCGTGAAAAAGATTTCGAGAATTTCTGCATACGTGATCACCGCTGGATCGAAGCGCAGGCGAACCACTTCGGCATGGCCAGTCGTACCAGTGCAAATTTGTTCGTAACTCGGATTATGTACCTGTCCACCGCAATAACCCGATTCCACAGTTTGGATCCCACGAATCTGTTGGAAAACGGCCTCGGTACACCAAAAACAACCGCCGCCAAGAGTTGCTGTTTGTTGAGTTTGATTTGTCATGATGATGCTCCTTAGAATAGGTTTTTCATTGAGGTTGACGCAACAATTTCTCGAATTGACGTTCACCTTTTTTACTCAAACTTAGTGCACGGCTGTCCAAGTCAGGAACTACCCACGCATGTTGTACAAAAAAATCCAAAAATGCGGCTCCCAACGCGCCGCCAAGATGCGGACGGCGTTCGCTCCAGTCGAGACAGGCGCAGGCATAACGGCGGCGGCTTTTGCTAGGCATGGTTAGCTGTACACCTAACTGAGATAAGGCCTGTTGCCCAGATTCGCTCAGCACATACAAACTGCTGTCGTCTAGCGTCGGCAAAAGATATTCTTGCGCCATCAAATAGTCATGCAGTTGCACCGCGATTTCACCTGCCATGTGATCATAACAAGTGCGGGCATGACGCAAGCGCGCTGGTGTGCTCGGGGTAAACGCCCTGATCGACACATTCGCGATATTCATTAAGGCTTCTAAAGCCACCGCCACTTCCGGGCTCGCCAATTGATAATAGCGATGCTTGCCTTGCGCGACAACGCTGAGTAAATGCTGCTCTTTTAGTTTATTCAGGTGTGCGCTCGCAGTAGAAGTGGAGACTTCAGCGATGATCGCCAATTCGGTACTGGTGCGCGCCCGCTTATCCATTAACGCACACAGCATGCGCGAGCGCGCTGGTTCTGCAATCGCGGCTGCGATAGTGGCAAGTTGCTGATCGGCAAAGATGGAAGGCATACTTCGATGGCAAACGAATTATGAGAGACAAACAAAGCATACACTAGATTTTTTTTGATCTAAAAAGTTTTGTCATGTCTATTCCTATCACCCATCTATCGTATCAAATTGATCCTTACACGAGGTACGCGCAATTGTCCCAACATGCTGACTTTGCATGGGATGACGCAGCCCAAGCATGGATAGTGAGTCGCGCGGTGCTGATCAGCGCAGTGTTAGCAGACGCTCGCTGTGCTGTGCGCCCTGCCCATGAAGCGGTACCGAAAGCTTTGCAAGGCAGCGCAGCAGGCGAAATTTTCTCCCATTTGATACGCATGAATGAAGCTGAAGCGCATCGTGTTGGCAAAGCTAGTCTCATGCGCTGCCTAGGCACACTTGATTTATCACAGGTTCAGAAAGTCGTGATTGCAATATCGAATGAGATCGGCTTGCCTGATAGTACTGGAGCGGCGCTGAATCAGTGGGTTTATCAATTACCGTTGCGCTGCGTAGCATTGCTCATGGGTTTCGATCTAATAACTAGTACCCTCATCGCACAAGAGATTGCTGAATTTGTCGCCTGCCTATCCATACTCAGCAGCGAGGAAGAATTGCAGCAAGCTAGCCGCGCAGCCGAAGTCCTGCGAGCCCGCATGCAAAATCACCTGCGCGCCAGTATCGTGAACGATGTAACTCCAACACACAGCTTTATACATTCATTGCAAGTCGCCGCAAAAGCCGAAGGCTGGACTGACAACGATGCCATCGTTGCCAACCTCGTTGGCTTACTCTCACAAAGCTATGAAGGAACGGCAGGTTTGCTCGCCAATACCGTGATTCAACTACATCAACAAACAACTTGGCGGGATCAACTACAGCGCGAGATAGGATCGAGCAACAACAGCAGTCCACTGCTACAACAATTTGTACTAGAGGTAGCGCGCTTTGATCCGGCAATTCACAGCACCCGCCGCTTTGTGACGCAAGATTGCAGCATTGGTGGGCAGGAACTACGCAGCGGACAAACCATTATTTTATTATTGGCAGCCGCCAATCGCGACAATACACAGGTCGCTGATGCCGATTGCTTTAATCCGCAGCGTCATGCATTACCGCAATGGGGATTTAGCGCAGGTCGCCATGCTTGCCTTGGACAGCAATTAGCTATCGCTATCGTAGAACAAGCCGTATTGCGACTGCTGCCTATTTGGAGTGAGGCGCAATGGCAAAATTTATCGTGGGAATATCAAACATCGCTCAACGCACGTTTAGCGAAATTTAAATAGGAAAATTAAAATGATCGCTGTCATTTTTGAAGTCTTACCGCACAGTAACCAACGCGAAACTTACTTGGACATCGCTGCACAACTCAAACCCATGCTAAGCGAGGTCGATGGTTTTATTTCGATAGAACGATTTCAAAGCTTGGCCGATGAAAATAAAATTCTGTCGCTCTCGTTTTGGCGGGATGAAGCAGCCGTATGCGCATGGCGCAATCTCGAACAACATCGCGCCGCACAAGCGTCTGGCCGAGAAGCTATTTTTTCGAATTACCGTATCCGGATTGCGCAGGTCATGCGTGATTATGGTTTACATGAGAGAGAGCAAAGTCCGCAAGATAGTCAGGATTACCACCATGGATAATTTAACCCGCTTACAGACCTATCTATCGCAACACTTTCTCAATACCACACAACTAGCACATAACTTAGCGATCTCGGTAGCGCAATGTGAACAGGCGATGGCTGCTGGCCTATTTCCTGCTCCCAGTTATGTGGCGACCGATGGGTGTTTGCATTCAGTCGTATTTGGGCAATTTGAAGTTCCAGGGCTAACACCAAATATCTACGTGCATCGTGACTTGCAGCCTTGGATGCAAAGTGCGTTAAACCTGCTCCTCAAATATGAAATTCCAGTGGCGAAAGCGCTACTTGAACAAGAATTTAAACGCGATTTTGGGCAAGCACTGCAACACTTGCATACACATTGTTGGCCTATGCCAGATGCATTTCAAGAAGATGGCAGTGTTCATCAATCTGGGCTAGAAGTACGCTGCCAACGTGCCTGGGAGTATTTTTGTAACGGTACATTTGGCGTGTGCGTGACACACCCTACTAGCGCACAAGCAATCGCCGAAAAAGAAATCTTGCAGGAAAAATTAATGTATCTCATTGAGCAGCACAATGAGCAGCACGACCCATCGACTTGCTCACCCGAAGCGGTGCAGTCAATCTTGAGCTTAATACCTCATTACGAAGAGATTTGTATGCCATTTAGCCACTTAGAATATCCACTCAGTAGCCGCAAAAAATTGGACGATTTTGCGGAACAATTCGACCGCTAGACTTAATCGAGGGTTTAAATCAGCAAGCGAAAAAGTATGGGAATGCTAAGTTTGCGTCTCTCTTAAACTAGCGCAACTATATTTATAAATGCACTCAATCTTCATTTGACTTGATATTTCTTCGAAGATCAATCGTTCCGATTTATTTTTATTTCTACTTTTATAAATTAGCCAGATCTGATAGATTGATATAGATTATTGTCAAACGCACTGTGAGCACCTGCTATGAAATCCAAGATCGATTTTCGCCAAGCCAGCATATACGTATTATCTGGTCTCTTATCCTCTTTTTTATTAGGCGAGGCTGGATTTTACCGAGGTTCGTTAGACTGGACTTTCTTCCCCGTTTGCTTTTTCGTCGGACTTGGCATGTTGAAGTTTGTTACGGAAGTGTTCAACCTTATTTCGCCAGTTCAAGCCAAACAGATCAACCTAAAAGAACTAGAAAACAAAGCGATTGTTGCCGAAGCCTTCAATCAATCCAAAAGTCAGCACTAACTTTAAACAAGCTGGTACTCAAAAAAGGATGAAATCACTATGTTTAGCCTCAAAAAATGGTCATGGACTATCTTTTTTAATGGTTTTTTATCGTATTTCATTTCCAAATTTTTAATTAAATTAGCGGACATCCCTACTTCCTCGCTGAATTTTTATCATTTTGTGCTGTGGTTTCTGGTGATTTGGGGAATCAAATGCCTGTTAGATAGCTTATTTTTATTGATCGGCTCGCATTTTTCGTTGAAAAATAGGCATTTAAAAACGGATGAAGCCGTCTCAAGCTCGGAGTTGTCTCATTAAGTATTGCAAGTCGTCGCAAAACAACAATCATTTTTTAGTATTTTTCTGCCAATACTCAAGCCGCCCTCAAGAAGGTAAAATGCGGCATGCAAAATTTTGACGACGAATCCATAGTAAGAATAGAAGACGATTTATCCGATCAGAACGATTTAAGTCTCAAGTCTTACTTCAAATCCAGTTTAACTCCCGATGATGTTGTGGCTCTCGCCCCTTTGCGGCGCGCGCAGCCTATGTTGCAGGCGTTTACCGCCTTATTCCACGGTGGTATCAATAGCGTTCTAATGCGCTTGCTGGTTTTGCGCGAATTGACCGCGGATGTCGATTCGCCTTCCCTCACCCGTGCTGACATCAATGCGAAGTTAGGTTATCTAGAGCCGGAAGCACTAGAAACCGTGTTAACCCGTTTGCGCAGTACAGGGCTATTAGTGTGGGATGCAAGCCAATCGGTGTATCGGATTGCGCCTATGGCACGCAATGTATTGGCGGCGATTGAATCCTTGATTCAGGTAGAACAGCAAGAAGACCCTTCCGAAGTCAGCTATATGTTGACCCAAGTCGCTGGTGCACAAGCCGTTGGCGGAGTTTCAGTTGAGCAGTTGCACCATCTACTCGGCCGTCTGATTGAGCTGACCGAAGAATTTTCCGATGCGATTGCCTCGGGTTCAGAATTCCAACTGCGTACCGCACAGCAAAAATGGCATACCGCCTGTGATTGGGTGGAAAAAGGTTCGCAAATTATCCACGCGATTACCAACGATAGCCGAGCGGATTCCGCGACGCACCGCGCAGCGCAAGCGATTGGTCGCGCTCAGAGTGCGCTTTTGAATATGCAAGGTATGTTCTCACGCGCCTTGAATCAAATTGAACGCCAACGTGTCCATTTGGGTCAGTCCGGTTTATCGACCACCGATATCAAGATGTGGTTGCTGCAACGAGATGATTTGGCCTCGCTTGCCGATGGCGCGCTATCGCATCCAGTGGCACCTCATTTCATCACGCCATCTGAAATGATAGACGTGGCCGAGAGTGAATTGCTAAGCCATCGTAACTCAGCGGTCTTGGGCGTTTTACCGACAGGTGAAAATGCGCCGTCGATTGCGAACGATAATAGCGAAGCCTTATTAGAACTCGATCATTGGCTAGATCTACTCAGCAAAATTGACGGTAAGTCAGTGGACCCAGCGACGAATAAACCCAAACCGCTGCACGACTATTTACTACCAGCGAGTTTTGCCATTGCCTCGTACCGCGCTTCGCTTTTACCTCTGATTGGCGACGCCAATGAAGCCTCGTTGCAAGGCGCGACCGCGACACTAGCACGCTTGCCTTTGAGCTTTGACTCCAAAGACAAAATGCGCAAACTATCAGACCCGCACATCGCAGCGATTTCTGTGGCTAGCTTATTGCCATTGGATGTTACGACGGATGATGCGCATGAATAAATATCAAACCTCTACGTATCTGTGCTTATTGGTTTTTAATGGCTTAAAAAAAGAGATTTTCCATGACTGAAGATGCACAAATCCTTATCGCCCGTTTGTTGGCGCATCAGACTTTACGTCGTGAAGACAAGTTAGTAAAACGTGCTTTGTCCGACGAAAATTTTCGTAGCGATGTTGACGCGCGCTTGAAAGCCTGCGGTATGAAGTTTGTCGATAATGTGTATGCCGACCACGTCACTTTGGCGCTGACACGTGACAGCGAATCTAAGGTATTCGGGACGAAAGACACCTGGCAGAACAATAATTTTGGCCTCGCTCGCGATGGTGTGGCCTTGTTAGTCGTATTGTGGTCGCTAATTATTTTACCGAAACGCGAACGCCAAGAAGCGCATCAAATGGCGCAAGAAGATCAGAACGATATGTTTGGCAAAGAAAAACCTTTGCCGCGCGCAGAGGACACTTCTATCGGTATTTCCTATCGTACTTTGCTCGCCGATTTCGGCGAAAAACTCGGTAAGAAAACGCGTATGGATATGAACCTCGGCCAACTCGCACGTCTGGGTTTTATAGAACGTAAAACCGATCTGATCATGGAAGGCCCGTTGCTCGATTTGCTAATGGATACCGATGCCTTAAAAGACCGCATCATCAACGGCGCGCTGTCGGATATTTTCCATATTCCTATGCCACGTACGCCAGCGGTGATTGAGGCGGAACGGGTTGCAGCGGAGGCAACGGAAGAAACGCCGCTGGTTGTGGAATCCAATAGTCCGGAGAATGAGTAGCAAAGCCTCTCCACACAGAGACGAAGGGAAACAAAGTAAACGCGGATAATTATCCCTCCCCTTCAAGGGGAGGGATAGGGTGGGGATGGGTTTCGCTGACGCAAGATGACAAGATTCAATCGCAACCCATCCCCATCCCAACCTTCCCCTTGAAGGGGAAGGAGTTAACAAAGTAATTTAAAAATATCAAAGCAATACCCATTTTCCAAAGAAAAACAAAAACTATGTTTCATATCAAATCACTAGAACTGGTTCATTGGGATTACTGGCAGCGTATTAAGAACATCCCGCTCGATGCCAAGATCATTACCATTGCTGGACAAAATGGTTCAGGCAAAACCACGCTGCTTGATGCTTTGCGCACGCTGTTTGGTTTGGAATGTTCTATGGGACGTTCGTACAAACATTACGCCCGCCACTCCGGCCAACAGACCGCTTGGATACGTGCGGTGGTCGATAATAGTGCGGTCGGTCCGCAGATTTCGAATCGCCCTTTCCGCATGTCCGGTTTGTATGAAGATGAAGTCACGCTGTTTTGTAAAATCGAAAAAAATGGCGGTGACTGGAAACGCCAATATCTATTACGCAGTGGCAAAGTCGAGATTGAAGAAATTCAAGAAGCCAATGATTGGTTAGGCGTTGAAACCTATCGCAAACGTTTATCACATGCAGGCTTGTCATCAGCCATGGGCAAAGTGCTGGCACTGGAACAAGGTGAAACCGATAAGCTATGCGAATACGCGCCGCGCCAATTACTCGATCTGGTATTCCAAGTATTCGGAGACAAAGAAGTCTTAGACGCCTACGACGATGCAAAACGTCATCAGCGCGATACCGAATCTGAACTGCAACGCTTTGAAACCGAACTCGAAGGCGCAAAAACCAATCTCGAAGGTTTGCGCTTAAAAGTGGCCAACTTCCATCAATGGGAAAGTTTAAACAAAGAGAAGCGTGACCTGCAGGAAGAGATTTTACCGACCCTGCAATACCACGAAGATCTGGAACGCGCATCAGCCACCAGTCAAGCTTTACGCGCCAGCAAACGTTATTTAAAAACGCAAGACGAGGCACTATCGGAGCGTCGTCAAGCACTGGCACAACAAGCACAAAATCATAGCGAAGCGCAGCAAAGCGAAGCAGCATTAGAAGCGGAAGAATCCAGCTTGCGTGAAAAACTCGCACAAGTGAATGCCAAGCTTAAGCCGCAAGAAAGCTTACTCGAACAAAAAGCGCGTTTGCAAAAACTGGCCGCCGAAGCGGACGCCGACATCGCGAATATCGCCGACGAATTAGAAAAGAAAGAAGAAGAACTCGCTCAGCAAAAACAAGAACGCGATGCATTAGCACAACGCATCGCCGCCGATATGGATACCATTTCGGCCTTGCAAGGCAAAGCCAGCCTGCCTGATCCAGAAAACGTGCGCCAAATGCGCCGTGCTTTGAATGAAGCGAATATTCCGCACAGCATGTTGCCTGAGATCGTTGAAGTCACCGACGCAAAATGGCAAGGCGCGGTGGAAGGTGTATTGCGTGGCTATACCTCGGTCATTTTGCTCGACAATCCTAGTGATGCCAGCGCTGCCTATCGCATCGGTGAGAAACAACGCTATAGTCACTTCATCGTGCCGGATCGCGTTAATGCGCCAGTGGTAAAAGACGATAGTTTGTTATCCGTGGTCAGTTTTAACGCTAAGGCGCCAGCTTGGCTGATCGAACAATTAGAACGCATAGAAACTGTCGATAGCATCGATATCGGCATGAAACTGCACAAGTCGCAAGAATGGATTACGCCGGATGCGTATCACTTCGAACGTCGCGGTGGTCGATCTTTATTTGTTGAAGTATCACGCTACCGTTTTGGTAATGCGGGTCGTACCCAGCGTCTAGAAGCTTTGCAAAAAGCCCTACCACGTTTGCAATCACAAGAAGATCAACTCACGATCAAAATCAGCAAATTGGCTGGTGAAATTTCTTCTTACAAAGCACGTTTAGCGGGTGTCGATGCAGCCAAGGAATTAAGTGCGCGCCATGCCGAGTTTGAAGAAGCGTCGCGCAATACACAACCTTTAAAACAACAACGTATCGAAGTTGGTACGCGCCTCGGTGAGATTGCGCCTTTACTTAAAGCCGCCACCGAGCAACGTACCGTCGCGCATCTCAAATGGGAGCAAGCTAAGGCTGCCATTGCCGACGCTGAATCACAACAACGAGTCTCCGAAAAACGCCACGCCGAAGAACGCAAAGCGCAATTTGAAACTTTACGTAGCATGCGCGAGACATGGCATACACTACCGCTCAATTGGAAGCGCACTTCGCATCGTAAAGAGTTGGTGGCGGAACATGAAAACGTCCATCAAGTTGAATTGCGTCTGCGCAGTTTGAGCAATAATTTAGCACGCGATGATTGGGAAACTGACGCTACCGTAGTTGATCAGTACACGCGTTTAAACAATTTACTGCAAAATCGTCAGGCCGAAACCGACGAACGTCGCTACCAAAATAATCGAGCGATGGAAGCGACCGTCAATGCGCGCGCCGCTTACATGGATAGATTACGCTACACGATCAAGACTTACAGCAAGAACATCAAACAACTGGGTGAGCTGGCAGGTATCGAAGTTCATACTGATCCAGTCAAACTAGAAAACGACGATGTGATGTTGGCGCAAGCTGGCTTACACGTGCGCTTTAAGTTCGACGGCAAAGGCCCTATCGGCATGAATGATGGCGAGGCGTCCGGCGGTCAGCAGGTCATGAAATCACTGATCTTATTAATCGGCTTATTGAAATCAGAAGACGGCTCAGGCGGCTTTGTGTTCATCGATGAACCTTTCGCCCATTTGGATATTCGCAATATTCAATTGGTCGGTGAGTTCTTGAAAAACACCGATGCACAGTACTTGATGACGACACCGTTGACGCATAACACCGATGTGTACGATCCTTCTGAACTCACCTTAATTACGAGTAAGAAGAAAAAAGATACGGAATGGGCGCAACCCATCTTTGTCTTACAACGCCGGGTAGAAAAAGTGAAAGATGCACGTGCTTAAATAACATACGCATTTTGCCGACTATCTGCTAGATGATTATGCAGAGTCGCAAATACAAGCCAAGATTAGCGAATCGGCACAGGGTGCAGGTTCGCTTTTTTTGCATTTTCACCTAGGCTTTTCTTGAGACTACGAGCTGAATCGGGCACAATCTGTACATCAACTAAACGAGGTAAGACATGGGAATAGAACTCAGTGGTGCGGGTGAGGCGTTAACAGCAATTGTGGTCAGCGATGAATTAAGTAAACAACATACCCAACATAGCGATGATCAAGATGCCAATGCGCATAAGAATTGTGCAAACTGTGGAGCACAGTTGACCGGTGCGTTTTGTCATGCCTGCGGGCAATCAGCCCACATTCATCGCTCATTACTTCATATGGTAGAAGAGGCATTGCATGGCATCTTTCATTTTGACACGAAAGCATGGCGCACTATTCCTGCTTTAATATTTAAGCCTGGTCATTTAACCAAACAATATATAGAGGGCAAGCGCACATCGTTCGTTTCACCGCTTGCTTTATTTTTGTTTTTGATCTTTTTGATGTTTTTCATTTTTTCTTACACCATGACCGGCCCCAGCAATGACATGCTGCATATTCCGAGTTCACGTGAAGATATCGTGAAAGAATTAAGTAAAGCAGAAGCTAAGCTGAAGCAACAACTCGCTGAGCAAGCTAAGCAAGGCTCATTGAGTTCGGGTGCATTCGAACTACAGGACGAGATTAACGATCTTCAGTTCGAGATCAGAAAATTTAAAGACACACTAAGTAAATTAGATGGCAAAGAAAAGGATTTGCCAGCGTTAAGAAAAGAACTCGAGCTCGCTGAGACAAATCTACAAGCGCTAAAGGCAGCCAAAATGAAGTTTAAATTGGCGGCAAAAAAAGGAGCCTCTGGGGATATAGCATCAAACGAGAACGGAAACGCAGAGTCTAATGTCATTACAAGTTCAGAATCTGGTTCCGAAACAAGTTCGACCAAAGACAATTCGAAAAAACAGCTCAAACAATTAGGAGACGCTACTACACTACGCTCAACTAGTGAAGCCAGCCCAAGCACGTCGATACCAATCGCAAAATTGCAGCCGTGGGAAGTAAATCAGAGCATTACTGCTGCAGAACGCCAAGTCAAATACTTAAAGAAACAAATTGCTGCGGGCGAGAGAGCGCAAGCCAGTGAACAAGAGAAAGCACAACAAAAAACTGCCGTAAAAAAAATTGAGATTGGCGCCAGTAGTTCAGCAGATGCAAGCGCCAATACAACTCTTGGTGCAGATAATAGCACCGATGAACAGGCTAATGACGAGGTCGATATTCCAAATATCAACATCAAAAATTCATCTTCCATTCCATATTTCAAGGATCTAGCCGATCATGCAATGAAAAATCCCGAATTGACACTGTTTAAAATGAAGAAGAACGCTTCAGGACTGGCTTTTCTATTGATGCCCTTAACGCTACCTTTCATATGGCTACTGTTTGCATTCAAACGAAAATTTGTGATGTTCGACCATGCCGTATTTTCGCTTTACTCCTTGTCGTTCATGTGTTTGTTGCTCAGTACTATCGCGATCTTGACCAAATTTGAATTCAACACCATTGCTGCATTGCTATTCGCCTTCGTTCCGCCCATTCATATGTTTGCGCAGCTACGCCATGCCTATAGCCTGGGCATATTCGCGACGTTCTGGCGCACTATTGCGTTACTCTTTATCGCCATACTCTCTTTGTCACTATTTGCAACTATCGTGACCATTGCGAGCGCATAAATTAGTAAGATATAAAACCTAACGATATGTCTAACTCAAATCAAACCAGCACCTACATAGCCTTATTACGTGCAGTCAATGTCGGTGGTACGGGAAAACTTTCGATGAAAACATTGGTAGAAATGTGTGAGTTGTTAGGTTTTACAGGAGTGCAAACTTATATCGCCAGCGGCAATGTTTTATTTGATAGTGAGCAATCGGCTGTCACCTGCCGTGCTTTGCTAGAAGCAGCATTGCAGCGCTATGCCGGTAAGCCTGTTGGCGTCTTCATACGCACACCCGCTGAGCTTGCCGCGATACTCAATGCCAATCCTTATGCAGATAAGGCTCCCAATCGAACGGTCACGATCTTCCTTGATGACGCACCAGATACTGGCGCCATCACGTCCGCGAAAGGAAGAAAAGAAGAAGAGATCGCATTTGGCAGCCAACACATATATGTGCATTACGGCGACGGTATGGCGGATTCCAAATTGGTGATTCCAGCCGCCAGCAACGGTACTGCACGTAACATGAATACCGTCGCTAAACTTTTAGCGCTGGCTGAAAAGCGCTGCTCAAAGTAATGCGCCAATCAGCTAAACTGAAATTCGCCTTATGATCGCCTGTGCCAATTGGCTAGCCGCATGAGGTGCCAATTCTAAGAACAATTCTGGCTCCAATAGCTCTAATTCCATTAGCAAAAATTGCCCATCGCTTATGATGCCGTCAACTCTGGCGTAGCAAGGCATGTTTGGTAAAGCTTGCAAGATGTTGGCTGCCTGTGCAATCAACTCTGACGATGCATGAATCGCTTCCACACTGCCGCCATGATCTGACTGCACTCGAAAATCACCTGCCTTAGCCCGTTTAATTAGAGCATGACTGTATTCACCGTCGAAGAAAATCAAAGAATATTCACCCTGTGCTACGATTTCTGGCATGAAGGGTTGCACTAGAAAATCCTGCTCCAAGCGCCATTGCTCAAACTGATTTTCATACAAGCGACTTTGTGTCTTTTGTACCCGCAAAGTACGCCAAGCACCAGCTGATTGCACAGGCTTTACCACGACTTCATCTGATTTCATTGCGTCTAACAGCTCATCAAATGAACGCCTATCATCAGGCTTTAAACAAATACTGGGAATCAATGGCAATCCTGCGCGCTGCAACTCAAATAAATAATTTTTGTTCAAATTCCAGCGCAAGGTCTCTACATCATTCACGACTTTGAGCTGCAATTGCTGCAATTGCTGTAACCAAGCGAGGAAAGCCGGCAGTTTCTCGTGATAGTCCCAAGGACAACGAATCACGATGGCATCAAATGTAGTCCAATCCAAATCAGCCGCATCCCAGACACAGATACTCACTCGCATGCCTAATTTTTCTAGCGCAGGTGGCAACAACTGCTCTCCACCGAATAGATCAGGTAACTCAGCGCTAGTCACTAAAGCAATGTGATAACTTTGCATACAATTTATTTCCTATCGTCAGACTATGATTTATGAGGTATCGCTGCCATTGAGCCAAACGTCGCTCAAACTTCGCTCAAACGTCACTCAAACTGCGCATCATACAGAATAAGATTTTGCGTGATAAGCCGTATTGAAATTCTCAAAGCATTAAATACCACTTTGCAAAAAGCATACAAAACTCATTTAAAAACAATGCAATATAGAAATATGATCTCCAAATATATTAATACCAGATAAAATTTACCACAATTTAAAACATAACTAAATCGACAAACTGTTTTTACTTTTACCTACGCAATATCATACAAATCTGTTTATTTTTATACTGATTAGAAAAATCGAAGGCAAATTTATGATCAGCAAAAGATTCTTCGGTTTGCAACTAAAAGTTCATTTATCTTGCCTAAAAAAACACAAGCGTTAACTTTCCGTCAATCTCAATCTCTGTTCTACTCATTACAGATTACCTTCAACTGTTTAGCCCCTTTTATTCGCTTATCGGGCAAAAAAAACACGCAGGCAATCAGGCTCAACTAAGTTCAACGTAGCGCTATCCATTGAGCACTCTACATCAAAGCAAACTCGCTAAAGTTAGCATCAAGCGAGCCATCAAAAACAGGGAGAGAGACATGCAAAAGAAAATATTATCGGGTTTAGTATTAGGTTTAGTCCTAACGGTCACTAGCAGCGTCACGCTACAAGCGGGCGAGAAAAAAGTCTGGATCACCATCGGTGATAAAGCTTACCAAGAATTAAAACAAATCGCGCCTAACACTATCCTAAGTGAAAGCCGCTTAGTTAATTCAGGTTCAAATGGTTTTAGCAGCCAAGAAACCGTACGTTTGGTCGAAGTGGAACAATCTGCGATTCAAGCTTTATCAGGTGCGATCCACGAGAAGCTAAAACGTTGCGGCGGATTTATCGAGCATAGTAGCGAAGCGCTAGGACGTCTGGCACTAGGCAATACCGCCGCAGGTTTTGCGCCAGCGCCTGCGATTGCCAGCCTAGCACCGTCTTACGCCATCGATAACCAAAGCACGGTCACACCTTTATTAAGTCAAATGCAAGCGAGCAACATAGGACAAACCATTGTCGATTTGTCTGCATTCGTTAATCGTTATTACACCACCACGGGTGGCGTTAATGGTTCCAATTGGATCAGAGATAAATGGCTAGCCTTGGCCAATGGTCGCAGCAATGTCACAGTAGAACAATTTACCCATGCGGGCTTTCCACAAAAGTCCGTGATCATGACCATGCAGGGCAGTGACAACGCATCTGAAGTTGTGGTGCTAGGCGGCCATTTGGATTCCATCAACACAGCGGGGACAAGCGAGACCACCAAAGCACCGGGTGCGGACGATGATGCATCAGGTATCGCCAGTCTGACCGAAGCCATCCGCGTTATGCTAGCGAGCAATTATCAACCGCGCCGCACCATCAAATTTATTGCCTATGCGGCAGAAGAAGTCGGTCTAAAAGGCTCAGCAGAAATCGCGAAAAAGTTCAAAACAGACGGTGTCAAAGTGATAGGCGTCATGCAGCTCGACATGACCAACTACAAGGGTTCTGCTAAAGACATCTATTTGTATACCGATTACACCAACGCGGCACAAAATAGCTTTGTCAGCAATCTCATCACCACCTATCAACCGACTCTGACGATAGGCAGTGATACTTGTGGCTACGGTTGCTCTGACCATGCTTCATGGCACGCCCAGGGCTTCCCAACTTCAATGCCATTTGAAACCGCGATGCGCGAGAGCAATCCTAAGATTCATGGTACGGGCGATACTTATGCGAATATGGGAAGCCAAGCCAATCACGCGCTGAAATTTGGTCGTCTCGCAACCTCGTTCGCGGTAGAACTGGGTAGTGATGGCCCTGCTTTACCGCCTAGCACTATTGCATTAACAAAAGATGTCTCAGTAGCGGTATCGGGTACCGCCAATGCTCAAGCGAATTACAGCTTCGTCGTACCAAGTGGTGCCAGCAATTTGACGTTCAAAACTTCAGGCGGCACGGGCGACTTGGATATCTATGCGCAACTGGGCAACTTAGCCACCACGACTAGCTATTTACAAAAATCAGACGGTGCAAACAACACCGAAACTATTACCATCGCATCACCCACAGCAGGTACTTACTATGTGCTGACCAACGCCGCTAGTGCAGTCAGCGGCGCGTCATTGATCGCCAGCTATCAAACTACAACAGGCGGCAATGTATTAACCAGTGGCGTCCCTGTAAGTCTCGGTAGCTTGGCACTGAATGCGACGAAAACTTATACCATCGTGGTACCAAGTGGAAAAACTTCTCTGACCTTTAAACTATCAGGTGGAACTGGCGATGGTGATATCTATGCCAAAATGGGCGCGGCACCAACAACCACGACATACGATAAAAAATCTGATGGTGCTACCAACGCAGAAACCATCACCTTCAGCGCGCCGCCGGCAGGCACCTACTATGTATTAATAAAGGCTTATGCGGCGATGAATGGAGCAAGCATACTGGCTACCGTGCAATAAAACCGAAGTAAACTAAAAACGCTGGTTTAGCATAGCTGCTAAACCAGCGTTTTTGAACATTTTTTATTACGAGAACTCTAGAAAAAGATCATTTATTCACATTCACCAAAGGTGTCGAGTTCCCCAACAACACCGTGTTTCCCGCTTTACTCGCCACAGCAATGGCCGCATCACGGTGAATTTCTGCCAGACGCAATTCTTTCAAAGCAGGCGTCAATGATTCGCTAATAATTTTATTCGCTTTCGCCTCGCCCTCTGCTTGCACGATCAAACGCTCGGCTTCAGCTCTTGCGAGATCGACTTCTTTCAATTTCTTTTGTATGGCCTGATCGGTTTCCGCACGTTGTCGTATCGCCGCTTCGATTGCGGGATCGGTCAATAAATTACGCACGTTCACCGCTGTGATCAAAAATGCGCCTTTATCATTCGTATCCAATTCTGCCTGTAAACTGGCACGCACCATTTCTGCTAATTCTGTGCGTTTAGTATGCATCGTGGTAGCGTCAAGTTGTGCGATGGATTTGTACACTGCCTCACGCGCTTCGCGCGACACACGGCTGTACGCCATCACCAAATCGCTGGTGCCATCCTTGACCACCTGCTTATGTTGCACGACGTCGCCCTGATACTTGGTATACAAAGCCGGAATCGCAGCTGGCATAGTCTTGAAGTAGATATCGATATCAACATCCTTCATCGTCAAATTGTCGCGACTCTTAGGTGTCATATCCTGCAATTGAAAATTCACTTCTTTGGCAGTAAATTCATCGACTGTTTTAAACGCGGTAAAGTAAATACCAGGCGGTAAAGCGTCTTTACCAACTTTGCCTAAAGTCCGTTCTACACCGACATTTCCAGTGTCAATTTGGGTGCAACCAGTTAATAAAGTCGTCAATAAAATGACACTGAGTGGTAAGTATTTAGAGAGTAATCGATTCATCATTTTTCCAAATTAAAGTAAGTGTATCGGTGGGAAGTAATAGGCCAAGAGCAGTAAGCTAAATAGCACCAAAATAAATATAAGAAGACGTAGCAAGTGCCGAGTCATGGCTGGCCCCGCGTGCCGCCGAAGCAAGGGACCTGTCACTTGCCACAATCCATACGAAGCTAAACCAGCGATCAATAACAAAACAAAATGCTTCATTGCGCCCCTTTCATTCAAACCTCAAAACAAAGCTGAAGTGTAATTTCTCAAACTCCGACAGGCTACAAAAAACTACTGGTAATCGCGAATTAGAAAAACCATAGACAAGCATGAACAGACCTATTCGCGCTATCTCTGCGACTAAAACCACGCATAAAACCACGAGTAAAACTACGAGCAAAAACGAAACAATTTCCCCGCCACAAGTCGTATTTGTTACACTGTGGTTTGCCTCACTATGTCAAATCTCCAGTGCCACTCTCCGCTTTTTTCCTCGTCATACTCGCTGGTCTTATTCATGCCTTATGGAATATCGCGGCAAAAAAAGCCGGTGGCGACGTGCGCTTCGCGGGACTCACCGCCATCATCATGGCAGTGGTATGGGCACCCGTAGGGATTTATGCAGGTTGGGATGTGGTGCCCAGTTGGGGATGGCAAGAATGGTGTTTTATCGCGCTAAGCGGACTGCTGCACGTGCTCTACTTCATTACCTTATTGAGAGGCTATCGCAAAGCAGACCTCACGGTCGTGTATCCGCTGGCACGCGGCGCTGGTCCTTTACTTTCTTCAGCCATCGCCTTGATGTTCCTAGGTGAACATTTATCTCTGTTCGGTGGCTTGGGAATCTTGGCAGTAGTTGGCGGTGTTTTCTTAATTGCTGGAGGCCCTAGGCTGTTACGCAGTTTGAAATCAAGTCACGGCGACAGTGATGCCGTCCCAGCTTTGCAGTTAAGAACGCAGCAATTACGAACCCGCAAAGGCATTTTCTACGGCTTGTTGACCGGTGTATTTATCGCTAGCTACACGGTACTCGATGGCTATGCGGTAAAAATTCTTTTACTCTCGCCAATTTTGATTGACTACTTCGGCAACTTCGCTCGTATCGCTTTATTGCTTCCCAGCTTGTTACGAGATATCCCAGCAACCCGCGTCTCTTGGCACAAAGAATGGAAATACGCATTGATCGTCGGTGCAATCAGCCCCATTTCTTATGTCTTGGTTCTGTACGCAATGCAAAGCGCACCGCTCAGTCACGTTGCGCCAGCGCGTGAAGTCTCCATGCTATTTGCAGCGCTGATAGGCGGTCATTTACTAGACGAAGGCGATCGCCTGCAACGTCTGATCGGCGCTTTATGCATCGCAGTGGGTGTAATCGCTTTAGGTAACTTTTAAATCGACTTAATAGCAAAACTCAATTATAAAAATCAACAACAAAGCGCTAGCTAACAGAATCAATCACGCCTCATTCAGCGCGATCAAGCTATTATGTGATTAATACTTGGATTCGCAATCAATGTACACTAGCACTCCAACACACACCAATACGTACAATCTCCCTTATGCAAAATATAAACTTGCCAGAGCAAGCACTGATCGCCAGAGAACAGGCTTATGCGCCATATTCACAATTTAAAGTGGGGGCCGCCTTACTCACGAAAGATGGCAAGATTTTTCACGGCTGCAATGTAGAAAATGCTTCTTACGGCCTATGTAATTGCGCAGAACGCACCGCTTTTTTTAGCGCAATTGCTGCGGGTTATCGTGCTCATGATTTTAAAGAATTAGCAGTGGTAGCAGATACCGCAGATCCCATATCACCTTGTGGTGCTTGCCGTCAGGTCATGCTGGAATTGGGCGGGAGCGAGCTGCTTGTTATCTTGAGCAATGTAGAAGGAAAAACACTAGTAACGAATGCGGCAAGCTTGTTACCTGGCGCATTTCAGGCACAAGACCTGAACCATAAAACCTAATTTATCTATCAACATTATCTTTCAACAAATAGCAAATCTATTTGCGATTAGCGCCCTCATTACATCTGCTATTTTTTGGAAGAAAATTGTTCAAAATTCTTATCTAACTTAGGCTCAAATATCTCTGAGTTCTTGGCAGGAAGATTGGTATTGCTTAAGCTAGGAATGGCCTTCGTTTTAAAAGAATCCGTCCCAGAATTAATGCCAGAAAGGGCGGCACTATTTTCCGTACTACTAGCGCTGGCATTCGTTTTAGTTTGCGTCACTTTTTTCAGATTACTAGGTTTGACAGGCTGCGGTGCAGGTTGGCTTGGCCACCACCAGTACGTAGCGCCTGCAATCAAGGCCGTAAGTATCAATGCAATACGCGTGGACGTTAACCAAGACGACTTGGCGTTGTACTGGAAATAAAACTCAGACTCGTCCTTAGACTCACCTTTACGCTCGTCCTCACTCTCATGTCCATCAGCGCTATAGTCTGTTGAAGCCCTCAACTCATATTGAGCGACTAATTGTCTTTCCTGCGCTTTAAATGCGGCAATCGGATCTATCTCTGCTTGAGCCTTGTTTTGATGATCCGAAGATGACGAGAGCTCATTTAGATTATTTACCGCATCTTGTTCGTTCTCAGCAGATTGCTCTAGCGCCAAAGCTTGTAATTCCAATTGTTGTCGTTCTTGCGCCAATTGTTGCGCTTCCTGTTCTCTGAGCTGGCGTTGGCGTGCAATTAAGCTAGCCTGTTTTTCGGCTTGAATTTTAGCTTTTGCTCGATTACTCAATTCAATTTCTTTTGCAATCGTTTGATGCGCTTGCGCCAACAATTCTCGCTCACGCTCGGCTTGCGCTAATAGATCCTCGGTATCCACCATCAACTCAGTTACTTGTTGTTCTAGCGCTTGCCTTTGCTGAGACAATTCTTCTGCTTGCTGCGACACCTGCTGACGACCTTCTATCAAATCACGCAACGCATGCTGCGCGTCTAGATGTCGTGCCTGATGTTGTGCCTGAGTTTGTTGCAAAAGTGTTGCCAATTCCTGTTGTTGATGAAATTGCGCATGCAGTGTCTCTGCATCTTCATGCTCATATTCATGTTCATCAGCACTGTCTTGCTTTGCCCTCGCCGCGCTACTGTCGTCAGCCACCTCAGCGATGGCTTCGAGCTCTAATTGGGCGTTACTGCTGCTTAATAATTCTGCCTCAGTCAACACTCTTTGTTCGACCAGACGCTTGGCATCTTGCTGTGCCTGTATTCGTTCTTGAATCAATTTCTGCGTCAAAATAGAGGCATCAACTCGCTCACGTGCCGTTTTCTCGGCCTCGATTTCCATTACCGCAAGTTGTTTTGCAGCTTCCAGTAAA
Organism: Affinundibacterium danionis; assembly: GCF_042432465.1. Classification (NCBI taxonomy): domain Bacteria; kingdom Pseudomonadati; phylum Pseudomonadota; class Betaproteobacteria; order Burkholderiales; family Oxalobacteraceae; genus Affinundibacterium; species Affinundibacterium danionis. Next base: position 194,015 of record NZ_JBHLXJ010000007.1, on the reverse strand, counting down.
GCCGATTCATGTTGTTGAGTAAGCTGTTCAGTTCTGATGACTTCGGCGTCGTGCTCTTGTCGTTTTACAACTGCCGCCTGCGCATCAAGCTCGACTTGCAAACGCTGTTGCATCTGTGCTTCTGCCGCTTGCGCCTGCATCAACTTCGCTTGTGCTGCCTGCTCTGCTCTTTGCTCAACGGCGGCACGTTGTTCCACTTGATGCAATAAACTCGCCTCAGCAGCATGCCGACGATTTGCCTGTTGTGCTGCTTCATTCTCTGCCACGACGCGCTTCTCGGCAGCCAACATGAGTAACTGTTCTTGCGCTAATTTTTCTTTCGCAATCTGCTCAGCTTCTTGTTCGGCCATCGCCAAGGCTAAGGCCACTTCCATTAAATCAGCTTCTTGCTGTAATTTATCCTGCACCAGCTGTGCCAATTCAGTTTCTAAAGCGATGCGCTCTTGCGCTTTTTGCTCTGCCAAACGGCTGACAAACAAGCGCTCGGTATTTTTCACCTTGTTATCGCGCTCCACCGAAACGCGCAATTTCGTGGCTTTTATCAGCTCGTTTTCTGCCTCAATTTTTGCGTTGCTCGTGTTGATTGCTTCTTCATCCGCTGCTTCATTTTGAATTTGCAATTCTTGCGCCTGTTGTTCTTGCAACAGGCGTTCTTGCGCGAGTCGTTGCGCCTCTTGATTCGCTTGAATTTTTTGTTGTACGGCTGCTTGGTGGGCTTGTTCCGCCGCGTTTTTTTGCTGAACTAGATCGAACAATTGACGCTCTTCTTGCACTCTTTGTTCTGCTTGCTGTTGTGCGCGCAATTCTGCTTCTGCTTGTGAATGTAAAGCCGCCAGCAATTCGACTTCAAGCGCTTGGCGTTGTTGCGCCACCGCGATGGCTTGTTGTTCCGCCACATTTTTTTCTTCACTTGCTACCTGCGCCTGTTGCGCCGCGATCAATTTTGCTCGCGCTATCTCTAAGGCGCTTCGCTCGGCGTTAGCGCGTTCTTGCGCGGTATGGATTAGCGCAGCTTCTTTTTCTGCTTTGCTACGCTCTAGATTCAGAACGATTTGCTCCGCGCTATTTTTCTCTTCCAATGCTTTCAGCGCCTGAGTTTCACTTTCCAAACGTTGTTGCAATAATTTGTCCGCCTGCTTTTCAGACAATAGACGGGTACGGATTCTTTGCAATAATTCTTGTTCAAAATTAATGCGACTATTCGCATCAATCAATAGATCACGTTCAACTTTAGCTCTGGCGTAGGCCGCTTGCTGCAATTCCCATTCTTTATCAATTTGATCCAAAATACTCTGTGCCGCTGGCTCTACGCTTGTGGGATTTTGATGGTTGGCTTCTTGTGCTGGATCATCAGTGAGATTTTTAGGCACGGCATTAAGGTCCACAACAGAGGTTTCGAAGGCACTATGTTGTGTGATGCTGGCGGGATTGGTGTTTCCAGTATTGGCGGGATTTTTGGTATCAACAGCTAATTTATCGTCTGATTGTCCAGAGCGACCTAGCAGGGATTGTGTAAATTGCTTAAACATGAACGAAAACCCAATATGATTTCTTAAAACAAATTACCCGCAAAAAAGATCACGCACCTATCACTTGTGCATCACTTGTACATCATTTGTGCTCTAGTTAGCCCAAAAATCCAGTTGCACGAGGTCTGTCATTTTACCTAAGTAAAGTCCTTGTCCATCTGCTTCGCCAAGGAAAACCACAGTTTGCCGCTAAAACCTTGTGCGCTACTTGGGATCTCACAAGCTAAGGCCGCTATCTCACAACTATTTCACACCTAACTCACATCTATTTCTATAGAAAGACGAGTGACTCAAGGAACTTTTATCCCAGAAAGCATTCTAAGCTGCGGGATAATTTTATTACAACAGTATCACAATAGCATAACAACAACTCATCCCTACAATTTCTTCCACTTCATGGAGTAAAGATAATGCGCTTACGTGCTTCACTAGTGCTCTTATGCTTGAGCGTACCCGCTCTGGCTAGTGCACAATCCGACGATAAATTTCGCCAAATAGAAGATCTATTACCTACGCCAACTTCAGTACGTGCAGCTTCCGGTGCGCCGGGACATGCCTATTGGCAGCAACGTGCCGATTACGTGATTCGCGCCAAGTTAGATGAATCCAAACGCGCCATTACGGGCGCCGAGACCATCACTTACCACAATAATTCGCCAGATAGCTTGAATTACTTATGGGTGCAGTTAGATCAAAACATTTTCCGTTCTGACTCTGATGCCAACACAACCCGCACTTTGCCATCACGTGACGCATGGAAAAATCCCAATGCGGTCAGTTTCCAAGCCATGGCGGTGATGAACGAGCGCGACAATTTTGATGGCGGCTTCAAAATCACCAGCGTTAAAGGCGCTGACGGTCAAGCTTTAAAACACGTGATCAATCGCACGATGATGCGAATTGACTTGCCGCAAAGTTTGAAACCGGGTGCAAAATTTGTGTTCAGCATCGATTGGAACTACAACATCGGCAACGGCAAATTACTCGGTGGTCGTGACGGTTTTGAGCATTTCAAAGAAGACAAAAACGATATCTTCGAAATCGCTCAATGGTTCCCACGTATGGCAGCCTACTACGATGTCTATGGCTGGCAACATAAACAGTTCTTAGGTTCCGGTGAATTCACTTTGGAGTTCGGTGACTACGATGTGCAGTTGACCGTACCTAGTGATCACGTGGTGTCCGCAACGGGCGAACTGAGCAATGCTGACAAAATTTTGACAGCAACTCAACTAGATCGTTTGAAGCAGGCACGTACAGCCAAAACACCGGTCGTGATCGTGACGCAAAAAGAAGCGGAAGAAGCTGAAAAGAAACGTGCGACAGACAGCAAAACTTGGCATTTCAAAGCGAAAAACGTACGTGATTTCGCGTGGGCATCTTCTCGCAAATACATTTGGGATGCACAAGGCTATAAGACTGGCACCAGCTCAGGCTTAGCGATGTCTTTCTATCCAAAAGAAGCGAATCCTTTGTGGGGTCAATATTCCACGCAAGCGATTATTCACACGATAGAACAGTACAACAAATTCTCACTCGACTATCCTTACCCAATCGCTCAATCGGTGAACGGTCCACAAGGCGGTATGGAATACCCTATGCTGTCTTTCAACGGCGGTCGCCCGACGAAGGATAAGAAAACTGGAGAGTCCACGTATTCCAAACGTACCAAATACGGTTTGATCAGCGTCATTATTCATGAAGTCGGTCATAACTATTTCCCTATGATTGTCAACTCTGACGAACGTCAATGGACTTGGATGGATGAAGGCTTGAACTCCTTCGTACAAAGTTTGGCCGAGCAAGCCTGGGAAGAAAACTATCCAGGCACACGCGGCGAACCACGCGGCATCGTTGACTACATGAAGAGCCAAAATCAAGTGCCTATCATGACCAACTCAGAATCCATTTTGCAATTTGGTCCGAATGCTTATGCCAAACCAGCCGCTGGCTTGCACATTTTGCGTGAAACGATTTTAGGTCGTGAATTGTTTGATTTCGCGTTCAAAGAATATGCACAACGTTGGAAATTTAAGCGCCCAACACCAGCCGATTTCTTCCGCACTATGGAAGATGCTTCTGGTACCGATCTCGATTGGTTCTGGCGCGGTTGGTTCTACACGACCGATCCAGTTGATATCAGTATCGACGGTATCGTTGAATACACGATGTCAACCAAAGATCCAGAAGTAGAAAAAGCGTGGCGTCGTGCGCAGTTTGCATCTCAACCTACCTCGACCGCCAATCAAGCAGACAAAGGTAAATTGGAACGTCGTTTAGATTCCCATCCAGAACTCAAAGATTTTTACAATCAATATGATGACTTCACTGTCACCAATAAAGATCGTAATACCTACAACGAAATGATGAAGGGTCTGGACGAAGACGAAAAAGCGATGCTGAAATCCGGCAAGCATTTCTACTTAGTTGACTTCTCTAATGTCGGTGGTTTAGTCATGCCTTTGATTTTGGAAATCCAATTGCAAAGCGGTAAAAAAATGATTCAACGCATCCCAGCAGAAATCTGGCGTTATAACTCCAAGAAATTTACTAAGCTAATCGTTACTGATGAGCCTATGGTGAGCTTGACGCAAGATCCTTTCTTGGAAACCGCAGACATCGACACCAACAACAATTCTTGGCCACGTAAGATCACACAATCTCGTTTGGAATTGTTCAAAATGAACTTCCCTCCTAACGATATGATGGCTGATTTCAAAACACCGTTAAAAACGGATGCGAAACCAGAAGCTAAAGAAGAAGTGAAAGATGCTGCAAAACCAGCAGCGGATGCAGCTAAAGAAGTAAAAACAGCAGAAGCAAAGCCAGTTGAAAAAGCGGCTAAGCCTACAACCAAGCCAGCCGCTAAAGCTGCAAAAGAAGTAAAGTAATCGAGTCCCGATGAGCACATTTAACTTGATCAAGTTGTTCAAAGTTAGCTTGGCTAGCGCACTGATTTGTATCGGTGCGCTAGCGCATGCTCATCGGTTTCATGCTGGTATCACCGATATCAGCATGAACCCGAATACAGGCAGCACCGAAATTATCCATACTTTTATGGCGCATGACATTGAGGCTTTGTTGGAGAATTTATACCAGCGGCAATTTGATTTAAGCGATCCCGAAGATGCGCAGGTTCTGCAACGTTACATAGAACAACAATTTATCCTCAGTAGCAAAGAACAACGACTACCACTGAAATGGGTAGGTCTTAAAGTAGATCCGAATTCAGTCATCATTTTTCAAGAAATCGAACAACAATTTTTACCAGACCAAATTGCGATACGCCAAGCGGTACTTACCGATTTTTTGGTCGATCAGGTCAACACCGTGAATATTACAAAAAATGGCAGCACACAAAGCCTGACATTTACGCGCAGCAAACGCGAACATCAAATTCCTTAACGCACCAGCGCAGGACTACTCTCAACAACCAAAATATTTATAGCAGTAGATGGCCTACGTACACATAGTAGGGTGCGCCTTGCGCACCGTCCACATACCGAATAGTAGAGATAGCTTGCTCAATAGTGGTGCGCACGGCGCATCCTACGGTTATCGCTTGCATAGCCACTCAAGCGCCCACATTATTAACAATCATTAGCATCGACATTTTAAGCAAAATTAATTTCCTGCATTAACCTCACAAGCAAGCTTAGCAAATTATGAAACAAAAAAAACTAGCCCACCTGATCGCCACCATCTTAGCAACACCATTCGTCTCGTTACTCCCCAATCTGGCACTGGCGGATGACTCAGTATTGCACCGAGTAGTGCTTGATGGCAGTCGCGCCAGTCTGCTCGGCTTAACTGATGCGGCCAATGCAGGTATGGTAGGACAAAAAAAATTAGAGGCGATGACGACTTATCGACCAGGCGAGTTACTGGAAGCGATTCCGGGCGTGATCGTCAGTCAACACAGTGGTGAAGGCAAAGCCAATCAATTCTATTTGCGTGGCTTTAATCTCGATCACGGCACCGACTTACGCACGACGATAGACGACATGCCCGTCAATCAACGCAGTCATGCGCACGGTCAAGGTTGGACCGATTTAAATTTTCTCATCCCAGAATTAGCCGCTCGCATGGATTACAAAAAAGGTCCTTATTCTTCGACCACGGGCGACTTTTCTTCCGCGGGCAGTGCCGCGATTACTTATGCCAGTCGTCTGTCGCGCAATATCGCGAGTGTCACGGTTGGTGAAAATAATTTCGCCCGCACGCTTCTTGCTGGTTCGCCTGATTTTGCTAGCGGTAGTTTTTTGTATGCCTTGGAATTGATGCGTAATGACGGACCATTTACAAGACCCGATGATTTTAAAAAAGTGAATGCTGTCATGCGCTATAGCGAAGGTTTCGCTAACAATGGCTTTAATCTGACGGCAATGTTATATCGAGGCAGTTGGAATTCTACCGATCAAATTCCGCAGCGCGCATTGCAAGACGGCACTCTGAGTAATCGTCTCGACACCATAGACACAACCGATGGCGGTGCAGCCCATCGTTATAGCTTATCAGGCGTATGGCGACGCACTGATACTGACGACGCAAGCAAAGTCAGTGCCTATCTGATACGCAATCAATTAGACCTGTTTTCTAATTTCACCTACTTCATGGACGACCCCATCAATGGCGATCAATTCAGCCAACCGGATCGTCGAGTCACAGGCGGCATCAATGCTAGCCACACTTGGCATACCCATTTCCAGGGCAGAAATACGGATATCACGTTAGGTAGCCAACTACAGAATGACAATATCTCTAATGGCCTCTACAAAACCCGCGCACGCCAAACTCTTTCCACCGTGCGACAAGATCACATCACAGAAACTAGTCTGGGCGTGTACCTCGATGCCAGCACACGCTGGAATGAATTCTTCCGCACAAATTTCGGTCTGCGTCATGATGCCTACCAATTCAAAGTGGATGGTGATCGTCAAGAAAATTCTGGAAAAGCCAGCGATCAAATCTGGAGTCCCAGTGCCAGTTTAGTATTCGGACCATGGCAAAAAACCGAGTTTTACCTCAACCTCGGCAATGGCTTTCACAGCAATGATGCACGCGCGACTTTAACAACCGTCGATCCACAAAGCTTAGAAGCCACGGCAAAGTCGCCCGGTCTAGTGCGCTCGCATGGTTTGGAACTCGGCATGCGCAGCGAATTCATTTCAAATCTACAATCTTCATTTGCAGTTTATCGTCTGGACTTTGATTCTGAACTCAGCTTTGTCGGCGATGCAGGTACCACTGAAGCAGGACGACCAAGCCGTCGCTATGGCATAGAGATGTCACACAATTATCAAGCAACTGACTGGCTCTCTATTGATTTTGATGCGGCTTACGCTAAAGCACGTTCACGCGATTTCGATCCAGCCGGTTCCTACGTAGTCGGTGCGGTAGAAGGCGTAGCGCAACTGTCGGCCAATTTTGAAAAACTCGGCAACTGGTCTGGCGCACTACGCTTACGCTATTTCGGACCACGTGCATTGATAGAAGATAACTCAGTGCGTTCACGCCCCAGTGCCACATTGAACGGCCGCATCAGCTACAAATTCAGTCCTACCTTAAAGCTGGAATTAGAAGGTTTTAATCTGAGCAATCGTAAAGATTCTGCCATTGATTATTACTATGCATCACAACTTAAAGGTGAGACTACGGCGAAAGAAGATATCCATTTTCATCCATTGGAACCACGCTCTTTCCGCGTGATGATGGTGAAGTCGTTTTAGTCAGCAACATGGATGACTGAAACATGAACGCCGGATCAAGTCCGGCGTGACAATGTTTTAACAATTGGTTTTTCCGATAGTGTTATGATCACCTCACTGTGATCAATTCAGTCTTTATCAGGAAAACGCCATGAATAAGCCACTCAAAATTCTCGTTATCGCTGTCTCAGCCATCGTACTGATTATCGGCCTAGGGATTGCCTATCTAAGCTTTGTTTTCGACCCAAATCAGTTCAAATCGCAGTTAATAGAATTAGTCAAAGAGAAGAAACATCGCACACTCGCCATCGATGGCAATATTCAACTCAATTTCTTCCCCAAGCTAGGCGTTAGCTTGGAAAAAGTTCGACTCTCCGAATTTGAATCACCGACTCAATTTGCCAATCTAGATAAAGCGCAAGTTTCCTTGGCACTTATGCCCTTGCTGCAAAAGCAAATCGTAGTCGATAAAGTTTCATTATATGGTTTACAGCTACGCTATCAACGCGACGCACAAGGCAAATCAAACATTGATGATTTATTAGCGAAAGACGCTGCTGACAATACGGTAAAAACGGACTCAACAAACTCGAAACAAATGCGCTTCGACATCGAGGGCGTCGATATCGCCAACTCACAATTTGAGGTTGACGATCAAAAAGCCGCTTTGAAAGGCAGCATCAAAGATTTATATCTAAGCACTGGCAAAATCGGCGACAAAAACAAAACACCGGTCAAGTTCAACGCAGCGTTCAACTTTCAACAACCCAAAGCAGAAGCAAAAATTGATCTGAACACACAGCTCAGTTTTGATATGACACAAAAGAGCCTAGCTCTGCAAGATTTTAAAACTCTGATCGCTGGCAAGCTAGGCAACGATACGGTAGAAGTACTACTGGAAACCGCCGCCCTCAACTTAAATACTGAGCATAGCAATAGTGAGCAAATCAAGCTCAAAGCAAAGCTCAAAGGCGCGCAGGAATTAGGTGCCAATATCATGCTGAATAAATTTGCACTCCAGGACAAACAACTAAGTATCGCTGAGGTACAAATGCAAGCCGAGAGCAAACAAGGTGGCGCATCGAAACAATTAGAATTGAAATCGCCCATCGCAATGGATATGAACACGCAGTTATTAAAACTGTCGCAATTAGCCATACAACTCAAAATCAACGATCCGAAACTGGCGCAAACTGCGATAGCCATCCCCGTCACAGGTCATGTCTCTGTCAATCTAAAAGAGAAAAATATAGACAGCGTATTGGCTGCGAAATTTGACGAAACTCAATTGCATGCATCGGTGCAGGTACAAAACTTCTCCGCGCCCGCCATCAATTTCAAAGTCGATGTCGACAAGCTCAATCTAGATCGTTATATAAAAGCCTCGACCGAGCCCGCTAAAGCAACTGAAAGCAAAGAAGAAGACTTGAATCTTGCCGGACTCAAAGCCCTCAATCTGAATGGTGTCGTGCGCATAGGCACTTTACAAGTCAAAAATCTACACATCAATCAGGTCAATTTACCCATCAAAGCGGCGCAAGGCGAGATCAGCATGAGCGGTTTGCAAGCCCAACTTTATCAAGGCGAAGTTGCGGGCAATATTCGTTTTGACGTAGATGGTAATCGCTTACAAATGCAGCAAAAATTAAGCAATATTCAGATCAACCCACTGCTGGTCGATTTCATGAATAAGGATATCGTAGAAGGTCGCGGCACTTTGAATTTACAAATCAATACGCACGGCAAGCGCGTATCGCAATTCAAAGAAAATCTGAATGGGAGCATCAGTACGCAACTATTGGACGGTGCCGTCAAAGGCATTAACCTGGCTAAATCTTTACGCGATTTCAAAGCCAAGATACTAAACAAAACCGACCAACAACAAGGCGCGAATAAGAATGAAAAAACCGACTTCTCCGCCCTATCCGCCTCAATTAATTTTGTCGATGGTGTAGGTAATAGCGATGACCTCGACATGAAGTCTCCCTTCTTACGCGTCGGTGGCAAAGGCAAAGTTGACCTACGAGCCAACAATCTCGATTACACCGCCAAAGTCACCGTCGTCAACACCGCAACGGGACAAGATGGCACCGATTTATCGCAACTCAAAGACATCAGCATCCCAGTCCGCATCAGCGGTCCTTTCGATAAATTATCCTATCAATTACAGTTCGCCCAAATCGGCAGCGAAGCCTTAAAGTCAGCCTTTAAAGCCAAAGCCGCGCCTGTATTGGAAGAGAAAAAAAAAGAGTTGAAGGAGAAGGTGAATGATCAGCTTAAAGATAAGTTTAAGGGTTTGTTTGAGCGTTGAAATTTCTTAATAGAATGAGACCTGATAACGAACCTTGCATTAACTCAGATTTCGATCTTACAATTTTCAGCCAATAAAAAAGCGCGGCAAAATTGATTTGCTGCGCTTTTCCCCTGTAATTTCACAGAGCTAGTGTTACCCCTCCTTAAAAATCATATCTCGCCGCTATACGTGCTGAACGTGGCGCTTGATAACTTGTCGGCAAACCATAGTTTTTATTGACACGACCTTCTCGCTGAGTCGCTCTACTATAGTCCTTAAACTCATTAATTGTTTGCTCAGTCTGGAAGTTAAACACGTTAAAGATATCTAAAGTAAAACTCAGCATTCCTTTTTCAAGTTTCATTTTGTAGGTACCACTGACATTAAATGATTTTGTCCAAGGTAAATTACCTAATGAGCCACGCTGAACCAGTGAACTTTGCGCAATGGTGTTTTTAGGGTTCAAAAGATCAGGCGCAAACTGTCCATTCAGACAATAATAGCTATAGCCATAACTACCAGATCCCCCTTTAGTAGTCTTTCCATCTGCACCATAATAATCAAACACTGCATTGGCTGAGCCAGGAATTGGTACATTACCCAAGCATGATTTGGGTCGCCCAGAAACTAAACTACCGTTAAAGCCAACTGAAAATGCGTCATTTACTGCATAAGACCCAAACAACTTAAATGAATGTTTACGTTCGTTTGGTGATGGTCCATATATGCCGTCTGTTCCTGATGCAAAATCAAATTCAGAAGTGCCACCTGCATCGATTTGATCGTTATTCGATGAGAGATAGCCCTCAGATGTTCCTCGATTACGGGAATGCGTATAAGAACCAGATAAACCCCATTTCCCATCAAAAGGACGATCTAACGTGAACTGAAGATCACTATAAATGCGCTCGTATTTTGCTAGCTTGACATAGCTACTAGGAATCGTCACCGCTTGCAATACACCATTATTTGCCACATCAATGTTCAAATTCAAATCACGACCTGGATTCATCAATACACAGGTTGCCAATGTATTCGGATTAAATTTGGTATAACCCTTATCTTTCATGAATTGACCGATACCTGTCGTGCCGCAGAAATCGTCCATCCCATCAGTGACTTTACGATAATTAAATTTCATCCCAAAAGCGAGATTTTTAGAAATTGCCTGCTGAAAACCAAGTATATATTCGAACTGAGACATAGGACGCAGCTTAGTATCTGCAACAGTGCCTGGATTTGGCTCACGATCACTACCGACTAACTCTGCAGCACCAACTTCTGGCCCCAAGGTAATTGGTGCGGCAGTCCGCGGATCTTTACCTGTAAAAGTGTAGAAACGATGATGAGTATATTCATAACGAGTCGCTCTCACATTAGTATTCGATGCAACTGGGATGTAGTATCGTCCGAGATTACCAAAGACTTTGGTTTCTCCATCACCAAACACATTCCATGCCGCCCCTATACGTGGAGCCAACAAATTGTCAGCCTTAACAAAACTCTTACCACTATTGGTTTGATTATCAAAAGATTCCCATCGCAAGCCAGTATTAATCAATACGTCTTTACTCACCTTCCAGCTATCTTCGACAAATTTAGCGACATTTATTACATCATATACACCTGAACCGCTTGCTCCCAAACGAACTCGTACAAACTCCTCACCTGGTTTTATAACGTTAGGAACATTATTTACAGAACCGTCCGCACTTCTATAGTAGCGATAATAGATGCCACCACTAGATTGCACACTGCCAGCTTGGGAAGTTGTAAATTTTTGCCCATCATAACCTGCACGAAGTGTATGCGAACCTAAAGTATATTCAATATCAAGACGCCCCGATTTGCGCAAGTCGCCATCTGGAGGTGCCTTGGAATCTCTCTCTGATCCATTATTGTTTGGGTCATAGCATCCCATAGGATTCAATTGCCAGTCCAAGACCCAAGGGCAGTCACGCCCCTTTTGATTTTTATTTGTACGAATTTCACTCAGACTTTTTACTTGCCCCACTTGCGCAGAAATATTCAAATTATCACTGAGATAACCTGTGTACTTCCCCATAACAGCATTTGAGCTAGCGTCAAATTCTTGATGATCAGGAGCGCCCTCACGTGTCAAAGAATAATCGGTTTTATTCGTATATATATCGGAGTAGCGCGAAGGTTTATTTGAAAGAGCCGTTAACTCAAAACGATGATCTGGGCTCAGTAAATAATCAATTTTTAAAATACCACTTGGTCTTTGACTATGACCTTTTGTATTGGTTGTACGGCCATATGAGTCAGAATTATTGACCGATGTGTTGAGTAAACCGAATACGAATAATTTATCACGTATGATTGGGCCACCCAAATACACATTACCGGTCAAAGTCTCGCTTCTATCGTTGCTTGCAAATGAGATATAACGTGTGGGCGTCTTATTTGTCCCATACAATTCCTGATCAACGATATTTTTTGACTTGGCGCGCAGAAATGTCGCCGGGGTAAAGTAAACTGAGGCGCCGCCCTTCCATGTATTTGTACCACTTTTCGTGGTCAAAGCAATTACGCCACCTAATGATCGACCATATTGAGCACCATATCCACCAGACTTTACTTGTTGCTCTGCAATCGCTTCGAATGGCAAATTAATATAAGAAACGAAATTTCGAATATTTGTGACATCAAAGCCATTGATATAGTAAGCATTTTCGGCCACAGATGCCCCGCCAATGGACGCCAGATTACCAAGCCCTGCTGAGCCTTGTACTGTTCCTGGCGTTAACATTGCGACAGCCGTTGTATCACGACTAACTGGAAGAGCTCGAATATCTGCAGCCGTAAACACTGAATTGGATTCAGTGCTACTCATATCTATAGCAGCACGGGTTCTTGATCCTGTTACAACAACGGTAGCTTTATTATCTAAAGCAACCTCAATACCAGTTCCGGTACTTACATTAACCTCTCTAGAGATATTACCTGCGCTAATAGAATAACGTCCTGGCTGCAACTTAGAGAATGTATAACTACCATCCGCTTCGGCTTCGATGTGCCGCTTATTTCCTGTATCGAGGTTAACGATAAATATTTGTGCTTTCGGTGTTGCACGACCGTAAATCGAACCTTCTGAGCTTTGCGCTAATGCAGCCGTTGCAAAACACATACTGATTGCCAATGCGATCCCCGAACGTCGAGCAAAGCTGGCTTTTTGTTTATTGTATTTCATTGCTACCCTTTCTTGTGTTTATTATAAAATTCATACATGAAAAAATACTTACATATATGTACTGAATATATTAATCAGCAAGATTTAAGCAAACAAGAAAAATACTATTTTTTATGGCTATATTCTAAATATAGAAAATAAGTGTCGTTTTCCAACAACAAGTAAATTTTAATGGCATTGAATTATTTTTAATGAAGCCCTTTTAGCTACTTTTAGATGAAACTTTTTCTCCAGAAAATGGTCGCGCAAATTACACGATCATGTTAGAAATTTTATAGCAACAATGAAAACTATATTTCAAATAATATTTCCAGAAAAATAATTTCAAGTACCACCTGCTGTGGAATATTTGAATTGGGGAGCACATCTTTACAAGAGGGGTTACTACCATCGCAAACTCAAGATTGTCTGAAGCAACAATGATCAGGAGATCTCTTAGGAGGGAAAATATCCAGATTTGATTAGATTCGCGACTTCTATAGCGTCACTACGTTTATCGCAATTGAGCAATGAAATTCAGAAGAGGAATCGTCGCAGGCAATAAAGGTTCAACCGCTACCGTCCCCTGCCAAGCGAAGGCTTGTCCTTCTAGGCTTTGCGGTTCGCCTGACCAGTCGCGTGAGATATAAAAATGCAAGCGGACATGGGCATGTGGGTAGATGTGTTCGACGCCACACCAAGCTTCGGCATTGATGATTTGCACACCGAGCTCTTCCATGAATTCACGCTTTAGGGCATCAAGAATGGCTTCCCCAGCTTCGACTTTCCCACCGGGGAATTCCCAATAGCCTGCATACGGTTTTCCCTCTGGGCGCTGTGCTAAGAGCACGTCGCCATTGGGTTTCATTAAAATACCTACTGCAACATTGACTGGGCTTGCGCTCATTATTTTTACTTTATATTTTATGGAGTGAGAAAACTTATTGCGTGCGACCTGCGTAATCGCGGGCGAATTGCCAAGCGACCCGACCAGAACGCGAACCACGTTGCAAAGCCCAACGCAAAGCATCGGCGCGAGCCGCGCTAATTTGCTCTGGCGAACAGTTGTAAGTCGCTAACCAATGGGCAACGATATCAAGATAATCGTCTTGTTTGAACGGATAAAACGAAACCCACAAACCGAAGCGCTCGGATAAAGAGATTTTTTCTTCTACCGTTTCACCGGGATGCAAGTCGCCATCTTCGTCATGGGTATAACTTGCGTTATCTGACATACGCTCTGGCATTAAGTGGCGACGGTTGGAGGTAGCATAGATCAGGACATTGTCGGACTGCGCAGCGATGCTGCCATCCAAGGCAACTTTCAATGCTTTGTATCCCGCTTCACCTTCTTCGAAGGAAAGGTCATCGCAGAATAAAATAAATTTTTCGGGACGATCAGCGATCAAATCGATGATGTCTGGTAGGTCGGTCATATCAGCTTTATCAACTTCAATTAAACGCAAACCCTGATCAACAAATTGATTTAAACAAGCTTTAATTAAAGACGATTTGCCAGTGCCTCGCGCACCCGTCAACAGCACATTATTGGCTGGCTTGCCTTGTACAAATTGCTGTGTATTTTGACTGATTAAAGTCTTTTGCATGCCGATATGATGCAAGTCCTCAAATTGCAATTTCGTCGTATGTTTAACAATCTGCAAAAACCCCTGCCCACCTTGCTTACGCCAGCGAAACGCTTTTGCCAAACGCCAATCGGGCGCTGGAACTGGCGGTGGTAAATACGCTTCCAAACGATTTAACAACTGCTCGGCACGGCTTAAGAATTGATCTAATTGGGACATAGGTGTTTAGAGTTCAATGATGGTGCTACAAAGGTCGTAGGGCGGGCGTACCCCGCGCCGCCGGCTCAAGGAGCACCAGAGCGGCGCGGGGTGCACCCGCCCTACAAAATTAGGCAGCAAGTTTACGAGCGATAATCCGCATTAATCGATACATACTCATGCGATAAATCACAAGTCCACACGGTAGTACTAGCCATGCCGCGCGCTAGTTTTACGCGTATCGTAATTTCACTTTGCTTCATGACGCGTTGACCATCGGCTTCTTGGTAATCAGGATTACGTCCGCCATTTTTGGCAACCCAAACGTCATCGAGGTAGAGATTTAATTTACCGACTTCAAGATCGTTGACGCCGGCATAACCGATCGCGGCCAAGATGCGTCCCAGATTAGGATCGGATGCGAAGAAGGCTGTTTTAACTAAAGGAGAATGCGCAATCGAATACGCAATCTTGCGGCACTCTTCGACATCACGGCCTTCTTCCACTACCACGCTAATAAACTTGGTCGCACCCTCGCCGTCGCGAATAATCATGTGCGCCAGTTTCTGCGACAAGGCAATCACCGCTTCCGCTAATGCTTTGTATTCGGGGGTATCCAACTCGTTGATCTCTAATGCTGAGGTGCCGGTCGCTATCAACATGAAGGAATCATTGGTGGAGGTATCGCCATCTATCGTAATGCTATTAAACGATTGATCTGCCGCTTGTTTAACCAAGTGATCGAGTACCGTTTGCGACACTTTGGCATCCATTGCTAAGTAACCTAGCATGGTCGCCATATTAGGCTTGATCATACCGGCGCCCTTACTAATACCCGTCATCGTGACAGGTATGCCATTAATGACCACCACGCTGGAAGCGGCTTTTGGTTGAGTGTCGGTGGTCATGATGGCTTCTGCCGCCGCCAACCAATTATCCTCTTTCAAACTCGCAATCGCGGCGGGCATACCTGCGATCAAACGATCAACAGGCAGCTGTTCCAAAATCACACCCGTAGAAAATGGCAAGATTTGTGCGGCCTCGCAGCCCAAATAGTCGGCCAACGCGGCACAAGTTGCATTGGCTGCCGCTAAACCAGCATCACCCGTACCAGCATTAGCGTTACCTGTATTCACGACCAAGGCGCGAATCGGACCTAATGCCATGTGTGGACTTTCCAAATGCGCTTTGCAGACTTGCACAGGTGCTGCGCAAAAACGATTGGTTGTAAACACGCCCGCCACGGTCGCGCTTGGTGCTAATTTCATCACCAGCAAATCTTTACGATTGGCTTTGCGTATGCCTGCTTGAGCGTAGCCCAGTTCTATACCTTTGACAGGTTTCAGATCAGCGGCGAGTGGAATAGGTGAATTAACGGCCATGGTTGAGATCCTAGATTGAAAATTAAGCCGTTATTGTAGGATATTTCCTGCAAATGATTTTGTTTAGGAAACATATTTTCAGAGTAATTTTCTGTCTAATACATCAATTATGCTTGATGTTTGTAAAAAACATATCAGTAGTTAGCGGTAGCAATAAGGGGAGCTGTTCATACCTTGAAATAAGATGGAACTAGATGCAATGTTAAAATGTCTCTCCAGCAATACATCGCTAGTCATACATCACTCGCCACACCTGCCCTTTAAGGAAACCACTGATGACCCATAACATTTCTTTAATCACGACACTTGCTGCGGGCTTCGGCGTTGCATTGATCTTTGGCTTCATTGCCGAAAAAGTCAAACTGCCAGCCTTGGTCGGCTATCTAGTCGCAGGTATTTTAATAGGCCCTGCCACACCCGGCTTTGTCGCTGACGCCAATATCGCATCCCAACTCTCCGAAATCGGCGTCATGTTATTGATGTTCGGCGTTGGTTTGCATTTTTCTCTGCAAGATTTACTCGCTGTCAAACGTATCGCCCTGCCCGGTGCGATTTTGCAAATGAGTCTCGCGACTGGATTAGGCATGGCGATGGCATGGTGGCTGGGCTGGAGCGTGGGTAGCGGCTTAGTTTTTGGCTTATCTCTCTCTTGTGCCAGTACCGTGGTTCTCCTCAAAGCATTGGAAGCACGCGGCATACTGGACTCAATGAATGGCCGTATTGCCGTGGGCTGGTTGGTGGTCGAAGATCTCGCCACCGTTTTATTTTTAGTCTTGTTACCGGCACTGGCAGGCGTCTTAGGCGGCACGCCAATTCCGGGAACTGCCGACACACCACTTTGGATTGCACTGGGAAAAACCCTGCTGCAAGTAGTCGCTTTTATCGCGCTGATGCTGTTGGTAGGGCGCCGCGTTTTACCTTGGCTGCTTTGGCAAGTATCACGCACTGGTTCACGCGAGCTATTCACGTTGGCGGTCATCGCGTGCGCTATCAGTATTGCTTATGGCGCGTCTGCTTTATTTAATGTTTCATTTGCCTTGGGCGCTTTTTTTGCCGGTACGGTGATGCGCGAATCAGAGTTTAGCCATAGAGCAGCCGAAGAATCATTACCACTACGCGATGCGTTTTCTGTCTTATTCTTCGTCTCAGTCGGGATGCTGTTTGATCCTGCCATCGTGATGCAGCAACCACTGCGCGTTTTGGGTGTCGTCGCGATTATTATTTTTGGTAAATCGATTGCCGCAGTCGTGTTGGTGATCGCTTTCCGCTACCCCTTAAACACGGCGCTGACCGTCGCGGCCAGCTTGGCGCAGATTGGTGAATTCTCATTTATCTTGGCGGGCTTAGGTGTCTCGCTAGGCTTGATGCCAGCCGAAGGCATGAGTTTGATTTTAGCCAGTGCCTTGATCTCAATTGCGCTCAATCCTGTCCTTTTTGCCGCGGTTGAGCCGATAAGACGTTGGGCTTTAGCCCACTCACAATTAGCGCGCACGCTAGAACAAAGACAAGATCCTTACGCCGAATTGCCAACGACTACAGACAACAAATACTTGCATGGACAAATCGTTCTGGTCGGCTACGGTCGCGTGGGCAAACGCATAGGCGCGGCACTCGATGCGCGCCACATCCCCTACGTCGTGGCAGAACAAAATCGTGAGCTAGTCGAAAAAATCCGCGCACAAGGCATCGTCGCCGTATCCGGCAATGCAGCGGAACCAGTGGTCTTAGTGCAGGCACACATAAGCAACGCCGCCATGTTGGTGATCGCCATACCCGACACCCTAAACGCACGCCAAATGATCAAAACCGCCCGCACGCTTAACCCTACGATAGAAATTATTTTACGAGCTGACAGCGAAGATGAAATGACCTTACTAAAGCAAGAGACTTCTGATCTCGTGTTCTTAGGTGAAGAGGAATTGGCGAAAGGAATGACTGGTCATGTATTGGCGCGTTTTGCGGTGGATGTTGAACCGATTAAAGCGCACTAAAAACTAAGTACAAAAGGGCATCGTAGGTTGGCGCTGAGCCTGCAATGCCCAACATGTATCTGCAAGCATAGCGTGTTGGGCTTTGCAGCCCAAGCTACTTGCGGAAATGAGCCCAGCCAATAGTGATTTTGCAGCAAACTTGATTGGACTGATGGTGGTAAGGCGTTACGGCAATGTGGATGAAATTGCTGGCTTCGCTTCCTATCTAGCCGGATCAGAAGCAGCCTATATCACTGGCGCGAGTTTCTTGATTGATGGTGGTTTTGCGGCTTAATCATCGTCACAAAAACCCGGTATCGAATTGCGGTCAAACGATGCCGGGTCTTTGCTTAGTGTTCAATTCAATAAGAACATTTTATTGGGTACAATCGAGCCTTTGGCAACTATTTAAAGCCTGTTGGCGCGGGTTTCACCTGCCCTACTTGGCTGCTTTGTATGTGGGATTTGCAGAAGCAGACATACGGCGCATCACGATGCGTCCTGCTTTTTTAACCTTACTGCGTTGCTTGCATAAAAAGCGCTCAGTTGTGATCAGGAAGAACTAACCGCTGGAATGATCGGTTGGGTCTATCGAACCGGGCCATCGCTGTAATAAACAAAGCTGCCGTGAATGGAAACGTTCTTTACTTTTCCATTTTCTGTGTACTCAAACCATTGTGGGCACGAATTGGACAGTCCAAGCCATGTCATCTCGTCGAAGTCGTCATCGTCAAGCGTGTGAATGCTCTTGAGTGAAAGCGCATCTGAGTGGGACAGTCGATCTAGAATTGATTTACGCACGTAGTAGGAATTCGCGCACTGATTTAGCGGAGCGAAAAATAGCCATGCAAAAAGAATGCTTGCCGAAATCGTACCTAGGGCTATTTTGCATTTTATGCCGCACATTTTCGTATCCAACGTTTGACATGAGAGGCCCGACCCGACTTGCTCGGGCGGAGCCTCTCGATGAAAGGATTGGGCGTCATTGACTCACCTGGCGCAACTTTTCGGAGAGCTTTGCTTCGAGTACTGCAAGGCCTTCACCGTTGGGCAGGTATTTGAGAACTCGGTGGTGCCTCATGTCGAACGGTATGTCGTCAAGCGATTGAGAAACTGGAACGACATGCTTGCCTAGGGTGTGAGCGACTCCCGTTTCGTACATGACGTTTGGATTTCTTCCAGTGAAATCGACAACGACGATATGCGCTCGAAAGATCAAACTGAAGATGTCTTGAATGACAGTGCTGTCTTCCCATATGTCATCAACTCGAAGGCAGCGAAAGCCCGCAGCTAGACCGGCCCGCTTGATAGCCTCGTGGACCGAATTGAATCCGGCGTCGAATGGCATCATCAGCGCAACAAGATCGCGTTCTACAGCTTGGCTTTCCGGGACTTGGAAGACATTGGGCGCGAAGGTAATCTTTCGTTCCGCTGGTTTTGCCGAGATGTAGTGGGTTTCTCCCGGGTACTTTGTATAAGCGTGTCGCTCGAAAATTTCGAACGCCTTTAGATCATGCTCTGCAATTTGGCGAATCATGGCCAAGGCATCTCCGTCATAGTCTTCGTCGCCCCACGAAAGGCTCCGGATGAGGCGAGGATGCTTGCGGATTGCGTCCGAAAAACCAGTGAGGAGACCCACTTCGTCCCAGTCGCTGGCATCGAAATGAGCGACGACTGTTTGACGAAGCCCTAGGATACGCTGACCGACTTCGTACGTGATCATGAGACTCGATTGGTTGTGAATGGCACCCAACGCAGAGGTGCCGGGATCGCCGCCACCGGAAAATTAATAAAGTGAGAAATCGTCATTGGCGACTCCCCGCCGACCGTCTTGTTAAGTGCCTTTTTTTGCATTTTCTTCCTCTTTGGCGAGCCTCTTCGCAATTTCATAAATACGTCCAAGAAGGTTCTGAAATTTCTCATTAGCATTAGCGACATCCTTCTCTTCAATATTATGACCATTCATCGAGCTAAGTACTAAATCATTGATACTACCCATCCCGCCAAATGCAGAAAGCATGTGCTCAACGCCATAAAAATCTAAACTGCGTACTCTTTGCGCATCAATACGCAGCCAATCCCCCCATAGCTTTTCACCATGTGTCAGCAATAAAGTAGACGCCTCTTGAATTAGATTCGCTAATTTTTCTACTTCTGAATGCATAGGAACTTAACTAGATATAGGCGACACAATGTCGCCTAATAAGTTAACGTGACGCATAACACTTTTCATAAAATCTCTCCACAGCCTGATGAATACTTACTTCACACGAAACATCAACAATTTTAACTATACTAAAATTCTACAAAAAGCGTCACGAACAAAGCAAGGATTTTATCAAGCTAACTCAGCGAGTCAAGAAAACAATTTACTGGAGAATTTGCGGGAGCGATGACAATCTGAACAAGTGTCATGTACGAAGAAGCGTTTGAAACCGGAGAAAAAATCAACACACAGCAATTCAAAATCCACCATGTGTTGATCCGAAAAATCTAAGGCCTAAATCGTGTTTCCAGTGATAGGGCCTTTGCCGCTGTATTTATCGAGTGCCAGATAAATGACAGGGGTAATGAACAGAGTAATCGCTTGCGAGAAGATCAAACCACCGACGACCGCTAAACCCAGAGGTTGGCGTAATTCAGCACCAGCGCCTAAACCTAAGGCAATCGGCAAGGCACCAACCAAGGCCGCCAACGTCGTCATCATAATCGGACGGAAACGTTCGATACACGCTTCGCGGATTGCTTCTGGTGGTGTCATGCCGCGATGACGTTGTGCGTCGAGTGCAAAGTCGATCATCATGATCGCATTCTTTTTCACAATACCGATCAGCAGCAAAATACCGATGGTGGCGATCAGGGTTAAGTCTTTGCCGAATAGCTCCAACATCAACAATGCACCGACTGCTGCCGATGGCAGGCCTGCCAAGATGGTAATCGGGTGTATAAAGCTCTCGTACAAAACACCGAGCAACACATAGATCACTAACAATGCCGAGATAATCAAAATCATTTGACCAGATTGAGAATCTTTAAACACCGCTGCATCACCACCGTAGGAAGTAATAACAGAAGACGGCAATTTAATCTCGTCTTTGAATTTATCTATCTTGTTAGTGGCATCGCCTAAAGGCATATCCGGTGCCAAATTGAAAGAGACCGTGACCGCTTGCAATTGACCTACGTGATTAATCGCAGTCGGGCCGACGGTACGCTTGACAGTCGCAAAACTGGACATCGGTACCAAGCTGCCGGTATTGCTACGCACATAGATGGCACCAATCGCTGCTTCATCTTTCTTGTCTTCGGGACCGACTTCTAACACCACCGCATAACTATCGACGCTGGTGAATAAAGTGGCGATCTGACGTTCACCGAAGGCGCTATACAAAGCAGCACGTATCGCATCGATGCCCACGCCCAAAGAATTCGCTCTATCTCTATCGATCTCGATTGAGGCTTGCAAACCTTTGAGTTGCGAATCGGTCGTCACATCTTTAAAGCCAGGATCAGAGCGCATCTTATCTTGCATCTTGAACGCCCAACTACTGAGTTCGCTGGCATCCACACTTTGCATAATGAATTGATACTGACTCTTACTTGGGCGTCCGCCTAATTGCAAGTTTTGCGTAGGGCGTAAAAACACGGTAATGCCCGGCACCGCTTTCAATTTATTACGCAGACCTTCGACCACTTCTTTCATGGGCTTACGTTGATTGCGAGGTTTTAAATTGATGAAGCCGCGACCGGTATTTTGTGAGCCACCACCACCGTGGAAAGAGGACACGGTTAACACATTCGGATCTTCGCGTAAAATTTTGGCGACCTTTTCTTGCAAGATGACCATTGCTGGGAACGAGGTATCTTCGGCCGCTTCGGTGGAAACATTCAATTGACCGATATCTTCTTCAGGGAAAAATCCTTTAGGAATCGCATTGAACATATACGCCGTCGCGATAAACGTCAGCAAAGCTACGAACAAAACGAACTTACGATGCGTCAATGCCATATCCAAACCACGCGTGTAAGCATGCAAAGAGGCGTTAAAGCCACGTTCAAAACTATTGGTTAATGCGCCCACCCATTTTGATGGGGGTAAATGTTCGCTCTCTGCTTTCAAGAAACGACTGGCCAACATCGGTACTAAAGTCAAGGACACGAAGGCCGACACAATAATCGACAAACTCACTACCACCGCGAATTCATGGAATAACTGACCGATCACGCCCGGCATAAAGAAGATAGGGATGAACACCGCGATCAGAGAAGTCGAGATAGAAATAATCGTGAAGCCCACTTCGCGCGAACCTTTGAGTGCTGCTTCAAATGGCGTCTCGCCCATCTCAACGTGACGAATAATATTTTCCAACATCACAATCGCATCATCGACCACCAGCCCGACTGCCAAAGTGATGCCCAATAGAGAGATATTATCTAAGGTATAGCCAAAGCCCCACAACAAGAACACCGCGCCCACCAACGATACCGGCAGCGACAAGGCAGGGATAATGGTTGCGACCATGTGGCGCAAGAATAAGAAGATCACCACGATAACGAGGAAAATCGTCAACAGCAAAGTCAGATTCACGTCATGCAAAGCATCGCGCACTGAGACCGATCTATCATTGGCTAATGTGATGTTTACTGAGCTAGGTAATTGCGCTTTAAAGCCAGGGATTGCCGCTTTGATCGCATCTACCACTTTCACGGTATTGGCATCAGTTTGGCGTTGTATCGCCAACATAATCGCTGGCTCACCGTTGAAATTACCAACCGATTTCACGCTCTCATAACTGTCTTCAACGCTGGCGACATCACGCAAACGCACGACTTGACCGCCTTTATTACTGACAATAATGCTGGCGAACTCGGCCGCGTTTTGCAATTGCTTATTGGCGACGATGGTTAATGTTTGTTTATCACCATCGAGCGTACCGACTGGTGCAATGGAATTGGCTGCGCGGATGCTGGTCGTGATTTCATCGAAGCCAATATTGCGACTCGCCAGAGCACCCGGATCAACACGAATCCGCACCGCATAACGACGAATACCAAAAATATTCACCTGCGCCACACCGGCTAAGGTTGAAAGATTCGGTGAGATCAAATGTTCCGCATAATTGGTGAGCTCCGCCAGACTTAAAGACGGCGAAGTCAATGCCAATACCAAGACCGCAGAATCGGCAGGATTCACTTTGCGATACGACGGTAATGAGGTCATCTCAATCGGCAAAGCACGTTGGGCACGCAACAAGGCGGCTTGGACATCTACCGCCGCTTCATCGACATTACGGCTGGCATCAAATTCCAAGGTCAAAGAAGTCGAGCCTAAAGTGCTGCTGGAACTGATAGTCGCTAAACCCGGGATAGTCGAAAACTGTTTCTCTAAAGGTAAAGCAACCGAAGTCGCCATCGTCTCAGGACTAGCGCCGGGCAGACCCGCACCGACACTAATTACTGGCGTGTTATAGCTTGGCAGAGCGGCAATCGGAATAATGCGATACGCCAAGATACCTGCGATAACCACAGAAATATTCAGCAGTATCGTCATCACCGGACGACGAATAAATAACTCCGATAAATTCATGATGCACTCGCAGCAGAAGCGGTTGCAGTTGCGGAGGCAGCCGGGGCAGAACTCGCGGTCGATGCGGCGGAAGCGGCGGATTTTTTCTCACCGCCTTCGCCTTTACCATTCGCTTTATTTTCGCCTTCAGTTCTTTCCTTCACTGGCACGCCCGGACGCAAATTCTGTTTGCCTTCAAGGATGACCTTCATACCTGGCTCTAAGCCAGTCACAATCGCATCATTTTCAAAACTGTATTGAACTTGCACTTTCTTTTGTTCGGCTTTACCCTCGGCATCCACCACAAATACGGTGACCGCATTGACGCCCATCACCAAGGCATCACGTGGGATCACGATGGCGTCTTTCAGAGTGAGTACGCTCAACTCTAAATTGGCATAAGCGCCCGGCCATAATTTCATTTCTTTATTATCAAAGACTGCTTTCACTTTGACTGTACCAGAGACAGCGTCAACGACGTTATCAACGAATTGCAACTTCCCTTTAAATTTTGCTTTGTTATCGGGAAGGCTGGCATATGCCAAGCTATCGCCGCGCTTCATACTGTCCAAAGCATCTGACAAATTACGTTGCGGCAGTGGGAAAGTAATGGCAATTGGATCCATTTGAGTAATGGTTACCAAGGCTGCGCCTGAAGTGCTTGGCTGTACCAAAGAACCTGGGAAGACATTGATCAATCCGGTGCGACCACTTACCGGTGCGGTAATTTTGCTATACGCCAAATTAACCTTCACGGATGCCACCGCGGCTTTAGCAGCATCCACCACAGATTGCTGCGCTTGCACCGAGGTCTGAGCCGCATCTACCACGCTTTGCGACTGAAATTTCTTTTCAAATAATTCTTTACTACGCATCAATTGACGCTGGTTCTCGGCCAAGGTCGCCAGCTCCTTATCCAGTTGCGCTTGGGCTTTGGCTAAATTGGCGATGTCCGCACGATTATCTAAGGTGAACAATAAGTCCCCAGCGCGTACAAACTGGCCTTCTTTAATATGAACTTTTTCTATCACACTGCTGACTTGGGGACGCACATCAACAATATTCAGTGAGGAAACCACGCCATTCGCACTCAATTTCACGTCATAGTTACGCTTCTGGGCGACCACTGTATTGACGGTCACGGGGCGATTCTTGTCACCTTTTGCCCCGATCGTTTGCCCAGCAACCAGTTCGGTGCTCTCAGTGCCATTCTTTTTCCACAACCAATAGCCACCGCCGGCGGCAATAGCCAATGAGAGTGCGAGTATAGTTTTAGTATTTTTCATATTGATTGGAGTTTAAATCGAAGCTGTTTAGACATTTCCATTGGAGAAAGTTCTATAGCCTAAGGTAAAAAGAGGCAGATTAACGAATTTATTCCAGGACACGATGGCAAATAGGTATCAACTAAGTATCAACTCGGCATCAACTAAGCATCAGTCCCCAAACTTATCACACTGTTTGTAATAGCTTGCATCTTAACAAAGAAAAAGCCAGCGCTCAGGCTGGCTTGGTTCTTTTATACGTTTTGTTACGAATATCAGGCAACAACTTAGAAGTCTTACACCACCGCTCCATCAGTCTCGTCTTTTTCTTTCACTGGCTTGAGCAAGTCTTCGCGTTTCACACCCAACCACATCGCGATGGCCGCCGCCACGAACACAGAAGAATATATACCAAAGCAAATGCCAATCGTCAGAGCTTTAGCAAAACCTGCCAAAGTTGGACCACCAAACACCAACATTGACAACACCATCATCTGAGTAGAACCGTGAGTAATGACGGTACGAGAGATCGTGCTGGTAATCGCATTATCAATAACTTCAGTCACGGTCGCCTTACGCATTTTCAAAAAGTTTTCGCGAATACGATCAAAAATAACCACCGATTCATTGACCGAGTAGCCCAAGACCGCCAACACCGCGGCCAATACCGCCAAATCAAATTCCCATTGGAAGAAAGCGAAGAAACCTAGAATGATCACCACGTCATGCAAGTTAGCGATAATTGCCGACACCGCGTATTTCCATTCAAAGCGTATCGCCAAGTAAGCCATCACACCAACCACGACGAACAACAAAGCCATCAAACCGTCATGTGCTAATTCATCGCCCACTTGCGCACCAACCAAGGCTGTTCTTTGCAAAACAACGTCTGGATGGTCGGCTTTTAAAGCATTCATTACGCGTTCATTTTGCGCTGTAATCATAGCGTTCAATTCTTTTTCGCTAGGCTTAGCAGCACCTTCAGCCACTTTTGGCAAAGGCATACGAATCACTACGTCTTGTGCTTTACCGAAGGTTTGAGGGACAGCTTCACTGATACCGATTGATTGAAGTTTTTCCCGAATCTTGGTGGTATCGGCAGCCTGACTATAGCTGACTTCCATCGAAGTCCCGCCAGTGAACTCTACCGATAAATGCAAAGGCTTCGTTATAAGAAAGTAGACGGCCGCAACGAAAGTTAAGGCAGAGATGACATTAAAAATCAGCGCATTGCGCATGAAAGGTATGTCACGTTTAATACGGAATAATTCCATGATGAAATCCTAAATCTGTTCTGTAATTGACTAAATGCTGATTTGCACGTGGCTTATTCAGCAGGTTTCCAAATTTGACCAATCGAAATGGAAGCCAATTTTTTCTTGCGTCCGTACCAAAGATTGACCACACCACGTGAAACAAACACCGCAGAGAAGATAGACGTCAAAATACCTAAACAATGCACAATCGCGAACGCTTTAACTGGACCAGAGCCGAATACCAACAAGGCCAAGCCAACGATAAATGTGGTGACGTTAGAATCCAAAATGGTAGCCCAAGCGCGATCGAAACCTTGCAAAATCGCATGCTGCGGACTATTTCCAGCTCGTAGCTCTTCACGTATCCGTTCATTAATCAAGACGTTGGCGTCAATCGCCATACCCAGTGCCAAGGCAATCGCTGCCATACCAGGCAAGGTCAATGTCGCTTGCATCAAGGACAAAATACCGACCAACAATAACAAATTAACCGCTAAAGCAAACACACTAAAGAAACCAAACATCATGTAGTAGACAATCATGAAGATGGCAATAGCAACAAAACCATACATCGTGGAGTGAATTCCTTTGGTGATATTGTCGGCCCCCAACTGGGCACCAATAGTTCGTTCTTCGATGACTTCCATCGGTGCGGCCAAAGCACCAGCGCGCAATAACAAAGCCAATTCATTCGCATCATTGGTAGAACGCATGCCTGTGGTTTGGAAAGTTTTACCCAATACATCTTGTATCGTTGCCACTTGCAGCAACTCACCTTTGCCTTTTTCAAACAAGACAAAAGCCATACGCTTACCTACATTAGGACGAGTCGCTTCAGTCATTCGACGACCACCCTCGCTATTTAAATCAATACTTACGGCAGGTTGTTGGTTTTTATCGAAACTCGCCTGTGCGCCGGTAATCGCATCACCGGTCACGATAGGCTCTTTATACAAAATCGCCGGACCGCCACGACCTACTTTAAACATTTCAGAACCAAACGGTACTGCGGTGTTTTCATCTACGGGACCAATCACGCTTTCATCCACCAAACGCACTTCCAAAGTGGCAGTACGACCAATAATTGATTTAGCACGAGCAACATCTTGTACGCCTGGCAATTGCACGACAATACGGTCAGCACCTTGTTGCTGAATAATCGGCTCCGCTACACCGATTTCATTCACCCGTTTAGACAAGGCAGCGATATTTTGTTTAACGCCTTCATTCATCAAGGTCGTCAAGGCTTCTGGCTTGATCGTGACTTTGATGGAAAGATCAGTGTTTTCCGCAGTCGCTACACTATCGAGCAAACTGACATCTGTCATTTGACGCACTAAAACTTCACGTGCTTTAGCGCGAGTTTCTACATCGCGGAATTTAATTGTGACTGAAGACGCGTCACGAGAAATGCCTGCATGGCGAACTTCTTTGTCTTTTAGTGCACTGCGAATACTTGCTTGCAATCCGTTGAGACGATTGTTTAATACTGCCGAGGTATCCACTTTCATCAAGAAATGCACACCACCGCGCAAGTCCAAACCTAAGTACATAGGGAAAGCGTGCAACTTCTGCATCCATACTGGCGTATTCGGCAAAAGATTCAGGGCTACGGTGTATACAGGATCGCTAGGATCTGCATTCAAACCTTTTTCCAATGCCGCTTTTGCTTTGAACTGCGCATCAGTCGTCGCAAAACGGGCTCGAATTGACCCTTGAATTCCGTTGTAATCAAACGAATAGCCAGTTGAACTGATACCCGCTTCTTTCAATACTTGTTCGACACGGCTAATCATGCTTTCGTCCACTTTGATAGTGGCCTTGGCACTATTAACCTGCACAGCATATGAATCACCGAATAAATTCGGTGCAGCATACAAAGCACCAAAGACCAGCGAAATCAAGATGATGATGTACTTCCAGAGGGGATAACGATTCATAGCGGATTCAGAAAAAAGAACTACACGAACGACATAAAACTCAGAAACTAAAATAAATCAGGGGCAAAGCGTTACGTTTTGCCCCTGTTGCGAAGGTCGCACAATTATTTCAGAGTGCCTTTTGGTAACAAGGTTGTCACAGCGCTTTTTTGGATTTGAATGTCCACGCCATTGCTCACTTCAACTGACACAAATGCATCCGTCACTTTAGTTACTTTACCGGCGATGCCGCCCGCAGTGATGACTTCATCGCCTTTTGCCAATGCATCCAACATGGCTTTTTGTTCTTTTTGACGTTTCATTTGTGGACGTATCATCACAAAGTACAAAACAACAAACATCAAAATGATAGGCAAAAAGCTCATCAAAGAGGATTCCGGCGCCGCACCAGCAGCTTGAGCATAAGCATTAGAAATAAACACGATAGAACTCCATAGAATAATTTTTTAAAACAAATCAGTGACTTGCACGCATCTTGGGGCAACATTAAGGATTTAAAGCCCTACAACATTTTTGCCAAAATAACCAGTTTCTCAGTGCCAGACAACAAAGCGCAACATTCTAGCATCAGGCAGATAATCCAACGAAAAAATCGAACATAAGTCGCTGAACCATTACCAAAAGATTACTTTCATCCCAAATAGGGACGTTCAGAAGAAAATAGTAAGCGTTTTGCGCCATCGCGCCAGGTCGTCGGTGCCTGCCTACCTAAAACAATCACGCCCATGGTGTAGGCTTGCGCTCTATACTCAGGTGGTAATCCGTTCAAAGCTTGTTCAGCACCAGCAAGATCATTTACCTTGAGCTTAAGGATAAATTCGCGATAACTAGCGGTCATCGCGGCTGGCATTTGTTCGATAACTTTCAAATAAGCTTCGTAATCGCGTTGTGTGCGCAAAGCCAAACCTACCGCAGCCCAAACCGTCTTATGATCAATCCCTGCATCAACTGGCAGAGCCAACGCCTTTTGCTGCAAACTAGTACTGGCGCCAGTTGATGCCGCGGCCAATCGCAATATTCGCGCCTTACTTTCTTTTTCATTACTCACCAAACTCACCGCTTTTTCTAGCTCACCACGATAGAGCGCTTGATAAGCTTTTAGCTCTGGCGACTCTACCGGCTTGTTAGTTTCAATTAACAACAAAGTTTGCAAGCTGGGCTCACCCTCGGCCAATTTGGCCATATTGGCGGTGCTGTCACGTTGTAGCAAACGACTAATGCGCATTTGTTCAAGCGCGATTTGACTGCGCATGGCTGGCAAACCTTGCAGTGCTGCGTCGAAATCTTTTAGAGCTAATTCCCACTGCATGTTTTCCGCTTCGATGTAAGCAGCCGCATACCCATACCAAGGATGTTTAGGCCATTGCTGATGACCGCGTAAAAAAGCCGCCTGCTTTTGGCTTTCATCATCAATACAACGATCACTCAAATAATGCAGGTCAGCATTTTCAGCTTGTGCCTCGGCGCGTTGTCGCAAACTCATACAAAGCGCCTGCCTTTGCTCTGTCGTTGCGATATTTTGCTGAGTACGCAGCAGAACCACATCATTCGGTGCTTCTTTTAAACGCGCTGCCAAAATACGCTCAAAACCCGCATCATTTTGAGCAGCGTCTAGCCAATCTTGAACACGACGCGAATTAGTCGCATCCCAACGTGCATGCATAGCGATTACATGTTGTCGCTGCCGACTATCGTCGATTAAGCTCATTTGCATTGCAACTGATTCCAGACCGAAACCAGTCAGTACTTCCCTCGTTCCGCCGCCGCTCTTAGTCGAAATAGATTTAGGAGGATCACCAAACAAAACGTCGGCCGTCGTGCTTACCCATCTTGGCGCGCCCAGGTTTCTATCGGGGCGTTGCGTAGCGTTTCCATACACATTCGTCCACTCTATTAAAGGACTTGCGGCCGCTACGTTGTACACGAAATGAGCAAAACTTCCCTTCACTTCGGCCTCAAAACTTTCTATGACTGCACCTTCACTGGTGCGCGCTTGTATTTGTATTTTTTTATTTGGTTCTACTTGTACGCTAGTACTGGCGTACGGTGTCAGGCTAAGCGACTGCTCATCGACTTGAACCACGATGCTACGTCCCAAACCGTTGTAGACCGTCATATCGGATTTACCCACAACACCGCCAAAGCCTAATACCACAGCGACAATACCGCTCGCCACACCGAAGCGTGCCACCGCTGGGATCATTCCATCTGCGGTTTGAAACCGCGCCCACCATCCAAGTTTAGTTTGGCGTTTGCGTTCTTTACCGGGTAACAAAACGCCATACTGATTTGGTACTGTGGGTGGCGTTGGCGCAGGAATGATCGCTTTGGCTTGTCGTACATTCCGCGCAACAACTGATTCTGAAATCAATAATTGTTCCAGTGCATGCATGCGCAGTGCATTAAAAGTATTTGCGACATGCTCAACCCAACCACTAATCACATCTAACCATTGATTAATATTGTCACGATTGGCCGTGCCAAGCTTGAATTCACCCAGCGCTTCGGTCCAAGTTGTTACTTCCAAACGTTGACGAACGATATTATCTAGAACGACTTGATCAGCCTCCTGATAAGCTTGCTCTAATAGGTGATACAAGCTATTAACGGCATCGATAATCCTTTGCACGCCAGACTCATCCACTTTGCGAGTTGCCGTCGCAACGCCAATCGTATTATTCAAGAATCCGTAAGCATCACGTATATTGCTCGCGCTATGATCGGCATAATGAATCACCGCAAGCAGGGCTTGCAAATATTCTGGCCAGCCATTTTGCAGTTGCTTTGCTGCCGCCAAATGGACACTACGGCAAAGTTTGTCATGCGCATTCAATGCGCTCTCAACGCCTTTTAATTTCTTTTCCAAACTCCTGATCACAAGAGGTAGCTCAGTGCGTTTAATTTCACGTCCGCGCAAATTAATGCGACCGCCACTCGCCTGCAAATGTCCAGCTTGTATCGCTCGCAATTGCTCCAGCTCTTTTTCCAATTGACCTAATTGTTCAAGATCTTGACTCAGCGATTCAGGGTAAAGCGCGTCGAGATCGCTTAATTGGAACACCCTATTGTTATCGTACAAATCAGCGATGTTACCGACCGCACGTACAGGTGAGCGTCCGTAGTAAACACCGCGATAATGGCTCTTCAAATGCTCACGATTAAATTGCTTATCCAAGGATTTCAACAAGATCTGATTGTCGACTACTTTACTGGCGTCCGCTTCCATGAATTTTGCTGTGACTTGTGCACGCAAGCTCGTTGCGTCATCGAACATGTCCCACGCCTTACTTTGATCGATCACGGCCGCGACATAACGACGCTTCGCATTTTCTTAGCGCTCATGATTCAGAGGATGGGTTAACCACATCTTTGGGGGACGCGCTAATTCTGCTTTAAAAACACGATGCTGTTCTGGATTGAGCGTCGGTAATGGTGGAACTTTGGCGTAGCTTTGATCATTGAGCAAAGTCGCCATTTTCTCCATCAAATACGTTTGCAAAGTAAACAAATCAGGTGTCACTCGTCCAGCCGCTTTCTCGTCCATGGCGAAGCTAGCTGCTCGCCCCCATGAATCATCTGCCGCTTGTAACAAATGTAGCGCATGCACCAAGGCATCACTTCCGGTCAACGACACCGCGACCAAATCGGCTTGCATTTCCATCTCACGCGATAAGGCGCGCTGTATCATGATGACTAGTCCAAAAGCAGAATCCACCAACGAGCGGATCGACCACACCACTATTCTCAACAGCCATGCAACCCAAGCCACGCGTATATCCAATTGCGACCATGAGTTCAGAAAATTATCCCAAGCATCACGTCGCGCTACCAGATTGCCGGCAATTTGCTGGGCAATATAAACCCAGCGTCCCACCGCCATTGCACGCTGAGCAAAATGACCAAATTCATGTGCCAACACCGCCTTCAACTCACCCTGATTCAGCACATTGACCAAGCCGAGACCAATTTCTAAATTCTTTTTCGATGGGAAAAATAAATTAAGAATAGATAAATCGTAGAACACGGCTGCATTCACGTGGGCTGACAAAAAAACGCGATGTGGCCGTGGTGCACCCGCCTCGTCTGCCAATCCATACAAAAATTCAAACAGCCGTGGTTGCTGCGCTGGTGTAATTTCTAAAGCACCACTATCACCACCTCGCTTAACAAAGAAAAACCCCTTCAACATAAATATGGCAAGCAAGGCGGAACACAGGGCGATAATCCATCCCCAAAATGCGCCATTATTAGAATTACTTGATCCGAAACTGAGTCGATATGCAGTTAACAAAAACCATCCTGCCAATGCCAAATACAGCAAGATAAAAACAGCCAGCGCTCCCATCGCCATCCAAGCACGGCGGGTATAAGTGACGGTAGGCTTGGCGAGTTCAGATAATAAGGCTTGCGATGGGCTCAGTAGTTTAGACATAGCAACTCAAAATGTATTGATAAAAATGGATACCCTTTCGCGCATAGAAATCGCTTACGATCACCATGAAAGCTCTAGTCATCACTGAACATTCAGGCAACAAGAATCCAGGAGAGAAAAAGAGAATGCGGGCGCAAAATACTAGCACATCAAGCTATTAAGATAACTATAAAAATAATTATTAGTGACTAATTTAAATCACTTGCTCACTTGATTGAATAGACCGCAATGTGAATAAATAATGTCAGCCGAGATGCGTCTATTGATGGAAAATGAAGGCAGGCTTGGCGATCCAAGGATCACCAAGCTCAAGGGAACAAAAGAAAAGAATTAAAAACCGATTTCAAACACCACGAGCTCGATCGGCCTTAAATTGCACTACAAACTCAGGGAAGCGATCTTCATCTAAAGACAAACGAATCTGACGCATCAGTTCTAGGTAATAGTGCAAATTGTGAATGGTATTTAACCGTGCGCCGAGGATCTCGCCGGTGCGGTGTAAATGGTGCAAATAAGCGCGGGAGAAGTTTTTGCAGGCGTAGCAGGTGCAAGTTTCATCTAATGGTGCTTTGTCTTCTTTGTAACGTGCGTTCTTGATTTTGACATCACCAAAACGGGTGAAGATCCAACCATTACGTGCATTACGAGTCGGCATCACGCAGTCGAACATGTCGATACCGTTTGCCACACCCGCAACTAAGTCTTCTGGTGTGCCGACGCCCATTAAATAGTGCGGTTTGTTTTCTGGTAGTTTAGGGCCGACGTGCGAGAGGATGCGCAGCATGTCTTCTTTTGGTTCACCGACGGACAAGCCGCCGATTGCCATGCCATCGAAACCCATTTCATTCAAAGCCGCCAACGACTCGTCGCGCAAGTTCTCGAACATGCCGCCTTGCACAATGCCGAACAAGGCATTCGGATTTTCGCCACCTTTAAATTCATTCATCGAGCGTTGGGCCCAGCGCAAAGACATACGCATGGATTTGCCCGCTTCTTCACTCGTCGCTGGACGTCCATCGATTTCATACGGAGTGCATTCATCGAATTGCATCACGATGTCGGAATTCAATGCACGCTGAATTTGCATGGAAATTTCCGGTGACAAAAACAAACGTTCGCCACTAATCGGTGAAGCGAACTTCACACCTTCTTCGGTAATCTTACGCATGGCGCCGAGCGAGAATACTTGGAAGCCACCAGAATCAGTCAAGATAGGTTTATCCCAGCCCATGAAGTCATGCAGGCCACCAAATTTATTCACGACATCTAAGCCTGGACGCAACCACAAATGGAAGGTATTGCCCAAAATAATGTGAGCGTCGATTTCTTTGAGTTCCAGCGGCGACATCGCCTTCACTGAACCATACGTTCCCACTGGCATAAAAATAGGCGTTTCGATCACACCATGATTCACGGTAACGCGACCACGACGCGCGGCAGTGGTTTTGTCTTTTTTGATTAATTGAAATTCGAGCATAGGGTTTACCGACCTAGATAAAAAGTTGGGACTAAAAAATTAAAAGCATAACCGCAGAGGCGCAGAGATCGCAGAGTTTCTTAATTATTTTCTCTCCTCCGCTTTGTTACACCGTGCACGCCTAGAAATTCAATGTCAGGAATGCAGTACAAGGCGCCAAGCACAGCAATACGTCGGTATTGCGCGCATTGGCAACGCCGTAATGCGCCCTGAGATTGGATTTATTGGTGTGCACCTGAGCGATTCGTTAATAACATCGCATCACCATAACTAAAGAAACGATACTTCTGTGCGATCGCATGCGCGTAGGCTTCACGTATCGCATCGTAACCTGCAAATGCTGAGACTAGCATCATTAATGTTGATTTTGGTAAGTGGAAATTGGTAATCAAGCGATCTACTGTTTTGAAGACATATCCCGGTGTAATGAAGAGACGCGTATCACCACTGCCTGCCACCAATTCACCAGTTTGTGAAGCTGATTCTATCGCTCGCATACTCGTAGTACCAACGCAGATCACGTTTTTACCCGCTGCTTTAGTCGCACGCACTGCCGCGACTGTCTCTTCAGGTACCGTGTACCACTCGCTATGCATGTCGTGCTTACTGAGATCTTCAGTACGCACTGGCTGAAACGTGCCAGCACCTACATGCAAAGTGACGAAAGCGAGTTGTATGCCTTTGGCTTTACATTTTTCCAAAAGCGCTTCATCAAAATGCAAACCCGCAGTCGGTGCCGCAACTGCACCTGGTACCCGCGAGTACACAGTTTGATAGCGATGTTCATCGAAATCATCTGCTTCGTGATTGATATACGGCGGCAATGGCAAACGACCGTATTTTTCTATGAGTTCAAACACATCACCTGGAAAATGCAAGGTAAAAAATTCTCCCGCACGTTCGCCGACTGTCACGTCGAAGGCATCCGCCAAACGAATCTTGCTGCCAGCTAGTGGCGATTTTGAGGCGCGTAATTGAACGTGCACGATATGTTCATCTGCGGTGTTCTTAATCACGCGCTCGACCAACATTTCGACCTTACCGCCGGTTTCTTTGGCACCAAAAAAACGCGCTTTCAAGACGCGGGTATCGTTGAAGACCAATAAATCGCCCGCATCGAGTTGTTCTACGATGTCGGCAAATTGACGGTCCACAATGCCTGTATCGCTCACGTGCAACAGGCGCGATGCGGTACGATCCGGCAAAGCCGTTTGCGCGATCAGCTCGGGAGGAAGTTCAAAATCAAAATCACTGAGTGAGTACATAATTACACCAAAATAAAAACTACTTCTTGTCCGCAGCGTATGCCGCATGAGTTCATCCACAGCGCGCCTACACTTCGACCAAATACAAATTGTCGCAAATCGTCGTTTAAACTCCCTTCTCCCGCAAGCGGGAGAAGGGTCGGGGATGAGGGCAATTGAGAACGCGTCACGCCAAATTGGAAGAATGCACTCTCAGAATCTCTACATTATGCGCAACTAGACGCCATGCAGTTTCTGAACCACCCTCACCCTAGCCCTCTCCCGCTTGCGGGAGAGGGAACGGCATCTGCTCTACGAAAAATTCCCATTACTGTATAAAAAACCAGTAGAATCAACACCATTTCGTTTCAGACCAACCCGCCATTTTACCCTATGTCAGCAAGCGCACCTATTCAGCCTGCCAGCAAGAAAAAAACTGCACCAGCCAAACCTGTGCGCTTGGAAGAGAAATTTGCCAAGCTAGGTCTGCGTTCTGACATGGATTTCGTCTTGCACTTGCCCATGCGTTACGAAGATGAGACGGAAATTGTCTCTATGCGCGATGCCGGTTTTCGAGGTGGTAGTTCGGTCCAAGTCGAAGGCGAAGTGACGGAATGTGATATTCAATATCGCCCGCGCCGTCAATTAGTCGTCACGATTAGCGACAATACTGGGCAAGTGGTGTTACGTTTTTTGAATTTTTACGGCAGTCAAATCAAGCAAATGGCAGTCGGGATGCGGGTGCGGGCGCGCGGCGAATTACGACATGGCTTCTTTGGCGCGGAGATGGTGCATCCGACTTATAAGATGGTAAATGAAGGTGCTGCTCTACCCACTGCGCTGACCCCTGTTTATCACGCTGGCGATGGTGTTTCGCAAACCATGCTGCGCAAAGCCATCACCAGTGCGCTCAACAAAGTGCAATGGCACGACACGCTCTCCCCTGCATTACTGCAACAACTCGGATTGCAAGATTTTGAATCGGCAGTAAAGTTACTGCACAACCCGCCAGCCGATGTCGATCAATATGCGCTACAGGAACACGAACATCCGGCTTGGGAGCGTATGAAATTTGACGAGCTGTTAGCACAACAACTTTCACTCAAACGCGCACAAGCCTCACGCAGATCGCAAGGAGCGACGGCGCTGCCCATCGTCGGCGCGTTGACCCAGGCTTTTTTAGCGACCTTACCTTTCAAACTTACTGGCGCGCAAGAACGCGTGCTGGAGGATATTCGCGCTGATCTGAAACAAGCTTTTCCTATGCAACGCTTATTGCAAGGTGATGTAGGCAGCGGCAAAACCATCGTGGCTGCACTCGCCGCCACACAAGCGATTGATAGTGGCTATCAAGCCGCTTTAATGGCACCGACCGAGATCTTAGCGGAACAACATTTCCGCAAAGTGGCGGGTTGGTTAGAACCCTTGGGGGTCAAAACTGCATGGTTGACGGGTAGTTTAAAAAAGAAAGAAAAAGAGCAAGCAAGCGCGCTGATAGCGTCTGGCGAAGCACAATTAGTGATCGGTACCCATGCGCTGATTCAAGACACCGTGCAATTTGCCAAACTCGGTTTAGTCATCGTCGATGAGCAACATCGCTTCGGCGTAGCGCAAAGGCTGACGCTACGCAACAAAGCCGAAGCAGGTAAGACACCGCATCAATTAATGATGTCGGCCACGCCCATTCCGCGCACGCTGGCGATGACCTACTACGCCGATCTCGAAGTGTCGGTGATTGATGAATTACCGCCTGGACGCACGCCTATCGTCACGCGCGTGGTCGATCAAAATCGTCGTGAGGAGGTGATAGAGCGCGTTCATGCCGCCGCGCAGGAAGGCAAACAAGTGTATTGGGTTTGTCCACTCATTGAAGAATCCGAAGCGCTACAACTCCAAACGGCGACGGATACCCATGCAATGCTGAGCGCTGCCTTACCCGACTGTCGTGTCGGTTTAGTGCACGGCAAGCTCAAGCCTGCTGAAAAGCAAAGCGTGATGGATGCCTTCACCCGCAATGAAGTGCAAGTGTTGGTCGCGACCACCGTGATCGAAGTCGGCGTCGATGTGCCGAATGCCAGCTTGATGGTGATCGAACATGCAGAGCGTTTCGGGCTATCGCAATTGCATCAATTGCGTGGACGCGTAGGTCGTGGCGCTGCTGCCAGTGTTTGTCTTTTGCTATATCAAGGCCCACTTGGTCACACCGCCAAACAAAGATTGCTGACCATGCGCGAAAGTACGGATGGCTTTGAAATTGCGCGTAAGGATTTAGAATTGCGCGGTCCGGGTGAATTTCTCGGCGCACGACAATCGGGCGAAGCATTACTGCGTTTTGCGAATTTAGAAAAAGATCAATATCTGGTCGAAAAAGCCCGCAACCTCGCGGTGCAATTACTGGCCAATGATGTGCCAACTGTCGAAGCACATTTGCAACGCTGGATGGGACATCGAGAAGAGTTTTTGCGGGTTTAAGGATTGATGCACATCAGCTAGACGAAGTCCTCAGGAAATTTGTGATCTCTAGCAGAGTAATTTCAGTTATCGTATTGCTTCTGTCGTCTGCAAACTAAGCAACTTGAACAAAGTTTCCCAACAATTCACACGCCTTCTACCGTGACAAAACAAAGGAAAGAATTGCGCGCAACGACATTGCAAAAATTTATTTAACCTAACAAGCCGCATTTAATCAAATAGGAGTCCGCATGAGCTTAGATTTTTCAGGTCGCGTTGCGATAGTCACAGGTGCTGGTGGTGGCCTTGGTCGTGAACATGCTTTGGCACTCGCCAAGCGCGGTGCGAAAGTGGTCGTGAATGATCTTGGCGGTGCGCGTGATGGATCTGGCGGTTCAGCAACTGCAGCGCAAGCGGTAGTTGCTGAAATTATTGCAGCAGGCGG
Organism: Affinundibacterium danionis; assembly: GCF_042432465.1. Taxonomy (NCBI): domain Bacteria; kingdom Pseudomonadati; phylum Pseudomonadota; class Betaproteobacteria; order Burkholderiales; family Oxalobacteraceae; genus Affinundibacterium; species Affinundibacterium danionis. The sequence goes on along the minus strand of NZ_JBHLXJ010000007.1, from coordinate 156,080 downwards.
TGAAGCGATGGCTAATAGCGCTTCTGTAACTGACTTCGCGGCAGTACAAGCGATGGTGCAAGAGACTATGGATAAATGGGGACGCATCGACATCTTGATCAATAACGCCGGCATCTTGCGCGACAAATCGTTCGGCAAAATGGAACTTGATGATTTCCGCCTTGTGATCGAAGTCCATCTGATGGGCAGCGTGAATTGCTGTAAAGCGGTCTGGCCTATCATGACGGCGCAAAATTACGGTCGGATTATGATGACGACCTCATCCTCCGGCTTGTACGGTAATTTCGGTCAATCGAACTACAGCGCGGCCAAATTAGGCTTGGTCGGCCTGATGCAAACCCTGTCGATTGAAGGTGCTAAACATGATATCCGCGTCAATGCCTTAGCACCGACGGCGGCAACGCGTATGACCAATGGCTTGTATCCTGAAGCTATGCTGAATGCAATTCAAGCTAGCGATGTGGTGCCAGCGATGTTGGTATTGACAGCACAAGACGCGCCTAATCGCACTATTTTATGCGCCGGCGGCGGCAGCTTTGAAGCCGCTCACATTAGTCTGACTCAAGGTCTATACCTTGGTCGTGGTGAGGATGTCGATAGTCAACTATTAGCGCAGTTACAGGATGTCAAAAATAGCGAGGGGCAAATCATTCCTGAAAATGGCATGGCGCAAGGTCATCACGAAATCATGGCTGCTATGGCGAATGTGTCGAATCAATAAGCAATATGTATGACTAACAGTGATTTCATCTGATCAGCATCACAGATCACCATGTCGGCGTGGAAAATGGGCTAGCAATGGGCTGACAGTGGATTGACCAATGGCAGAAATGAAATCAAGTTTCATTCCATGCAATACAAAAAAGCTGGGTAGCTTGTCATACAATAAATTTCACTGAAAAAAACCGCGCAATTTCTGTTTTTTTTCGGTGAAATGCTGACGTGTTCTGCGGTCTGTGCCACACTCACATCATGACACTCACTGAATTAAAATACATTGTTGCCGTCGCCCGTGAAAAGCATTTTGGACACGCGGCCGAGGCTTGTTTTGTCGCGCAACCCACCTTGTCGGTTGCTATTAAGAAGTTAGAAGATGAATTAGGCGTCACCATTTTTGAACGTGGCGGCACCGAAGTTTCTACCACTCCCTTAGGCGCACAAATCGTGGCGCAAGCGGAACGTGTACTGGAACAAACCGCAGTCATCAAAGAAATCGCTAAGCAAAACAAAGATCCTTTAAATGGTCCTTTCCGCCTCGGCATCATCTATACCATAGGCCCATACCTACTGCCGCAGCTGGTAAAAACCATGATCCATAAAGTACCGCAAATGCCACTGGTACTACAGGAAAATTTCACGGTTAAGTTAATGGAGCTATTGCGTCAAGGCGAGCTGGATGCTGCGATCATGGCCTTACCCTTGCCGGATCAAGGAATGATGGTACAAGCCCTATACGATGAACCATTTGTGGTTGCCATGCCCAAAGATCATCCTTGGGCCGAACGCAGCTCCGTATCTGCGGAAGAACTTAAATCAGAAACCATGCTATTACTGGGCAACGGTCACTGTTTCCGAGATCAGGTACTAGAAGTTTGTCCTGAAATGGCGCGTTTCTCTACCGCGAGTGATGGCATCGCACGCACTTTTGAAGGTTCTTCTCTCGAAACCATACGCCACATGGTCGCATCTGGCATAGGCATCACTGTGCTACCTATGGCGTCCATACAAGACTCACAAAACAAAGACAGCATGCTGCGCTATGTGCCATTCAGCAATCGTGCGCCAGATCGTCGTGTGGTCATCGCTTGGCGCAAAAGTTTTACGCGCCATGCGGCCATAGACGCGATACGACAAGCGGTATTGGAATGTGATTTAAGTGGGGTCACCATGCTGGACGAGGCAGCGCAAGCGCAATAAGCCAATTACCGCCCTTACACCTATTGCCGAGATAAGACGAATTGTTTGCTCGTATAATGCGACTTTGAATTTATTAGCGCAGTGTGCCTCAATATAACTCATGTCAACTCAACTTTTTACTGGATTCACAACTCGGCTTTCACTGTATTTCAAGCTGATACGTTTGGACAAACCTATCGGGATTCTGCTACTGCTGTGGCCGACGCTTGCGGCATTGTGGATCGCCAGTAAAGGCCGACCAAACTGGCATTATCTGTTTATTTTTACCTTGGGCACGATCTTGATGCGCTCAGCCGGTTGTGCGATCAACGATTTTGCCGATCGCGATTTTGATAAACACGTCAAGCGCACTGCGGAACGTCCACTGACTAGCGGCAAAATCAAATCCTGGGAAGCGGTCGCGGTTGCAGCGGTATTAGCCGTAATATCGTTTTTATTGATACTTCCCTTAAATACGCTGACTAAGCAGTTATCCGTTGTTGCATTGGTCGTGGCCGGCTCCTATCCCTACTTCAAACGTTTTTTTGCCATTCCACAAGCCTATCTCGGCATCGCGTTTGGCTTTGGCATTCCGATGGCATTTGCCGCAGTGAATAACAGTATTCCGAACGAAGCATGGCTGATGTTATTGGCCAATGTTTTTTGGGCGGTCGCTTATGATACGGAATACGCGATGGTGGATCGCGATGACGACCTAAAAATCGGCATCAAGACTTCTGCGATCACGTTTGGTCATTGGGATGTGAAGGCGGTGATGATCTGCTATGCGCTGGCTTTACTCTTAAACACTTATTGCGGCTGGCAGCTGGGCATGACTTGGCCGGCCTTAACCGGAGTTATGGTCGCAGCGGCAATCGCGCTTTATCATTATCGTTTGATCAAAGGGCGCGATCGCATGCAATGTTTTGCGGCATTCCGTCACAATAATTGGTTAGGTGCGGCTTTGTTTGCTGGTGTTTTTTTGAGTTATCTTTAATTAATGCCGCAATTGCTAATCAATATGACTTAGAATCAGGTGAGATTTGCACATTGTTTTGAGCTAGAACAAGAAACGTTGACGCATCACGACTACACTGAGTCTCGAATGAGCCATCTGGCACCATTAGTTTGATCCCCAAAATCTGATCTAGTTAACCACTTGTAAAGGAAATGTGATGAATACGATAGAACAACACAAAGATAGCCTGTTACGTGAGCTCAACCAGGTTTTAAAAGATGCAGAAGAGTTGCTTAAAAATTCTGAGCAACAAGCTGGTGAAGGATTTCATAGCGCCAAAGACCGTTTAGAAGCAAGCTTAAAAACGGCCAAACATGAAATTCACAAAATCGAAGACAAGGTCGTCAAAACAGTCAGAGAGTCAGCCAAAGCGACTGACGCTTATGTGCATGAAAACCCTTGGAAAACAGCCGGTATTGCCGCTGGTGTTGGCGTACTCGTCGGTTTGTTAATCGCACGTAGCGGCAAATAACGCAGCAATCCAACCATGGCCATCGCAGACTCATTGGCACGCTTTTCAGCGACACTTATCGCCACGTTACAAACACGTTTAACGCTTTTAAGTGTCGAGGCAGAACAGAGTTTGGCCCGTTACACTCGCCATCTGCTGCTATCGCTGATAGTTCTATTTTTTGCGGGTATCGCCATCCTACTCGGCGTACTACTGGTGCTCGCGGCATTTTGGGATAGCCATCGCTACAGTGCGATTGCGGGCATGATGGTTGGCTTTTTTTTACTCGCTGGTGGTTTATTCTGGCATCTGAAAACCAGTATTGCGCAACAACCTGAATTCCTTGCCCTTACCATCGCCGAATTAGAAAATGATTTACAGGCCTTACGCGGGCGTGACACTAAGCAGCATCAAGAATGAGAACGAATACTAGCATCTCAGCTCAACAACGAATTCAGTTGCTACAACTGCGTTGTGAATTGGAACGCAAGCAATTGCAACTACATGTTTTAGAAATACGTCAGGCTTGCGGTATTGTCGATACATTGAGCGCAGCGAGTAATAAGCTCAAACACTCACCACGCTTAGCGCTATTAGTCGGATTAGTCAGTAGTGCTGGTCTTGGTATTTTTTTGTCTCGCCGCGAATCGAGTGTGGCTTTCTTAAAGACCGGTATCACGTTATGGCGCACCTGGCAACGCTACGCGCCATTAGTTGCTCAAGTACGCGAGCATTTCAAAGAAAGTGCTAGTAACGATAACGAGCAATAGTCAATGATTGGGGAGTGAATATTGTTTAGTCGTATTTAAATTTATGGCGACGACAACGTTCTAATATTCTGGCTGGCGACTTTCTAAATAGCGCTGACGTTCTTCTGCTTCTTGTCTGGCTAATTCAATTTCTTCTACAACCGCACGCACATTCACCGGACGTTTGTCTTGAGCGACTTTGCCGGTCAAGACCGTCTCAGGTGTTAGCAGCCCAGCAGCAAATAATTTCCAGATTTCTTTGCCATACTGGGTGTGAGCCAGCTCTGGTGCAAATTGCGAAAAGTAGCTGCGCAAATTATTCACGTCCCGCTCTAACATACTGGCTGCACCAATATTTCCGGCAGCGTTAATCGCCTGAGGCAGGTCGATAATCACAGGCCCTTGTTCGTTGAGCAGAATATTAAATTCCGACAAATCGCCATGCACAATCCCAGCACATAACATCAGCACGACTTGATAGATTAATTCCTCATGATAGACCAAGGCTTGCGCGTGACTAAGTGCAACATCGTTCAAACGCGGTGCGACCGCACCATCTTCTGTGCTGACTAAATCCATCAACAACACGCCTTCAAAACAAATATGCGGTATTGGTACTCGTACCCCAGCGGCTGCACACTTGTATAGCGCATCAACTTCGGCGTTGTGCCAAACTTCTTCCTGCATTTTGCGTCCATACTTAGTGCCTTTTTGCATGGCGCGTGCTTGGCGACTATTCTTGACTGTACGCCCTTCCTGATAAGCCGCAGCTTGCTTAAAACTACGTTGGCTTGCATCTTTATACACCTTGGCACAACGAATTTGATCACCGCATCGCACCACATAAACGATAGCTTCTTTGCCGCTCATGAGCTGAGACAGCACTTCGTCTATCATGCCTTCTTCTTGCAATGGCAGTAATCGTTTCGGTGTTTTCAAATGTATCTTTTCTTAGTTGGTTCGAACAATAAGACTAGGCAAATCTAATTAAATCTAATTAAATTTAACAGAAATCAGCTCTGACCAAATTCCTCGCCTAGCGCTTTACCGCGCAAAGCTGCGGCCTGTGCCGCCTGCATAATTATTTTCTTCAATTCACACTGTTCCATACTACTCAATGCAGCGTGCGTGGTACCGCCTTTCGAGGTGACTTTTTCTCGCAAGACTTGCACCGTATCGTCGGATTGCTGTGCCAATTGCACCGCGCCGCTAAAGGTAGTCATCGCCAGTTGTTGCGCCTGTTTAGCATCGAAACCTAAAGCCACAGCAGCTTCTTGTAATGCTTCAATAAAATAAAATACATAGGCGGGACCACTACCAGAAATCGCCGTCACAGCATCAATCATACTTTCTTGCTCTACCCATAAAGTCTCACCTACGGCCTGCATAATCCTTTGTACATTTGCACGCTGCTCTGGACTCACCGCTGCCATGGCAAATAATCCACTCATGCCCTTACCTATCATTGCGGGCGTATTTGGCATCGTTCTGACAATTTTTTGGTAGCCACCCAACCAACGCGACATATCATCAGCGCGAATCCCTGCCGCAACGGACAGTAATAATTGCGATTCTAAAAATGGAGCGAAGTTAGCAATAACCTGCTGCATTTGTTGTGGCTTTACCGCAAAAATCACGACATCAAGCTTACGTAATTTTTCATCCATTGTGCTTGTCGCACTCACGCCATATTGGTGACAAAGCCGCTCCACATTCTCTAGATTCAAATCGACGACATGGATGCAACTCGCCTGCGTCAATTTATCAGCCAAACCGGCAATCAATGCGGTCGCCATATTGCCGCCGCCAATAAATCCTATCGTTAAACTAGACTGCATATTGTCGCTTTCCAAAAATGGCACTACCTATGCGCAACATAGTACTGCCCTCCGCTATTGCCGCTTCCATATCGCCACTCATCCCCATGGACAAAGTGTCGATCGCTATCCCATGCTGAATTAATCTTTGCGCTAATTGCGCGAGGCGTTGAAATGCGGCGCGTTGCACTTGCGTATCGTCGCTAGCTTCTGGCACCGCCATCAAACCGCGCAGTTTCATTCGCGGCAAAGCTTGCACTTGTTGCGCCAACGCCAGCAATTGGTCTGGGTGTACGCCACTCTTACTCGCTTCACCACTGATGTTCACTTGTAAACAAATCTGTAAATCCCCCAAGGCGTCTGGTCTTTGTTCAGACAAACGGTGGGCAATTTTTTCTCTATCTACTGAATGTACCCATGAAAAATGTTCGGCAATCGGACGCGTCTTATTACTCTGTATGGGCCCGATAAAATGCCATTCTGGAATGGTCGCGCACAGGGATTCCACGCGCAAGGTTTCCACTTGCAGCATCTTATCGAGTGCCTCTTGCAGATAATTTTCACCAAAGCTTTTTTGACCCGATTGTAAAGCTTGTAGTACATCATTAGCCGAAAAAGTCTTGGATACTGCCAATAAAGCAATTTCAGTTGGATTCCTGCCATAGCGATGCGCAGCGAGCGCAATTGCATCATGTACGACTTGCAAGTTGTGAGCGATTGAGGACATAATCAGGGAACCTTCGCAGCGCAATACGCTGGGCTGCAGCATTAATTTAATTATTTTTTATCGGATTATAAATGGATATCTCAGAACTTCTCGCATTCTCGGTTAAGAATAACGCATCCGATCTTCATTTGTCGTCTGGATTGCCACCTATGATCCGCGTACACGGCGATGTGCGTCGCATCAATTTGCCGCCATTAGAACACAAAGATGTGCATTCCTTAATTTATGACATCATGAATGACGGACAGCGCAAACATTATGAAGAAAATTTGGAATGCGATTTTTCTTTTGCGATTCCGGGTTTGGCGCGTTTCCGTGTCAATGCTTTTAATCAGGAACGTGGCGCGGCGGCGGTTATGCGTACCATTCCTTCCAAAATTTTGAGCTTAGAACAATTGAATGCGCCCAAGTGCTTTGCCGAATTCGCATTAAAAGCCCGCGGTTTGGTACTGGTAACCGGACCGACCGGTTCAGGTAAATCGACTACCTTGGCTGGCATGGTCAATCACGTTAATGAAACTGAATATGGCCACATCCTGACCGTTGAAGATCCTATCGAATTTGTACACGACTCTAAAAAATGTCTGATCAACCAACGTGAAGTTGGCCCTCATACGCATTCTTTCTCCAATGCTTTGCGTTCCGCATTACGTGAAGATCCTGACGTAATTCTGGTCGGTGAGTTACGTGATTTGGAAACCATACGATTGGCATTAACTGCTGCTGAGACCGGTCACTTAGTGTTCGGTACTCTGCATACATCCTCTGCTGCAAAAACCATCGATCGTATTATCGACGTCTTCCCTGCCGAAGAAAAAGAGATGGTACGTTCCATGTTATCGGAATCACTGCAAGCGGTTATCTCGCAAACTCTGCTTAAAACCAAAGACGGTTCTGGTCGTGTTGCCGCGCATGAAATCATGGTCGGCACACCAGCGATACGTAACTTAATCCGCGAAGCGAAAGTCGCTCAAATGTATTCTGCAATTCAAACCGGAAGTAATGTAGGTATGCAAACCTTAGATCAAAATCTATCTGATCTGGTCCGCCGCAATGTGATTTCAACGAGTACGGCACGCGCAGCGGCTAAGATCCCAGATAATTTCCCTGGCTAAAAAAGCACAACTAACAACTGCAACTACTACGACAACATTACAGAATAAGAAGGAAGTTTCATGGAACGCGATCAGGCCACCAAATTTATGAACGACTTGCTCAGACTGATGCTGAGCAAAAATGGCTCCGATCTTTTTATTACGGCAGAATTCCCACCCGCATTTAAGATAGATGGCAAGGTGACGCCAGTCTCAAATCAGGTGCTGACACCAGCACATACAGTCGATCTAGCTCGTGCAATTATGAACGACAGACAGGCCTCTGAATTTGAATCGACCAAAGAATGTAATTTTGCGATTAATCCACCGGGCTTAGGTCGTTTCCGGGTATCCGCTTTTCTACAGCAAGGTAAAGTCGGCATGGTATTACGTACCATCACCTCGACTATTCCTACTTTTGAAGATTTGCGCTTACCAAGTCAGATTAAAGAAATCGCGATGACCAAACGTGGTCTGGTCATCATGGTGGGTGCGACTGGTTCTGGTAAATCGACCACTTTGGCTGCGATGGTAGGTCATCGTAATGCAAATAGTTACGGTCATATCATTACGATTGAAGATCCAATTGAGTATGTGCATCCGCATGGTAATTGCATCATCACTCAACGTGAAATTGGTATTGATACCGACGATTGGGAAATCGCCTTGAAAAATACACTGCGTCAAGCACCCGATGTCATACAGATCGGCGAGATACGTTCGCGTGAAACTATGGATCTGGCGATTGCGTTCGCTGAAACGGGTCACTTATGCTTGGCAACCTTGCATGCGAATAGTGCTAACCAAGCCCTTGATCGCATGATTAACTTTTTTCCAGAAGAGCGCCGTGCGCAATTATTAATGGATTTGTCGCTCAACCTGAAGGCGGTTATTTCTCAACGCCTTGTACCACTGCGCGGGCAAAAAGGGCGCGTGGCGGCGATAGAAATTATGCTGAATACGCCCTTGATTTCTGATTTGATTTTCAAAGGCGATGTACATGAGATCAAAGAGATCATGAAAAAATCAGAAGAGCTGGGAATGTTGACCTTTGACAAAGCCTTATTCGATTTGCATGAAGCAGACTTGATTACTTACGAAGATGCACTGCGTAATGCGGACTCGGTCAATGAGTTGCGCCTTGCCATCAAATTGCGCGGGAAGGATGCCAGCAATCGTGATTTATCAGCTGGCACTCAACATCTCGGAATTTTATAAGCGCACTACCAAACAGGATTCGCTCAGTTAATTTACTTAGTTAATTTGCTCGTTTAATTTTATTAATTATTCACGCATCCAACGTCGCATAGCGGGAAAAGCCGGACTCTGGTGTCGGCTTGCCTGCTGCGAGTCGTAGCACAGCCCCGCCCACTGCAAAAACGGTAGTCCTATGTAATTCCCAGCAGAAAAGTTCTCTATCAACCAATTTGAGTCATTCTTGTAGCCTCCTGCGTGAAACACGATATCGAGAGGAATGTTCAAATGGATTGCCGCCGCATACGACCATAATACTGCTGCGATTTCTTCGCCATCAGTAGGCCATGGTTGTTCCGACGCTGCACTTCCTATCGCAGCTCTTTGCTGCGCCGTGGTAACCGCCAAATGCCCTGCTTCATGCAGAAGATCGCCGGGATATAATAATTTCTCTTGATCGATATAAATACAATTGGGTCCCAAATCAAGCCCAGGTAAAAAAGTTGGCTGATCCAAGGATTTGTATTCAAGCTTTATTCCTATACTGAGAATAAAATCCTGCATACATAGCAAGTAGTTTTGTTCGGTACTAGTCATAACGCCAGCAAAAAAAAATAAAAAAACGAACTTTCAATTATTTCATTTCATTATACTTTCTTATGTTGGATGATGATTCATTTACCTTGTGCTGAAACGCCATGTTGACATTTAAATCTTTAGTAATCTTTCTCCAGCTTAGTGCCTTGAGTTATTTTCTCACGTTGAGTACAGCGCATGCGCAGGTTGTCGAATGCCGTGACGCACAAGGTAAAAAGATTTTTGCAAATAGCTGCCCTGCAGGGACCACGAAGACCAAAGAAATTAGCCCTCCCGCTAATGTCGTAGCGAGTCCCGCATCAGCGGCAGCGCCTGCAACCACATCGACAGCCGCCCCCACTTCACCCGCGAACATTGTGCCCAACAACGCCATACCTAATAACTCAGCCCCCACAAAATCCGCCAAAACCGCGGCAGAATCAAGCAGAGAATTTGCAGAGTGGAAACGACGCCAAGAAGAAGAGGAAGGTTTAGCACGTGATCAAAAGCGCGCAGAGGAAAATCAATGCTACCAAGATCAAAAACGCCTACGAGAGTTACTCAATGGCTTACCTATACAAACCGGAGTTGATGCTAATGGTGAGCCTATTTTCATGGAAGATGAAAAACGTTCAGAAGAAATCAAAACTATCACTGAGCGCAGCAAGAAATGCAAACCCGCTTAAAGTAAGGCCATGCGTCACAGCAGTACAATTGCCGACGACCCAACTGGTACAACTAAAATCATAAGGATCCCCAAGGCGAAACGAAGTGTATATTCAGACCAAATTGCTTTAATAGCGAGTTTATGGTCTAATTGCAACATAGTTGCAATAATCCATCCATCCGAGGTTCAAAATTCCTTCCCTGCTGTCATCCATTCTCATTACGACTACGGTTGCTGGTGTATTGAGTATCAGCTTTGCTGCTGTATTTTCTTTTTCGCTGCTGTCGAAATTAGTTGAGCGCATGGTCAGTTTGTCGGTCGGCATTATGCTCTCGACCTCGTTCCTGCACGCCCTACCTACCGCCTTTGAATCCGGTGCCGATCCACGCTCATTGTTTGCCTGCCTGCTAGGCGGATTACTCGCCTTTTTTCTGTTAGAAAAATTCGCAATCTTACGCCACTCGCATCACCATGAAGGCGATGGTCATCATCATGAACACGGCCATGATGCGCATGAAGCGGGCAAAGCGGGCTGGATGATTCTGATCGGTGACGGTATGCATAACTTCACTGATGGTATTTTGATTGCAGCAGCATTTTTAGCCGACCCCGGCTTAGGCATGGTCACGGCGCTGGCCATTATTGCGCATGAAATCCCGCAAGAAATTGGTGATTTTATCGTCTTATTAAATGCTGGCTTTTCCCGCAAGCGTGCTTACTTCTACAATTTGCTATGCAGCTTAATGGCAGTCTTCGGCGGCGTACTTGGTTACTTCACTTTAGACAAAGCCAGTTCTTTAATTCCTTACGTCTTAGTCTTGGCTTCATCCGGATTTATTTATATTGCCGTGAGCGACTTAATGCCACAAATGCAGCGCCGGGCCACATTAAAAGAAACCGTGCCGCAGGTTTTCTTGATCACATGTGGCGTTGCGCTGGTCTTATTTGTGACGCGGCACCAACATTAAACCCAGAATCTATACACCTGTCGCCACCGGACGTGTGGCGTCTGAACACCACTCACTCCACGAACCAGGATACAAAGCAGCACCGCTTAATCCTGCAATCTCCAGCGCCAACAAATTATGGCAAGCCGTGACGCCTGATCCGCACTGCATGACCGTTTTTTGAGGTTCGGTCAATAGACTTTGCCATTCTTTACGCAATTGCCCAGCCGATTTAAAACGACCATCCGCTTGCAAATTATCTTTAAAAAAACGATTCTTCGCGCCAGGAATATGGCCACCGGTAGGGTCTATCGTTTCGTTCTCGCCACGGAATCTATCAGCAGCACGAGCGTCAACTACTTGCAATTTCTGACCAGCATCAGCATTTAAATTACGCACAATAGCAGCGACATCAACTTGCGATGTCAGTGCTGTTTGGGCCACGATGTTGCCAATCGGATTTTGTACAGGCTCGGTTTGCAAACTATGACCTGCTGCTATCCAAGCCGTCAAGCCGCCATCCAGCACCGCCACACTCGCGTGACCAATAGAACGTAGCAACCACCATAAACGTGCAGCAAACATACCGCCGTGCGCATCGTAAGCAACAACTTGGGTCGCATTACCAATCCCAAAGCGACGTAAAGCTATCAGTAAATCATCAGTTTTTGGTAAGGGATGGCGCCCACGAAAAACACCCGTATCGTCATATTTAGCGCCCGATAAATCTTGATCCAAATTCGCAAAAACTGCACCCGCAATATGTCCGGTATCATAAGCATTACGTCCTGCTTTTGCGTCCATTAAATCGTGACGACAATCAACGATAACGACATCGGGTTGCAAGGCAAGCAGTGCCAATTGTTCGACGGAGATCAGCGTGGTGTACATAGTCATATCCTTTTCTTTTTATTTCTTAGTTACTGTCGGCAGCGTTGCTTGGCTTACTATTAAACGAAGAAGCTATCATACCGCTAGCGAGTATAACTGCAATCCCCAACCAACTAACCCAACTCAAATTCACCTTCCATATCCACAAATCTAAAGTGCTAGTAAATACAATACCGATATACTGCAAATTGGCCGCCACTAGAGGATTGCCGAGGCGATAGGAACGCGTCATCGCCAGTTGCGCGATCATCGCCAAGATACCGACGCCGAGCAAAAGTGCAATACCTTTAGGATCTAGCAAATGATGATTCATGTGCGCCGCTAACTGAGTTTCTGATAGGGCATTAAAATGCAAAAACTGGCCCAAAACTCCCATCGCGGTACACACTAATGAAAAATAAAATACCACGCGATACTCCGGCTCGCCGGCCACACCCATTTGTCGCACTTGAATATACGCAAGAGCAGCGACGAAACCAGAACAGAGTGCAATCAAGCTATCCGGTAATTGTTCGACGCGAATGGTAGGCCGTAATAACATCACCACACCAATAAAACCCAACAAGATGGACATGACTAAATGGGGAGGAAGATGCACCACATCTTTGCCGCGATTTTTCCACCATGAGGTAACAAACAAAATCACCGCAACCCAAATCGAGGACATATAACTCAAAGTTACCGACAAAGATAAAGGCAACTTGGAAATCGAGTAAAACCACAACCACAAAGACAACACACCAAAAACTCCGCGCCAAATATGGCCGGTCACCATGCTGCTGCGCAAAGTACCGTTCTGCCAACGCATAATGAAATAAATACCGATCACGCCTATCGCACCACGATAAGTCACGATCTCTGCTGTGCTATAGGTTTCTGAAGCGAGCTTGACGCAAACCCCCATTAGAGAAAATAAAAAGGTAGCAACTAACATCCAAAGAGCTTGCATAATTTTTTTGAAATTTCACTACAAAAGTTAAAGCGGAAAAAAGTATGGGGAAGCAACGCTTCCCCATGTGTAAATGATGTATGACTCAGAACTGCATTTTACGTCGATACCATTCGTGGAAATGCTGCATGCCATCTTCCATTGGTGATTGATAGGGACCGACTTCGTTCTGACCGCGGTCGTGCAAAATCTTACGTCCCGCATCCATACGCATGCCTATCTCATCATCTTCGATACAGGTTTCCATATAGGCAGCACGTTCGGCTTCTATGAATTCACGTTCGAATAAAACGATTTCTTCAGGATAGTAAAATTCCACTACGTTTTTCGTTTTGCCTGTCGCAGTCGGCCAGAGCGTCGATACCACCAACACATGCGGATACCATTCGACCATAATATTCGGATACAAAGTAAGCCAAATCGCGCCGTATTTCGGCGGCTCACCACGACGGAATTTTAAAACTTGTTCTTGCCAAGCTTGGTATTTTGGCGAACCAGATTTCAATAAACCTTTGTGCACGCCAACGGTTTGTACGCTGTAATCTTCGCCGAATTCCCATTTAAGGTCATCACAGGTAACAAAGCTACCCAAGCCAGGATGAAAGGGTTCAACGTGATAATCTTCGAGATAAACTTCGATAAAAGTTTTCCAGTTGTAATCACATTCATGCACTTCGACGTGATCGAGCATGTAATCGGTGAAATCCAAATCCTTGGTGACAGACAAAGTCGCCATCTTTTCCATCACGTTGTAACCGTTTTGTTCAAACAGTAATCCATTCCAATTTTGGATAGGCGTACGTGAGAGATTCAGACAAGGTGTATCTTTGAAATGGGGCGCGCCAATCAACTCACCTTTGAGGTTGTAAGTCCAACGATGTAAAGGGCAAACAATGTGATTCGTGTTACCACGCCCAGTCGTGCCTGGACCACCAAACATTAAAGCTTGACGGTGACGGCAAACATTGGACAGCAATTCAATACCGTCTTTACCGCGCACCAACATACGCCCTTCGTTTTCAGAAGCGAGGGTCGCATAATCACCGACGTTAGGAACCATCAATTCATGGCCAACGTAACGCGGGCCAGATTGAAATAATTGCTTGATCTCGCGCTCTAATAAGCCTTGATCAAAATAGACATGCACCGGAAGTTGCGCGTCAGAACGCGCTAATGTAGACAAAGAAGCCAGATCGGACATCCCCACCCCCCAAATTAATTTGCACCAACCTAAGAGAGAAAGAATCCATAAATACCTATTTCGACACCTCTTTTTTTAATACGAAGAGATCGAAAATTCAAACAAACTACACTTGAAGAGGAAATTTTGGACAGAACGAGAGATTATACCCGAAACATGGGATAAGGTCTTGTTTTACTTGAGAATTCAGTGCCGTGCCAATAGATGTGGAGCTTCATTCGCATGAGTTACAGAGATTCAATGACCGACATAAATTTCAGTCAAACTCACTTAAAACTCACTTAATTATGCAATGTCATCACCGTTGAAGAAGGCTTGGTTTGATCTTGACTACTTTGATCTTGCTGATTTAAAGCATCTAGCAAAGCGCGATCTACCACTTTGTCCATAGAGATGATTTGCGCACGTCGCTCTCTAAAATTTTTCTCCAACTCCTCTATGGAGACAGAGAATGACTTTTCTTTTTGACTGGAAGTAAAAATAAATAAGCTTCGCATAGGACTAATCCATGCCAAACGAACTTTTTGAAACGAATTATCACGTTTTCTGAACTGCACCCAAACACCTCGTTCCAAACTGGCGACTGCATTTTCAGCTTCTGCGATGTCATGTGCAATAATTTCTGCGATTGACGCTTCATTAATCAGCGGTCGATTTAATGCTGGCAATGCATTTTGCATACCGATTGCCGGGAATGCAGACGAATCGGCACTGCCACCACTTCCATCGGTTGCGCCAACATCTTGCTGACCGGCTTCTACTTGCTGTGCTGCTTGCGCTGATTTGGATTGTTGTACCTGCTGAGCTTGGATAGCGTCCGCTTTTGCTTTTTCAATCGCCTCGGCAATGAGACGGGCTTTCTCGGCTTCCTCAGCATCTGCCTTGGCTTTCGCCTCTGCAACAGCTTTCGCTTCGGCTTCAGCACGTTTTTGTAGGCGACGCTCCGTTGCCAATTTAGCCGCTTCGACCGCAATCTCCACCTGACGCTCAGGGGACAATTCCAAAGGCGCTCGCACGATAGACGCATGGCATTCGGCCAGATCCGCAAAAAACTGGACGCGATCAGCATCTTCCCACTTGATCAGACTCAACCATTTATTGAGACGAGCCAAGATACCAGGGAGACGATTAATCATTTCCTGACGCTGCGCCAAAGTAATTTTAGGTTTAATACTCCAGATCAAATCATCCATGGTCTTGATAGCATCCTCAACCGCATGAGGTTTTTCATCTTTGACGCTATAAGCCAAGGTGAGGACTTTAATCCAACGTTTCTCTAAAAATGTCTCCACAAACGCGACAACTTCACCGCTACCAATACGCATAGAGACATCATTGCTGGCAGCAATACCAGCTTGTTTGAATTTTTCTTTTTGCAGCGCGCGGTTAATTGGCGCTTGTAAAGCTTCAATCGTGGCTGCTTCATCCTTTTGGATAAAGGCTTCCAGATCCGTTACCACTTCATCAAATAAACCTAATTCTTGATCAAACTCCTTTTGCACCCGCATCACATTGCGTTGCATCGCTTGGAATAACGGATCCTCCTCTCCTTTTTGAGGATCAAGCGAGGCACTGTACTTAGACAGTAGATCAATCAGGCGACGTGCGGGATGCGCGTCTTGAAAAAAGAAATTCTTATCGATCAAGGCCGCTTTTAAGACGGGCACTTGCAAAGCGCTGATCAGGTTTTTGATAGGATCAGCGATTTCTTGATTGCCGAGCACGCCATCAAACACGTGGGACAACAAATCAAAGGTATGTTTCTCAACGCCGGAATGAAATACATTCGGCATTTCCTGGCGCATGTGCGACAAGCGCATTGCGTTTTGCGCTCCAGATACCAATTGATGTATCGCCATGTTTTTTTGAACATCAGCGAGGTATTGAAACAATTCTGAGGAGGCTGGATTAAAACTAGCACCATCGCCGGCATAAGAAGCACTCGGCATGCCATTCATCGGCATTGCGCCCATCATAGCGCCCATATTAGGAGCCGACATATGTCCAGCAAGAGCATTCCCCGCGCCAGGAGAATAAGCTGATCCACCTTGCATTTGCGCACCAGGTTCAGCTGGAGTCTTCATCTCATTGCCAGCAAAATACTGTTCGAGCTTCTTGGCAACCTCATTCTTGACTGCTTCACCTAAACGCTCCGCTTCAGCGTTAGCCTGTTTGCGTTTGAGGCGATAACTTTCCTGCAAATCAGGCAAAATCCCGCGTGCAATCATCAAATCGTTTAAGGCTTGATAAATGGGACCCAAATCAAAAATAAACTCACTTAGCATTGGTAACATCAATGCATGAGCATCTACCTCGGTATTGAAATCAATCCAAACAGTATTAAATGCACGCAAAAATACTTCAGGTCGGAAAGGATTTTGTGAGCCGCTAATACTCTCCTGACCTAACAAACTAGCAAGCCGCATATTCAAAGCGGCAAGCGCTTCAGCGTAGGTTAACTCCAATGAGCGACTGGCGCGACTGAGACTGAGCTTGAGCTCCATTTCCTCATAGGAAACTAGACTCATTCCTTCGTCTTGTATCGTGATCTGTGGCTTAGCAACCGAACGCAAGATATCGATTTCTGCTTTAAACGCTTTTTCCAGTTCCGATGAACTCAAATAATAAAACGTATAAGCACTATTTTTAAGTAGCTGGGCACCATGGAAACACAGGTTCGCCAGTTTCGGATCAGATGCATTCTCAGATTGAGTAAATAAATCATGCGATAAACGCGCGGAGAAAGCATCTATTTGTGGCGTGCATAGCTGGCACGCCTGCTGTACCAAGGCTTGCCAAGTGTCGAGCTTATCCAAAGGCAGTCTGTGCTCTGCCTTGGCTCGAAGTGGTTGCTGCGCTGCTTGGTTTACTGACATATCATTAATTAACAATGCTGAAGGTACTTAAAGTGCTCAAAAATACACACAAGCTCATCATCGCGGTCTGTTTTACAGTTAAGACTATAAACGCATTATTTCCGCGTGGAAATGGCCGAAACGCAACTTCGCTCATTTTTTAAGCAAATTTTTTCTTTAAAACAAAGAATTCGCAAAAATAGTGTCCTTTGATCAATCTTCTTGATCAAGGTTCACAACGAGAAACCGCACAGAATACAGCCCTTTGATCTAAAATACGAGGTTTCGCTTGCCACTCCTGCAATCTACCTTGCAAACTAATCTATGTCAAAGAAATTACCATCGAATGTAACGCCTACGTCGTTTGAAAACGCTATGGCAGAACTGGCAGAACTGGTGACACAAATGGAAACAGGCCAGCTACCGTTAGAAGCCTCGGTCAGCGCCTACCAACGTGGCTCGGAGCTCATTAAATATTGTGCAGCCCAATTAGAAAAAGTCGAACAACAAGTCAAAATTTTGGATGCAGGTATGCTAAAACCATTCAACACAGAAGCAAACGCTGAGGATCAGGCATGACTAACTCTTTTCAAAGTTGGATGAAAGAGACTCAAGCAAATGTCGAAGTAGCACTACATCAATATTTGCCTAGCACCAGCACTGCTCCACAAAAATTACATGAAGCGATGGCTTACGCGGTATTGGACGGCGGTAAGCGGGTACGTCCATTATTAGTGTTTGCAGCAGGCAAACTTTTTGACGCACCACAAGAATTATTATCACGTGCAGCCTGCGCGGTAGAAATGATTCACGCCTATTCTCTGGTACACGACGATATGCCTTGCATGGATGACGATGCGCTACGTCGTGGTAAACCGACTGTTCATAAACAATACGATGAAGCCACTGCTCTATTGGTCGGCGATGCCTTGCAAGCGCAGGCCTTTTTAGTCTTGAGTGAAGCGCAAGCCTGTGCCGATCATAAATTACCTATGTTGCAATTATTAGGAAAGGCCTCCGGATCGATTGGCATGTGCGGCGGTCAAGCGATTGATCTCGCTAGTGTTGGCGTCGCATTGAATTTACCAGAACTTGAACAAATGCATCGCTTGAAGACTGGCGCATTATTGCGTGCTTCAGTGTTACTGGGAGCCATGAGCGGCAAACCATTATCCGCTGACGAAGTTCAGGCACTAGATCAATATTCGGCTGCCATTGGACTCGCCTTTCAAGTAGTCGATGACGTACTCGATGCGACTGCGGACTCAGCAACTTTAGGTAAAACTGCTGGTAAAGATGCCGCTGACAATAAACCGACTTATGTTTCACTATTAGGTTTAGAAGCCTCTCGCCAATTAGCAGATCAACTCTGCCATGATGCCCATCAAGCTTTATCCGCATTTGGCGCATCCGCACAATATCTGCACGACTTAGCAGATCTTATCGTTCAGCGAAAAGCATAATAATGTCCCTACTTACTACCATCAACTCGCCAGCCGATTTACGCCAGCTCAATCGCCATCAGTTAGTGTCTTTAGCCGATGAGTTACGTCAATATGTGATCGATTCCGTCTCAAAAACTGGCGGCCACCTCTCCTCTAATTTAGGTACCGTCGAGCTGACGATCGCTTTACATTATGTCTTCAATACACCTGAAGACCGACTAGTGTGGGATGTCGGCCACCAAACCTATCCGCATAAAATCTTAACTGGTCGTCGCGACCAAATGCATAGCCTGCGCCAGCTTGATGGTATCTCTGGCTTTCCACGAAGAATTGAGAGTGAATACGATACTTTCGGTACCGCACATTCATCGACCTCTATTTCTGCAGCGCTAGGCATGGCATTGGCAGCACGCACCAAAGGCGAATCACGCCATTCAGTTGCTATCATCGGTGATGGCTCTATGACTGCTGGTATGGCGTTTGAAGCATTAAACAATGCTGGTGTCTACGACGACATCAACATGCTAGTGGTATTGAACGACAACGATATGTCGATCTCACCACCAGTTGGCGCTTTAAATCGTTATTTGGCGCGACTGATGTCTGGTAAATTTTATGCAGCGGCTCGCAATGTAGGTAAGTCAGTTTTGCCACCGCCTATGCTAGAACTAGCGCGCCGTTTTGAAGAACATGCCAAAGGTATGATCGTACCAGCCACCATGTTCGAAGAATTTGGCTTCAACTACATCGGTCCAATTGATGGTCACGATTTAGAATCGCTCATCCCGACGCTGCAAAATATTAAAAACCTCAAAGGTCCACAGTTTTTACACGTCGTCACCAAAAAAGGTCAAGGCTACAAACTCGCTGAAGCCGACCCGATTTTGTATCACGGTCCTGGTAAATTCAATCCTGCGGAGGGGATCAAACCCGCAGCGGCGCCTGCCAAGAAAACCTATACTCAAGTTTTCGGCGATTGGTTGTGTGACATGGCCGCGGCCGATGACAAACTGATAGGCATCACACCCGCGATGCGCGAAGGTTCTGGCATGGTGGAATTTGAACAGCGTTTTCCAAACCGTTATTACGACGTTGGTATTGCCGAACAGCATTCCGTTACCTTTGCAGGCGGGATAGCCACCGAAGGCTTAAAACCGGTCGTCGCGATTTACTCCACTTTTTTGCAACGTGCCTACGACCAATTAATACATGACGTCGCACTGCAAAATCTCGACGTCACGTTCGCGTTAGACCGCGCTGGTTTAGTCGGTGCCGACGGTGCAACCCATGCTGGCAATTATGATCTAGCTTACTTACGCTGCATTCCCAATATGGTGGTCATGGCAGCTAGCGATGAAAATGAATGTCGCCAGATGCTAACGACAGGCTACCGATATCAAGGACCAGCAGCAATACGCTATCCACGTGGCGCGGGCATAGGCGCGACAATTCAAAGCGAACTCAGCGAACTAACGATAGGCAAAGCAGAACTAAAACGTCAGGGTAAAAAAATCGCAATTTTGGCATTTGGTTCTATGGTGCATCCTTCGATCAAAGCTGCAGAAGCACTGGATGCAACGGCAGTCAATATGCGTTTTGTTAAACCCATTGATATAGCGATGATTAAAGACATGGCAGCAGATCATGATGCCTTAGTCACAGTCGAAGAAGGCTGCACCATGGGCGGTGCTGGTTCAGCAGTAGCAGAAGCGCTAGCCGAAGCGGGAATTGCAAAACCCTTGTTGATCTTAGGCTTACCGGATAAATTTGTAGATCACGGCGATCCGGCTTTATTGTTGGCGCAATGTGGTTTGAATGCGGAGGGAATTGAGGCGTCGATACGGCAGCGGTTTTTATGAGTTAGCAAGTCGCGTGTTTAAATTACGTTTTAAAATTGAATGCCGCCTATCCTTAGTTTTTACGTAGGCGGCATTTTTATTTCATTGCTCGATATTTTTATCGTTCGCAGATCGAGTGTGGCTCGACAGCCTATTAACTTTTAGTCGTTTTGAATTCTTGCACTGAAATTATAGGTACACATTCTTTACGTTCACAGGTCGGGTGTGGCCCGACAGCCAATTACCTTTTTTGCTTCGCCAAAAAAGGTAATCCAAAAAAGGCGACCGTAGAGTCTCCACTGCGCTGCTTGCAAGCAGCTTAGAGATCGATGGCGCAAAGCATGCTTTGCGAAACCCCATCAATCTCCCTGCGGGTGCTTACGCTACGCTTCAGCATAATTTGTGCATCCCAAAAAATGGGAAAGTGTTGAAACTCGCCTGCGGCTCAAACAACAACACTTTCTTATCCATTTTCTGTGAGGCACAAATTACTTCGTCTCGAACGGGGCGAAGTCAAAGTCAAAAACAACAGCAACACCAAAACAATCAATCTCAACGAGCACATATTTTCTACTGGCTGCTCGGTATCGTTGCTTTTGACCTTGCTTTTGGCCTTGCTTTTGGCCTTCACCCACTTCTGACACTGCCAATTGTGCAGGACAGAAAATGGATAAAGAAAGCTTCGTTGTTTGAGCCGCAGGCGAGTTTCGAAGCTTTCCCATTTTTTGTCTTGCACAATTGGGAACCCGAAGGGCAGTGGCAGCGTGGTCGCCTTTCTTTGCTTACTTTCTTTGGCGAAGCAAAGAAAGTGAGTAGCTGTCGGTCTACCACCGACCTGCGAACTATGAGATTGTTTGCTATTAAATATAAAGGTGAAAATATAAGGCCTATTCACAATTAATCGACTATCGCAGCGTGAGCAAAAAGACTTGCCCACCCTACTAGACTCCCGTTTGAATGAGAGCTTGAGCTAAATTTGAGAAGACCATGATCCAACTAACCTATACATGTGTTGCACTTCTTATCATCTATCAGATCTTTGTCTCTTTTCTTGTTTATCGAGCAGAAGAATATGAGAAAGCTCAACGTTTGATTCAAATCCTGCTGATCTGGTGTATCCCGCTTGTAGCAGCCCTCATATTTCATTCTTTTCTACGAAATCAACGCAAATCCTTTCACGGAAAGGTCAACCATGTCGTAGCTCAAGATCAAAACATTGTTTTAGGCTATGGAGACCTAAAAGATTAATAACGCAAATCGAATTTGAATTTATACGCGCGATTACACCGCGCTAATCGCAGAATACGAAACAACAAAAAGCCCGCAAAATCCAAAAATTTTGCGGGCTTTTTCACAAGCAATTAAAACATAGAAAAGCTAATTATTCGACAGCCTTCACCATATCCTCAATCACCTTCTTAGCATCCCCAAACACCATCATCGTCTTATCCATATAGAACAACTCATTATCCAAACCAGCATAACCAGATGCCATAGAACGTTTGTTGACGATAATCGTTTTCGCTTTATACGCCTCAAGAATTGGCATACCTGCGATAGGTGATTTGGGATCTTTTGCGGCTGGATTCACCACGTCATTCGCACCGAGAACCAAGACCACGTCAGCTTGACCAAATTCGCTATTGATGTCTTCCATCTCAAACACTTGGTCATATGGCACTTCGGCCTCAGCCAACAAGACGTTCATGTGACCCGGCATACGACCTGCCACTGGGTGAATCGCGTACTTCACCGTGATGCCTTTGTGCGTGAGTTTTTCCGTTAACTCTTTCAATGCGTGTTGCGCACGTGCTACCGCTAAGCCATAGCCTGGAACGATGATGACGGTTTCTGCGTTACCCAACAAGAAAGCGACGTCATCAGGCGAACCAGACTTGACCGTGCGTTGTGCGCCGCCACCCGCTGCTGCTTCTGCTGGAGCGCCGCCGAAACCACCCAAGATCACGTTGAAGAAAGAACGGTTCATGGCTTTACACATGATGTAAGAAAGAATCGCGCCAGAAGAACCGACTAAGGAACCAGCGATAATCAACATCGAGTTATTCAATGAAAAACCAATCCCTGCTGCGGCCCAACCTGAGTAGCTGTTCAGCATCGACACCACGACCGGCATATCTGCGCCGCCAATCGGAATGATGATGAGCACACCCAACACAAATGCGATTGCCGTCATCAAGATAAACGGCGTCCAAGCTGGTGCAACACCACCATCAAAACAGAATACCAAACCAAGACCAACCATCGCGATGGCCAACACCAAATTCAACATGTGTTGTCCAGCAAAACTGACTGGTGCGCCTTGGAATAAACGGAATTTATATTTACCAGACAATTTACCGAAAGCGATCACCGAACCAGAGAAAGTAATCGCACCGACGAAAGTACCGATAAATAATTCGATGCGGTTACCAAATGGAATCGCTGCATCACGCGTCGTGATATTGAAAATCCATGGTTCTGCCACGACAGCAACCGCGATACAAACAGCGGCTAAACCGATCAAGGAGTGCATCGCTGCCACCAACTCTGGCATCTTGGTCATCTCTACACG
Organism: Affinundibacterium danionis; assembly: GCF_042432465.1. NCBI lineage: Bacteria > Pseudomonadati > Pseudomonadota > Betaproteobacteria > Burkholderiales > Oxalobacteraceae > Affinundibacterium > Affinundibacterium danionis. The sequence goes on along the minus strand of NZ_JBHLXJ010000007.1, from coordinate 133,193 downwards.
TTTCGCTAATGTCGCACCAATGCCACCGCCAACCACGATACCGAGTATGACCAAGCCATAGCCCAAACCAGCACCACCTGCTTCATTTTTCAACTTAACGATTAGAGCAACAGTGGTAAACGCTGCGATTGCCATCCCTATCATGCCAAAGGTATTACCCTTACGTGCGGTGGAAGGATGAGACAATCCTTTAAGCGCTTGAATGAAGCAAACCGATGCAATCAGGTACAGCATCGTCACGAGATTCATACTCATTATTGCGCCTCCTGAGTTGCAGATTTAGATTCAACTTTAGCTTTAGGCTCTTTTTTCTTAAACATTTCCAACATCCTTTGCGTGACCAAAAAGCCACCAAAGACATTGACCGCCGCCAACGCGACTGCCAGCGTACCCATCACTTGCGCGAGGACACCTTCGGTCAAACCTGCCGCCAACATCGCACCCACGATGATGATGGCAGAGATCGCATTGGTCACCGCCATCAAAGGCGTGTGCAGTGCAGGTGTTACAGTCCAGATCACGTGATAACCGACATAAATTGCCAGTACAAAAATGATCAAGTTAGTGAGTGTATGACTTACTACATCCATGACGTTCTCTCTTTATTCACATTAAAAGGGACTTCAGTAGTAATGCTGTTCAGATTAATTTTTCTGTCGCCGTTATCCCTAGGTAGGCTGGGATCCAGTGTCTTTGAGCCTTTACGCCACTGGATGCTCCCCCGACTAAAGCATTCGAGAGCAGGCTCTTCGCGGGAACGACACCTCGATGTACGGAGCTTAGCTGAACTGCATTAGACTTCAGTAATTCTTATTTCATCGCATCTGAAAATCTCAGCAAATCAATATTCTTTCAGACTAGTGATTTTGTTCTTAGCATCGACGAACACGACTTTAGGTTTGAAGTTTTCTGCGACTTCATCATCCATCGGTGCGTAAGTGCAAATAATCATTAAATCACCCAGCTGTACGCGACGCGCTGCAGCACCGTTTAATGAGATTTCGCCACTACCGCGTTTACCTCTGATCGCGTAAGTCGCAAAACGCTCACCATTATTGATGTTGTAAAGTTCAATGCGCTCATGTTCCTTGATGTCGGCAGCATCGAGTAAATCCTCGTCGATACCGCATGAACCTTCATAGTTCAAATCACATTGGGTCACAGAAACGCGATGAATTTTCGCGCGTAACATATTTCTTTGCATAATATTTCCATCTAACTGATATTTTCAAACCTCTCAACACAGAGGTACGGAGAAGTGCAAGAGAAAATCAAAACTAAATTCAAAGAAATAAGTTTTGCATTTCTCCATTTTTTCCTCTGTGCCGCGGTGTTGAAAGATTTTATTTTAAAGCGACTAATTAAAGACCAAAATTAAGGACTGCAATTTAAATCTATTTCTTCAACACTTCACCACCTGAGCACATCATGGTAGCAACCACAATTTCATCTTCTTTATTGATCGCCAGATTAGCCTCTTTGTCGATGATCAATTTTAAGAAGTCAAGAATATTGCGGGCATACAATGCCGATGCATCGGCGGCCACTAGCGTTGCTAAATTCGGTTCGCCAATAATATGAACGCCATATTTGGTGACGGTTTTATTCAACTCAGACAATGGACAATTACCACCTTGTTCAACTGCCATATCGACAATGACCGAACCCGGTTTCATTGCTTTCACCGTTTCTTCTGAAATCAAAACAGGGGCTTTACGACCTGGTATTAATGCGGTGGTAATGATGATGTCGGCTTGCTTGGCGCGTTCATGTACTAAAGCCGCCTGACGTGCCATCCACGCGGCAGGCATGGGACGCGCATATCCGCCCACACCTTTTGCGATTTCACGCTCTTCATCGGTTTCATAAGGCACATCGATGAATTTCGCTCCCAGCGACTCGACCTGTTCTTTGACAGGTGGCCGAACATCTGAAGCCTCAATGACTGCCCCCAAACGTTTCGCTGTTGCGATCGCTTGTAAGCCAGCCACACCAACACCCATAATCAAGACGCGAGCCGCTTTTACCGTACCTGCGGCCGTCATAAGCATAGGCATAAAGCGCTGATAAGTATTAGCGGCCAACATCACCGCTTTATAACCGGCAATATTCGCTTGCGAAGACAAGACGTCTAAAGATTGAGCGCGTGTGATTCGAGGCGCCGCTTCAAGTGAAAACGCCGTAATGCCATGAGCCGCCATTGCTGCGATATTTTCTGCATCAAAAGGATTGAGCATGCCAACCACCACAGCACCCGATTTGATCAAAGCGCGCTCTTCTGCCGAAGGGGCACGCACCTTTAAAATCAAATCGGCAGCGAAAGCATCAGCTGCCGTACCTATCGTCGCACCCGCTGCCTGATAGGCTTCATCGGTAATTGATGAGGCAATACCAGCACCTGATTGCACAACAACTTCATGCTTAGCACTGACGTATTTCTTAATTGTTTCTGGGGTCGCCGCAACGCGCGTCTCGCCCGACCGTGTTTCGGCGGGAATGCCGATTTTCATAAAGTTACTCCTTTTTATTTTTGATACCCTTAGGTTCAATTTCTAAAGCGATTACTTCAGGTATTTCATGCTGCGCGAATTGCTTGCCTTTGGATAAAAAGCAAGCGAGATGATTGGCATTTCGACTTATCTCACCACGGCGTTCAAAATACTTCAATTGAACTGGAGCTGAGAAGCCAACCCGAATTTCATTTTTGGTATGAAGTGCATGCACAACCTAACAAAATAAGAAATTTAAGGCAGTTCTCATATTACATTTGATATTCGACAACGATATTACACGAAAAACGCACCATACTGGCACAGGATAAGCACTCTAAAGTGTCGCTTACCTAATACCACTGCACCAGCATAAGGCAAGAAAATTCCGGCCTTGGGCTCAACACTTAGGCCTCAAACCCTGATCTGATAAGGCTTAAACCGACATTGGACAGTTCGCAACAAGTGCCGAGCCACTTTCAATTTTCATTCCAAAATACCAACAGGAATGATATTTTTCCTTATAGATAGAATCTTTATTAGCAAATTCGAATCCTGCTTAAGACCTAATGGCGGTGTAATTTGAGCTTAAGAGGTAAAATGACGCCCTGTCTCGTCCATAGGCTTAACTTCTGAGCTTAGCATCTACTTTAACCACCACAAACTATGTCTGATATTTGGAAACCCTCAGTCACCGTCGCTGCCATCGTTCCACGTCGCAATGGTGAACGTTTGGAATTTTTGATGATAGAAGAAATAACGCCAGAAGGTGTGCGTTTAAATCAGGCTGCGGGACATCTTGATCCGAATGAAAGTCTGGAACAAGCGGTCATTCGCGAAACCATGGAAGAAACGGCGCATGAATTTGTGCCTGAAGCCTTGGTCGGCACCTATATGTCGAAATTTATTTCACCGAATTCAGGCAAAGAGGTGACGTATTTGCGTTTTGCATTTTGTGGCAAAGTCATCGCCCAGCATGATCGCCCCTTAGACAAAGGTATTGTGCGCGCATTGTGGATGACCTATGAAGAAATCGTGGCATGTCAGGCGATGCACCGGAGTCCATTGATTTTGAAATGTTTGCAGGATTATTTGGCGGGACAAAGAGCGCCTTTGAATTTGATGTACACGCATCCTAGTGTGGTGGATACAGGAAACTAAGAGACATCAGGCTAAGCAAGAAGAAACAAATAATTCGTAGGGCGGGTAAAACCCGCGCTGCTCAGGTGGTCTAAGCACTGGCGGCGCGGGTCGCACCCGCCCTACTTTAGCCAACTAAATAACGACATTAAAGTAACAAAGATCAGTAGGAATAGTCATGAGTAAAAAACGCGTAGTCATCGGTATGTCCGGGGGTGTCGATTCTTCAGTCTCAGCTTGGCTTCTCAAGGAGCAAGGCTACGAGGTCATTGGCTTGTTTATGAAAAACTGGGAGGACGATGACAATTCTGAATATTGCTCAACGCGCGAAGATTTAATCGACGCGGTCAGCGTCGCGGACGTGGTTGGTGTCGATATCGAAACTGTCAATTTTGCCAGTGAGTACAAAGACCGCGTGTTCGCCGAATTTTTGCGCGAATACCAAGCAGGTCGCACTCCCAATCCCGATGTATTGTGTAACGCAGAAATCAAATTTAAAGCTTTCCTAGATCACGCGATGAAACTCGGTGCCGACTACATAGCAACCGGTCACTATGCACGCGTGCGCGAAGTCAATGGTGAATTTCAATTGTTAAAAGCACTTGATGCCAGCAAAGATCAAAGTTATTTTCTCCATCGTTTGAATCAAGCGCAGCTCAAAAATACCCTATTCCCGCTCGGTGAAATCAATAAAACCGAAGTCCGTAAAATCGCGGAACAAATCAATTTGCCGAATGCGAAAAAGAAAGACTCAACGGGTATTTGCTTTATCGGTGAACGCCCTTTCCGCGAATTTTTAAATCGCTATTTGTCCTATGCACCGGGCGAAATCCGCACCCCAGAAGAAGAAATCATAGGAAAACATGTTGGCTTGAGTTTTTACACTTTAGGACAACGCAAAGGCATAGGCATAGGTGGTATCAAATCACATCAAAATGCTGACGGCAGTAGTGATGCTTGGTATGTAGCGCGCAAAGACGTAGAGAACAATCGTGTCTACGCGGTACAAGGTCATGATCACCCTTGGTTATTATCAAATTCACTGGAAGCGGCGCAAGTGAGTTGGGTCGCAGGTCATGCACCAGACTTAGAAAAACTATCCGCCAAAACCCGCTACCGTCAACCCGACATGGCCTGCCGATTCAGCGGCAATAATGAGCAATTCCAATTGCATTTTGATGAAGCGCAATGGGCAGTCACACCGGGTCAATCAGCCGTTTTATACGACGGTGACGTGTGCTTAGGCGGAGGCATTATTAACGCAGCATCATCCGAGCAAATTTAAAATGAGAGCTGATACGACAGAGCGACAAACGTCGCCAAGCACCTCTTACTTTTAACCATTCTTCAATATAAACTGGAACGACATTGGAACTACTTAATATCGATTGCTTAGGTAAATCGCTACGTTTGGAAGGCTCACTCGCGGGCTGGCAACAGCTATTCTGGGACAATAATCTGGTGTCACAAAAAAATGCCGGTGCGGACAATGAAGGCGCATTTGTACATGAATTCGAACTCAATATTAATCCCACATCGGACGACAGTTCTAGCGCCTCACCTACGGTAGCAATGGCAGCGCCACAGCAATTGCGCATCAAACTCGCAACCCACTTGCAATGGCAGCCGTTTCTAATTCAGTATCGTTTGCTCATCAATGATAATGAAATTACGCAAGGACAACGTAATACCAAAGATATAGAGCGTCAGGTACCTGAAGTAGCGGTGAGCAACAAAGAAAAACCTAGCCTACTCGGCTTGGCCTCGCTCGCATTTAAATTATTAAAGAGCGCAAAAGTCATCAAGGTTCTTCTCGCAACCGCAACGTTGGCGACCTATTCGTGGCTAGTTTCTTTTAAGTTTGCGATTGCATTGATCGCCTGTCTGGTGATCCACGAATATGGTCATATCCGTGCCATGAAATACTTTGGTTTGAAAACCAAGGGGATTTATCTGATTCCCTTTATGGGCGGTTTGGCATTGAGCGAAGACAAAATTAATACCCGCTGGCAGGATGTCGTGATTTCGATTATGGGGCCGACTTTTGGACTCATCCTATCCTTCATTTTATTGCTACTGTACTGGGTCACCGACAATATTTTCTTCGCTGGCTTGGCGAATTTTAATGCGCTACTTAATCTGATTAATCTATTGCCTATTTTGCCGCTCGATGGTGGTCATATTCTGAAAAGTATAGGCTTTTCGGTCAATGGCAAATTTGGTTTACTCGCCATGATCGCAGGTTCGGTGCTCGGCATCCTTGGCTGCTACGCCATGGGCTTAAGTTTTATGGCGTTTTTCTTACTGATAGGCAGTATGGAAATTGTGTTCGAATGGCGCATGCGACATCAAAGTCATTTACTGCCACTCGATCGTTATGGACAGATTTTTTCCAGCGTTTGGTACCTAGCAACCGCTGCCGCACTCATCGCGATCATGTGGTATTTCGCTCATAGCGGTGATGAATTACTGGCTGCGCCACTAAAAATCTTGCAAAGTTAAATCTACATAGAACCCAAGAAAGCACTAACAAGTAGAATAAGTGCAACGTATCCTACATGGCTCTGGAAATCACATTCGTATAGGTGAAAAAAAGCGCTTACAAGTTGATTCTTGTAAGCACTTCTTTATGAGACCGAATAAATCAAAAAACTTTATTTCTTCTCTTCAGTTTGTTTAGCAGGTACAAACTGTCCCATCACATCTCGTTGACCGCGCTCCAAATAAGGAATTGGTTTCTCCATCCATTCTGGACGCGGTTTGTTCAACAAATAGTGATCAAAAAACTCGCTCATATGCACGGTGAAATGCTTGATATTATCGCGATCACGCAGGCCGTGTTTTTCGCCATTATAGTTAAACCAGTAGGCTTCTTTATTCAAGCGACGTAAGGCTGAGAAAAATTCTATCGCTTGATACCAAGGCACTGCATCATCATCATCGTTATGTACTGTTAAGAACGGTGTCTGCACTTTGTCGATGGCAAATATCGGTGAGTTTTCTACATATTTAGCAGTACTATCCCATGGCGTTCCGCCCATACGACTTTGTCCATGCTCATACTGGAATGCGCGACTAACACCAGCGCCCCAACGGATGCCGCCATAACCACTGACCATATTCGCCATCGATGCGCCCGCTTCGGCAGCGCGGAACATATTCGTACGAGTGATGATGTAATTGATTTGGTAAGCGCCCCAGCTATGTCCTTGAATACCGACCCGTTTCGCATCGACATAGCCTTTTGAAATCACCTGCTGTACAGCTGGCACAACGGCATTTAAAGCACTCTTACCTGGATAGCCGGTTTTGTACACGATATCTGGGCGCAACACGATGTAGCCATTGCTCACATAGCGCGTCACATTGATATTTTGCGCTGGCGATGGTGACACAAAGCGATGCATATTGTCTGTCATCTTTTCATAGATGTAGACCATCATCGGGTATTTTTTCTTAGGATCAAAATTCTCTGGTTTCGCGACCAGCGCCTTCATTTTTTTACCGTCGCCGTTAGTATATTCAATCATCTCTTGCGTACCCCAGTTGTATTGCGCTTGCTGAGGATTGGCATAACTAATTTTCTTGGCGTTCGCCATGCTCAAATCGGCGCTCCACAGATCAGGGAACTCTGTAAACGTCTGCTGAGTAAATAGGGTCGTGTCGCTGTCCTTTGCCTTAATCAAACCGCTAATGAGTTTATCCGCATGGATCAAACGCTTTGGTTCTACTGGCGTTCTCGCTTGGGCATCTAAACTGTAATAGCCAGTCGATTGATTCACGTCATGCGTCGCTGATAGTATCCATGGTTTATCGCTAGGCAGCGCTTTAGTTTGTGGTGAGTAGCGATTCTCCCCTAAATGTACGTAGCGTAATTCCAATTGGTTTTTACGACCAAAACCAGCGGTTAAATTGCGGGTTGCTTTGCTTTGCAAATTGACTTCCCACAAATCAAATTGATCATACAAAACCACGCTCGCATCGTCGGCAGACCAGCCCGCTACACCGAACGCATTCTTCGGTTCTGGCGTATCACGTTGTTGATCTTCAAAATGGGTTTTGATGTGGCCAGTCAAATTAGTTTTCTTGCCATCGGCTGTGGCATAAGACCACCATACACTTTTATCTGCATCAAAGTTAATGATGTATTTACCAGCAGGTGAAAATTGCGGCATAAAGCGTGTTTTTTCGATCAACATTTTTGCCTGACCATTTTGCAAATCTACGGCATAGGCGTCGTAGTACAAACTATCCCAAGACATCAAATGACGATATGGCAAAGTGCTGATACCCATCGCAAACTGCGCATTCTCATTCAAGATGACTTGCGGGATCAGTTTATTGGCTAACTGAACAAATTTACCGTCGGCCAAATGTACAACCGCACGATAGGATTTTTGCTTATCACGCTCTTGATTTACTTTCTGCACAGATTGCAGCTCTGGATCTTTCCAATGCCAGAGATCGACCTTCATTGGCTCTGCCGCGTTTTTGACAACTGGCTTAGGCAACTCTGCGGTACTCAAGAACAAGCGTTGGCCGTCTTTGCTAAAACTCAAATCGGCGTGCTCGCTTGGCGTCCAGCCTTTTGTCATGCCATTTGAATCTGCATTGACTAAGAGGCGAGCATCAGCGTCACCTGCGCGCCAGAAGAACAAACTATAGACATTGGTATCGTTGTTGGCGTCTTTGGCTGTGTCCTTAGTGCCGTCTTTAGCTGAGTCTTTCTTTTTTGCGACTTCATCACGATTACTAAGCACGGCTAATTGCTTACCGTCTTCATCAAATCGTAAATGCTTATAGCTACCAGCACCTTGCAGAATCGCTTTTGATTCGCCGGTATCAGCCGACCACAGATACACGCCTTCACTCGCACTAGCGAGGTTAGCGGCAACAGGTTTGGCGTTTGTTTTTGTTTCTTTAGATTCTTGTAGCGCGTCTTTTTGGTCGGCCTTAGCGGGCTCTTTGACTGCATCTTTGGCAGCTTCTTTCACGGATACGACATAGGCCAATAAATTACCTGACTTATTCCAACTTAAATCGGCGACTTCTTTGATCGAAGTCTTTTTATTTTTTGCCAAATCCCAAACCATCAATTCCGTGCCGGCTTCTTTCTTTTTTGCAGCTGCGGCTGCCGCACCAGGCATGGCTTGCTGATCTTCTTCGCCGCTATCCAATTGCGCAGTTAATTCCTCTTGCGGTGCTAAATCAGAAATATCAGTTTTAGCTGCGTCCTCTTTCTTTGCGTCTTTTTTTACTTCCTTAGGCGGCTCTAACAACACGGCTAATAGACTTGATCCTTCTTCGGCGAAGCTAAAGCGTTTGACACGCTCTATGTTCTCTACTTTACCGCTCGCCAAATCAATCACACCAACACCTGCTTTGGGTGCGTCTTCAGGCTTGGTTTTCGCTTTCTTTGCTTTGTCCAAATCGGCACGAGTCGGCGCCACCGCAAAAGCTAGGTACTTACCATCAAAACTAAACACGGGAGAATTACCTCGTGGTGCACGCCATTCGCGCCCATCGCGTAGATTTTTGACGACGATTTCACCATCTGACTCCTGTCCTACCAACGCATAAGCAGCCCACTGTCCATCGCGACTAAGAATGCTGTTTTGTATGCTGCGCCAATTAGCATAGACATCGTGGGTGATTAATTTTTTTGCAGTTTGTTCCGCACTCACACTCGCTACCGCTTTATCATTCGCGTTCTGTGCTAAGGCACTTTGCGGCACACTAGCTGCGTGCAAACCCAACACCAAGACTAAAGCTGACAGCGGGCGTAACACCCAACCTGAATTTACAAAACTTCCCACTATCGCTACTGAACTGGGCATATCGTGCTTCATTTTGTTTCCTTTATTTTTAATTCAATTTCATCTTATAGGGCTTGCAGTTGTAAGGTCTTAGTCACCTTACCTTCACCTTTTTCACCCATACCGGAACCACTATTTTTACTTTCTTTTTTCAATGCAATCAAACGATCACCTAAGGTGCTGTAGATCCATTCTTCTTCATTTTTCATTTCAAAACTAATGACGATAAAAGCGCGCCCTGATATCGCTTGAGTCTGACGACTCGCCAATGGTGTACCGTCGGCGGCAATCCAAATATCTAAATTGCCATCAAACTTCTTCATGTACTTACGATCTTTTTCCGACAACTTATCGATCGATAATTCAAAGCTCAACAAACGCGCTGGTTTGCCATTGAAGCTGTCCAACTTTTCACTTTTATACGTGGCCTTCTCCATACTGCGGGCTAGACCACCAGCGGCAGAAATCATAGGTCGCAGAGCCGACGAATTGACTTCATTTAAGGCGGACAAAGTTGGCGTTTTGGCCTTGTTATCTTTTTCCTTTAAGCGTTCTTCAGCCTCCAACTTCACCAACATCTCTTTGCTATACAAGACGTGCAAACCACGCCCCGTTTCTTCCACTAAAACACTGGCAACACCGTGCGTTTCTTCTAATTCCTTACCTTCACCCTGCCGATTCCAAGTCTTCGCCTCGACCACCGCCTTTAATGGCGTCTGTCCTTGCAAACGCGCCAAGGCCGCTTTTAAATCACTTAAACCATCGGCATGCGCTGTACTACTTACCACCGTCAATGCAAGCGCCAATGAGGAAGTCAATCCAAAACCAAAAACTGGAGCGAGCACCGTACTCACAGGACGCAAGATAAATTGTTTAGCATATTGCATAGATTTCCTTTTATTTACAGGCGATACAGCCGAAAGCGAATCTGATGCTATAAGTTGCTCAGACCCAATTTTTTAATTCTAGTTCCACGATTCATCAAAATCAGTGAATCGAGGAGGATAGTCATCTGCAGATTAACTGAGCTTCGACCTTACTATTCGGCCTCTACAAAAAGATGGAAACCTCTCAACACAGAGGCACGGAGGCAAGGAGGTAAAACAGAAAAAGACTATAGATTAATTCAATCTCGATCTTCTCCTTGATTTTCTCTGTGCCTCATTGTCTATGTGTTGGGAGGTTTATTCTGTTAGGCATTTGTTAGCCATTCATTAGTAATAAGTAGTCAGGTTCTAACCACCAAAGGCGATGCCAAATACACCAGCAAGGCTGATTGCGCATCGTCTGCTGCATATTTGAGCTGGCGTTCATGTAAAGTCTCTGCTGCCCAATTTGAAGTCGATACCCGTTTGGATTTTTGTAAGACTTGTCCGAAGTATTTTTCTACCGCGCGCTTAGCGCCCATTTGCTTTTTCCGGTTGTCACTCAGTGCGCGCGACAAGTCAAGGACATGGACAATCTTGACACCTAGTTTATGCAGCAATCTTTGATTATCATCACCTAATCCAAAACCGACTTTCAAAATAGTCTTCGACTCTAAAACTGCTTTCAAGACTGGTATAGCAAACGCCACTTGCGCGTCATTTAAAACCGGAAACAAGAACGCATAGTCACTGGTTGCCAATTGAATTAAATGCGGCCCGTCCGATCGTTGTCCTATCTTAAAAATAGGCTTCGATTCCGTATCAAAACCCAGCACACTCGCTTGCAGTAATTTTTCTTCTGCAAATGCCAACTGCTGTGCCGTTTGTACCAGACATATTTTCTCCATATCGATTCCCGGATAGGCGGGCAGATCCGGCATTACTTCCAACTCATCGCTCATGTTTTCTCATTTCATATCGGCAAAAAATAGCTACTTCATCTCAGATTTATATGGAGAAGTATTTGCTCAAAAGTCAGCGATTATCTTCTTACCTAGTTCTGAGGTAATCCATTCACTTAATCTCATCACCGCTTTAACCCGTATCTCAGGAAACTGGGTCGCCTTCATCGCGATAAGGCTGTGAAATAGAGTGACTCGCAAGTTGGGGCTAAATAAAGTCATAGCCGCCATCATAGTGAGGCATTACCGAAAGCGCAACGAGCTGAATGTATCAGCCATTTCTTCGGAATATTTAATGCAGGATGGGTATAAAAAAAGGCGACCACCTGGCCGCCTTCATGATTGATACATCGTAAATATTCTAACTTATGGCGCACTACCTTTGCGATTAACGCTACCAGAACCGCCAATTGATTTAGTGACACGCGGATCACCATAGTAATTTACGTTGCCAGAGCCACCGATACTCACATTTAAATTATCGCTCGCCCAGGTACTTGCTTTGCCCGAGCCGCCGATACTAATACGCACATCTTTTGCAGCCAATTTAGCCATATCAAGTTCGCCGGAGCCACCGATAGAGCCCGATACTTGTGGCACATTACCGCTGGCGCTGAAACTACCGCTGCCGCCAATTGATACTCTCAAACTATCGGCTTTTAAGTCAGCGATATCTAAATCACCTGAGCCACCGACGCGCAATTTCAAATCAGTACTTTGTAATTTATCACTTTTAATACTGCCAGAACCTTCCAAAGCAATATCATCCATATTCTTAAAATTAACCACAATATTTAAAGTACGGGTTTTGGGATAAACATTTTTATCTTTAGAGCGTATTTTTAAAGTATTACCTTCAACCACCACTTCCAGCATGGCTTGGATATTATCGTCGGTTTCTATCCAAACACCTTCTTGTGTGCCTTGTTTCAATTCGACTTTACCTGAGACCGCAATCTGCAAAGCGCGAAAATCTTTGGCGACACGATCTTGCTTCACAATTTTGCCCGAGCCTTCTACGCTTTTTCCAAACCAATTGCCCCAATCAGCACATGCTGGCAACGCAGTAAGAACTAAGGCAGAAGCGAGCAGGCTGCGACGAATTGTTTGCTTATTCATGATGTTCTCCGATTTGATACTGTGATGATAAATTTTCTAAACTCTTAACAACTGACTCATGTCTGATTAGGCCGTTTTTTTGCGTGAAAACAAAGAGAACAAAGCGTACAGTATTAAGAAAGGAATCATGAGTGGTAACAAGGCAATCGCGAATGAACCTAAGACCGCACCCAAAACAACGACCAACACCACTGCCACCATCGCCAACACCAAACCAGTCACACTCAAGGCGAAGAACAAAGCCACAAAGCCTATCAAACATGCCATCACAAAACCGGTAAAGCCACCAATATCGCCAATTTCTTCTCCATCAATCACGATGTGGGCAGGATCCATAGAAAAAAAGCTGATCAATAACAAGCTGAAGATAATGGCGATCGCGATAAAGATATTACGTGTATTCGTTTTCATTTTTGTTCCCCTTAGTATTTGAGATAGATTTAAATTTGCTTTAATAAATTTGCTTCAACAAGATTTGCTTCTGCTTTGTTTCTGTTTTGCTTCCGCTTTGCTTCTTTGATGACTGCAGTGTAAGCAAGTCGATTTCAGCTCACCAGCAGATTGCGACAGAATGCAAAAAAAGGGGATTAGAGCGTCAGTTCCTACCAAAATCAGGGTTTATTCGCGGGCGAGCTTGCTGTAGACGGTATTTTTTGCCGTATTTGTCGCATTCTTTTGAAATAGCTGATGAGATCATCTAAGTCCGCAGCGGAGATAGTCTTTTCATCAAAACTTGGCATCAATGATTGCTTCCAACTGCGCACGGATGCCGGTTGCCGTATTAATTGACGTAAAAACTTCTCTTGAAAATACTCGGTAGGATTGAATGGCAAATTCAAATCAGGCCCTATCGTCGCATCACCGCCACCATTCATGGTGTGACAAACGGCGCAGTTCTTAATATAAATATGCATGCCGCGTATCGCCTGTTGATGGCTAGCGCCAATGCCGGCAAGGGGAATAATTTGCGGATAGCGTTCTGGCAACGGTGCTTCAACACTGATTTTCGCTACTTGATAAGGCCATTGTTCGCCACTAATCTTGCCCGCTTCTGGTGTTAACCAAACCAGATAAAATGGTCCCGCACTGACTGTTTTGGCGGGATTGTCGGGATTAATCGCTGGCCAGCGTTGATCCTCAGGCTCAATAGCCAAATAAGCTTGACCTTTACCCGCAAGATCACTCCCCGAAATATTGGCAACAAAACCATCAGAGGCGACAAATTGCACGGACGAATATTTCTCCGCTTGTGGCAATAGCTGCGCGATAGACACTGCACGGTAGCGCATGCTACGTTGATACGCGGAGTCCTTTGCAATATCAATTTCCTTAGCACGTGCCAAAAGCTCGGAACGAGTCCAATGCTGAGTTTTATCACCCGTCTTTAACTCCAACACAGGTTCCTGTGCCATAGCAGCACAAAGAAAAAGAATATTCATCAACCCCAACAAGCTGGTTTGCCTCATAAAAGTGAGTGGCGATAGCATAGGTAGCCTCAATAAAATAGCTTCAATAAAAACATCAGAAAAATTGCAAATGAAGAGGGAAATTAAAAAAGGAATTCATCCGGACAAAACCAAGGATAGCCTTGCGCGTTAGCGAAAAAGTATAAAGGATGTCATTGAAAGTTTATGGGCATCCGTAGGAAATCCGCTCAAACCCACAAAAACCATGCATTTAGAGTGAAAAGCAAGGCCAAAGCAATCGAAGCATACCAAAAAAAGGTTAAAATCTAAGGTTTATAAAATCCTTAGTTCTGCATAGCAATATTCTCTAATATTCAAGCAGACTCAAGTAAAAATCTAACGTAAAACCCAGAAAAAAAGGCAGAAGAGCTATGCTCACTTTTCAACAAATTATTTTGACATTGCAAGACTATTGGGACAAACAAGGTTGCGCCCTGTTACAACCGATTGATATGGAAGTGGGTGCAGGTACTTCACACACTGGCACATTTTTACGCGCGATTGGTCCTGAACCTTGGCGTGCAGCATATGTACAGCCTTCACGCCGCCCTAAGGACGGTCGTTATGGCGAGAATCCGAATCGCTTACAACACTACTACCAATACCAAGTTGTGTTGAAGCCAGCACCTGAAAATATTCTGGATTTGTATCTTGGCTCTTTGAAAGCCTTGGGTCTAGATCTGCAACAAAACGATATTCGCTTCGTCGAAGACGATTGGGAAAATCCAACCTTAGGCGCATGGGGTTTGGGTTGGGAAGTCTGGTTGAACGGTATGGAAGTGACGCAGTTCACTTACTTCCAACAGGTTGGCGGTTTAGATTGCAAACCGATTCTCGGTGAAATCACTTACGGTATCGAACGCTTGGCGATGTATTTGCAAGGCGTAGAAAACGTCTATGACTTGGTGTGGACTGAACGCGAAGAAAACGGCAAGACTGTACGCCTCTCTTACGGCGACGTGTTCCATCAAAACGAAGTCGAGCAATCGACTTTCAACTTTGAATATTCCAATACCGATTTCTTATTCTCTCTGTTCACCAATTACGAAGCAGAAGCGAAACGATTGCTTGAAGTCACAGAAAAATCTTTAGCTTTGCCTGCCTACGAAATGATTTTGAAAGCAGCCCATACCTTCAACTTGCTGGATGCACGCGGTGCAATCTCAGTCACCGAGCGTGCGGCTTACATCGGTCGTATTCGTAACTTATCACGCGCTGTCGCGGCAGCGTATTTGTCGGCGCGCTATCAATTGGGCTTCCCTATGTGCGCAGAAGACGACCAACATAAACGTGAAGTTGTCGCTGCGATCGAAGCACAGCTCGCGAAAGCTACAGCACAAGCAACGGCAGCTTAAGCACTTTGCGCAGCCATAGACAAGTACAGAATTGAGATTGAACATGAACCAAACACTTTTAGTTGAATTGTTTACCGAAGAATTGCCACCCAAAGCCCTCGCCAAATTAGGCGAAGCGTTTGCTGCAGGCATCGTCAATGGTTTGAAATCACGTGATTTCTTAGAAGCGGATTCCGTTGTTACTAGCTTTGCTTCACCACGCCGTTTGGCCGTGAGTATCAGCAAAGTGCGCGATACTTCTCCTGACAAACAAATGCGTGAAAAAATATTGCCGGTATCCGTGGCAATCGACGCGAATGGCAATGCAACCGCGCCTTTGGCCAAAAAACTCGCGGCACTGGGTTTCCCGAATTTGCAAGTATCCGACTTAGAACGCGCCGTCGACGGTAAAGCCGAAAGCTTCTTCTATAGCTACACCGCACCTGGCAGCGCATTGGCTAGCAGCTTGCAGTCTGCACTCGAAGAATCGATCAGCAAATTGCCAATTCCTAAGGTCATGAGCTATCAACGTCCTGATGGCTCAACCGTGCATTTTGTACGCCCGGTGCACAGCATCATCGCCTTGCATGGCAAAGACATTGTCCCTCTCAGCGCACTCGGCTTAACCGCTGGACGTATCACGCAAGGTCACCGTTTCTTATCCGCTGGCCAAGTGAATATCGCTGATGCCGAAGACTACAACCGCGCCTTGAAAGAAGAAGGCAAAGTCACGGCTAACGTCGCCGAACGCAAAGAACAAATTCGTCAAGCTTTGCTGTCAAAAGCGAATGGCGATCAAGTGTTGATGCCAGAATCTTTACTCGACGAAGTGGCGGCCTTGGTCGAATGGCCTGTGGTTTACGAATGCCATTTCGAAGAGGAGTTCTTGGCCGTGCCGCAAGAATGCTTGATTTTGACCATGCAAACCAATCAGAAATATTTCGCTGTAACGGATGCGGCTGGCAAATTGCGTTCACGCTTTTTGATCGTCTCAAACTTAGCGACCGACACGCCAGAACACATCATTCAAGGGAATGAACGTGTAGTCCGCCCACGTTTGTCCGATGCGAAATTCTTCTTCGAACAAGATAAGAAAAAATCTTTAGCCGACCGTTTGCCTTTGTTGGCTAACGTCGTGTATCACAATAAATTGGGTAGCCAAGCCGAACGTACACAACGCGTTCAATCTCTGGCTGGCGCGATTGCTAAATTAATCGGTGCCGATGTTGCCCTCGCAGAACGCGGTGCTTTATTGGCAAAGGCTGACTTGTTGACCGACATGGTCGGCGAATTCCCTGAGCTGCAAGGCATTATGGGCACCTACTATGCCAAGCATGACGGCGAACACGATGACGTCGCCGCGGCTGCTTCCGAACACTATCAACCACGTTTCGCGGGTGACGCTTTGCCGGCCACGGCAACGGGTACTGCCGTCGCACTTGCCGACAAGCTCGAAACTCTGGTCGGTATCTGGGGCATCGGTTTGCAGCCAACAGGCGATAAAGATCCATTCGCCTTGCGTCGTCATGCTTTGGGTATTTTGCGTATGTTGGTTGAAAAACGTTTGGCGATTTCACTGCAATCCTTGATTGCTGAGGCCGCCACACTATTTGCTGGCAACGCCAAGTTCAAAGATCCGAGCGCTGATGTACTGACGTTCTTGTATGACCGCTTACGCGGTCAATTACGTGAACGCGGTTTCTCACAAAGTGAAGTGGAAGCGGTGGTTGCACAAAACCCAGATAGCTTGGACAACATTGTGGAACGCCTACAAGCAGTGCAAAGCTTCGCAGCCTTGCCAGAGTCTGCTTCTTTAGCGGCAGCGAACAAACGTATCACCAACATCTTGAAAAAAGCGGAAGGCAAGCCAGGCGAGATTAACGCTAGCTTGTTGCAAGAAGCAGCAGAACAAGCATTGTACAAAGCGATGGTCGATGTTAAACCTAACGTTGATGCCGCGTATGCAGCGGGTGACTTCACAGGCGCTTTAAAAACCTTGGCAGCCTTGCGCGAAGGTGTCGATGCGTTCTTTAATGATGTGATGGTCAACGCCGAAGACTTGGCATTGCGTAATAACCGTTTAGCTTTATTGGCTTCTTTGCATGGCATGTTGAACCAAGTGGCGGATATTTCTAAGTTGGCGGCGTAAGAAAAAATAAAATGTAGGGCGGGTGCAACCCACGCGGCTTCGCTCTCAAAGCAATGTCGAGCAATGTAATGGCGACACGGGTTGCACCCGCCCTACGAAGAAAGCGCTTAGTCTTGGAAGTCGATTCAATGCAAACAGACAGTAAAGCAAGAAAAGTAATGTATGTGCTTTCTACCCTATTCGCCATTGCCGCCGTGGTCAGTCTCCTATCAGGGGGAATATCGGTGACGAGCTTGCTACTTGTCGCATTCACGTTTCTAGTTCTGTTTCTTGCTGTCACCACACCAAAACAGCTTCAAGATTTTATGGATATTTTGTCGGATTGAAAAATGACACCACCAAAACTCATCATCCTCGACCGCGATGGCGTCATCAATCATGACTCCGACGCCTTCATCAAATCAGCTGATGAATGGCAAGTCATTGCTGGTTCGGCACAAGCGATCGCGCGTTTGAATCAAGCAGGCTATACCGTGGTAGTGGCGACTAACCAATCAGGTGTAGCACGTAAGCTGTTTCCGATGACCACGCTCAATGCGATTCATCAAAAAATGCACGCGACTGTCGAGCAAGTAGGCGGCTTAATTGACGCAGTGTTTTTTTGCCCGCACAGCGCGGATGATAATTGTGACTGCCGCAAACCCAAACCCGGCATGCTGCAAGAGATCGCAAGCCGCTACAATGTCTCGCTCAAAGGCGTGCATTGTGTCGGCGACTCTTTACGTGATTTGCAATCGGGTTTTGTAATGGGCTGCATTCCGAATTTAGTGTTGACTGGCAAAGGTCAAGGAACGATGAACAAAGGCGGCTTACCGCCGGGAACACAAATCCATTCCGACCTCGCGGCGATGGTGGACGCTCTACTCAATGCAGAAGCAGCCGCCGACTAATTTTTCATCTTATTTCTTTCGCTTCAGGATTATTCATGTATTCAGCATTGTGTTTTATCCGCTCTTTACTTTTCACGATTGTGATGGTCATCGCCACCGTGATTTGGGCACCTATCTGTTTTTTGTTTGCACCGCTTCCTTACAATCAACGCTATTGGGCAACTGCACGCTGGAATGTGTTCATCATCTGGGCGGCAAAAGTAATTTGTGGAATTCGTTATCAAACCCGCGGATATGAGAATTTCCCTGACGGTCCTGTGATCGTTTTATCCAAGCATCAATCTGCTTGGGAGACCATTTTCTTACTGATGTCGACCCCGCGCCCCTTGGTATTCGTATTTAAAAAATCGATACTCTACATCCCCTTTTTTGGTTGGGGGATCGCCCTTTTAAAAATGATCCCGATTGATCGTAGCAAAGGTAAAGACGCCTTCGCACAAGTTGTAACGATTGGACGCAAGCGTTTGGCAGATGGTCAATGGGTCATCATGTTCCCCGAAGGCACCCGCATTCCCGTTGGACAAAAAGGTAACTACAAAGGTGGCGGCACGCGACTGGCGATCGAAACCAATACACCTGTGATTCCGATTGCCTTAAATTCGGGCGAATGCTGGCCTAAGAATTCATTCATCAAACGTCCTGGCCTGATCACGGTCTCAGTCGGCAAACCTATTGCGCCTGGCGATATGAATGCGACAGATTTAATGACCAAAGTCGAAGAATGGATAGAAGCGGAAATGCGCGTCATCTCGCCTCAAGCCTACAAGTAGGCCTACAAGTAAGTCTACAAATAAGCCGCTCAATCAAAGCCATGCTAAACTCTTGAACTAGACCTGCTCGCTTTGTTCTATATTGACTCAGCAAGCAAGCGCTGTAGATTAGATTGAGAGATTTATGATGTCAGTTGGAAACTCTAGAAAAGCTGCGCCTGCAACGCAAGCAAGCTTGATCCAAGGATTGCAGCGTGCGTTGCAATTAGATTTTTTCAACGATTTATTTGGCGGAAATGAGCAAGTAGTCACGCCTCACCGTCCGCCAAGCACAGTCGATCCCGCCACTGGCACACGCAAGCGCCAAATCCTAATTCAAGACCAAGTCCTTGACTATGAATTGCGTCGCTCAAAACGACGTAGCATCGGCTTTTTGATTAGCGATGACGGCCTACGTATCACGGCACCTCGTTGGGTAACGATTGCCGACATCGAACAAGCGATACGCGAAAAGCAACAATGGATCATCGCGAAACTACGTGAGAAACGAACACAATCGGAACGTCGTCTACAGGCGACTATGCGCTGGGAAGATGGCGCGCGCTTGCCGTACTTAGGGCAGCACTTACATCTGCGCATTGTGCATCACGGTCGAACTGCGGTAACGCACGACATCGAGCAAGCTACCCTCAACATTAGCCTGCCACCAGAATTTACGGAACAACAACTAAAAGACCGAGTACAGAGTTGGTTGCAGCAAGAGGCTAAACGTGTTTTTAATCAACGTATGCCCTTATATGCAAGCAAGTTGGGAGTGAGCTACCACTCAATGAGCTTGTCGTCTGCCGGGACGCGCTGGGGGTCTTGCACAGCACAAGGAAAAATCCGCCTCAATTGGCGCTTAATTCATTTTTCTCTAGATATCATTGACTACGTAGTTGCGCATGAACTCTCTCATCTGCGTGAGATGAATCACAGTGCTGATTTTTGGGCCACGGTCGAATCGATTTATCCTAATTACGAAAACGCTAAACAGCAATTACGCCGTCACGCCAGTGCTGACTTGCCTGTTTTTTAATCGCGTTATACGCGAGCTAGCGTATCAGCGTATTTTTAGCTGAACAGGTACAATCGACGCTTTTCCATTTTCGAGGACATTATGCGCTTACTTCACACGATGCTGCGCGTTGGCAATTTACAGCGCTCTATTAATTTCTACACCGAAGTATTGGGTATGAGATTGCTCCGCACTTCTGATAATCCAGAATATCAATACACACTTGCTTTCTTAGGCTTCGGCAGCAATCCCGACCACGCGGAATTAGAATTAACTTACAACTATGGCGTTGAGTCTTATGAAATGGGAACCGCCTATGGTCATATCGCCATCTCGGTTCCAGATGCAGCGGCAGCATGTGCCGCAGTCAAAGCACGAGGTGGTAACGTAACGCGTGAAGCAGGTCCCGTCAAAGGCGGAACAACGGTGATCGCTTTTGTGCAGGACCCGGATGGTTATAAAATCGAACTAATTGAGCGCTAATAAAAGAGCTGGTAAAGCTAATCAATAAATTAATCGATGCCATTGATTTAAGCGTCTTAATGCAATTAGGTTCAATAGCTTCGCCCTGATACCACCATGTTGATACTAGGGCTAAAAAGCAGTTAAAGTATTTTGCCGTGGATCTTGAAATTGATGAGTTCTTCCACTTTTAAAGATCTACCTGACTTTGAATTCGCATGACGGATAAAATTGGCATCGACCTTAAAAATCTTCAGGCTTACAACATTTTCTATTGTTAAATTGGTCAAACCTAGCTTTTTCATCTCATTGACAAATTGTTGTGTAATTTCAAAATTCTTGAATTTTATTAAATCTTCCAATTCAAGATTCTCAAATCCCATTCCTGCGACTTCCCTGACAAATGTTGTGTCAACCTTAAAAACCCTTGCTTTAACTAACTCTTCTAAAGCCAGATTGGAAAAACCATTGGCCGCCATTTCTTTTACAAATGCTGGATCGATGCGAAAGATTTTTGCCTTAAAAAAATCCTCCATTTGCAATTTTTTAAATCCCATCGTCTTTATTTCATCGACGAATGCCGTTGTGATATCCAAAAATGCCGCTGAAAATATTTGCTCTTGATTTAATAGAAATCCTCGGTCGTGCATGGCATGCACAAAAGAAGCTTGTTCAAAAAAACGAAATGTCCCTTGACCATCTCCCTTATTAAACTTTCCTTCCAATTCAAATATACCTGCTTCACGAACAAGGCGGAAATTCACACTAGTATTCGAACCCTTTGCCCTCTCCTCATTTAAACCTTCAAAATCGATAAAATCAAAACTTGATCCTTGATTAAGCTCCTTGAGATTTTTCTTATAATAAAAATTAAATTGAATTTTCCCCTTAGAAAATTCGTCAAGATTCACATGCTCTTGTCGCGCATGATTCACATCTGTAATTTTGGCTTTCCACGTACCCTGTACCGCAGCCTTAGGCGTTTCCGCAGTGGCTGGAAAAATCAAACTAAATGCCATCATGAATAAAAAAAACAACTTGTCGCGCATTCTCATCTTTAAACTCCTTTGTGGTATCGCTGTTTCTTAGGCCTTTTATAAACAGATCGTCGTTTAATTTAAGGTTCAAAGTTTTATCAGCAATTACTATGCCCGCTTATGTGCATTCACTTGACTATAGGAGAGAGGCGTCATTTTGTTGGCATGACTCGTGTCCGCACTAACAGCTCGGACATATTTCGGACAATCTATACGTGTCTATATTAGATCGGGAACTAAGGCAAGTACAATGTAGCGCCTAGAAGTTTTATAGGCTGAGATTCTCGTATTCAAAACAATTTTCAAATTCAATTATTTCCATATCTGCGGAAATAAGAAATCAAACCGCGCGTAGAATCATCTAGCTGCGCGTCGTAAGCTTGGTCACCATTTAAGGCCGGTAATAAGCTGTTCGCTAATTGCTTGCCCAATTCTACGCCCCATTGATCAAAAGAATTCAAGCCCCACACCACGCCTTGCACGAACACTTTGTGTTCATACAGCGCGAGTAACATGCCGAGTTGGAATGGATCTAAGCTGGTCATCAGAATTGTGGTTGATGGTTGATTTCCAGCGAACACTTTATGCGGCAATAATTTGGCGATCTCGGCTTCTTGCAAACCGGCTGCGGCTAATTCTATGCGTGCTTGTTGTTCGGTTTTACCAAATGCGAGCGCCGAACTTTGTGCCAAACAATTCGCCAACAAGGGTGCTTGATGTCCAGGCAATGGATAATCACTACTTGCGGCCACCACAAAATCACAGGGGATCAACCAACCGCCTTGATGCAATAATTGGAAGAAAGCATGTTGACCATTGACGCCAATCTCGCCCCACACAATAGGATTAGCGCGGCAACTCAAAGGCGCACCGTCACGCCCGACTGTCTTGCCATTGGATTCCATTTCCAACTGCTGTAAAAAGCCCGGCAAGTGACGCATGGATTCGTTATAAGGCAATACGGCGGTAGTTTCCGCTCCCAAGAAATTAGTGTTCCAAATCGACATTAAAGCCAATAGAACCGGGAGATTTTTGTCTAATGGCGCGCTACGGAAATGGGTGTCCATGGTTTCTGCGCCTTCGAGCAAGCGCTCAAAGCCACGCATACCAATCGCTAAAGCCACCGACAATCCTACCGCTGACCACAAGGAATAGCGTCCACCGACCCAATCCCAAATCTGCAAAATATTCGCATCGGGAATACCAAATTCATGCGCCTTGCTTGGATTCGAAGTGACCGCAATAAAGTGTTTAGCAATTGCCCATTCTTCCATCGCCGCAGCTAACAACCAAGTGCGTGCGGTATGCGCATTGATACTAGTTTCTTGTGTTGTGAAAGTTTTGGATGCGACGATGAATAGGGTCGTGTGCGGATCGAGTTTTTCTAGCAATGGCGCTAAATGCGCGCTATCTAAATTGGATACGTAATAGAAATTCAATCCTGGATGCTGCAAGGCGGACAAGGCACGCGTTGCCAACTTAGGACCAAGATCTGAACCGCCGATCCCGATATTCACAATATTTTGAATTGCATCGCCTTTAAAGCCGCGCCATAGACCGCTGCGTACACGTTCGACGATATCGCGCATTTGTTTTCGTACTGCATGAACTTCGGGCATCACGTCATGTTCCGCGCTGGGGAAAGGCGTGAAATCGGTATGACGTAAAGCGGTATGCAGGACGGCGCGGTTTTCGCTGAAATTAATTTTTTCGCCAGCGAACATGCGATCGCGCCAGTCTTCTACTTTGGCGTATTGTGCCAACTTGATTAAATCATGTAATGCCGCGGCATCAATACGCTGCTTAGAATAATCAACCAGCAAGCCATCTAACTCTTGAGAAAAATGCGTAAAACGTGCCGCATCATCAGCGAATAAATCGCGTAAATGCTTATCCTGCAAGCGCACTTTATGAGCCAATAAGGCTTGCCATTCAGAAGTACTGGTGAGGTTCATAGTGTCCGGATTTTTTAATTAAGCAGGCAAAAGATTCGCCAGTGCGACGTATTGTTCTAGAGGGATAGTTTCGGCACGGGCTTGCGGATCGATACCGACTTCCATCAATTGCTGTTCGGTGAAAAGACCAGCGACGCAGTTGCGTATAGTTTTACGACGCTGAGAAAAGGCCTTAGTGACAACTTGTTCTAAATTCTCTAATTTGCACGCCAACTTTTCTTTTTTGGGAATCATGCGCACAATCGCCGAGTCCACGCGCGGTGGTGGATCAAAGGCGGTAGGCGGCACGATAAACAGCAATTCCATGTGATAACGCCATTGCAGCATCACCGATAAACGCCCGTATTCCTTACCACCCGGCTCAGCCACCATGCGCTCAACCACTTCTTTTTGTAGCATAAAATGTTGGTCTTCAACTTGCTCTGCATATTCGGCAAGATGGAATAGCAAAGGGCTAGAAATATTGTATGGAAGATTACCAACGATACGCAATTTTTTACCTTGATTGACTGGGATAGTGGCAAAATCAAATTGCAGCGCATCACCCTCGTGGATAATCAATTTGCTTTGATCAAAACTTTTCTTCAAACGCGCAACTAAATCGCGATCAAGTTCCACCACATGTAGTTGATCTAAGCCTTCTAACAACAAACGCGTCATCGCGGCCAGACCCGGCCCAATCTCGACCATGCTCTCACCGCGTTGCGGATTAATGACCGTGATAATGTCACTTAATACTTGCTGATCGGTGAGGAAATTTTGCCCGAAGCGTTTACGTGCGATGTGTTTCATGTTTTTTGAATTGTTATTGAAGATAAGACTAGAAATCGACTAAAAATTTGAGCGCCCGTTAAAACAAGCAGGCCAGCCCGGTAAGAGTAATAGCAATGCAGTTATTTAGCCAGTCCGTTCGGGCTAGGTGTTGCGCCTCGGCTGGCCGCTTGTCGCGCTACCATTTCGGCCGCAATACGAATCGCTACGCACATGCTATTCGCGTCCGCCAAACCTGTGCCTAGTTTGGCCAAATCTAAGGCAGTACCGTGATCAACCGAGGTGCGGATCAAGGGCAAGCCCAAAGTAATATTCACACCCAAGCCAAAACTTGCGTGCTTTAAAACAGACAAACCTTGGTCATGGTACATCGCTAAAACGCAATCAGCGTCTTTCAAGTATTTTTGCTGAAACAAAGTGTCCGCAGGAAAAGCGCCGCGTGCGTCTATACCTGCACTACGCGCATGTTGAATGACAGGATTAATGACATCGATCTCTTCGCGCCCCAAATAGCCGTTTTCACCCGCATGAGGGTTTAAACCTGTGACAAAAATCTTGGGCTTACTGATTCCGAATTTTTCTTGTAAGTCGCTATGAATGATTTGCAAGGTACGCAGTAAATGATCGAATTGAATCGCGTTAGGTACGTCGCGCAAAGCTAGATGAGTAGTGGCTAGCGCGACCCGCAAGGCTTGCGGCAAATGATCAGAAGCTTCACATGCCAACATCATCACTACCTGAGCGCTGCCAGTGCGCTGTGCTAGATATTCGGTATGTCCAGTAAAAGCAATGCCAGCGTCATTGATGGTACTTTTTTGCAAAGGCGCAGTGACCATTGCATCGCACCAGCCTTGCTGTATCGTTTCGATAGCCACATCTAAGGTTGCCAAAACCGCGCGCCCATTGCGTGGATCGAGTTGCCCCGCCACCACATGCGCCATTAACGGGCTATCAATCACGGTAATCTGATCTTTACCGCATCCTGGCAAACCATTATGACGCAAGGCCTGCTGAGAGACGCCCATCAATCGGATATTTCTATCTAGATCATGAGCCAACATCGCAAGATAAGCGGCGTCGCCTATCAATACGGGTCTTACCTGCCCACGCAATTCCCAAGCCGCCAACAAAGAGATTTCAGGTCCTATGCCGGCAGGCTCACCAACGGTAATGGCGATGACAGGTAAAGATGATCCCATTATTTTTTATCGTTGTTTCTCAATTAAAGACTGATCTAATGCTTCAGTTTATTTCAGTTTATTTCAGTTTATTTCTATTTATTTTTGCTCGTTACGGAATTCAACATACGCGCGGTCACGTAATTGGCGTAACCAGTCTTGCAAAGCTTCTTCTGATTTACGGCTGCGTACCGACTGACGGGCTTCGACTCGTTTGCGTTCTTTTGAGTCTTCGGTCACTTTACGTTCAGTCACTTGTATCATATGGAAACCCAACTGCGTTTCTACTGGATCACTGACTTCGTTAAGCGCCAATTTGTTCATGACCGCTTCAAATTCTGGGAAGGTATCGCCTGGGCGTATCCAACCCAAGTCTCCGCCTTTAGTAGCTGAAGAGTCGATAGAATTAGTCTTTGCCAATTCTTCAAATGTCGCCGTCTTATTGATAATCTTTTGCTTCAATTCGGCCATCGTGGTTTTGATTTGCGCGGCAGTCAACAGCTGCGTAGGTCGCATCAAAATATGACGAACATTTGACTCTTGTACGGTATTGGCGGCAGCCGTTGGCGCAATATCACGTTTGCCTAATAACTTGAGGATATGAAATCCGTTAGGGCTACGAATGATTTCAGAGAAACCACCAACGAAGCTGATTTTATTGACCGCTTCCATAAAGAGTGGGGAAATCTTGTCTTGCTCTCGCCAGCCCACTTCGCCGCCTTTCAGCGCTTCGGTAGAATCAGAGTAGGTTGCCGCCAACTTAGCAAAATCCTCGCCTATGCGTAATTTTTTATAGGCTTCTTGGGCGCGCGCACTACGTTGTGCGATGACTTCCGGTGTCGCATTCTCTGGAATACGAACCATGATGTGACCAAGATTAATTTCTTGATTCTTACTAGGAGCAGCCGCTTCAGCAGCGAGGAAATTATCTACTTCCAGCTCGGACACTTGTATTTTGCTATCGACTTCACGCTCACGGACACGCTGCATCATGATGTCATCGCGAATCTCTTCACGGAAAGCGGCAAAGGAAGTGCCATCACGCTCGATTTGATTACGCAACTCTTGCAAACTGGTTTTATTTTGTTCCGCCATACGTTGCAAAGCACGGTCTAACATAATGTCATCAACGCGCATGCCCTGCTCTTTTGCTAACTGCACTTGTAAGCGATCGATGATCATGCGTTCTAACATCTGCTTTTCCAGATCAGCGCGAGCTGGCAGCGGTGTGCCCTGCGCCTTCAAAGAGCGTTCTATGGAGTTGAGTCTATCTTCCACTTCCATTTTAGTAATCACTTCGTCATTGACGACCACGGCAATACCATTTACCACTTGCGCTCTGGACACTTTTTTCGGTGCTGGCTTCGCAGTTTGCGCTAAAGGATCCTCAATTGGTGCGATAGGCGAATTAGTCGTTGCGACTTTTGCTGGCGCCTGTGCAGTTGCGGGAGCCTTCGCTTCCTGCGACCACGCCGCTGACGACATGGTAAGTCCAAATAAGGCGGTTAAACAGACGGATAAACCGAGTGCTAACGGGCGTTTCAATTGATTCATGTGCAAATTGTGTCGCATAGTGATCCAAAATTCATAAAAAAATGAGGTCTTGCTAATTTACCTCGTCTTTTATCGCCGTTTTCTGGCGAAAGCTGCAATATACACGCTAATTCGTAGCCTGATAACCTGAAATATTCTTTTTCAAAGTTTCAACCGGATTACTGCCAAAACCTAAACGTGCCAATCCGTTCAACTCCAACTGAATCGAAAAGCCAGAGTTATTCGATAAATTCGTCGTCGCGAAACGATGAGCAACAAAACGCAAAGCCCAACAATCGGCTCGATACTCAAAACCGGCCAACCCCTCTACCAATTTATTATTTTGCAAAGAGTAATTACTCTTACCGACAACATACCAACGATGCGCCATCGGCCATTGTCCCGATAGCTCCAACTGTTTCAACACTTCACGTTGAAATTGGTATTGCAAATTGAGGATTTTCTTGGGCGCTGGCTGCCAACGAACCGCATAATTTGAACGCACCAGTTGACGATCGCTCTGGCTTACCTGGAATGCCGCTTCTAGGTTCAAGGTATCCGATACCTGGCCATTTCCCGCAACTAGCAAATCGGAGCGACTAGGATTGGTTTTACCGTCTAGACTGACTTTCTGCGTATTGAAGTAAAAGCGCTGACCTAGGGCAAACTTGAAACGCTCTACCCCATTGTCTTCAATAAAACGTGAGACCAATGCTGTAGTCACTTGATTTGAATCGCCAATACGATCATGCCCAGTAAAACGGTTTTCACTAAAAATTTGCGCAAAATTAAAGTCAGCTACGGCCGTATCAAATAGCGGAAAATCGGTTTGATCGCGGTAAGGCGTATTCACGTAGAACAAACGCGGTTCCAAAGTCTGGGTCATTTTCTCCCCAAGCAAACTGGCGCGACGCTCGAATATCAGACCACTATCGATGGATACGCTAGGTACCGTTCTTTGCAAACTATCTGGTTTGCCTATGCCTGGATTATCGATTTGATAGCTAGTCGCGTGAAAAGAAATCTTAGGAACGATAAAAAAGGCTGGTTGAATATAGGGTAAAGATACTTGTGGGTTCAACACCGCACGCTGGCCACGCATCATAGTCGGATGCCAAAAACGGGTCATCAACGCATCTACCGACCAATCCAAACCGAGCACATCACTTTGCCCCGCATGAAAACTGAGTTGAGGTAAACGTTCGTATGGCAAAGTAATTGGCGCAGTAATATCTTGCAAAACCTGATAACTGGTTGAACGTAAAGATGCGTTCCAGAACGAGCCATAATAATCGAGCGCCACTTCACGCAATAACAAACGCTGCGCGGTCTTAGCCGTCGAGTTGGAAAAATCGGCTGGATAATCATTATCCGAAGCCTTATTCAAATTCCACGAAAATAACAGCTCAGGCAGTACATTCTGTCTGTGGATGGAAGAACCGGCGTAGCGCGTGGTATCGGTTAATTTATCGCGTATCACTTCCACCGCAGTTTCACCTGCGTAAGTATCACCTAAATAACGGCCTTCCAATCCCAATTGCAAACCACGACGCGCGATAAATTTAGGATGAACGGTCAAATCACGGTTGGGCGCGATATTGAAATAATATGGCATACCGAATTCGATTCCGCCTTTATTCGAATGCCCTACACTGGGCGGCAACAGGCCTGAATGCCGCGCGCCTGACAAAGGAAAACTAAAATTCATCCACGATGGTGCACCCATAATCGGCACACCTTTAAAATAAAGTACCGATTTAGTCGCTATACCGCGATCCAAACCAGTATCTAGGCTCATAGTATCGGCTTGCAAATACCAATCTGGCGACAAGCCTTCACAAGTGCTGTAAGTGCCTTTGATAATTTTGGCTTTTTCTTCGCTTTCGAATTCTATTTTTTCTGCGTGTCCCTGACCATTATTTTTTGCCAAGAAATAGGTGGGATTAGTCACAAAGCCTGCGCCAGTCTCAATCACAAAACGCAGCAAATCACCACGATAACAATCGTTATTGCGCTTCAACACTACGTTACCCGAAGCGTCGAGTTGGTCTTCTATTTGTGAGTAAGTCGCTTTATCCGCACTGAAATATAAATTTCCCCGATTCACTTCCACTTGATGATCCAGATTAATCACTTTTTCAGGCTGCCCGGTCACCAACTCAGCCTGAATCACGGTAGGCGCGACGCTGCTATCCAGGACTTTGGGATTGTTGGCTTTATTCAAGTCAGTGGACTTTTTCTCGGTTGCTGCGGCTGGTGTTGGTGATTTGTTCTCTTGAGCTTTGACGGCTAGCTCCTGCCCCTGCAATGGCACCGTACTTTGCCCATAAGCTGGGGCAAATGCAGCCCATATGAGGCCAGCAATAAGACTCTTGGCAAATACCGGATGTGCGGGAAACATAGCTGCGGATGACGATGAATGCGATAATACGATTTTGCTTCGTTGGCTGTTTCGGCGCATGAAATAATTAGTTGATGGCATTAAGTTAAATGTTTCTCTGGCGCTAAGTGCTCGATAATAAGACAAATGCGTGTAAATACCTATTTTGCAATAAATAAACTTGCTCGCTGACTTGTGTGCTGACTTACTTATTAAGCTATTTGGCTCGCTATTTTTAACTAGCTGCCGACTAAAAGCCGACTATTATAGGCGCAAACACCCGCTTACAAGAAATCATGCTCGCGCTAACAAACACATATAAGGCATAGCCCAACGAAGTCGTCACTGCAGATACAAAAAGCGAGAATCCCAAAACACATACTCGCGCTATGAAAATTAATTATTTAGAACGCAATTTAGAACACAAATAAAGAGTCATAACTATGTCAACACAACACGACCAAGATACCCAACGTCTAGAGCATTTACGCACATGGTTGGCTAGTATCACCACGCCACAGCTAGATTTAGATAGCTTACGTATCGCTTCCGCTGATGCCAGTTTCCGTCGCTATTTCCGAATCGACGGTATGGCGGATGGTACTAAATACAGTTTCATCGTGATGGATGCGCCGCAACCGCAAGAGGATGTCAAACCTTTCATCCAGATTGCGGCTTTGTTTAAGCAGATCAATCTGACAGTGCCCGAGGTGTTGGCACAGGATACCGAACAAGGCTTTTTGCTATTGACTGATCTCGGTACGACTATGTATTCCCATGTCTTAAATAGTGACACCGCGCACAAGCTGTATCTTGATGCGATTGATGCCTTAATTCTGCTCCAAACTCAAAGCCAACCAGACGTCTTGCAAGAATACGATAGAGAATTTTTGCGACGTGAATTAATGATCTTCCCTGAATGGTACATAGGTAAACATCTGGGTGTGACTTTAACGGAAGAACAAACGGCAAATTTAAACAAAGTCTTCGATGCGCTCTTAGCGAATATCGTGGCCCAGCCGCAAGTCTTCGTGCACCGCGATTATCACTCACGCAATCTAATGTTGATGGACAAAGGCAATCCTGGCATTTTGGACTTCCAAGGCGCACTGTACGGCCCGCTGACTTACGATCTGGTTTCGCTATTACGCGATGCCTATGTACAGTGGGATGAGGAAATGGTGCTCGACTGGGCGATTCGCTATTGGGAAAAAGCTAAAAAGGCGGGCTTACCCGTAGCACCCGATATCGACGGTTTTTATCGTGATTTTGAATTCATGGGCTTACAACGTCATCTCAAAATTCTCGGTATCTTCGCCCGCCTCGCACACCGCGATGGCAAACAACATTATCTCGACGATATGCCGACCGTGATGGAATACGTGCGCAAGACATCACATCGTTATAAAGAATTGATTCCACTATTGCGCCTATTGGATGTACTAGAAGAAACCGCACCCAAATTCGGCTATACGTTTTAATTACCTTCAGGTTCTCAGATGAAAGCAATGATATTGGCCGCAGGTCGCGGCGAACGTATGCGACCTTTAACCGACACTTGTCCTAAACCTTTATTAAAAGTGCGAGGTCGCCCTTTAATCGTTTGGCATATTTTGAATCTGGTGAAGGCGGGTATCACCGACATCGTCATTAATCACGCGCATCTCGGTTACATGATCGTGGAAGCCCTCGGCGACGGTAGTAAATTTGGCGCAAAAATAAGTTACTCTGCAGAGCCAACTGCGCTGGAGACAGCGGGTGGAATTGCGCAAGCATTGCCTTTACTGACGGATGGTGAAGCGCCTTTTATTGTGGTCTCGGGTGATATTTACATTCCGCATTTTAATTTTGCCGAATGCCTAAATACTTTGGAAGACAAGGATATGTGGGGCAATCCTCATCCGCTAGACCAACGCGATGTCGCATGGCTCTATATGGTGAAAAATCCTGACTTCCATCCCGCTGGCGATTTTTCATTAAGCCTGATGGGACTTAGCAATGGCGATAACGAAGGTGCCACGCGACTTACCTTCGGCAATATTGGCGTGTACCGACCAGAAATGTTCACTCATATTCAAGCTGGCGAACACGCTAAACTCGCACCGATTCTGCGCGACTACGCAGACCGAGGCCAATTGGGTGGAGAGCTGTATCGTGGCGTGTGGCACAACCTCGGTACGCCTGAACAATTAGCAGCGTTGAATGCGCCTTTAGCCAAACTGAATTAATTCAAATAAAAATCGTAAGTTAGGACTTATGCAAAATTGTCCCGGGAGCCTCTGTCAGCATGTCTAACCTGAACAACCTACAACCACACAGCAAGATCGCGATTTGTGGTGCTGGCCCGGTGGGGCAAGCTTTGGCATTGATGCTGTATCAAGCTGGATTTGCGGCACATGACATTGTTCTATTCGATGCCAAAACCAGTGAACAAGCAAGCCAGGATGCGCGTAGTATCGCGCTCTCTTACGGCAGCGATCAACTCTTAAGTAAACTTTTAAATACGCTCCATGCTAGGCCAATAAAAACAACTGCGATTAAAGAAATTCATGTCTCACGTCGCAAGCATTTTGGCCGCAGTTTTATTACGGCAGAAGATTACCAATTACCGGCCTTAGGCTATGTAGCACGCTATGGTGATATCGTTAGTCCTTTAGAATTATCACTACAAAATGCGGGTATTGTGACGCATAGACCGGTGATCGTAACGCGCATTCAGGAAGAGGAATCACAAGTTACGATACACTTGCAAGATGGCACTACGCACACGGCGGCCTATGCGATTCAAGCCGAAGGCGGTACTTTTTCTGATCAGGAAGAAAGATCGCAACACCATGATTATCAACAAACTGCACTCATCACCCACGTGCTAGTTGACAGACCCATCGTGCAACGTGCCTTTGAACGTTTTACCGACCAAGGGCCGATCGCCTTACTGCCACAAGAAGATGGATACGCCTTAGTATGGTGCATGCGTCCAGACGCTGCACCTGCCAAATTGGCGCTCAGCGATACGGCGTTTTTAAGTGAATTACAAAGCGCCTTTGGTGAGCGCCTCGGTCAATTTATTAGTACCCAAAAACGTGTCGCTTATCCATTGGGATTAAATGCTCAAGC
This sequence comes from Affinundibacterium danionis, assembly GCF_042432465.1. Taxonomy (NCBI): domain Bacteria; kingdom Pseudomonadati; phylum Pseudomonadota; class Betaproteobacteria; order Burkholderiales; family Oxalobacteraceae; genus Affinundibacterium; species Affinundibacterium danionis. Next base: position 100,762 of record NZ_JBHLXJ010000007.1, on the reverse strand, counting down.
GCACGCTACACAACGCACCGTGCGCATAGGTAATGCCGCGCAAACGCTGCATCCGGTTGCAGGTCAAGGTTTAAATCTAGGATTACGTGACGCCTATTGTCTCGCGCAATGTCTAGTAAAAGATACTTCACCACAAGCACTGCATCACTTTGTAGCGCTACGCAAAACCGACAGGCAAGTCGCCATCAAACTGACCGACACCATGGCAAAAATTTTCGCCAGCAGCCAAGACGGTAGCATCACACAAAGCCTATTAGGTTTAAGCTTGAGCGCGGTTGATTTACTGCCACCGGTAAAGAAAATGCTTGCCGAACAAATGATGTTTGGTTGGCGCGGATAGCACCAGACATGAACTAGGGTGCGCACGGTGCACCCTAGTGAAAATCAACAGCTAGTTTAAATCGATGGCCGCTTTTTAGCCAACGCCTGCTTTTGATTGCTTGATAAACTCAAGCTCAGATTGGGCACATCATCTGCCTGTAACTTCGCATTCACGGTCAATAATTCATCACGACGGAAGGCATGAATCTGCACTGTTTCACCCACGCTATAGGCGCTCAAAATACCATTCAAACCATTGGCCGCATCAGCCGCTGTCACGCGTAAGCCATTAACTGCCACCAACACATCATTCGCGGATAAACCAGCTTTATGGGCAGCACCATTTTCATAAACATGAGTCAGCTTACAGTCTGCGCCACTCTTACTGACGCGAACATTGAGTGAGGCTTTTTTGCTCGTATTTTCATCGGTGAGTTGCACAGCAAAATCCGCATACAGAGCCGCAAGTGGCAGGTCCTCTGTACCTTTGATGTATTTATCGATAAAACGTTTTATCTTCAGGCCAGTAACTTGCTCGACCAAAATTTCAAATTCCTGCTCGCCCAAACCTTGCTGCTTAGCGCTTGGTACTTTATCGTAAAAGTCTTTACCAAATTTTTTCCATAGCGCGCGCATCACGTCGTCGAGTGATTTTTTACCTTGCGTTTCTGCGCGTATCGTTAAGTCCAACGCCAAAGCTACCAATGAACCTTTGGCATAATAGCTGACGATCGCATTCGGTGAGTTTTCATCCTGACGATAATATTTAGTCCAAGCATCAAAACTCGATTCCGCCACACTTTGTTTTTTGCGACCCGATCCGCGCTGCACTGCATTAATGGTCTTAGCGATCAATTTCAAGTACGCAGCTTCATCAATTAAATCACAACGACGTAAAAACAAATCGTCATAGTAACTAGTAAAACCTTCAAACAACCATAGCAAGCTAGTGTAATTTTCTTGTGTCAAATCATAGTTAGCGAAGGCAGCTGGCTTAATCCGTTTCACATTCCACGTATGGAAATACTCGTGACTGCATAAGGCCAAGAAATTACGATAAGCGTCGCTGAAGCTGGCATCATTCTTGGTCGGCAAATCAGCACGATTGCAAATCAAGGCAGTCGAAGCGCGATGCTCCAAGCCACCGTAGCCATCACCCACTGCCATCGTCATGAACACATAACGCGACATCGGTGCTTGCTTGGTGCGCGGCTCAAAAAAAGCAATCTCCGCTTCGCAAATCTTTTTCACATCGTTAGCGATACGCGGCAAGTCGATATTGGGCACCTTACCTGTCACCACAAAATCATGTGGTACGCCATGTGCTTTAAAACTAATCAGCGCAAAGTCGCCCATTTCAACAGGATGATCGACCAGATCGTCGTAATCTCTAGCGATATAGCTACCAAAACCATAGCGCTTAGCTTTTAATTCCGGTAATGAAGTCGCAACGCGCCAGGTCTTGGCGGCGCTTGCTTCGGGTCTTTGAATATCGACGATATGCGAAATATGCTCTTGACCACGCACTTGCAAGAACACACTGGTGCCATTAAAGAAGCCATGGCTTTGATCAAGATGTGCCGCACGTACCGACAAATCCCATGCATAAACTTCATACGTAATGATCAATGCACCGTCACAAGGCGCAGCTTGCCAAGTTGTCTTATCTAATTTTTTTAAAGGGACTTTTTTACCATTGGCTTGTGCCGCGATACGAATAATATTGCGGGCAAATTCACGCACCATATAACTGCCGGGGATCCACACTGGCAGCGAAACGATTTGACCTTGCGTATCTGGCTGGGCAATCGTCAGCGTCACTTCGAATAAATGTGCGGCTAAATCATGGGAAGTAATGCTGTAATGTACAGCGGCATTATGTTTTGTCATTTTTCTTACCTTCTGTCTAACGTTCAATTACAAGCGAATATTCGCCGCTAGGAAAGTAAATACTTGCGTCGTCACCACCACGCAAGTCAAACGAAAACGCAATTCAACGAACCACTCTGGCATGTTGAAACGCACATACATACGCTTATCGTACTGATAGGAAAAAATGAATGCCAATACTTGAATCACAAAACCCAAGAGCATATTCGACATACCAAACCAAGCAATAATCGCAGGTAAGACACCCCACAACAAATCTCGTTTAGCCTCTCTCGCATCACGTTCTTTACCAATTAAAGCAAGTCCCCAATGCAAGCCGCCGAGAAAACCTAAAATCGCAATGCCATACACTAATTGCGCATCAATAAAAAACTCCATCCAATCGGGATGCACGATCCAGCACAGCAAAGTCAACAATACAAAAGGACTTAATCCAACCAAGCCAAGTCGCGTAGCAAATTGTTTATCAAGAGTATACATAGAGAGCCAAAAGAAATCGCCATCAGAATGGCGAACAAAGAAAGCCGCTATTTTAGGCGAAATAATGAGCTGTTGGGATGAGAATAGCTAGGTTTCGGCGATTTCTGGGTCTATTAAGGGTCTATTAAATCCGCAGGAACATCAATGTCCCGCAATATGCCGGGATCAAATACTGCGATTTCAGTCACGGGGAGAGTCTGGAGTAGCTGGCGTGCACCACGATCACCTTGCAAACTCAATAATTGGGGTAAATATTTAATCGCAAATCCAACCGGATTTCCACGCTGACCCTGATAGCTTGGCACCACAATATCCGCCCCCGCTTCTAGATGTTTTCGAATTTCTCTTAAGGTATCTAGGTCTAAGAAAGGCATATCTGCCAGAGCAATCACGACAGCATCCGCATCAGGTGGTACTTGACACAAGACCGTTACAAGAGAGGTCGCCATGCCTTCTTGCGCATCTTCACAAACACAAAATGGCAATCCTAATTCGCTGAGATTTTGTTGAATAGACGCCGCCTCTGAAGCGACTACAACGAGGCTTTTGGGGAATTCTTGAAATAACTTAGAAGCGCTCGCAGCGAGAACACTTTGCCCGGTTGGCAAAGTTTGCAGTAATTTATGCTGTACACCACTAGGATCAAAACGCCTCCCCTGACCAGCCGCCAACAACACGCCATAGCATAGGAAAGCGTCTCGCTCACTCAATTTGTATCAACCTGAATTTATTTCAAAGCAACGGGCGCTGATTTCATATTCGTCAGCTTATCCTCTAAAGCCTTGATATCTACCATCCCAGGCAAACGTGAACCGTCCGTAAAAATTACCGTCGGAGTTCCAGTTACCCGTATTTTTTTACCCAAAGCCAAGACTTTTTCATGGGGCGCTACACAACCCGCAGCAGCCACAGGTGCTGCTTTATTATTCAGCATCCAATCGTCCCATGCTTTACTACGATCTGGCGCGCACCAGATATCGCGAGATTTGGTCACTGAATCTTCCGCCAAAATATTGTACATAAAGGTATAAACCGTGATGTTATCGACACCTTGCAAAGTGTGACGGAATTTTTTGCAATAACCACAATTAGGGTCTTCAAAAATAGCAATCACACGCTTGCCATTACCCTTCACATACTTGACCGCTGCATCCAAAGGCAAATCGGCAAAGTTCACACGATTTAATTCATCAGTACGTTGCTTGGTGAAATTTACCGATCCCTTGATATCGATAATGCTACCGACAAACACGTATTTTGCCTTCTCATCGGTATAAACAATTTCATTACCCATGCGAACTTCATACAGGCCGCCATAAGGCGTCTTAGTCACAGAATCTACTTTCGCACCGGAACCAACATTCTCCACTATCATCTTTTTGATATAGGCCTCGGTTTGAGTCGATGTTTGCGCTTTGGGCTGAGTGGACGTTTGTCCATGCGCTGAACCTGCCAAAACACTTGCGCCGACCATCACTACGCCAGCCAAGTTGATTAAATTCTTTTTCATTATCTCGATCCGATAGCTATCAATGTCACTACAATTTTTTCAAACAATTCATTTTCCCATCGCATGAGAAATTAATTTTCTTTTTAAGAGTGGCATGCGATTAAGTAAGTTCAATCCCGCATCACGCACCAGACGAACGGCAGAAATCTCGCTACCAAAGAGTCGCTCTAAACCATCGGTCGCCAATTGCATCAAAGCCACCTCTTCGCTACGGGCACGCCGATAACGACTCAAGACGCGCGCATCACCGCAATCACGAAACGACTCGCGTTGACTCACTACGTTCAACAAACTCTGCACGTCTGCAAAACCCAGATTCATACCATGTCCCGCCAGCGGATGCACCACATGCGCTGCGTCACCAACCAAGGCAACACGTTGCGCTACCAAACTATGCGGGCGAATAAAACGCAAAGGAAAGGACTTGATCACTTCTGGTTGCAGCGGCGACAATTGTCCGTGCGTCACAGCGCAGTAAACCTGCAAACGCGCTATCAGGCTAGATAAAGACTCACGCATCAAATCAGCAGCCAATGCATCGGGTGCGGACCAAACCAAAGATACTTGATTTCCGGGCAAAGGCAGAAGCGCAATGATCCCCTGGTCACCGACAAACCATTGGTGCGCGACACCATGATGCGGTTTTTCACAAGCAAAATTCGTCACCACGCCTTGCTGACCATAAGAACGGTAATCCAGTCCAATATCCACCTGACCGCGCACCCAAGACTGCGCGCCATCAGCACCAACCACCAAGCTAGCATGCAACTCACGACCATCCGCCATCCATATACTGGCGTGTTCAGTGTCGCTACTTAATTTTTCAGCACTGCCATTGATGCGGTGAATATTGGGCGCAAAGCGCAAAGCGGCGTCAAGTGCATGATTCAAATTACTATCCTCAACGATCCACGCCAATTCACTGATATAGGAACCATAGGCATCAAAATCGATAGCCCCTTTAGCATCCACGCCAGCATCCTTGACCATCATCGAAGTGACTGCAGCAATCCGACTAACATCCAAAGCGTCCCAAACTTTCAAACCATGCAATAAATGATAGGCCACATGATTTAAAGCAAACACCCGAACATCCAGAGCATCCGGCAAACTACTGGAAACGGATAAAGGATTCGCACTAGCAGCTTGCCCCGCCCCCAAAAGCGCCACCGACAAACCGGCCTGAGCCAACCCCAAAGCCGCCGCCTTACCCACGGCACCGTCACCAACAACACAAATATCCGAGCGAATCACCTGATGGCTCATAGCAAACCCCAATTCAGCAAATTCCAACAAAAAGCATAAGTCCCCCATTATACGTGAGCTAAATCCCATATTCAGAAAGCCCAAATACAGGCTGATATAAGTTAAAGGATGAGGCCAAAACAGAATTTATTTGCTTTTTCCCGAACAAGTGTCTATAATTCTTGGTCTTGGCCTGGTAGCTCAGTCGGTAGAGCAGAGGATTGAAAATCCTTGTGTCGGTGGTTCGATTCCGCCCCGGGCCACCAAGAAATTCGTATTAAAAATAAGGGCTTACAGCGATGTAAGCCCTTATTCTTTTATGGCTTCCAATCTACAATTCCGCAGAATGTTCTACAATTATTCGCCATAGCAAACAAATTCAACCACTTTACTTTACCCGGATTCACCCCAAGGTTTTTAAAGTTTGTTAAGTTTGACTAACTAAGATCTGGCGAACAAATAATTTTAAAGCTCAAAAAATAAATTACTATTTGTTGTCGCGATTAGTCATTAACAAAATGTTGTGCGCCTGACCTACATCCAAATTGTGAATAAAATGACAAAAATAAACACCGAAACCGAAACAGTCGTAAAAAAAATACTTCCGTATTTGCAACGCCGAGGATATGACCTAAGTCAAGATCTCGATTTTGAAACTGCTGTCAATACTACAGATAGATATACAAAAGGGTACATCGACATACTTGTCACGCTTGGAAAAGATAAACCGCTATTCTTAATTGAGGCGAAGAAAATCTCGAAAACTTTAACAGTAAAGGATCGAGACCAGGGGTTGAGTTATGCAAATTCAAAGGGGATAAATGTCCCATTCTTCGTATTAACAAATGGTATCGATATACATTGCTACAATACAAAAACAAAAACAAAAATTCAGTGGGATGGTAAGAGTACAGAAAAAATACCAACGAAAGAGCAGCTGAAAGCGGTCATTAGAACGTTAAAAGCAAATCCTCACGAAACAAACATCGCGATATCACGGGACTTAAGTCTACCGTTCAGACCTGGCCTTCCCTTACGCCAATTAAATGCCCTCTTTTATAAGTGTCATAGTGCGATAAGAAAAATCGAAAAAAATGAAGAATACGCTTTCTCAGATTTCTCGAAACTATTGTTCCTCAAATTATTAGAGGAAAAAGCAGACATCGAATCTGACTTTGTTTTACCCTATTCTTATCGCTTCCACGAACTTGCTCAAAAACCGGCCTCCGAAGCAGATCAAGTGAAGGATTCCGTCCTTAGCATGATCGAATCTATCATCGACCAACGGGCTTATGGAGCCGTACTGCAGGACAAAATAAAGTTAAAGAACCCTAAAGCATTTCAGTACATCATAAAAGAACTCTCTGGTGTTTCATTTTATGACTGTAGTTTGGACTCAAAAGGTGCAGCATTTGAATACTTTGTACGAGCAACACTAAAAGGTAAAAAACTCGGCCAATATTTCACTCCAAGAGAACTTGTACAGACGATGCTCGCAATAGTGGGCAGAAAGAAAATTGCCAATGCTGTAATTTCGAACTCTGAAGGCCTAAAAATATTAGATCCAGCTTGCGGCACAGGTGGTTTTCTAGTCTTCTTGATGCAAGAAACAATTGCACAAGTCACAGATATGTTGAAAAGCCGTGAAATTACGAAAGCAACCTGCGAGAAGGCAAAAAAGACAATTAAAGAAACTATTTTCTTTGGGTCAGACGCGAACGAAGGGGTCGCTGCTTCTGCAAAAATGAATATGATCATTGCGGGTGATGGTCACACCAATATACAACGTGAAGATAGCCTCGCTGTTAGTGCAAAGAATTGGAACATAAATACCCCAGATTGCGATCTAATTCTCACAAATCCTCCTTTTGGAACGTCGGAAAGCGAGTCTCTGTCAAACGCAGATCGAGCCCAATTCCCGATACAGAGTAGCAAAGGCCAATACCTTTTTTTACAAAAAATGATCTTGGCTTTGAAGCCTGGATCAGGCGAGATTTGCACAGTTATTGACGAAGGTGTGCTAAATACCGAAAGCGGAGCACCACTGCGCAAATGGATACTGCAACAATGTAGATTAAAGGCTGTTGTAAGCCTCCCGAACGAGACATTCAAACCAAATAAAATAAATGTCAAATCAAGCTTACTCTTTTTGGAACGCCGCGAAACGCCAGATTTAGAATTTGAAGAAACTTACAAAATTACGATAAGCAAAATCGAATCATTAGGATATTTGGGGTCAGGTGAAAAGATCCGTGGCTTTGAGTCATCAAAATTTTTCGATGAAATTGCGACAAAACTTCTAGACCAAGACGGCAAAGCGCATCGTGCTGGGTATAACTGGGAAGCATTCGATGTCAGCTCTAGCCGCCTTTGCAAAGATAAAACAAACAGATTTGATTTCAAATACTGGAACACTGAAGTAAGAACACAAATAAAGAACCTCAAAAATGCCGGGGGCGTTTCAATTAAAGAGTTAAACTTAATTACAACTGCTAGAGGAAGTAGCCCCTCTGCCGAAAACTATGTTGATGAAGAGGATGGATACGCTTTAGTAGTCAAATCAGGAAGCAATATTTCACGTCAAGGTAAGATCATTAAAGACGAAGCTGATTATATTGAAAAATCCGTATATGACGAATACGTTGAAAAATCCACCGAACAGAAAAGTAATTTGAACTTAATTGAGAAAGGTGACGTGCTGTTGTCTTCAACGGGCGATGGGACACTAGGAAAGTGTGCAGTCTATGATCTTGACACTCCCGCTATTGCCGATGGCCACGTAACAATAATTCGTCCTGATTTAGATAAAGTCGATCCATACTATCTATGTGACTACCTTCGACTTGGTTTTGGATCAGTGCAAATTACCAGGTCATATACTGGCTCCACAGGGATGATTGAGCTTACCCCTGACCAAGTAGATAATATTGTTGTAGATCTAAAAGAGAGTAAGCAAGCGCAGAAGCAACTTTCAAAAAAATTGAGAGCCTTAGAGGACAAATATCTAAAAACTCTCGAAGACGCGAACGAACTTCAAACTCAAGCAGCAAACTTAATGCAGTTGGTTTGAATCACTTTGTGATAGCAGCCTAGCGCTACAATTTTGGTGTTAGGCTGCGAGAGTTTCAAGTTGATCTTGCTCTTCGACTTAGAGGCTTCACCAGATCACCGATTCTGTGACGCGTGTAAATCTCTGTAGTGTTTCTATTTTTGTGGCCAAGAAGACTTTGCGCATGCGCCAGATTTTCTGTATCGGTAGCTGTCTTTGCCCTCAAGTCTCTAAACTGAAAACTTACCCCAGCCTTTTCCCGAGCCTTATCAAATCGAGATCGCAAAGCATAATAACTCAATCCTTTCCCATCAGGATCTTGTAGCAACGCCTTGTTAACTTTATCTCTTGGCTTCGCCATAATCCTTTCAATCACATTCGCGAGTTCTCCTTCAATCACGATACGGAGCTTCTTGCCAATCTTATTTTGGGTAACTATCAGGTTCCCATCCGAAATGTCCGTCTCCAAAATCTTAAGCACATCAGCAGGACGCTGACCGGTACATAATGCTAAATCCATGGCATCTTGTACTGTTGGATGCGCAACTGAGTATACCGCTAAGTATTCTGTATCAGACACATACCGATCTCTAGCCTTTTCCCTATGGCCTTTAATCCCAATACAAGGATTAGTTACATCAGTGTATCCCCATGATCGAGCGTGATTAAAAATGGTACTAAATAGAGCTCTCTCGCGATTTGCACGCACTTTTGATGTCTCGCCCCTTACACGCAAGTATTCGGCGATGTCGAATGGTCTAATACTATCAATAGCCAACTCGCCAAATACAGCATCTAAAAGCTTGAAGTATTGAATATAGTCGCGCTGTGTATGTGCTTTTAATGTAGGTAGAATCTCACGCAAGTAGCGTTGTCCGATAACCGAAAATGATTTGTCTTCTGGATCTACTACCTTACACTCCAACTCAGCCCATAAACGGCGAGCCACATTTATATCTTTACCTAGAGGTGTCCACTTACGAGGTATGTTGCTAGAGACATGATAGTATGAGCCACTCTTTACCGACATCCTTGGCGGCAAGCCGTGATTTGTTTGACGCCTACGCCCCATAATTATTCTATCCCCGAACCAATCTAGAAATCGCATTAAAATTTGGACGACGCACCTCAACATGAGGCTCGCCCACCCGAGAACTAAATGCTGCACCAAGTCGAAATTCAAAATAACTTCTCGCTACTTTCGGCCTTTTTTGAGCGGTTATCTCGAATTTCCAATTATTATTCCGTAGCCATTCAATCTGGCGTGAACAATAAGAATAGCCAGTCAATTCACGAATCTCATCTTCTGTTAAGAACATACTCATTCCATTTCTACGTATTTTGGGGAGCTGTTGCAACCCAACACACTCCAAGAGCTTGATTCGCGAAAAATGCCATTCCCTCATTATTATGGTTCGCGCCTAATTGCATAACGTGCGAGAAGGCGTCAAAAGCATCTGTACCGTATGGCAGCTGATAATAGTTTTTCTCAGGTACGACAATCCCGCGAGACGACCAGTAGCGCTTCTTATTTAGTTCGTGCGTATCCTGATCTTTTGAAATGTATTTGCTGATATAACCCGCCAATTTGTGCGCACCATGCTTACCGAATCCAAACCTATGCGGATCACGCACATTGATTTGTCCGCCTTGTTTTCCATCGTCTGACAGCCCGACAATCTTCTGCCAGATGGCGCGAATCAATTGATAAACTTGGCGACCGTGCACAGCCACATGAATATGAAATGCACCTCGTTCTTGACGCTCCACCGTGGCTACATAATGAAAATCTTTATGCTCCCCCATACGTCTACGGAATAAATCCCAATCCTTCTTCAGTCGCTCAGTGTCTTGCATATTTTCGCGATAAGTAAGTGTCAGCATACGATCAACAGCAATAGCTTTACAACGCAGTCTGACAGCCTGTTTAGCGCGTTTGGCGCTATCTTCATCGTTCTGTCCCCGCTTCTCAGAATCGCCGCGCTTAGATCGATTTGGCATCGGTAACGAACCTGTTTTCTTAATCCGAACAGAGCGAGTTGCACAAATCTCTCTTTGCCCATCAGGAAACTGACGGTCGTAAATCATCCAAGTAGTTTTTAAAACAGGTCCATCGTCTAATAACCAATTTGCGGTCTCATCTTCTGTAGCAAGCCGCCCCTCATCAAACTCAAAATTCTTGCTTGAACATTGTGAATCATCTATATTGCTAAACATTGATGCAGCTCCTTAGTAAATGCGTCAATCATGGAGACGAACACTTGCAGGTGTTGCGTCTCTTTTTTTTACAAAACCATTTTTTTAAACAAACCTTTGTGACCCTTGCCGCCCCAGAATTTTGCTGTTTCCGTTAAGTGTCCCTAATACAAGTTTAGGCGCGCTTCGCGCGCTTCCGTCCTCGCTGTCGCTGTGGGCGTCGCGCTGCTCAGAACGCCTATCTTATTTTTTGCTAGTTGCTGAACGAAAAAAATCAAAACCAAAAATACTCAACCACCTATCGCTTAAACATGCTTGTTTGCGGGATACGCTGTTCGCTTCGCGAAGGTCTACCGACCCGGCAGCTACCACAAACATCGGACGATAAAACCGTCCGACCGCGACATGTTTAAGTAGAACCGTTTCGGAATATCCATACATTCTTTGTCTTCAATCAATTGCACCAAATACTTACCAAATCAATCAACCGATACGGCATGAAGTTCATGTAGTGCAATTGCATCGCTTAGCCTCATCTGCGATCTCGATGAATTAACATCGCAATTGAGCAGAAAGTGCTCAATTTCTAAAAACGCATGTCCGGCAAACCACTCGTTTGTTCCAGTAGCCGAATACATCAAATTAGCCGGTGGTGTAGTTTGATATCCAGGCTTCTGACGAAAATAGTTCAAAGCCTTTAATTCAAGTTCTTTTGCATCTGCAATCTTTGCTCCAACGAGAACAGAAAAGCTCTTATCAAGATCAAACAAGTCAGCAGGGTTTAATGAAGAAATATGAAAATTTGATGCCCTCTTAACCCAATTCTTTGAGTATCCGATTTTGATCTTCGAGTGATCCACGAGAATCAGTGCATATACGCGATAGACTGGTATCTCAATCGGCGCATAGACAGACACAGGGACTTTGATTCGATACCAGCCAAGCAATTTACTAACAAAAGGTTTGAAACCTGGATACCTGTCAGTAACCTTTTTTACTGTCGCACGAAGCTTTTTCTCTCCTATCTTTTCAACTAGATAAAGCAACCTTAGTGCATCAATCTCGTTCTGAACATGCACTCCGTAAAAATCAGCCGGGAAAGACTCAACTATGTCACTCATTGCGAACTCCCTATTTTCGTAATTTGAAGCATTAGCAAAATTTCCGTCCTTGAATCATCGTTACTTTTGCTATGCAAAAATTTTGGCAAAAACGGCAAACCAGAATGTGCATCTGAATTTTTTTCCTGAGTAAGCCCTCCAATCAAAACCAACTCACCATCAGCCAAACTCACTGACGTAGATAGCTGACGTTTGGTCAAAGTTGGTGAATTATTTACGCCGGTTTCCGTTTTGGCGAAGTCACTTATCTGCTGATCAATAGTCATATCGATGGTTGACTCGCGAACGATTGGAGACAAATCTAGAATCACGCCCGACGACTTGTATTCGATGGATTGAACCGGCTGCCCACCGCCCTGAGGAAAAGACACTGCCCCAAGAGTCGGAACGTCCTGACCGACCGCCAAACGCGCATGTGCACCCGATTTCACTCTTAACGTTGGTGTAGACATAGTTCTGAATCGACTATCGCCAGCTAATGCAGATAAGGCGGCATCAATATTGGCTGACTTGATAGCGATGGAATTTGCCAGGCTATTCGCATTACCAAGACTCAGCCCTAAGCGCCCACCCAATACATTGAGCGCTAAACCGAATGCCGTTCCTTCTGTCTTCGCGGTTGTGACTTCATATACAACCATCTTGACGACAACCTCACCGGCATTCGTGTCAACTTGCGGCAATATTTTTTTGAGCTTTTGAATTTCATTTCCACTGCCTGCAAATATGAGCGTATCGCTGTCTTGATCTATTGCCGCTGATGCAGTTCCTGGCTGTACGTTCATTGGATTCGTCTTGGCGTTGGCTGGAGCACGTACAACTCTGTTTACTGTAAAACTTCCTGAAGTGAACAACGGGGTAAGCAGTCCAGTTAAATAGGAAACCTGCCGATATTTCGGTTTATAGATATAAACATCCGACTCCGCAGCTTCTGCCTCTGCAATCTTTTTGATCGATAGATAATCAACACCATCACGGGTTTCTATTTTCAGGTTTAGAGAGTCAAGAAAGTTATTCCAGAAAACTCTCAAATCCCCCTTGCTTGCGTCAAACCGAAACGACACAAGACGCTCATCCATCAATAGTGCAGGATCGATCACGTATGGTTGTTTTAATGCTTCCAAGTAAATCAGACTGACTATTTGAGAAATACTCACGAACTGAAAATCAAATTTAATCGCGGTATCGTTCAAAGTCTTAGCTTGGACTTTCAAAGGCTTGAGCGCTTCTTTCGCGTTTGAAGCGAATGAAGGAACTGAGACAAGCAAAATCATTGCAAAGATCAGGCGCATCATTTTGGAACCTGTGCAGTTGGAGGTAATACTGCATGATCAGATGATCCCGACCAACGAGTTACCCGTTCGTTGTCGATTTCTCCAATTTCAATCGCACCATTTCCTTGAAACATTGATGGCGATTCAATGCGAAGTTTTCCGACTTTATTAGACACCACAAACCAGCGGCCTTTTGATGATGCAATCTGTCCGACGATTCTCCAATTTTCTGAAAAACCAGAAGGAGCGGAATAGGAAGTCGTATTTTCAACTGTTAAGTTTGGATCTTTACTCTTGTCGGCCACTACTAATTTTTGAGTATCAGAATTCTCAGCCTTGTTTGGATTAAAGAACTTCCACGTCGAATAACCTCCGATTACTCCACACAGGATTACGCCACCTGCGTAATACCAGAGCGCCTTGTTTGCCAATATGTTTTGACGGGAGTCAATAGATTTCTCCATACCTTTACCGCCCGCATAGCTTTGATAAAGTGGGAAAATTTCTGGATCGTATTTCTTTTGTCTATCGTCGATACGTGTCTTACTATTTAACTTCCACCCCTCGTAAATTTCAACCCGATAACGTTTACTTAAACCAAGTGATTTATGTTTATGCATTCGGAATGCAAACTCAATCACGTTCTTCACAGACCTATGCAATCCACTTATGTCTTGAGTCATTAGGACTACATCGCAAGCGACACCGGTAACGGAATGAGTATAGTGACGATGCATGCGAAAAAATTGCATGTGTTCATGACTTAACTTGCCACTGTCAGTACCCCAAAAACGCCATGCCTCGTCGATAGCTACTAAATCCCCGCCTTTCACGACAGAATCTAATTCCGACTTTTCTTCGTCAGGAAAAAACTGTGGTTGTAGAATTCGATCGTTTTCAACATGAATGATTGAACCTAATTTGTCGATTTGCGCATCACGTTTATTCACGAGATATTCGTGGATCAAATCCTCGTTTATTCCGTCAATATTCGTAACAACACGCCGACCTTGTGACACGGCATCTAATATCGGTGACGAAACGACTTCGAAGGATTTTCCTGATCCCTGTAAGCCAACATATGCATTGATTGCCATGATTAACCGATCAGCGGCACGCGACGAATAATGAAGCGAGTGGAGTAGGCAGAAATTACCATCGAAATTCCGGAAGATACTGCGAATAAATCGAGAAAATACCAAACTGACGCAGATATTCCACCGATAGCGCTATGAATTTGACTTGCCTTGCCAGAAGGAATTAATCCCCAACCTATAATGACCTCCATAAACTCTTTGACGATGAAGTAAAGCGCAAAAAAAGTTACGAACTTGACGATTACAGACCTTAGTAAAAATCCGAACATTGTTCGCAAAGCGGATAAGAGAATTCCAAAGAGTGCGGCTGGCATAATTAATTTTCCTGATCTATGCGGAAAGAACAATAAACAAAGCAACAAGAATCCAAACCAAAGACATTACCGACGTAATTTGTGATCGGAATTGCTCAGAAATCGCGCAGTGAGATTCCATCGCAATCGTTTCGCCAAAAATCTGAAAGGTTGGCTTTGGGCATTCAGAAGCATGCGATGGCGTTCGATAGTTCTTTAGTTCAGGAATCAACGACATAATCGGAGAAAGAATTTGCCATGCTGTCGGCGTTGTCTCTAGAGTTGGATCTGGCGTTTGTGGATCTGCACCGAGATCTACTTTCGGCGCATTCATAACATTGACGTTAGCAGTGGATGTACCTGGACTCGGTGTAGGAGTCGGATTAGTAACGGGATCAGTACTCGGATTCGTTACAGTTACCGTTGGTGAAATTGGAACGGTTACTGAGCCAGGCGCATTGGCCGGGGAAAGCAAATCTGCAATCGTTGGTGCAGCGGCAGGTTCAACGGCTCTCCAGGCCGCGACATCAGTCGCTGTAATTGGTTGCGTAACGCTATATGGTAGGCCTTGATAACCTGGCTGAGCAGCTGCGTTTTGCCACGCTTGGTTCGCTAGATTGGCGATCAAGTTGTCTGGTAAAGGTTGATTTTTTGCAGCCGCACTCATTCCACCATAAGCGGTGTTTAAATCTGGATAAGCACGCGGCCCCTCTGATGCACTTATGTTTAGCCCCGCGCCCTGATCAGATTTGTAAGGCGACGTTGCTGGCGGTTTCGCATTGTCGCCACAATAGTAAGGGGACGTTTGCGTACAGACATATTCGATTCTTTCTAAACCCACCAACCGACGTGATCCATTTGCTGAAATTTCGTAAGCCGGCGGTTGAGCCCAACTATGCACCTGTCCGGACTGTTGCGCATTTACGAGCAAATGGTATTTCTGTGTAAATTCATCCAAACTATAAAAAGCTAAAATTAGTCCATTTCCAGCATCCCTTGAAATAGGTATTTCTCCGGCAGGTGCTAATGGAAACTGTCCGCAAAAATCAGAAGCAAAACATGTTGAAGACCTGTAGACCCTAAGACCATTTGCAACAGCGGTTTTATATTGGCCTTCTTGGATCTGGCCTGGTGCGTACGCAGGCGGCGTTGTAATTCCATTCGAATCAACAATAAGAAGATTATCCGACAATTTTAGAGAAGTTTTTCCCGCTACTATGGCTGCACCGACAGCGAAAATACCCACGCTCGCCGCTACCGTTAGCCAAACCGGCGCACCAGCGATACCAAGTGCGACACCACCGACTGTAGATGCAACATTCACAGCAGTTAGCGACGAGCTTGCACCAGCGAGCGTAGTAGCAATTCGTGGATCATTTGCTGCAAAGCCACGCGAAATAGCTGTTTTTGTCAGCACTCCACCAATCGCACGATTAACCACAAAGTTTGCAGCTGGCGCAACAGGCAAAGCTTGTGATTGTGCCGGATTCTGCTGAAGGACAGTAGCGACAAGAAGCGCAATTACAAGAATTTTCTTTAGCGCGATCAGTGCAATAATTTTTTTCATCATAAAAATTTTTCCAGAGCCGACAAAAATGTTGGGTCAATCAATCGAAGCCAACGTATAAAAAAGTAGGCGGCTGAAAATTGGATTGCGAGCACAAGGATTGCAACTAGCAATTTAATCAGCGTCTTTATTTGGGTTTTCATAATAGAAATTATTCAAAAATTTTCGCAAACCAAATGATTGACAACGTTATCCAAATCGGGAATAAGAAGATTAGAACTGTGAAGAAAATTGATATAACTTCGTCTTTTGACTCGGCAAAACACGAAAGAAACCACAAGCATGGAAATAGTAAAATCGTGAGTGGCACATCAAAATTTGATCGAAATGGCTTACCATCAAGATAGTTAAGCACCGCTTTTCGGACGCAAATCCAAATGAAAATTAGTGGACACAAAACAAGAAAAATTTTATTTAACATTTCGTCCTCCTATTGATTGTTAATACCCTGAATAACCGCCCATCCACTGACGATTCCCCACAAAAACATAGATAAATACCAAAGCTGATTAATAGTCATTTTCGAACCTCTTTTTTTTCGCGGACGCGAAAATTTAAAAAGGGGCAAATGCCCCTTTCTTAGTCCTCGCGATTAGCCGCCTTTTATCATCCGCAGAACGACCTTAGCGCCTTTGATTGCGATATATACGCTCGCCAATAAACCGGCGATTGCCAAAACTGCCGATGTTGTGGTGCCAAAATTAACTGCTGACGTTAATGGCGTTAAATCAGGACCACCGTCAGCCAGAGCAGAACCGGAAACAACAATTGCACCTACCAATGCCAAACCACGTTTAATATGTTTGTTCATGTTAAAACTCCTTCGTAAAAAATCTGGGGAAGCGCCCAGTCCGCATTGTTAGCCTCGACGAATAAATCCCAAGACCAAACCAATTCCATGTGCCACAAAGTACAGCCCAACCACGGTGCCAAAGGCCAATGCCCAGAGACCAGATGCATAGCTGTAATTGAATGGCTCTAGCGCTGCGTCTAAATTGTTTTTTTGTGAGGGATCAAGAAGATAAGCTTGCACTTTCGCCGGCACATAAAATTGCGCACCAACTTTCCCACATGCCGCTTGTTGTGCAGCAGTCGCAGCGGTTGCAGGAACACACACGACTACAGTTTGAATTGATCCGACTCCCACCGTTAGGCCGCTTTCTTATCAACTTCTTTTGATAATGCTGACCGAGGCGAGCTTACGTTGTATGGATGTAAGTTAGTTAATCGTGCAGTCAACCGAAGATCCGTACCAACAGACAACTCGAATTCAGCCAAATATTCCCCAATCGGCGTTTCATTTAAATGCCGTGGCATTAACAATTCACCGACTAAAACTTGTTGGCCTTTCTCAGCACTTTCAGACGTAACGATGCACTGACCTATTTTCATTTGGCCTGGCTCACCTGTTTTCTTGCTTTTGAAATCGATTGTTTTGAAGCCGACGATTCGTAAATGATGTTTTGAATCAATGGACATGTTTTTTCCTTTTCAGAGGTAAAAGTTTGTTTTTACTTTTTTTTTAAAAAAAATTAAAAGTATCAATAGGCCATATAACCGAGTTAATCCGTGTAAATTTCATACACGGTGTAGAAAATATACACTGTTTGCAAAATAATTGCAATATATCGATAAAAAGACGAAAATTTACAAACTCAGGAAATGGAATGATTGAAATGACAAAGCGAATTCGGGATCTGGAAGTAAGCGAACATCTAAGAACACTTACTCATGAGAGATTTGGTACGCGAGGGAGATTTACACTACTTGAACGTGCAAGCGGCATTGGTGCGTCGAAGTGGAAGAATTTTTATTACAAGAAACAAGAAGCTACAACTGAAATGATTGCATTTTGGATTGAAAAATACCCAGAGGATGAATCATTTTTAATGACTGGAAAGATTCCACCAAGAAAAGACGGCTATCCGTTCGGTACAATACCACCGCACGTAAGACAGACCGAAACGATAAGTGACAGATTAAACTGGGTAATTGTCGAATGGACATCACCTCGTGGAGCGGCTCTTTTTGAATATTTGGAAGAGCGATCAAAGCATCAAATAGCAGCTGAGGAGTGGAAGAAAACAGTCTTGGGCGAACAAGCGCCAACAGCAGCTATGGTCGAAATTGTTTGTAAAGCTAGGCCTTACTTCGCAGCCTGGATTACATGTGGGAGTGAAATAGATAGTTACGATCAAGTTGATCCGACCTGTACACGTTCAATAAAAACTTGGCGATCAAATTTATTGAAACAGTTGATGTCTGCTCCATCGGAAGATCCTGAAAAATAGAAGCATTACTTACGAAATTTACCTTTCCTTCTATATGTTCTTTTCTAGGAAAAATGCCGTATATTTAGCTTGAACATCCGCAACTTTTTCATCATCACAAACGTGAAATGACGATCTCTCGATGACAAATTTAGATCGCTGATCCAGTGACGCTTGGAGCGCAATCGAATCAACTTCACCATAAATTTTCACAGCAAGAATGCCGATACAATCGATGATTACATCCCTTGCACATTCATATTCAATTTTTTATTGGATCTCCCACAACGATTCCGTTAGTGGTGAGAGAAATGCCAAGCAAAAAAATTACAAATTAGTAATTTTTTGTTCCAAGTAAATCAACTAATCAAATTCATTCTAATCGTGTTTTTTTTCAGTTTGAATTAGTCACTCTATTGACCATAGCTTTGACTTTTGCGGTCATATTGGTTGGTATCATATTGATTTTAGGATGAGCATTTGCGAAAACACGAAAAACTTCATCTGCAAATGCCTGTCCGATTTCAGCTACACCATCGAAATCAACAATAACTGATTGAAATTTTTCAAATCTTCTAGTTAACCTTTTGGCCTGGGATCTTGACACTAGAGTTTCACCCTCATGTTGTGCCAACTTTACAGGAACAATTGTTTTTGCAAAAGAGAAGTCCTCTGGCAAAGCAAATTTATCAAAGACTTCTTGCGATGTTCTGATGCTCTGATTCTCAAGTTCCATAAGCACCTTGGTTCCTTTTATTTCATCCTTCCTAGAAAGGAGAACATCCTCTAAATTTTTGTCGAGATGTACAAATGCCAAGTCCCCTGAACTAATAATAAATGAATCAAACATTTTAGATGAAAAGAAAATGCCTTCCCCTGAGTGATTTGTCGGATCGGTTGTAAGCTTACCTTTTGCCAACTCCAAAATAGCTTCCCGAGGGTCATACAAATTTAATGCCCGCTGAATTTTTAAGAAAATTCCCTCACCTGTATCCATCACAACGCATTTTGTCGAATATATATTTCGACTAATAGTAACAGTAACATTTTCAGATCCTGAATGATCGATAGCATTATTGACCATTTCTGTTATTCCGTGATGCCAAATATTCCTTACGTTTTGTGGAAGATCTTTGACCATTGGTGCACAAAGCTCTCTCCAAACTACATCTTCAGATAAGCCTTCTCGATTATATGTAGCACTTTTCTTCGCAACATCAAGCAAATAATATTCAATTCCTCTACCGGAACCTGTAGATTCGATTAACTGAAGCTTCTTCAATTGCGCTAGCCATGAACTTGCTGTTTGACGCGAGACTTTAAATGTATCTGCAATTTTCGCTGAAACATTTTTCCCATCAGTTCTAACTAACTGACATATTGAAATAATTTTTGAGTTTTCCATAAAGGAAATTGTGGCTCATATTAACGGTAAGGTCAACAAAAACAAATTTAAATGAAAAATATTTCATAAATATGATGACATTAATGGAAAGAATAATCAAATAAAATGTAAAGCAATCTCATCTTAATCGTAAAGTAGAATTTATTAAAAAAGGAAAATTAGACATAACATATACATTCCAAGAAAATTTAAGTTTACCTATCTAGCAGTTCTACAATTCATGGTAACGCTACGCGATTCCTCGCTCTCTAGCGTGAGAGAAAATCAACTTTGTAGAAATAAAGAAATGTAAGTATTTGTTTTATAAAAAAAAGTTTGATGATTGAAAATCCTTGTGTCGGTGGTTCGATTCCGCCCCGGGCCACCAATATAGAAGCCGCTTAACAAAGAAATTTGTTAAGCGGCTTTTCTACAATTCTTGGGCTAGTTTTACAATAATTGCTGTTACACAGCGGCTGCTTTGTCACTCATTCGCATTTTAATTGGCACCCAAAATCATCTATTGTAGGCATACATTCGCAGTCTCATTGCCACCCACTGGCACTCTAACTATCACCCCACATCTCAAATTTCGTCACAAATTGACGCTTCAAGGCGACGACTTCGCTTGCGACATTGGACAGACCAATCTAGAATAAACCTTGTCATTTTTATTCCTCCATTTCTCTTACCTTCCTAGACTCAATGAAAAAAGTTGCTGCTGCAGTTGAAACACTTGCCCCTGAACCACGTCTATACCGCGTTGTTTCCGCCCGCATTCAACAACTGATCAAAGAAGAAAACATTGCCGCTGGTGAGCGCTTGCCGTCGGAACGGGATTTGGCGAGTAAGCTCGCTGTCAGCCGCGCTTCGCTGCGTGAGGCCTTGATCGCCTTAGAGTTGGGCGGCATCGTGGAGGTGCGTGGTGGCTCGGGCGTGTATGTGAGCGAGCAAGCGAAGGTTGACAATAATGTAGTCGAAGGTGGCCCAGGGCCATTCGAAGTGCTTTCCGCCAGGCGTTTAATCGAATCCGAAATTGCCGCCATTGCTGCAAAAAACGCTACTGATTCGGCGATTGATGCCATCTTGAAAGCCGTGCTCGAAATGGAACGTCATCACGATAATCGCAATGAAAACGAGATGGCTGACCGAAATTTTCATCTGGCCATTGCACGCGCAACGGGCAATAGCGCGATGGTTGGCGCTATTGAATACCTGTGGAATCAACGCGGTAGCTTGTGGCACAAATTAAAAGAGCATTTCCAAACGGAAGAATTACGCAAGCAAACCTTACTGGATCATCGCGCCATCTTAGAAGCCATTGCCGCGCATGATGCGAATGGTGCAAAACAAGCGATGCGCGCTCACTTGGATAGAGTTAGCCGGACTTTCTCGCGCGGTTAATTTTAGCCACCTAGCTTGACGAGGATAAGCCGCTTTAGGGTTAATTATTTAGGGTTGATATCTAATGTATTGCTAGTGTATCGGATCTAGACGGGCTGGCTGTTTCAATGCCCAATCAAAGCGATTTTCAGATATGTACTGGATGGGTGCGCTTAATGCGAAATTTAATGCGAAATACTTTTTCATCCGCATAAAATTCTTGATCTTGTCCCGTCCACCAACCCGGAACACCTAGCACCGGTAGAGGTGTGTAATCTGCGGTTGTCAAAGTATGAGATTGTAATTGGGTGCTTACTTGCCTATCAAGTTGGGTGGCCTGTAGACTAACATCTTGCTTGAAAAATTCTGGACTTACCCACACCACCCAAGCATGCGCCGTAATACCTTTATACGGCTGCACCAGCTTCTCCATCAAGGCATGACCAAAACTCCAGACCTGCGCCACAGTCGCAAAATCATCACGATGCTCGATGAAAGCCTGCTGCCATTGATGCTCACGCAAACAATTTAAAAGTCGATGTCCACGTTCAGAATTTTCTAACACCAAGAGTGCGGCATTTTCATCAAAAATGGTTGCCGCATCACGCGCTGGACCACGTGATTTGCCGATACCAAGCGTCTCAATTTGCGCGGCTTGTAGTGCATTGAGTTGACGTTTGATTTGCGGAAAACTTAGCCAAACCAAGGCATTAAAAAAATCATGCAAATTTTCGCGTGTTGGTACTTTGCCCGCCGCACTGATGTGGCTTTCGTAGGCAACACCGTCTGGTAAGTCTTCTTGTGGAATAAACTGCAAAGGCAGATCGCGATGATTCAATAAACCCGCTGACCGCGCTGCTTGGTTCAAAGCGACACGCCAATCTTCCTGCGCCAGAATATTTTCTGCGGCAGGAAGAATCGAGGCTAACCAAGGTCGCGACCAATCAATGACGGAGTAAAACTGAGTCATTATAAAATTAAGCGGAGACTTTCCAATTGATAGTCTCGCCACCATTCAGCGGCACTAAGCTACCGTCGAGATAACTCAATTCATTTGGCAAAGTCCAGCTTTCGCGCTTTAAGGTGATGCTGCCAGCGTTACGTGGCAACTGATAAAAATCAGGACCAAAGAAACTCGCAAAGCCTTCCAATTTATCTAATGCACCGACTTGATCAAAGGCCTGTGCATACAGCTCCATCGCATGCAAAGCGGTATAACAACCAGCACAACCACAAGCGTGCTCTTTGACGCCTTTTGCATGTGGCGCTGAATCGGTACCGAGGAAGAAACGAGGATTACCAGAGGTCGCTGCTTTCACCAAAGCTTGGCGATGTGTTTCGCGCTTCAATACTGGCAAGCAGTAATAGTGAGGACGAATGCCGCCTTTGAAAATTTCATTACGGTTGTACAGCAAATGATGCGCCGTAATTGTGGCAGCAATTGAGCCACTCGCTTCGGAGACATAAGCTGCCGCATCGCTAGTCGTGATGTGTTCAAACACCACTTTCAGTTCTGGCATATCGGCACGCAAAGGCTTCATCACGGTATCAATAAACACAGCCTCACGATCAAACAAATCAATCTCTGGATTAGTGACTTCGCCGTGCACCAAGAACGGTATGCCAACTTCTTGCATGACTTCTAAAGTTTTATAGCACTTACGCAAATCGGTCACACCCGCGTCTGAATTGGTCGTCGCACCAGCGGGATACAACTTCACCGCATGTACAAAACCGCTGTCTTTAGCACGACGAATTTCATCGGGCGGCGTGTTATCCGTCAAATACAAAGTCATCAAGGGTTCGAACGCCATCCCTTCTGGCAAAGCTGCCAAAATACGTTCGCGATATGCACCTGCTAAAGCTGTCGTGGTCACAGGCGGTTTCAAATTCGGCATCACAATCGCACGAGCAAATTGCGCTGCGGTGTGCGGCAAAACAGTTTTTAAGGCGTCGCCGTCGCGCAAATGCAGATGCCAGTCGTCTGGACGGATAATGGTGAGTTCGGAAAGTGTACTAGAATCCATAAGCGCTTTGAATGAAAATCGTAAGAGGAAAAGTCACTATTTTACCGTTTAACGGGTGGGCTTTGGATTTCTATTGGTTACAAAGCGAATTACTTGAAAAGTTTCTATCTTGCACAGGAACCGGAATACATTTTAATTAAACACCTTATCCGACGGAAAACGCAAACTATCTCTTAATAGAAAACTCATAGGCAAGGCATAATTTAATCCGCTCGTAGGCAATGCTTGCATGAACCATTTTTCATACAGTTTGGCGAGCTCGCCTTCATTGATAAGTTTAGCAATCTCTTTATCGATCAATGTTTTCAACGCAGGATCGTCTTTGGCGAACATGATGGTCTGAGCCTCGATACCGATGTTGTCACCTTGGATTTTCCATTGTGAAGTTACTTCTGTACTAGCGCGTAGTCCAGCTAAGATAAGTTCTTCTGCGACCACCGCATCAGCCTGTCCTTCTTGCAACAACTCAAGTCCGGCGCGGGAATTACTGACCTCGATCAACTTTATTTCTGAAAACTTCAATTGCGTTAATTGCCGCAGCAAACTGTTTGCTGTACTGCCACGCACGATGGCCACGCGTCTTTGTGTTAAATCTGACCAATTCTTGATATTGGAATCGGCCTTGGTCAAAAATCTCGTTGCGGCAAAAAAATAAGGTATGGAAAACGCTACTTGCTTACGACGTTCGGCAGTATTGGCCGTCGTGCCGCATTCCAAATCCGCGCTTGCGTCTTGTATCGCGGAAATCCGATTTGATGAATTAACCAGTAAATAGCTGAGCGTTATTTGCGGCTGCTTTAAATCACGTTTAATGCGTTCAACCACTTTGCTGCAAATATCCATGGCGTAGCCTATGGGCTTACTGTCTTCGGATAAATAAGAGATGGGAACACTCGCTTCGCGATGCGCAATGACGATGGTCTTGCGTTCTTTGATACGCGCTAAGGTATCAGCGGCGTGAACTTGTATAGCGAACAGCAGAGTGAAGCTAAAGCATAAATACTTAAACACGGTATTCCTTTGAAGCGGAAACATTTGCCGTGCTATTTTACACTTTGCGGAATTTGTGTGTTTGAGAGGGAGAAAGTTGGGGAAAACTCACGCTGCATAGGTACTGCATAGTCTGGCGGCGCGGGCTTTTCCCACCCTACAAATCTTTTTTCTATCGAATCTCAAACACCATTGAGCCAAGAGAAATTTGATACTCGGGATGCAGGGCAAGGCGTCTCCCGCAGCAATATGTCAATATTGCGAGGAAAGACAACGCCGCTATGCGCCCGAGAATCGAATTTATCGCCGCGCTCAATTATGGGTAGAGACCTCGGACTTCACGCGCTTGTAATACACGAGTACAAGCAATGATAAAGGCCGCAGTACGCAAGGAAACATTCTTGTCCTCGGTCACGTGCCATACTGAGTGGAAAGCTTCTTTCATAATGCGTGTTAAACGATTATTGATTTCATCTTCTGTCCAGAAATAGCTAGAGAAATCTTGTACCCATTCGAAGTAAGAAACCGTTACACCACCGGCATTGGCGATCACGTCAGGCACGACCAAGACACCACGATCACGCAAAATATCATCTGCTTCTGGCGTGGTTGGGCCATTTGCACCTTCGAGAATAATTTTTGCCGTGATTTGATTCGCATTAGCTTCTGTGATTTGTTGTTCCAAAGCCGCTGGAATCAAGATATCGCATTGCACTTTCCAGAATTCTTCATTCGGCAAAACGGCTTCAGCACCAAGGAAACCTGCAACGCTACCATTAGTGGCAACGTGCTCTAACAACTTAGGCACATCCAAACCATTTGAATGGAAAATGGTGCCGCCGTGATCTTGAACTGCCACCACTTTAGAACCTGCTTCTGCAAACAAACGTGCAGCGATACCACCGACGTTACCAAAACCTTGTACTGCGATTTTTGCGCCAGCAATCGTCACACCTTTTTTCGCAGCAGCTTCACAACCAACGACGAAAACGCCACGGCCTGTCGCTTCACGACGACCCAAGCTACCACCTAAAGAAATAGGCTTACCTGTCACTACGCCCGTCGCGGTACGACCTTCGTTCATGGAGTAAGTGTCCATCATCCACGCCATGGTTTGTTCATTGGTATTGACGTCTGGTGCTGGAATATCTTTGTCTGGGCCGATGATGATACCGATCTCAGAGGTGTAACGACGCGTCATACGCATCAATTCACCGCGTGACAAAGTCTTAGGATCAACACGAATACCGCCTTTTGCACCACCGTAAGGAACGTTGACTGCAGAGTTTTTGATCGTCATCCAAGCAGACAAAGCCATCACTTCAGACAAAGTCACATCTTGATGGAAACGCACGCCGCCCTTACCAGGACCACGTGAAGTATTGTGCTGTACGCGATAGCCTTCGAAGTGCGCAATCGTACCGTCATCACGTTCGATAGGCACATCAACGATCAAAATACGTTTAGGGCGTTTTAAAGTTTCTACCCAACGCGACAAGCTGCCTAAGTAGGGTGTTACGCGATCAATTTGTTCTAGGTATACGTTCCATGGGCCAGTCGCATGCGGGGTCAGGTAGGACGGGATTTGGTGGTTACTTGACATGGTAAGTCCTGTAAATAATGTGGCTCGAATTAAGCTTGGATTAACATTTTTCTGACTTGATCACACCTTAGTTTTTCGATCTGATCAAAGGCAGCGCATCTTAAGGCAAGTGCTTAGCGGCGTTCCAATGCTTTGTTTGCATCCAACTATGCGTGATATGCATAGTTGATAAAATAAAAATAAAATGCGATGCGAGAACTACTGCAAAAATGCAGTAGGCGATACCAATTTGAATTGGTTTGAATTGGTTCTACTTAGTTTCAACTCAGGAGTGTGCGCTTGCATAAAGGAATTTGAAGCGTCGACAATCTCTAGCCCATAGCTAGGGTAAAAAGGAAAGGTAATAAAAGCGAGAGGTAAAGAAAGCTTGGGTAGAAAATTACATTCTCGTATATTGATGCACAATGACCTGAATTTTGGCCTCACGTTTGAGCTTATCGAGACTGGCTTGCAGTCTTTCTACCAACTCAGGATCAGAATGCAGATGCAGGCCAAAATACAGGGCGCCGCCATCATACAATTTCATCAAACGGACAAAACTATCGGCAGGAAGGTCAAAATTTTTCTGATTCATCGCCATACCAATTTCCGTATTAATAAGCACATCGAGATGGCCTATTTTTGCGGTACGCATCACATCCGTATTCGAATTAAAAATACGAATGGCCGACTCGGGGACGCCAGCCTGAGTCAACTCGGACACCGACGCCTCTGCCCTGATTAAACCTATTCTGAACTTAGCAAGATCTTTAATCTGATGCACTTTATCGGCGACTTCTTTACGCACATAAATCCAGGTCGTTCGTGGCAAAACGGGACCTATCCAAATAAATTGTTGCTCGCGACTAGGCACACGCGCAATCGTGTAAATCAAAGTATTGGGTGTTTCCTGTACCGTTTTATAGGCGCGGATCCAAGGTACTAATTGAAATTCGCATTGAATTTTTGCATTGGCACAGGTCGCTCGCAAAATCTCCGTGGTGATACCCGTCACTTCGCCGTCTTGCAGAAAATTATAGGGCGGCCATTCTTCAGTATAAGCCTTGATGGTTTGTGCCGAAGTCGGAGAAATTTGAAGAATTAGGAAGGCAAAAACACAAGCAATATGTTTGAAAAATGATTTCAACTTTATCGACATAAAAACGAAAGTAAACATGAAATCAAAATTACGAGCGACAGACATAGAGGTTTAGAATATTTCCAAATGGCATGCATTATCACACAGAATCTCTAGCCTAACCGCAATCCCAGCCCCATAGGACAACATCACTGCGCGACATACAACAACTAGCCCAAAAGTCGCAGCCAAGCTCACTATCGCTGCGAACGTACCGTTTTGGATTTATTACTCAGCTGCGATTTCTGCGCTAAATAATCCCATAATTTCGCCACTACTGGTTTGCCCGCTTTTTGCTCGGACGGACGTTCGCGATAGAGACGGATTTCCATACTCACTTCCCACGCATCAGCACCACTGTCGGCTCGTGCTAATTGCTTTTGTTTGAGCTCACGCACCACCGCAGACTCTGGTAAAAATGCAACGCCACGACCTTCCAAGGCCATCATTTTTAAGCCTTCTGCCATGTCGGTCTCGTAACACCTATCCAAATGCAGCGCTTGTTTAGTTTGATTCAAAATCAAATCCACCATACGCCCTAAGTAGGCATTATTAGCATAGGCCAAAAAGGGTAAAGGCTGCTCTATCGTACCTGGCAAAACAAAATCCGGCACGCCCGATTTATCACAACGCGCGTAGGCACGTAAGGCTTCTGTTCCCATACTGATCATTTCGTATTGCGCAGGATCGAGTAGTAAAGGTTGCTGCGGATGGTGATAACACAGCATAAGATCGCACCCACCTTCCACCAAACTCATCACGGCATCATGCACGTTCAAAGCCAACAAACGGCTATTAATTTCTCCAAAATTATTCTGTAACTCGGTCAGCCATTTAGGGACAAAGGTCAGCGATAAAGTATGTGGCACCGCAAAGTCAACGGTGGTTTGAACTGACGTACGTTTGCCACGTAATAAAGCGCGGGCATTGTTGATTTGCCCCAGCATAGCAATGGCTTGCTCGAAGAAAATCTCGCCCGCATGAGTTAAGCGGGTGGGATAGGAAGTGCGATCTATCAAGTCCGCCCCCAACCACGCCTCTAAGGATTGTATACGCCGTGAAAAAGCTGGCTGCGTCACGTGGCGCAATTCCGCTGAGCGACTAAAACTATTGGTTTCTGCCAAGGAGACAAAATCCTCTAACCATTTGGTTTCCATAAAACGTTATTCCTCTTGCGTCGCCAAATTACTATGCTGCTGTCTTTCCCACATCTGCGCGTAGGCACCCGCTAAATTCATCAGCTCAGTATGCGTGCCGCGTTCAATAATGCGGCCTTTATCCATCACCAAAATCTGGTGCGCATCAACGATAGTCGATAATCGGTGAGCGATCACCAAACTGGTTCGGCTCTTTGCAATTTGTTTTAATTGCGCTTGTATCATTTGCTCAGATTTCGAATCTAATGCGGAAGTTGCCTCATCAAAGATCATCATCACTGGATCTTTTAAAAGAGTACGCGCAATCGCCACGCGCTGTTTCTCACCGCCCGACAATTTCAAACCACGTTCACCAACCATAGTTTGGTAGCCATCTGGCAGGCTCTCAATAAAATCGTGGATGTAGGCGGCTTTGGCGACTGCAATCACCTCATCTTGAGTCGCGCCCGGTTTGCCGTAAGCGATGTTGTAGGCGATTGTGTCATTAAATAACACCGTATCTTGCGGCACTATACCTATCGCCTGACGTAAAGAATGTTGCGTGATATCGAGAATGTTTTGTCCACCTATCTGTATCGCACCTGACTGAATATCATAAAAACGAAATAGCAAACGCGATAAAGTAGATTTGCCCGAGCCACTGTGCCCGACCACCGCAGTCGTAGTTCCGGCAGCGATTTTGAAATCAACATCAAACAAGATCTGGCGCTTTTCTTCATAACTAAAATTGACACCCTGGAATACCACATCGGGCGAAAGATGTCCCTGCAATTGCAGAGCCGGAGCATCGGCTTTATCGGCAATTTCTTTATTTTGATCGAGCAATGAAAATAGCTTTTCCATGTCGGCCAGACTTTGCTTAATTTCACGATACAAGACACCCAAAAAATTGAGAGGAATGTATAACTGAATCATAAAAGCATTCACCAAAACCAAATCACCCAAGGTCATGGTTTGGTCAATCACACCTTGCGCCGCACGCCACAAAATCAAGGTAACGGCGGTAGCAATAATCAAGGATTGACCCGCATTTAATAAGGATAAAGTGGTCTGCGATTTGACTGCTGCTTTTTCATAACTTTGCAAACCCTGGTCGTAACGCTGAGCCTCATATTCCTCGTTACCAAAATATTTAACAGTCTCGTAATTGAGCAAAGAATCAATCGCCTTAGTGCTGGCTTTGGAGTCCAATTCGTTCATGGTGCGACGGAAATTGGTGCGCCATTCTGTCACTGCAATCGTAAACACGATATACGCGACCAGAGCAAAGATAGTAATAATGGCGAACCACTTATCATATTTAACGAACAAATAGCTCAGTACCAAAGCAATTTCTAATAAGGTCGGCACGATGCTAAACAAAGCAAAAGAAACTAGCGAAGAAATGGCTCTGGTACCGCGCTCGATATCACGCGTCATCCCACCAGTTTGTCGGTTCAAATGAAAGCGTAAGGAAAGTGCATGCAAATGGCGAAAGACTTTAAGCGCAATTGTACGTACGGCACGCTGCGTTACTTTGGCGAACACAAATTCACGCATTTCCGTGAACAGCGTGGTGGACAAACGCAAAACACCGTAGGCGATCAAGACACTTACGGGCAAGACCATTAAACTCGCAGGACTCAAAGGATTGGCGGTGAGACGATCTACCAATTCTTTCAAAACCAATGGAACACCGACATTCGCTAATTTGGCGCCAACTAAAAAGCTCAAGGCTAAGAGAACCCGCCACTTATACGCCCATAAATAAGGTAGCAAGGTTTTGACCGTGGACCAATCGCCACGTCCTTGCGGAGAACCAACAGAAGAAGATAAAGATGAATTACGACGCATGGGCTTCCATCAAAAAAAAGAAATTTGCTATATCATTCCAACTATTGTGCATTGAAAACTCTGATTCAATTACAAAATAACCATAAATCCAGAGGTGATCCAAGCGCTTTAGGCAGACAAAGCGGATCGATCAGTAAAATCAGTGTAAGTCCTTTTTAAATTACCCAGATTTTTACAAGAAATCATTTACCCGATTGTATCGCGTTCAGCCTAACTACGAGAGAACACCATGTCAGACACTCATCAAACTTCCCTGCCAGCCGGCATGCCCACCATACGCGTAATGCCTATGCCATCCGATGCTAATATTCATGGCGACGTATTTGGTGGTTGGATTATGGCGCAAGTCGATATCGCTGGAGCCGTGCCAGCAGCGCGCCGAGCCAATGGCCGGGTTGCAACGATTGCGGTAAATTCATTTTTGTTTAAACAGCCCGTATTCGTCGGTGATTTATTGTCGTTTTACGCTGAAGTCGTGAAAGTGGGTAACACCTCCGTCACCGTATCGGTAGAAGTTTATGCGGAACGCAACCGCCTGCAAGCTGATACGGTTAAAGTGACCGAAGCCACGTTGACTTATGTGGCCACTGACGAACACCGTAAACCGCGCCAAATCCCAAAACTCGAAGCTTTATAATTTACCCGAGTTTAATAGCATAGCGTTAGTACCAATTAAGTTTGTAAGTCTTGAATATTGAATACTGAATATTGAGTAGTAGATCAGACTAATTGGAATAATAGTCTCACCTCAGAGCGTAGGATCAATGCATGCTTAGTTTATACAAGTTCATTGCCTTACTTGTCTTTTTAAATGCGAATTTATTCTGCGCGTCTGTCGCTGCACAATCCTTGGCTTTGTATTGCGAAGACGATAGGCCACTACAATTTTTTGACGAAGAAGGCAAACTCACGGGCATGACGATAGAAATCGTCAGAGAAATCCAAAAGCGGGTCGGTAACAACGACCCGATTCAAGTCGTACCTTGGTCGCGTGGCATCGACAAAATTAATGCGAACCCGAACACCTTGTTATTTAGCATGGCACGCACGCCAGAACGCGAATCCTTATACCAATGGATAGGTCCGATAAAAGCCAACACTTATGGTTTGTATGCAAGAGCAGACTCGAACTTAGAAATTAATAGTCTAGAAGATGCAAAGAAAATTCCCTTGATAGGCGTCTATCGGGGTGATATTCGTGATCAAACTTTAACCCGTCTAGGCTTTACTAATTTAGACAGGGCCAGCTCAAATATTTCCAGTTTCAAAAAACTCATGATAGGCAGAATATCCGCCTATACCGACTCTAAGCTAGGCGTGGAAAGTCTGGCATTAGCATCCGGCTATGCCGCTAGTGACGTTAAATTTGTTTTTGAGTTGTTCAAAAGCGATCTGTATATCGCCGCCTCAAAAAGCACCTCCCCAGCCATAGTAAAAAAATGGAATGCTGCCTTAGAGAGCATGAAAAAAGACAAAACCTTTCATCAAATTCAGCAAAAATATGTGCACGATGATGTGCAAAATAAAATAATGAAGTAGGTCTAGGCCAAAACAAATACAAATACAAATAAAAAAGAGAGTCGCAGCTCTCTTCTTTCGTCATCCAAAAACCGCTTAAGTTTTTTTCGCCTCGTCCCGCAACGCACGACGCAAGATTTTCCCAACATTTGTTTTCGGCAATTCAGTGCGAAATTCTATGTACTTCGGTTTTTTATACGCGGTAAATTCCTCTTTACAGAAAGCCATTAACGCTTCTTTGGTCAAAGCTGGATCTTTTTTCACCACGTATAACTTCACTGCTTCACCTGAGTTTTCGTCTGGCACACCAACGCACGCGCATTCCAACACGCCTGGATGACCTGCAACGACACCTTCAATTTCCGTTGGATAGACGTTAAAACCTGATACCAAAATCATGTCTTTCTTACGATCGACAATCTTGGTAAAACCACGTTCATCCATCACACCAATATCGCCTGATTTGAAGAAACCATCTGCGGTAAATGAATTAGCGGTTTCGTCAGGACGATTCCAATATCCCAGCATGACTTGCGGACCTCGAATCGCAATCTCACCGCTCTCACCCAAGGGAACTGGCTTACCATCATCGTCCAAAATCGCAATCTCTGTCGAACAAATCGGCAAACCTATGCTACCCGTAAATTCTTTCGCATCGGCATAATTGGCGGTCGCCACGGGCGAGGTTTCTGACAAGCCGTAGCCTTCTGCAATCGCGCAACCAGTGACTGCTTTCCATTTTTCTGCAACTGCTTTTTGCACCGCCATCCCACCGCCTGTGCAGCAGAAATAACCTGAGAAATCAGTTTGTGCGAATTCTGGATTATTCAATAAGGCGTTATATAAAGTATTGACCGCTGGGAATACGTTGACTTTATATTTTTTGAGTTCTTTCACAAAACCAGGAATGTCGCGAGGATTAGGAATCAAAATATTCAAACCACCGATGCGAGTTCCCACCATATTACAAACTGTCAAAGCGAAGATATGGTAGAGCGGCAAAGCGCAGACGAATACTAACTGTGGCGTTCCCTTGTGAGCATCCATGCTCGGTTTTAACCATGCATGATTTTGCAGCACATTGGCCACCACGTTTTTGTGTGTCAGGACAGCACCTTTAGATACGCCTGTGGTACCGCCGGTGTACTGCAAGAATGCGACATCATCCAGCTTAGCTTCCATAGGTTGAAATTTCATGGAACTACCCTGCGCCAATACTTCTTTGAAGCGCACAGAACCCGGCAAATTAAATGCTGGTACTAATTTCTTCACATGACGCACGACCAGATTGACTATCGCACCTTTGATCCCGCCCAACATTTCGCCCATAGAGCAAATCACAACATGCTTAATATCAGTATGCGCAATGGCCTGTTCTAGAGTGATCGCAAAATTTTCTAAGACGAAAATCGCTTCCGCGCCTGAATCTTTTAATTGATGTTCCAATTCACGATGCGTGTACAAAGGATTGACGTTGACCACCACGTAACCAGCCCGCAATACTGCGGCTAGAGCAACTGGATATTGCAAGACATTGGGCATCATGATCGCGACTCGAGCACCAGGCTGTAAACCACGACTTTGCAACCAAGCAGCGACTTTTTTCGACAAGACATCGACTTCGCCATAAGTCATGTACTTGTCCATACAGACATACGCATTGCGATCAGAAAAAGTCTTGAAGGCCTCTTCCAACAAATGTACCAAGGATTTGTATTGCGTGACGTCGATCTCTGCTGGCACTCCTGGTGGATAGGATTTAAGCCAAAATTTATCTGTGCTCGTTGCTGTATCCATACTGTCTCCATTTTTAATTGAAGGGTCAACTTATGTTAACTTGTGTTGACCTCGTGTTGACTCATTTTGCTTGCCGATCTCGCCGACAAAACCACATGCACCAACACGATACACCAAGCCTCACACTCTGACCATTGTTGGTGCAAATTAGCCGCGTAAAATCAGAGAAAACTGAGTAAGCGCTCTAGGAAATTTTGCACCGCAGCATATGATACCTAGGCGATTTTAGCTTTTTCGACTTCTACCAAAAGATCGTAAAAGGTCGGACCACCACCCATGTCGGTTAATTTTTGACTGGTCACTTCATTGGCATTTTTATGGTCCGACGCAAATTTTTTCCACCAAATCGACAGCCCAACTACCATGCCAGCACGCGCTTTATCGGTGACGCGTGCTTTCGCAAGGAAGCTGCCACGGTCATTAAAAATTCGCACCCTATCACCGGCTTTAATCTCGCGGCGGGTCGCATCCTCAGGGTGGATATCGAGATGCGGTTCACCTTCGGTATCACGCAAACTCTTCACATTCACAAACGTCGAATTTAAGAAATTACGCGCTGGCGGTGAAATCATCGCCAGCGGATATTTTGCTGCCAACTCCGGATTGCTAACGACCGATTCGTAGGGAGGAATATACGCAGGCAATGGATCTAATCCATCATCTAACATTTGCTGACTATAAAACTCGCATTTACCGGAAGGCGTCGTGAAGCCGCCGTGCGCAAATGCGGCATCTGGCATTTTCAACTTAGACCAACCTTGCTGCTTTAACTGTTCCCAATTGGTATGTTCGGTGCGCGCATGTTGATAATTAAATGCTTGTGCGGCAATCGCATCATCGGACTCGGTAAAACAAGGGTCGGTAAATCCCAATGCCTGCGCCAACAAACGGAAAATTTCTGCATTCGATTTGGCTTCACCCATAGGCGCAATGGCAGCATTATTCGCCATCATATAGCGATGGCCATAGGCGCTATGCACATCGACGTGCTCCAACTGCGTGGTGGCAGGCAATAAGATATCCGCGTAATCTGCCGTATCCGTCTGAAAATGTTCTAGCACTACCGTGAATAAATCTTCTCGCGCAAAGCCTCGTGCCACCACAGAAGAATCAGGTGCAATAGCAACCGGATTCGAATTGTAGACCACCAACGCTTCTATTTTAGGACCAAATTCCGCAGAACCAGGATGCATTAAGCTATTGCCGATATCGCTCATATTAATCGTGCGACTGGCCTGAGCTTCCGGGAATAAATCTGGACGCTCTAAAGCCTTAGAATTTTTTACAAAGCCACCGGATGACGATAACAGCGCGCCACCTGCGGCGTGACGCCAAGCACCAACCAAGGCGGGCAAACAGCAAATATTACGCACTGCCATACCACCGCCGTGTACGCGCTGCACACCATAATTCATACGGATTAAACTAGGTTCACCACGACGTGCGCCTTCGCCATAGTCGCGTGCTAGACCTTCTACTTCTGCAATCGTGATGCCGCAAATAGCCGCTACTTTCTCAGGTGTCCATTCTGCCACGCGCTGCTTTAATTGGTCGAAACCCAACGTGTATTGCGCAATATAGTCATGATCGAGCAAGTCTTCTTTGATCAACACATGCATCATGCCCAAGGCCAAAGCGGAATCTGTACCAGGCCGCACGGCGATATGTTGATGACATTTTTCCGCACTCAAAGAACGATAAGGATCAATCGCAATAATTTTGGCGCCATTGCGCTTGGCTTCTTGCACGCGTGTCCAGAAATGCAGATTCGAAGCGATAGGATTGCCGCCCCAAATAATAATCAGACGTGCATTTTGAGTTTGTTCAACATCGGTACCGATGCGATCACCTAAAGTATATTTGTAGCCCGCACCACCGGCCGATGCGCAAATCGTACGATCCAGAAAGGAAGCGCCGAGTTTATTCAAAACCCTCGCGGACATGCTTTCGCCTTGCACCATGCCCATGGTACCGGCGTAACTGTAAGGCAAAATGGCGAGCGGATTACGTGCTGCGATTTCTTTTAAACGAGAAGCAATAGTCGCGATGGCTTCGTCCCAAGAAATTCGAACGAACTTGCCTTCACCCTTATTACCAACGCGCTTTTGTGGATATAACAAGCGATCAGGATGGTAAGTGCGTTCGGTATACCGGGCTACTTTGGTGCAGAGTACGCCGCCCGTCGTGGGATGATCAGGATCACCTTTGACCTCCGTCGCCACACCATCTTGCACAGTCACCAATAAGGCGCAAGTATCGGGGCAATCATGAGGACAAACGGCACGAACGACAGAGCTAGACATAATACTTCCTTCAATAGGTAAGACAATACCGAGATGATAGACCGCTTCTGATTCTTGTGCCAGACACGAGCGTGGGAACTTTCTGATGGTTTCGCGGTCAGGATTAACGAAGATTTAATTTTTTTCCGCGTGCGTCTGCAACAAATCGAGTAAGTCTAGTATCCTTACGTTCTCACTCAGGTGCTAAGTTGGATTCTAAGTAAGGTTCTAAGTTAGATTCTCGGTTAGGTTCTGAATTAAATAAGCTTGATTAAATTCAGCACGAACGCACTTTTAACGCATTTTTAAAAATAAAGACTATTGCCATGAATCGTACTAAGACCGCTCTGATATTGATTATTCTCGCCTGTAGCGGTCTACTTGGCTTTGCCTTGTATTTGCAACTCGTATTGGACATGTTGCCCTGCCCGCTGTGTGTCATGCAACGTTACGCATTTGCTTTGATCGCCTTAGCTTGCGTGTTTGCTTTGATATTTCCTAATCAACAAAGAAAAAGCATGGCCGCCAGTGCAGTTTTCGGCTTCATTGGTGCGGGAATAGCGGGTTATCAGTTGTGGGTAATCTCTCAACCGCCAGGCTCTTGCGGTGCCGATCCCTTGTCTGGCCCTATGAATAGTTTTTTTGTGGCGCAATTATTTCCTGTGATGTTTAAAGCCAATGGCTTGTGCGAAACGCCTTACGATCCCATCTTAGGCTTATCTATCCCTGCATGGGCTTTGACTTGGTTCTTGGTATTTATCCTTGCGTCTTTCACTTTAATCATCAGTAAGAAAAAAGAACGTGTGTTCTTCGGCAAAATCCGTGGATGAGCATTTTCAAGGATGTGCATTTTTCCCCCTCCATGCTCGATAGCGCAAGTTCAGGCAACATCACCGCTTGAACCTCTAGAAACCCGTATGCTGTTATGTCAGGTAACTGGCTATAGCAGGGTGCAATTAATTACACAGTCCGAACAAGCGTTAAGCGATCAACAACTAGCGCAACTCAATCAATTCGCCACTCAGAGACTCGCAGGCGAGCCTATGGCCTACTTGCTTGGATATCGTGAGTTCTTTGGGCTGAAATTTAAAGTCACGCCGGATGTCTTGATTCCCAGACCCGATACCGAGTTATTAGTCGAATTAGCACTGGAATGCACAGCGAGCGGTAAGCAACTCTTGGATTTAGGCACTGGCTCTGGCGCCATCGCGATTTCGATTGCGGCGCAAGATAAAAAAATCGAAGTCAGCGCAGCCGACATCAGCGCTGCGGCCTTAGATATTGCTCGCTTTAATGCAACTCAATTGCTAGACGCCAATACCAAAATTCAATTTCATTTGAGTGACTGGTATAGCGCCATCCCTGCACAAAAATTCCACACCATCGTCAGCAATCCACCTTACATCGTCAAAGATGACATCCATTTGAGCCAAGGCGATTTGCGATTTGAACCCATCAATGCCTTGACCGACCATAGCGATGGTCTAACTGCTTATCGCAGAATAATAGACGGCGCGCACCCCTACTTGTATTCCAATGGCTGGTTATTAATGGAACACGGCTATGACCAAAACGAGGCGGTGCAAGGCTTATTAAAAACCGCTGGATTTATGGAAGTGCAAAGCTGGCCAGACTTAGCGGGTATTTTGCGAGTTAGCGGCGGACGCTTAGGCGATTAAGGAGGTTAAGGAGAACTTCAAATGGATATTTCAACCGACAAAGCAAAACTGGATATCGCGCTGATCCATAGTTTTTTATCTGAGCAAAGCACTTGGGCCATCAATATTCCAAGAGTACTGGTAGAAACCTCTATTCAACATTCTCTTTGTTTCGGCGGCTATGAAAACGGTCAGCAAATTGCCTTTGCGCGCGTGGTAAGTGACTATGCAACTTTCGCCTATTTAATGGATGTCTTCGTTTTACCCGAACATCAAGGGCGCGGTTTGAGCAAACAACTGATGCAGTACATCATGGATCATCCGCAACTCCAAGGTCTCAGACGCTTTATGCTCGCCAGCTCCAATGCGCGTGGTCTATACCAAAAATGGGGCTTTCAAGCCTTAAGTAAGCCAGAAATCATGATGGAAATTAATCACCCAGACATCTACAAAGCATCTAAATAATGTCTTACGCAATTTCAATTTAAAGACAAATAAAGCGAATTTAGGTGAGGTTAGAAACAATATTGGTATTTATTTAAAAGCTTTATGAACTAGCTTTGGCTGTTAAGCTTTTTTCTCGTCTGTCAAGACTGGCGCAATTGCGCAAATTGCGTATGATCACGGGCTGATCGACTGCCTAGCCTAAATTTATCTTGGAATTACCGAATTCAAGTTCGGAGTTCAAATTTGAAGTTCAAGCTTAACGAATTGAACATCAAGGCTAGTGAGCAGCCCATTTCACTTTGCATTTTATATATTAACTATTCTCACCTATGTTGCCTTCCATTGAACAACGTCTCGCCGTAGAACTTGCCGCCAAACCTGTACAAATTGCTGCTGCGGTAGCACTTCTTGATGAAGGTGCGACCGTCCCTTTTATTTCACGTTACCGTAAAGAAGTCACAGGTGGTTTGGACGATACCCAGTTGCGCTTGCTAGAAGAGCGCCTGCGCTATTTACGCGAATTGGAAGACCGCCGCGCGGCGATCATTTCTTCCATCGAGGAACAGGGCAAAATGACACCGGCCTTGCTCGATGCGATTCATCACGCAGAAGATAAAACACGCTTAGAAGATTTGTATTTGCCGTACAAACAAAAACGCCGCACTAAAGCACAAATTGCAGTCGAAGCTGGATTGCAACCGCTGGCAGATGCATTATTAGCAGACCCGAATTTGGTACCAGAAACCGTCGCAGAAGCCTATTTAAAACCCGCCTTCTCAACTGCCAATGGCGACAATCCCGGCGTCGCCGATGTGAAAGCGGCCTTAGATGGCGCGCGCCAAATTTTGATGGAACGTTTCGCAGAAGATGCGAGCTTACTGCAATCCATTCGTGAATACTTACTCGACCACGGTATCGTCGAAACCGCTGTGGTCGCAGGCAAAGAAGAAGCTGGTGCTAAATTCAGCGACTATTTCGCCTACTCAGAAACTTTGGGTACCATCCCTTCACATCGCGCTTTAGCCATCTTCCGTGGTCGTCGTGAAGAATTTTTAACGGTAACTTTACGCCTCGATACAGAAGAAGAAAAACCGAAATGGGATGCACCTTTAAACCCTTGTGAAAGTCGCATCGCCGCCCATTTTGGCGTCAGCAATAAAGGTCGCGCTGCCGACAAATGGTTAAGTGATACCGTGCGTTGGGCATGGCGCGTCAAAGTCTTCATGCATTTGGAGACGGAACTCATGACCAATTTGCGAGAAACCGCCGAAGTCGAAGCCATCAATGTATTTGCCCGCAATCTGAAAGCCTTGCTGCTCGCCGCTCCTGCTGGTCCGCGCGCGACTATGGGTCTCGATCCCGGACTACGCACTGGCGTTAAAGTAGCGATTGTCGATGCAACAGGTAAAGTAGTTGAACACGCCACAATTTATCCGCACCAACCACGCAATGATTGGGATGGTTCATTGCACGTCTTGGCGCAATTAGCTGCCAAACACAATGTCTCCTTGATTTCGATTGGCAATGGCACGGCATCACGCGAAACGGATAAGTTGGCGCAAGATTTAATCAAGCTCAAACCTGAATTAAAACTGACTAAGATCGTGGTTTCTGAAGCCGGCGCGTCGGTCTACTCCGCCTCCGAATTCGCCTCCAAAGAATTGCCTGATCTCGATGTCACCATCCGCGGTGCCGTCTCAATTGCACGCCGCTTGCAAGATCCATTGGCGGAGCTGGTCAAGATTGATCCTAAATCTATCGGCGTCGGCCAATATCAACATGACGTAGGTCAATCACAATTAGCGCGCTCACTCGATGCCGTGGTTGAAGATTGCGTCAATGCGGTTGGCGTTGATGTAAATACGGCCTCTGCACCTTTGCTGGCGCGCGTCTCGGGATTATCGAGTAGCGTGGCACAAAGCATCGTCAATTATCGCGACGCCAAAGGCATGTTTAAATCACGTTCCGAATTACGCTCCGTGCCTCGCTTAGGTGACAAAACCTTTGAACAAGCAGCTGGTTTCTTGCGCGTGATGGGCGGCGACAATCCACTCGATGCATCCGCCGTGCATCCTGAATCCTATCCACTCGTAGAAAAAATTCTGGCCGATATCAAGAAAGATGTGAAGTCTATTATTGGCGACACAGGCTTGCTAAAAGCGATCAGCCCCGCCAAATACGCGGATGAAAAATTTGGTATCCCAACGATCTCTGATATTTTGAAAGAGTTAGAAAAACCTGGCCGTGATCCACGTCCAGAATTCACGACAGCCACCTTTAAAGACGGCGTAGAAGAGATCAAAGATTTACGTCCAGACATGATCCTAGAAGGTGTCATTACCAACGTCGCTGCCTTTGGTGCCTTCGTTGATATCGGTGTACATCAAGATGGTTTGGTGCATATTTCCGCGCTTTCCAATACCTTCGTCAAAGACCCACATACCGTCGTCAAAGCGGGCCAAGTGGTGAAAGTCAAAGTATTAGAAGTTGATGAAAAACGCAAACGTATTGCACTGACCATGCGCCTGACCGACTCCGCTCCAATCGCCGGTAGCAAACCCGAGCAACGCGCAGATCGTGACGATGCCAAACGCTTGAATCAGCATCGCAACCAAAGCCAACACAGCCAAGCTGCAGCACCCGTGAATAGTGCGATGGCTTCTGCGTTTGCTAAGTTGAAACGCTAAGTCATCACTAGTGGCATGCCCGTGCATTAAGCGATCATGCCACTAGCGCTAGCTACTTCAAATAAAAATGAAGTCGGCAAGCGCGAAGAGGGATCAAGCGGACGCTGACTTCACACTACCCTTTTTCTACGCTTGGATCTCCGCCAATTCGATTGCTGGCAACACGAAAGGTTCGACTAATTTTAAATAGTCTCTCTGAAGTCGAAGTTGTGAAAAAAATTGAATAAATTCCTCAGTCACTACAGTGTTAACACAGGTGTTCGCCGAGGGATTGAATAAACGTTTTTTCAAAGGTGTTCGTTGCGCATCCAGACCATTTAGATATTCTAAAACGAACAAGGTAATTAACACGGGATAGTAATGTGCATTATCCATATTCGGCATTGCAACACCCACATCTACATCTATAGGTTTCTCGTCCCAATTTTCGTTAGCAGTCAGCATGAGGTTGTACGTCGTATTGAGGCGTTTGACTTGTCGTGGATTAGTCAATCCGAAGTATTTTAGCCAATGTACAAACGCCGACTTTTGTGTTCTAGACAAACTAGCGACAAGGGTAAGTTTAACCTCCTTTGTTACCTCGTCTTTTTTAGTTAATGTTTTCGCCTCTGTCTTTATATCTGAATTTAACGTGGCATCCATTTCAAGTTGTGGGCTATCGATTTCCTTCTTTTCAATCGACGACGACTCTGTTGGTAATTTTAGCGCTACCTGTGGTCTGCCCCCCTCCGACGAAACAGCACTTGTTTTATCTAAACTCAGCATTGCTTGTTTCTGTATTTCACCTGAATGGTTTTCAAGAAATTTTTTGTCGCTCTCAGACAAAGTTCTCTCCCATAATTTTTCAACAAATAGTTGAATGCCGTCTGGGTCCGGCTGTGCCAACACTATGGGGATATGAATCACCTTCGCTAAGTAATCGCGCGCAATGGCGTTCGCATTATTAAAAGCATGGTGTTTAGACACCTTCTCAAAATGTAAGGCCAGTGCGGCCAATGCAATTTTAGGGTCAACCGCTATCAGTACCGATACTTGGGGAATCTCTAGTACCAAGCGTACTGCTTCAAATACTTTCACTATACCTTCTGGACTGCATCGATCTAAATCGTCAATCACAAACAATAAGCGCTCAGGGGGTTTAATTGGTTTTGTTAATCCAAATAGATGCTGTGTTTGAGGTTTGATCTGCACCTGACCTAAACGCACCTTACAAAATTTTTCTAATGTGACACGCATTTCAGGAATCTCCCCCAAATGCTTAGCATAATCAGGTAATTTCAAATAAGTTTTAAGTTTATCTGCTAGTGGCGTTGCAATGATGTTTTTAAATTCATCAACAAAGAGTTTCGACATCATGTAAATCGAAGAAGCAGCACCTGCCCCCACAAGCAAAGAGTGTTTAAGAAAATCCTTCACGTTACTCAATTCACTTAGCATTGCGAATATTTGTGAAGAATTGTCTTTGCTTTGAATATCTACTGTCGGAGCTTTTGGCAGCAAGGGAATCAATTCATTATAAAAAAATAGTATTGCGATCAAAGGCAGCGTAGCGACAACAAAACGTGCAAGCAACATTCCCACCTTCACCGCACCATGCAATGCAAATGCGACGCGTAATTTTAGATAAAACTGCCACATCCACCGTGGAACTGCCCCCAACTGCCACCATTTAAGGCGCGCAAGTGGTAACGGTATCTCCAGTAAGGCCTTAATTACTTCCTGCGTGATTCCCGCTTGTAAATTAGGGGTATGTTCATATGACCAAGCGTTAAATGTACCAAATATAAAAGCCTGATCTCCGGGCTGGTCTCTAAGTTGCGCTTGTAGAGATTTGATAAAGCTTGACTTGCCTGACCCCCAATCACCAAGCAAGCCTATAGTTTGATGTGAATGATTTTTTTCATGTGCCAAAATCGCAGCCAAGGCTCGCGTTAAAGCGCCTCGATTTAAATGATCTTCTTGACTTGGCGCC
Organism: Affinundibacterium danionis; assembly: GCF_042432465.1. Lineage (NCBI taxonomy): Bacteria > Pseudomonadati > Pseudomonadota > Betaproteobacteria > Burkholderiales > Oxalobacteraceae > Affinundibacterium > Affinundibacterium danionis. Next base: position 58,594 of record NZ_JBHLXJ010000007.1, on the reverse strand, counting down.
TCGGGTAGAACGTGCTGGCTGGCTCTGTTTTTAATTAGTGGGTCTTCAGGAGTTTTCGTTTCGGAAGGTATCGCTTTTTGTTCATCTACGTTTTCGGCTTGAACTGCGTCTTCTATCAATGACGTGGGAGATGCAAACGACTCTGATTGGCTTGATACCGACTTTGCTTTACGTCTGGATGTTTGAGATGTTTTCTGTGCTTTAGGAGTCACATTAAAGTAGGCTGCTAATTCTTGGACATTTTTTTCAGCATCTCTTAATTTATACGTTCCATTCACTATTCGTGGATAAGCATCGGCAATTTCTATTACAAGCCGAGCTCCCTGCGAATCTATATCGTGAAACTCCGAAGCTATCTGACGCAGTGCTTTTGGCCAGATGTCTATTGCCGAAACCTCAAGCTCAGATCCAAACGTTGTTAACCACAAACGCTGTCCTAAATACTCCTCTATCGTAATACTATTTTTTTCTATGTACTCTAGATCTACAAGATTAGCGGCAAATTCGGCAGTATTTAGAAGGTCGACAATACTATCAGCATCGATACCCGCGTTGTCTGAGTAGGCGGCAACTGCTGTGTAAGTAGCGCAGACAGCGACATAAACGGCGTCATTGAGGGTGGTGTCATCAGGATCGTCATCATCGTTATCAATATCGATAGCTTCAGCTGCTTCGGTAGCAATTAAGGCAGCACGATTACTCGATTTTCTATCAAAAGATACTCCACAGGCGATTGCCCACCAGATGCCGAGCAAATAGGTAATCCGTTTATCCCCTTTATCCCTTGTCGCCCAATAATCCAAGCTAGGATAACCGCTCACTAAGGACGGTAGAATACGCAAAGCACATCGTGCTGCGAACAAACTTACTAAGGCGTGACCATACTTATCTCTTTTTATAACGGCTCGCAAACGATTTTTTAGCTCACTCGCCGAAATCTCCTCAACGTCTGACTCAATTGAATTCATACTTCCCTCTTTTCTTCACACTTTTATTAATGCGAAAATTGCTTTATCTCTTGTTGTTCCCGATGCCTAGAAGTAATTAGGCGCAGTGAGATTGATGCAATAAACCTTACGGAAAACCTATGATTCATTTTTTTTAATATTTTCGCAAGCTATTCTTCATTTACATGAACCAAATACGACGGCAGAGAAAATTTATTTTGTCTTGAATTTCCCATGAAAAAGGGCGCGAATAAATTCGCGCCCTGTCTGAGAACATTCAACCTCAAGCTTTGGAATAAAAATTCCCATGAAAACAATGCGGCAGCCAATATGGTAAGTGTGCCAGTGCTACTGGTCCTGCTGCTAGATTTTGTGCATCAAAAACACTAGCAAAACTAGTTTGCCGTGGAATATCAAAACCCACGCCCACCAACCACGCCTCGCCCTCTTTGGTCGAACCGGCTTTAGATACCACGACATGCTCTTCCAAACGACAGTCTGAGCCAAAATTAAAGCTGTCCGTCTTGCCACTTTCTTGGTCTAGACGCATGACACCATTCAAGGTGTTGTTGGTATTTTTTTCTACAGCGACTGGATAATAGAGATAGCGATTTCTTTGTCCAACGACACGTGGATCGACACGAGGAAATTCTAGATTTTCACTGCGTTCGGTCAAACTAACCTTATTGCGATTCAAGTCAATTTTTAAAAACGCTGGTGTCGAAGGTTCAGAGATCACATCTTCACCTCGCATGATTTTTGGCATCCAATCATTAAAATTATCCAGGTTATCGCTCTTCACAAAATCAACATGAATGACGTTATTTTCTTCCCACGCATTACCGAAATGAAAAACCATCAGCGCCGGTATTTCTAGCAGGCGAAATCGACTGAAATCGGCTTTCTCCACGATCATAATTTTGACCGATTCTTTGGCTTGCCATTCCATCGCCTGCACCATACTTTTTCCTGATCGCACTGCATCCATATTCAAGTGTATCGGTGCGAATAAGAAAATCATGTGCTTTTGTGAGATGGCAAAATCATGCACCATGGCGGAACGTGGGGCATTCATAATATGGTGCTTGAGTAATTTACCTTGTGGCGAAAATTGGTAAAGTATCAGCTTACCCATCATCGTGCCGAAATTCCATAAACTGCCATCGGCTTCCATTTTAGGGTGAGCAGAAAATGGCATGCCTGCTAATTCGGGTGCCCAAGTCACTGCGCCCTGTGTTGTCAAAGTCTGAGCATCCATCGCATGCGCCGAACCACCTTCCCACAACGCCAATAAGCGGCCATCCATGCGAATTACGTTAGTATTCGCGGTATTCATAGTGTCAGATGTACGCAATGGGATTTTCGGTTCTATCGCCGTACCAAAAGCAGGAACTAGAAATTCACCCGCCTGCTGTTCAGCGACGAATTTTTTAGTGCGAACAAAGCGCGCTTGATGTGACACCCCGTTGTCACCAAAACGCCATGCATGCACTAAACCATCACCATCAAACCAGTGATGATAGCGTTGCCCGCCGCGTTCAAATAAACCCGGACCATTGCGATAAAAATCACCGCGTAAATCCGCTGGTAACTTGCCTTCTATCCAGGCCGCGTCACAACTAATATCCTGACCTTGGAATCCGCGCAGGCAAGTCAGTTTAGGATTGGTTTTAAACAGTTCTGGAGCGCGGCGATAATGCGAATTAACAGCATCCGCTTGACGTGCCCACGAGGGTAAGGACGCAGTGGCAGCAGTGGTAGCGAGGGCGGTTCCCATCGATTGCAAAAAGTGGCGGCGATTCATGCTAGCGCTCCTTAATTCACACGTACGCTGATACTATGCGGCGCCGAAGTTAAGCTGATCTTAGCGCTATCGAAAGTCGGCGGACCAAAATTACCTACCGCATCATTACTGAAACCATAAGGTTCAGTGGGCATACCGATGGGATTGCTATCAAGACGTCCGTTGCCGTTCAAATCCTGTATTACCGAGATCGCATAATCTCCGTCTGGCAAGCCCTCAAATTGAACCGCGACTTTATTCGCATTCGCCGCGACCTTTTTACTTAAATACACTTGCTTCAGCCATTGTCCTTTTTGGTTAAAGACTGCCACCATGACCTCGCCTTTGGTTTCGGTAATGCCATGTACTTCCACTTTTAAGTCACCCGCCAAGGCCGATGCGCTGAGCAAAGCAGAGCTTAAAGCCATAACACTAACGATAGTTGCAACGATTTTCATACGACCTCCTAATTGATAATGTAGGTCTGCATGGTAGTAAGCGAATTGCAAGCTTTGGCGTCTTTGCGACGGAGCGAGCACTTTTTGGCGTCAATGGTCGTCACAGGACGCGAAAAATAAATAACAACATAGCAAGATGCAAAAACATCCGCCGCTATTTGGGCTAGTTCTTCTGCCTGCGCAGGCTTTTCTCAGTTTCCTTTATAATGGCGAGCATCGATCTATCTTTTAAGGAAATATCATGAGCGACGTTCAAACTTGGATTAAAGAAACCGTAACCACCAACCCTGTTGTGCTGTTCATGAAGGGCACTGCGCAATTTCCACAATGCGGTTTTTCTGGTCGTGCGATTCAATTATTAAAGGCCAGTGGTGCAGAGAACCTGGTCACTATCAATGTGTTAGAAGACCCAGTCGTGCGTCAAGGCATTAAAGACTACGCAAACTGGCCTACTATTCCTCAGTTATACATCAACGGTGAATTCATCGGCGGCTCAGACATCATGAATGAAATGTTTGAAAGTGGTGAATTGCAAGCCCTGATCAAAGGCTAAGCATTCCACAAGTATAAGCACGCTATGAGCACACCACTCGCACCGAAACGAATTATCGTCGCCATCACGGGTGCGACGGGTGCGATCTATGGCGTGCGTCTGCTTCAGCATTTACAAAACCTACCCGGCATACAAAGTCATCTTTTGATTTCGGATGCCGGGGTTTTGAACATTCATCAAGAGTTAGATCTAAAACGCAAAGACATCGAAGCCATGGCGCACGTCGTGCATGCAGTACGTGATATCGGTGCGACCATCGCTAGTGGCTCTTTTCAATCGGATGGCATGGTCATCGCGCCCTGCTCCATGAAAACCCTAGCCGCCGTCGCACACGGTTTTGCCGACAACTTGATTACGCGCGCAGCCGATGTGGTTTTGAAAGAGCGCCGTCGTTTGGTTTTGATGGTGCGAGAAACGCCATTTAATCTAGCGCATCTACGTAATATGACCGCGGTCACCGAAATGGGCGGCATCATTTTTCCACCACTTCCCAACTTCTATCATCGTCCTGCCTCAATAGAAGAAATGGTCGATCACAGCTTGGCGCGGGTGCTCGATTTGTTCAGCATCGAACATCAGCTTGCGCCACGCTGGGCGGGTTTAAAAGGTGATAGTTGAAGCACTAGGTGCTTAGACATTCGCATTGCTCAAGAAAGCCGCAAACTCAATTAATTGTCGCTCCTGCGCAGGCAGGAGCCCAGCGTCTTCCATCAATTGCCCATCAAGACACTGGATTCCTGCTAAAAACACGCAGGAATGACGACTAATGCTGCTATTTCGCATTAACACTGTCTACCTCAACAAACATCCAACACCTAAAATTACCTCACACCCAGCAATGCAGCACGTGTAGTCGGCGACTGCAATTGATCCAACCACCATTGCAAAGCTCGTCCTTGTTTCGATTTAGTTGACTGCCGCCACACGTAATAACTCTGTACTTTTTGCTGCGCGCGTTCGACTTTCTTTTCCACTAAACGCCCAGTATCAAGATAGGATCGAGCGACGCAGGTCGGTAAAAATCCGATGCCCAAACCACGTACTTGCGCATCCAGTTTCGCGGGTAAATCAGCGACCGTAAAAACATCTTGTCCACTCAACAAACCTATCGACATACTTGCGCCACGTTGCACACTATCGGCAATTGCCACTGCCCGGTGCGCACGTATCGTTTGATCTGACAAAGGTTCACAGGCTTGCGCCAAAGGATGGTGAGGCGCCACTGCGAATGCAAAATACACGCTTCCCAAAAGTTCACGTTGTAAACCACCTTTGGCATGTGCATCCATCACCGCACCAATCGACAAATCGGCCTGCCCCGAAATCAAAGCTTCCAAAGTACCGGATAAAGTTTCTGCTCTCAATTTCAACTTGGTTGGGGGATTCAATTTAAAGAAATTTTCACACAACTCCATCACCGTACTGCGATCAATAATGCTATCAATCGCAATCGTCAATTGCGGCTCCCACCCAGTCGCTACTCGCTTCACCCGATTCGCAATGGCATCCACTTCCAGCAATAAATTCTGCCCTTCACGCAACAACTCAGCACCTGCCTGAGTCAACTTAGCCTGACGTGAGCTACGATCAAACAATAAAACATCCAAAGCATCTTCAATCTGCCGCACCCTATACGTCAAAGCACTAGGTACCATATTCAAACTGCGTGCCGCTGCAGCGAAACTGCCTGTATCAGCAATCACCTGGAGCATGGAAAGTGAGGCTGGCGTTAAAACATCGCGTGGAGTGTTTGTGTTCATGGTGATGGTGTTGATTTGAATTGTTTGAATGATGGCATTTTATGTGTGGAGATGGATGCGTTTTGTTATGGGGAAGCTGAAAAAAGCTTGCGATACAGGTGGATTTAAACAAACACTACTATTCTTAATTTTTTAAGTCAGAAAATAGGTAAAACGCCATCTATCAAAGAAACGAATACTTCGTTGTTATTTTATGTTTATGTTAACCTTAGTTTCTTTTGTTTTAGAACAATTTATTTATGCAGAAGAAAAATGCTCAATAACTAAGTGCCTTAGGCTTTTCAGTACTCCCTTGGACGATCTACTATTGTCTTCAATGGCGTTGGACAGCACAAGGGGCGCATTTCCAACCTTCGATGAATGAACAGCTTGTAGCAATGTGGGCACTTTCATTTGGTGCAATATGCAGTATTCTATCGCTCGCTTTGTCCATGAGAAGTCCTAGGAACGGTCGCGCTATATTGTTCAGTATAGTCTTGCTTGCGTCTGGAGCATGGTATTGTGCCGAAACTGTTCCATTGATTACTGAAGGCTTTCGCGCGAGGTGGTCACCGCACATTGGCTTAATCAACTGCTCGATGCAAACACGCTGCTGCAGAGTACAATTTCCTGTTTTCGCTACATACCACTTAACTCATCATGAAAGCACTCATGAATAACTTAAGATTAATTTGCATAGTCTTTCTTTTTTTCGGCAATAGCGCCCCCGCGTGGTGTGATTCAGTTGGGTACGCAGAGATCAAAAAAATTCAATTCGAAACTTCCGATATCAGTATCGTCCATTGGCATGACTGGTCGACAAAGAAAAATAGAGATGCTCGATGGGCAATGATAAGCACTGATAAGAACCCATTTACCGAATCGAATACCTATTCCTACATTCAAGCATTTGATAAAAAAACGGGCAACATTCTGTTCAAATCACCTGTTCCAGCATTGACGGTGATTTGGGCTACACCTGACTCAAACTATATTATTGGGATATCAAACATAAAAGTTTGGAACCCCTATCATCTGGTAGTCTTTAATAAGAAAGGTGATCTTCTCTACAAGGCTGCAATCGATACGAAGTCCTATCCAGATGCGTCAGAAAGCGTCACCAATTGGATCAATTGGTATAAAGAACCCGTACCTAAAATCACTTTAAAAAGCACCATTGATTCCATAGAAATCTCCATAGAAAGTAACAATATGTGGAAACAAAGCGTAATCAATGGCGAGTTTACTTATGGAGAACGCCCGAATCCGGTACCGATTCGCATCTTCCGTTTTCCACTCAAGAGTGGCGATATCAATTGACCATAAATTTTTCCGTTAAGTTGGTATCGTTTGCAGCAAACAAAATTCAATGTTCTTAGACTTGTGTTCTACATAAAATTTATGAAAAACGACAAGCACATTGATTTAGAAAAATGACTTATGGCAAAGTCTTTGCAACACTTTTCAGCAGATTGTTCTCAACAAAACACCACATTTTTTCTTACGGAAAAACTACCTCTTTATAGTTTCAAATAGCAGTCCCACCACCAACGAAAGAAAAGGAAACCAAATGAAACGAGTCACTGGCATAGGCGGTATTTTTTTCAAAGCTAAGGATGCACCTGCTATGCATGCTTGGTACAAAAAGCATTTAGGGATAGAGGTTCAATCTTGGGGCGGTGCTGCTTTTAGTTGGACAGATGATGATGGTAAGCCTGTTGCGGGTACCACCGCTTGGTCGATTAATGCACAAGACAATGACTACTTCGCGCCTAGCACTGCACCTTTTATGATCAACTATCGGGTGCAAGATCTGCATGCCTTGATCAAGATGTTGAAGCAAGAAGGCTGCCATGTATTCGATAAGATTGACGAGTCTGAGTACGGCAAGTTTGGCTGGGTGATTGATCCGGAAGGCAATAAGGTCGAGTTGTGGGAACCGCCTGAAGGTCAATAAATCGATTGCGTTTTTTCCAAAAAGTTGCGACCAAATTCTGGATTGTGCAACTCGCTTGATTCGTTTTCCAGAAATGTCTTTCTGGAAAACGAACATCAACATTCAATGAAGATCTTAAGCACCAGCGCTGCGGCGCGCGTCGAGACTCCAGCCACCGGCACCAAACGCTGCCAATGCCATCAAACCACCAGCCACCGCAATGTTTTTAAAGAACAGTAATTGCGTCACATAAGCTTGACCTGCAGGCACCGCCCAATATGCATGAAAAATGAACGATGCGACCAACGTGAAGAAAGCTAAGGCGAGCGAAGCGAAGCGTGTGCCTAAGCCTATGATCAAAGCGATGCCACCGACGATTTCGAGTATCAAAGCAGCTGCGGCGGCTAGCGTTGGCGCAGGTAAACCGACTGAAGTGATGTAGCCTACCGTGCCTTCAAAGCCAGTCAGTTTGGCGATACCTGCTGGTAAAAATAATACGGCTAGTAATAAGCGAGCGACGAGGGACAATGGATTTTGTAATTGGGTAAACATGATGAGTTCCTTTTTAATTGATAACGATAATTCTTAATGATTGCTGTGATTTTTTAGTGGATTTATCTGGTGAGCGGTCGTTAATTTATGGCCACAAATTGTAGGGCGGGTGCAACCCGCGCCGCCACACCGTCACTCACCTGAGCAACGCGGGTTGCACCCGGCCTACAAAATCTACGCTGCCAAATCAAACACTAAAACCTCTGCATCACGACCATGGCGCAAGCTCAGGTGACTTTCGTTTTCTATGCGCAGTGCATCACCACCGCTCAAACGTTGGCCGTTGACTTCCAACTCGCCACGTATCAAATGCACATAGGCTTTACGGGCGGGATTCAGCGTCAACTCAGCCTGTTCTGAACCGTCAAACAAACCGGCATACATAGCAGCATCAGCGGTCATAGACACAGAATCGCCAGCGCCGTCGGGGGACGCAACCAGCGCCAATGCGCCACGTTTGCTCGCTGCCGGTATGGTTTTTTGTTCATAGCCGGGCGTCACACCTAAGCGATTGGGTTGTATCCAGATTTGCAAAAAGTGTGTGTGCTGTCCGTCGGCATGATTAAATTCGCTATGCCGTACGCCAGTTCCTGCGCTCATGCGTTGTACGTCACCCGGTGGAATACCTTTGATATTGCCCATACTATCTTTATGCGCCAATTCACCGGACAACACATAGCTGATGATTTCCATATTCTGATGGCCGTGCGTACCAAAACCAGTACCTGGTGCGATACGATCTTCGTTGATCACGAGCAGATTGCCCCAGCCAGTGTGGTCTGGATCGTAGTAATTGGCGAATGAAAAGCTGTGCTGGCTTTTCAACCAGCCATGATCAGCATGTCCGCGGTCTTGTGATTTTCTTAAAGTCAGCATTTTTTCTCTCCTGTTGAATTAATCAAGGCATCTCGTTTTTGATTTGCTATGAGATAGCAATGAGATGCGATGGAAGAGATTATGCGGCTTAGCGCCCGACTTTGGGATGAACGGTTTTGATGACATCGTTCAAAATTTTTGAATGATTATCAAGAGATAATGGTAGTTCTTTCCGTCTCTATGGACGCTACTCTTAACTTGCATTTCATTTCCGAATAATTATGCCTGTTTGGCATTTTCAATGGCAGCAATTATGCACTAACTACCACTAACTCTGAGTCGAGGGTCAAGTCAGAAATAACAAAAAAAGGGGACAAAAGATTTGTCCCCTTTTTTCATGTATCTTTTCAGATTTCCCTTGCGAGCAAGAGAGGATTTTTCAAAGATTAGGCTACGCTAAATCAAAGCGATCCGCATTCATCACTTTATTCCAAGCCGCGATGAAGTCATGCACAAATTGTTGTTGTGCATCCGAACTTGCATACACTTCGGCCAAAGCTCGTAATTGTGAATTCGAGCCGAACACGAGATCGACTGTTGTGCCCGTCCACTTCACTTCTCCCGTCTGACGATCACGACCTTCCAGCACGCCTGCCGTTGTCGATGGCTGCCACTTGGTGCGCATATCGAGCAGGTTGACGAAGAAGTCATTGCTCAAAGTTTCTGGACGTTTAGTAAAGACACCGTGCTGAGTCTTGCCCGTATTCGCGTTCAAAGAGCGCAAACCACCGATTAAGACAGTCATTTCTGGCGCACTTAAATTCAATAACTGCGCCTTATCAATTAACAATTCGGCGGCGTGTTTCTCCAAACCTACACGGACATAATTACGGAAGCCATCTGCGGCTGGTTCTAACACCGCGAATGAATCAACATCAGTTTGCTCTTGCGATGCGTCCATACGACCTGGCGTGAATGGTACCTGCACATCCTGTCCTGCTTTTTTGGCCGCCGCTTCTATCGCTGCAGCACCTGCCAATACGATCAAATCGGCCAGTGAGATTTTCTTACCACCGGATTGCGCCGCATTGAATTCTTGCTGGATCGCTTCTAATGTCGTCAACACCTTGGCTAATTCCAAAGGCTGATTCGCTTCCCAATCGCGCTGCGGCGACAAGCGAATCCGCGCCCCATTGGCACCGCCGCGCTTATCGCTGCCACGGAAAGTCGATGCGGATGACCATGCAGTATTGACCAGTTGCGCAATACTTAAACCAGAGGCCAGCACTTTGGCTTTCAAGGCAGCGATGTCTTGTGCATCTACTACCGCGTGATTCAAAGCGGGAATCGGATCTTGCCAGAGCAAGGTTTCACTTGGTACCAAGGCACCTAAATAACGTGTGACTGGCCCCATATCACGATGCGTCAATTTGAACCAAGCACGCGCAAATGCATCGGCAAACTCCGCAGGATTTTGATGGAAACGACGCGCAATTTTTTCGTAAGCAGGATCAAAACGTAACGATAAATCAGCGGTAGTCATCATCGGTGCATGCTTCTTCGATGGATCATGCGCATCGGGAATCAAGTGTTCAGGTTTGCAATCTTTTGCTACCCATTGTTTTGCGCCAGCTGGGCTCTTAGTTAATTCCCATTCGTAACCGAACAGCATGTCAAAGTAACCGTTATCCCAAGTCGTTGGATTAGGTTTCCATGCGCCTTCGATACCGCTGGTCGTCGTGTGTACGCCTTTGCCAGAACCGAATTTATTAATCCAACCCAGACCTTGTTCTTCTATGCCTGCCGCTTCTGGTTCTGGTCCAACTAAGCTTGGATCACCCGCGCCATGGGCTTTACCGAAGGTATGACCGCCCGCGACCAAAGCCACCGTCTCTTCATCATTCATCGCCATACGGGCGAAGGTTTCGCGCACATCGCGACCTGAAGCGACAGGATCAGGATTGCCGTCTGGACCTTCTGGATTGACATAGATCAAGCCCATTTGCACAGCGGCTAATGGATTTTCCAAATCGCGTGATCCTGCGCTTGAACCAGCATAACGGCTATTCGCTTTATCACTGGTTGCGAGCCATTCGGTTTCTGAACCCCAGTAGATATCTTCCTCTGGTTGATAGATGTCTTCACGACCACCGGCAAAACCAAAGGTCTTAAAGCCCATCGATTCCAATGCGACATTACCAGCTAAGATGAACAAGTCAGCCCAAGAAATTTTACGGCCGTATTTTTGTTTAATCGGCCATAACAGACGGCGTGCTTTATCGAGATTGCCATTATCTGGCCAGCTATTCAAAGGTGCAAAACGTTGATTGCCGGTACCTGCACCACCGCGACCGTCCGTAACGCGATAGGTGCCCGCCGCGTGCCATGCCATGCGTATCATCAAACCACCGTAGTGACCCCAATCGGCTGGCCACCAATCTTGTGAATCGGTCATCAGTGCTTTGAGATCTTGCACCACCGCATTCAGGTCCAGCGATTTGAATTCTTTTGCGTAATCAAAATCCGGCTCCATAGGATTCGACTTGGGCGAATGCTGATGCAAAATATTTAATTTCAGTTGATTCGGCCACCAAGTGGAATTAGTCGGCGCACCTGCAGCAACCGCGTGTTTAGCAGCACCATGATGGAAAGGGCATTTTGCTTCGTTGGTCATATCAATCTCCTAGAAATAGTTGAAAAGTAAGTTCAACAACATGCTCAATAACAAGTTCAAAACTACGATGGGTTTGATTCTAGAGAGCAAAGACCGATAGATCAATGCAATTAAATTTATGGATTCGATAAATTTTAACTAAATAACCATAGGCGTGGTTTATACGCAGTTACGTCAGCATAGTGCATTATTGTGATGTATGCCGTATGACAGGCGTTTGAATTAGGCTGGCAAGGGAAAATTTTCCACACTCTCAATATGGGTCAGTCATACCACTTGCTGCATCAATTCAAATAATTGCTCACGCAACCATGTGTTGGCAGGATCGCTATCGGCGCTCGCATGCCAATAGAGGTGAGCATCTATCTGTTGGGTGGCGAGAGGAAAAGGGTCTATCCTATTCATAAACTGCGCATTCGCCATCTTGGCATATTGCTCTGGCATGGTCAGCAGTAAATCGGTTTCACTCACCACCCGACAAGCGGCGAAATAATGCTGGCAGCGCAAACTAATCTGTCTGCGCAAACCTTCTCGATTTAATTCGAAATCTTCTAAACCCATGCCTTGTTTACGAGACGACACCAGCACATGACTTTGTTGTAAATAGGTGTTGAGATCAAGCGCGACATTTTTCTTCTTAGGCATCTTAGGATGATTTTTGCGTGATAGCACAATCAGACGATCGCGCGAAACGCGTTGCTGGTGAATATTGCCAGCCAGCGGGATCGGCACTTCTAACACCATATCGAGGTTGCCACTGCTTAATCCTGCTTCGATCTCGCGCCTATCGACCCGCACACTGGTGATACTGATGCCGGGTGCCTGTTGCGCAATGCGCTGCATGAGTCGCGGCAAGATGGTCGCTTCAAATACATCACGCAACCCCAAATGGAAGCGACGTTCGGTTTGCTGAGGATGAAAACTTTGATCAGGCTGCAAACTCATTTCAAATAAATGCAAACCCTGACGCACCTGCGTAATGATGCTGCGCGTGAACGGGGTCGGCACCATCGCACTGCCCTGCCTAACAAACAAGGGATCATCAAACATACTACGCAAGCGCGCCAAGGCGTGGCTGAGCGTAGGCTGACTCAAATGCAAGGTCTGGCTAGCGCGTGTGATATTGCCTTGACTGTAAATCGCGTCAAGCACCACGAAGAGATTAAGATCAGTACGAGATATATGCATGAAATGAATTATGTCACATTCAAATCATTCATTTGAATAATTCATAGCTAGCTCGTATGCTGCTGCAACACCGTTTGTATTTGCTCTCCCACTCTACGAAAGTGCGCTATGAACTTTGCCCATTCCGATACTGCCACTAGCTTAATTGCACGTATGCAGTCCTTCATGCAAGAACATGTGATCCCCGCCGAACAAGCCTACGCCGCGCAATTACGGGGAGGTGCTGATTGGACACAGTGGCAACAACCGCCAGTGATGGAAGAGTTGAAAGCCAAAGCGCGTGCTGCTGGCTTATGGAATTTATTTTTACCGGAAGACGGCGCACGTCTATCCAATGTCGATTACGCCCCTTTAGCAGAAATCACAGGTCGCTCGATGATCGCGCCTGAAGTCTTCAACTGCAATGCACCCGACACTGGCAATATGGAAGTGTTAGTCAAATACGGCAGTGAAGAACAAAAACAACGCTGGCTAAAACCCCTGATGGCAGGTGAAATCCGCTCCGCTTTTTGTATGACAGAACCGGAAGTCGCATCCAGTGACGCCACCAATATGCAAGCAACCGCGATCTTGGAAGGTGACGAAGTCGTACTCAATGGGCGCAAATGGTGGAGTTCTGGCATTGGCCATCCGAACTGCAAGGTGTTGATCTTTATGGGCCTGAGCGACACCAGCGCGGACAAGCATCAACAGCATTCCATGATCTTGGTGCCACTTGATACTCCCGGCGTGAAGATAGAACGCATGCTACCCGTATTCCATACACTAGACGAACCGTATGGACATGGCGAAGTTAGTTTTACCAATGTGCGCCTGCCTGTTTCATCGGTCATCGGTGGTTTAGGACGTGGCTTCGAAATCGCCCAAGGACGCTTGGGGCCTGGACGAATACATCACTGTATGCGGGCAATCGGCGCTGCGGAATTTGCATTAGAACTGCTGTGTGAACGCGCGATGCAACGCGTCGCCTTTGGCAAACCTTTGGCCAAGCTCGGCGGTAACGCCGACATCATTGCAAATGCGCGCATGGCGATAGAACAAGCCAGATTGCTGACCCTGAAAGCGGCTTGGATGATGGACACGGTCGGCGTCAAAGGCGCGATGAGCGAGATTTCCCAAATCAAAGTGATTGCGCCAAATGTCGGTACACAAGTGATCGATGCCGCGATGCAAATGCATGGTGGTGCTGGCTTATCTGACGATTTTCCGTTCACCGCTTTATATGCCTATGCACGTGTGTTGCGCATTGCCGATGGACCAGATGAAGTACATCGCGGCTTGATCGCCAAACTCGAATTGAAACGACAAGCTAAACGCCTCGGCATTTCTAACTAAACAAAAATGACTATGAGCATGAATCATTTATTAGACAAGGCAAGCGCAGTGCGTGCTGGCGAAGAACTTGATCGCCAAAAAATCAGCGCCTTCATTCACCAACATTTACCCAACTTAACTGGCGAACCTATCATTGAGCAATTCGCTGGTGGCGCCTCCAATCTGACTTATCTATTACGTTATACAGAACGCGATCTCATCTTACGTCGCCCGCCGTTCGGATACCGCGCCAAGTCAGCGCATGACATGCTACGCGAAGCCAATATCATGAGCGCGCTCAAGCCTGTATATCGCTATGTTCCGGAGGTGATTGCCACTTGCAGCGATCCCACCATTATGGATTGTGACTTCTACGTGATGGAACGCGTGCATGGAATTATTCCGCGTCAAAATCTCCCCAAAGATTTAGCACTTTCCGTCGAAGACACGCGCCGTTTGTGCCTGAACGTCATCGACAAAATGTTAGAGCTACATCAGATCGATTATCAACAAGCCGGTTTGGCCTCAATCGCCAAAGGTGCGGGCTATGTGGCACGCCAAGTGACAGGTTGGAGCGAACGCTATCGTCAGGCAAAAACCGAGGACGTCGGTGATTTTGAAAGCGTGATGCAATGGCTACACGAAAAAATGCCCGCACAGGATCTTGCTACCTGTCTAATCCACAATGACTTCCGTTTTGATAATGTCGTTTTGAACCCAGAAAAACCAACTGAAGTCATCGGTGTACTCGATTGGGAAATGGCGACACTCGGTGATCCATTGATGGATTTAGGCAATACCCTCGCGTATTGGGTACAGGCCGATGATGATGCCGTTTTTCAATCAGTTCGCCGTCAGCCGACACATTTAGCTGGCATGCTAACGCGTCAAGAAGTGATTGCCTATTACGGTGAAAAAACTGGCTACCGTGTCGACAATTTTGATTTTTATGCGATCTTTGGTTTGTTCCGCTTAGCAGTGATTGTGCAACAGATTTATTACCGTTACTTTCACGGACAAACCACTAATCCTGCTTTTGCCAATTTTGGCAAGCTGAGCAATTACCTTGAGCAACGCTGCTTAGGACTGATTCGCACATCCTCTCTATAAGCATTTTTTTACTTACATGAGTCATATTTATTTAATCCGTCATGGACAGGCGAGTTTTGATGCAGATGATTACGATCAACTGTCACCGCTGGGCGAAGAACAATCACGACTGCTTGGTTCCTGGCTACGTCAAACCCGACAAAGCATGCATCACATTGTTATCGGCGGCAATCGGCGACATCGCCAAACTGCGGAACACTGCCTTCAGCAATTTAGCGACGAGCAAACCAACACAACTCCGAAGATTAAGCAGGAAATTGCGCAGCAAAACTGGCAACTCGACCCAGGATTCAACGAATTTCAACACGAAGAAGTATTACTAAAATACTGCACGGAATTTACTGACTTCAAGGCACTTAAACAATCTTTGGCTAAACACCCACATCCACGTCAGGCATTTCACGCCATGTTTACTGCGGCGATCCAGCGTTGGACTAGCGGTGAGTTTGATGATTACAGTGAGTCTTGGCTCGCCTTTCAGCAGCGATGCCGACTAGCGCTCAAGCGAGTATTAGCAATGCAAGAAGCCTCTGAAGCCGATAAGAATATCTGCATCTTTACTTCTGGCGGCACCATCTCAGTTTTATTACAAGAAATTTTAGGCATTAACGATCAACGCATTTTTGATTTGAACGCCTGTCTTATCAATACCGGCATCACCAAGCTTAGAGCAGGCAGCAAACAACTGAGTCTGAACTATCTCAATAGCAGCGCTCATCTCGACCTCGATCCACGATCAGAACTGATCAGCTATCGTTAATCAAATTCATACTATCTTTTGGAGAACAAGATGCAAGAACTAACAGGCAAAGTCGCCGTCATCACGGGTGCTGCCGAAGGTATAGGTAAAGCTATCGCCATCGCGGCGGCGGCCGAAGGAATGAAATTAGTATTGGCCGATATCAGCGCCGAGACGCTAGCGCACACCGTCACCGAATTACGCCAGAACGGCAGCCAAGTGATAGGCGTGGTCACCGATGTCGCACAAGAAGCGGCCATCATGCATCTGGCCGACCAAGCTTATACTCAATTTGGACAGGTGCATTTGCTGGTCAATAACGCGGGTGTCGCTTTCACCAAATCTGCTTGGGAAACAACGGCTAAAGATTGGGAATGGATTATGGGCATCAATCTTTATGGCGTCACCCATGCGCTACGTGCCTTCGTTCCCCGCATGTTGGCAAGTAAGGAAGAAGCTCATATCGTCAACACCGCATCGCTCGCTGGCTTAATCGCAGAACCCGCGCTAGCTGCCTACAATGTGAGTAAATTCGGCGTCGTCGCTTTGAGTGAGAGTTTGTATCACGATCTAACTTTACGTAAATCAAAAATCGGTGTGTCAGTGCTTTGCCCAAGCTGGGTCAAAACTCGCATCACGGACTCAGAGCGTCATCGCGATCAGGCCGACCGCAGTAAGCTAGAGCAATTAGAAACCATCAGCCTGAAAACCGGTGCAGCAATCACCAAGGCAGTGGAAGCAGGGATCGCTCCTGAGCAAGTTGCACAGGCAGTGATATCGGCGGTAAAACAAAAACAGTTCTACATTCTGACTCATCCAGAATCAAAAGCAGCGGTACACATCCGTAGCGAAGATATATTGCAGGGTCGCTCCCCCAGTCTCTTACCCATCTAAGACCACTCACAATCCACCGACGCCTAGTCGGCACGCATCACTATGCGTGCTTAGATCAAGCCAGTCATAAGTTCAACGATGCGCAAATACCACTTTAGGTTTCCGTGGTTTTTTGCGCATATCAAAATCACGTGACAATTTTTCACATTTGCTTTTACCGAAATCTCCTACAATGGTGTATATGACCATTTTGACCTGATCCAGAGAGAGATGGCTAGATAGGCACTAAGGTAGCAGAATATATCTATGCCAAAGGCTCTGTCGGTTCAAATAGACATAATAATTTACCTTGCATTATTAGCGTTACTTGAATACATTGAAGTAAGCAAAATCACAAGTCGAAGATGTATCAATCCGTGCTAATAGGCCATTTAAGTTTTGCCTTAAAGTACGAGTTACTGGGTGCTTTCTAAATCAATGATATCAGCCTTACAGACTTAGTTCAGCCTCAGTTGCAAACCTAGTTGAAAAACCAGTTGTACCCTAAGTTTCAAGCCTTAAAACCTGGTCAGAAGTCAAAGTTTTTTTATTTCAATCATTTAAATCGGAGACATCATATTCCATGGCTAATATCCTCGACATTCCAACGTCCGAAGAGTTTCAATACGATCCAAATAACTTGCTTGATACTTTGATCAAAACTCTAGGCATTAAAAACGACGCGGCACTCTCTCGTGCTTTAGAAGTGGCGCCGCCAGTGATCAGTAAAATACGTCACAAAATTCTGCCCGTCGGTCCTTCATTACTGATTCGTATGCACGAAGAATCAGGCATCAGCATTAAAGAAATCCGTAACTTGATGGGTGATCGCAGATCAAAGTTCCGTATGCCGGATCAAATATAGAACTGAACTAAGTTTCATTCATCATTGCATCAAGATCAAAAAGAAAGCGTCAACGGTAAATACCAGTTGACGCTTTTTTTATCTATTAACTCAACACATCACTCACTCTGCTTAGCAATGTACATAGCGCAATTCGTTCACTATTCGTTCACGATTGGGTCATACGCTGACTACGTATTTTGCGATACAAGGTTTGACGACTAATACCCAAATCACGCGCAGCGGCTGACACATTACCGTTTGCATTTTGCAAGGCCATTAAGATTAACTGATGCGCACTCTGCCGCAAATTGCTTACTGGCATTTTTTCGGTCTCAGTGTCAGCATCGATATCTGCTCGACTCGCCATGGTGGCAATTGAAATTAGATTGTCATTGACTCCCGTTAATAGTGCTAACTCTTGGGCGAGTTCATCCCCCAAATGTTCCCAACTAATTTCAGATTGGTACTCATCCATCAAAGCCACGGCCGCACGCAGTACATGACTGAGTTGCCGCACATTTCCTGGCCAATGATAACGACACATGGCACTCAATAAATCTGGGGCAATGCTAATAATATCGCTCTGCTGCTGTCTCAATTCACTTAACAGATTCAAACATAGCTCAACAAAATCAGTGCGTTCACGCAAAGCGGGCAAACTCAAATGCAGGCCATTAATACGATAATACAAATCTGCCCGAAAACGCCCTTGCTCTATATTGCTTTGTAGATTTTGGTGGGTCGCGCAAATCAAATTAAAATCCACCGCTATCGCCGCACTACTGCCCAAAGGCGTGACGACTCTCTCCTGTAAAACCCGCAATAACCGAGTCTGCAAAGACAAAGGCATGTCGCCGATTTCGTCTAGAAACAAAGTGCCGCCATGCGCCTCGCGCAAGCGACCCAGCGCTCCTTGTCGCAATGCGCCGGTGAATGCACCCGCGACATATCCGAATAATTCAGCCTCAATCAAATGCTCAGGAATCGCCGCGCAATTCACCGCGACAAAGGGCTTGTCACGACGGCTTGAGGCCTGATGTACAGAGCGAGCGAATACTTCTTTTCCTACACCCGATTCACCGGTGACTAATAAGGGAATCGCTTTATCAATCAACTTACGCGCCTTTTGATCCGCCGCAAACCAACGACGATCGATCTGTGATGAAGTGTGTAATGAATCAAGCTCAGTTTGCGTACTAATCGTCACTGCCTGACGAACTCTATTTTGACTATGCATTTGCATAAACAAACGACGACCGTCCCGACAAGACAAGACTTGAGGAATACCAACTGGATGCGCATAGCCTGCCGAACGTGTAGAAAGCGTTAATAAAGTTTCAAAATCCTGATCAAACAATTGCGCCCACGAGCTTGCCCCAAGATCGGCATAACGTAGTTTCAATAGACTTAAACCACATCGATTCGCACCCAGTAAAAAACCATCTTCAGAAAATGCCAATACGGCCTGAGCGACCGATCCTAAACCTTCTGCCCGAGCATGCAACCGCACGATAATTTGATGCTGGGATGAGCTTAGCACCATACTGTTTTCTATCATCTGGGCTGCGGTCGAGACTAATCCCAATGTATGGGGATGGCGACTGCGGTGATCACCCGAAATATCCAGTATGCCCATCAACTTACCTTGCGCGGACAAAATCGGCGCTGCGGCACAAGTCAAAAATTCATTGTGCTCTAAATAGTGTTCGGCACCGTTGATTTCTATTTCACTGGCATCCGCGAGAGCCGTTCCGATAGCATTGGTACCACGCTGATTTTCAGCCCAACTTGCGCCACACTTGAGCGCGACACGATCCGCCTTACTTAGAAAATCCAGATCACCCAAGGTATGCATTAAAACACCTTGAGCATCGGCCAGTATCACCATGCTATGACTGTGCCTAAGTTGGCCAAACAGGTATTCAATCACAGGCTCGGAATGACTGATTAATTCGTGGTTGACATCACGAACATAATCCAGATTACGCGCACTTAAATTATCAACACTATCGACTGCACCTACCGGTGAAAGTCCAGCAGACAAGCTTCGTTGCCAAGACTGAGCAACACGCAAATCAATAGCAGATTCTGGATAAATACCGCGCTCTACAAACTGTAAGCGCGCTTGTTTCAAGTGCGGTGCGGGAAGGATCGCGTGATGGCGCATGAACTGGTCTCCGTGAGCGATATAGGTCGCTTTTCTTTGTTTGGTTTCTTCATAGGCTACACGCAAATTGGTACTAGCGCACAACGCAACACCAAACTATTACCTGTCTCAAAATGTTACAGCTGTCACGTTACAGCGCGGACAACTGACAAACATAGTAGCAGGATTGCGCCTCATCGATACCAGCACAGAAGAGAATTTCTACTGTCCTAAAACAATAAGTCTGCGAAAAATCAATAAAAAAGCAAACCATTTTTTTACAAAATTGAGCAAAGAAAACACCCTAGCTAGGAGGTTGCAATGCAGCATAGTGAATCTCCCAAAAAACCAAATACAACTGGCATGGCATTTGCAATCAGTCATGGGAACAAGTCTGGGTTGACCATCGCTGTGACACATCTCAGCTTGCTAATAAGTTTATCGATAAGACAACCACAACTAAACCACCACCCAAGGAGACCAACTTGATTTACTCAGCCCCAGGCACTGCAGGTGCGCTCATTCAATACCAATCTCACTACAACAATTTTATCGGCGGTAAATGGACTGCTCCGGTCAAGGCGCAGTACTTTGATGTAATTACACCCATTAGCGGCAAAGTGTATACACAAGCGGCACGTTCAACTGCGGAAGACATAGAGCTAGCGCTTGATGCAGCGCATGCAGCAGCCGATGCTTGGGGCAAAACCTCTCCGACTGAACGCGCCAATATTTTGAATAAAATTGCCGATCGCATAGAAGCCAATCTCGAATTACTAGCCTACGCAGAGACGGTCGATAATGGCAAAGCCATACGCGAAACCTTGAATGCCGACATCCCACTGACGGTCGATCACTTCCGTTATTTTGCTGGTTGCATTCGCGCCCAAGAAGGTTCTTTGTCCGAACTCGATGAAACCACAGTGGCCTATCATTACCATGAACCTTTAGGCGTAGTTGGGCAAATCATTCCATGGAATTTCCCGATTTTGATGGCGGCATGGAAGCTTGCCCCAGCGCTAGCTGCAGGCAATTGTGTGGTCTTAAAACCCGCTGAATCCACTCCAATTTCGCTATTAATTTTGACTGAACTTATCGCCGACTTACTGCCAGCGGGCGTATTAAATATCGTCAACGGTTATGGTCGCGAAGCAGGTATGCCTTTAGCCAATAGCAAGCGCATCGCAAAAATTGCATTCACTGGTTCCACCTCAACTGGTCGCGTTATTGCGCAAGCGGCAGCGAACAATCTCATTCCCGCTACCTTAGAACTAGGAGGTAAGTCGCCCAATATCTTCTTTGCTGACATCATGGATAAAGATGATGCTTTCCTTGATAAAGCGATAGAAGGCTTGGTCTTGTTTGCATTCAATCAGGGCGAAGTTTGTACCTGCCCATCGCGTGCTTTGATACAAGAAAGTATCTACGATAAATTCATGGAACGTGTCATGCAGCGCGTAGCAGCGATCAAGCATGCTAACCCACTGGACACCGACAGCATGATGGGTGCGCAAGCGTCTAAAGAACAATTGACCAAGATCTTGTCCTATCTTGATCTCGGCAAACAAGAAGGTGCAGAAGTACTAATTGGCGGTGCGCAAGCGCACTTAGGTGGCGATTTGGAAGGTGGCTATTATGTACAGCCGACCATGTTCAAAGGCCATAACAAGATGCGCATCTTCCAAGAAGAAATCTTCGGCCCAGTGTTAGCGATCACCACCTTTAAAGACGAAGCCGAAGCGCTGGAGATTGCCAATGATACCTTGTACGGTTTGGGCGCCGGTGTTTGGAGCCGCAACGGCAATGTCGCCTACCGCATGGGACGCGCCATCAAAGCCGGTCGTGTTTGGACTAATTGCTATCACGCTTACCCTGCTCATGCCGCATTCGGTGGTTACAAAGAGTCCGGCATAGGTCGTGAAAATCACAAAATGATGTTGAATCACTACCAGCAAACTAAAAATCTCTTGGTCAGCTACAGCGAAAATAAATTGGGCTTCTTCTAAGCGAAGGTGTAGCTACGGCTACGATCGTAATCAAAGCCATGGTTTATGATGAGCAAAGAATGGCGCAGTATGGATAGAAATACTGCGCCATTCTTAAATTAATTCATTTCAATTTAGCGCGAGGCATTATGGTAGACCGAGTCATAGCCACTCCTGCGGCTTACGATCTGATTACTCAACTCAAAGCCGAGCACGGCGATATCCTGTTTCATCAATCGGGAGGATGTTGCGACAATAGTGCTGCGAATTGCTATTTACCAAGCGACCTGACTATTGGGCCTTACGATATTAAATTAGGCGAACTGGATGGCGTTCCGTTTTACATCGGCAAGCTGCAATACGATTATTGGAAACATACGCAATTAATTCTCGATGTCATCGAGGGACACGGCGGCACATTTTCATTAGAAGGTGCCAGCGGCAAAGCGTTTCACACGCGTTCTCGCTTATTTACTGAGGAGGAATGGGCTCAGATTGAAGCGCAAGTCCAGCGAGATTTGAATTAGTTTTTGCGTGCAATATCGCTGGCGTTGGCGTTGCCTCAGCTTTTTGATTTCCCAACAAGGAAGCCGCGAGAAAAATATCCGCAGCCTCAACCGTCAAGGGTTTGGCGAACAAATAGCCTTGCAACAGATGACAGCCCAATTTTTTTAATTGTTCAGATTGCTCTTCTGTTTCCACACCTTCAGCCACCACTTCCAAGCCAAGATTTTGCGCGAGGCTAATCGCGGTAGCACAAATTTCCCACGCTTTACCGCCCTTGTCCATGTCCCAGACAAAGCCACGATCCAACTTGAAAGCTTGCACGGGTAACACACGCAGATAAGCTAAAGAAGAATAGCCAGTCCCAAAATCATCAATCGACAAACGCACATCCAATTTACGCAATGCGCCAAGACGTTCAATCGAACGTTCGGGATCTTGCATCAGAACTGATTCGGTAATTTCTAGCTCAATATCACTGCCTGATAATTGATAACGTTGCAAAGCTGCCGATACGGTTTCTTCTAGCTCGGAGACAAGTAATTGTTGGGCTGAGAGATTAATTGCGACTCTAAGTTCGTGATAGCCCATCGCACGCCAACGTGCCAATTGCTCACAGGATTTGTCGATCACCCAAGCACCAATGTGAGCAATGATACCCATGGTTTCTGCCAATTGAATAAAGCGATCTGGCATCACCAAACCATATACTGGATGCTGCCATCGTATCAGGGCTTCCAAGCTAACAGTCTGCCCGCTGGACGCGGATATTTGAGGTTGATAGCAAAGGAAAAATTGATCTTTCTCTAAAGCTTCTTTCAGCGCTCGTTCAAAATCAATTCTTTGTCGTATGTTTTCTTTCAATGAGGGATGGAAGAAACGCAATTTACCCGTGCCATGACTTTTCGCATCATGCAGCGCCAGTTCGGCAGCCGCCAGAATATCGTCCTCCGCTCCGACATTATCAGGGAACACCGCCACACCCGTATTGGACGTGATGCTCAAAAGATTATCTTCGATAAAAAATGGCGATGCCAAAGCGCCCGTTACTTTTTCATAGACTATCGTGACGCAGCGCTCAGTTTTTAAACCGGTCGCTCCCACCACAAACCGACCACTACCCAGTCGAGCAACCAGGTCACTATCCCTGACACTTTGTCGAATTCTTTGCGAGACCTCGATCAATAACTGATCACCTACTTTATAACCACGCGTGCCGTTAACGATACTTAATTGATCAACGTCAAAAATAAAAACGCCTAATTTGGATTCATTCACCCGATTTAATTCCAGCAAATCACGCAGACTAAACAAGGCCCCCGCCCGATTCGGCAAACCAGTTAACACGTCGTTGTTTAAGACATGCTCTATGCGCTGATTAGCGATTTTTCTGCTTTCAATCTCGTGCTGTAATTCACTATAAATCTCCAGCTCTTCAATTCTTCGGTTCGACACATCTTTACCAACTAGTGCCGAAAAAGAAACGGCTAAGAATAGAAAACTAAAGCCTCCCAGATACGGCGCCTTCAATACCCCCGTATCCGATAAGCCAGCAAATATGCCCGACAGCAGCAACAATGACAAAGATGCCCAAATGAGCCTACTCGTTAACTTCTCCCCCAAACGGATAATCCTAAAAGAGAAAATCATGGTGTGAATAATCAAACCCAAGGCGATCAAACGTAAAATTCGAAAAGCTAAAGTTGGCTCTCCCGAAAATATCCACATCTGCTCACCCCAAGGCATGACGGTCGCCACTTCCGGATGTAATTGAACAAAACGATAACCAAAGGGGCTCAAATAGTTAGCCAGCATGATCATACCGGCCACGCCACCCACAATATAAGAAACGCGAAACGAGCTCGACTTCAGCTCTAGTGCCGCGACCAAATACCAAATCAAGGGAATAATGAGAACAGAAAAAAAGTTCACCCACTTATGGGCAAATAAGGCCGCTTGAAAGCTAGTAGCAGAATATTGAATCCCACACGCTAATTGAAATAAAGCAAACAACAAACATAAAGCAGAAAACGTCCAACAGGCTCGGGTATAAGCGCTGCTACGCGCAGTAACCGCGGCCTGAAACGAACCTAAGGCAAACACTCCCACGGATATAAAATACAGCGTTGCAACGGGAGCGTTCATTTCATCCTTATGTTATTCATCAATAGGGCGCTAGGCAAAAAATACCTAGGCATCTCAAGTCCGAAAATCAAATTGTGTTAGTTTGACATGCCAAGTGGTATCTCGAGCCAAGCCATAGCGATTCAGCATAAACCGAGTAACAGCAATACAAATTGGCCGTCACCAAATCACCGGCAATCCACACAATCTCAAGCCAAGCATCACATACAAAATCCGAAAAAGATGCTTTAAAGCATTTAATTATACGTCTATACTTAATTGATAACAACTTGCGCCAGCTAGCAAAGACCGGCCGAACTTGAATAAGTTCCGTCATACCACGATAGAAAGCTTGATAAGAAAACCACTCGTAGTCGATGTTGTTGCTGGAGTGGTCTTATTTGGATGAAGTGCGTAGCACTTTGGCTACTTCAGATGTTTTTGTTGTTTATTTGTTTGGTTTAGATGGGTGTCTTGTGGTGGTTCCAAAACAAGGTTTAGATGGGTGTCTTGTGGTGGTTCCAAAACAAGTGATCTGGTTTCAAGCATGGAATCAGCAACTAAGCGGCTGGCTATTGCGCCATTAGCGCGATCACCAGCCGATCTCACAACACACTTCTATCACTCAATCGGATTGTTTGTACTGTCCGTGCATTGTGACATTTGTACTGCCAATTTTTCTCATAAAACCAGAAAAACCTTAGGCATCGATTTCCTTTTTGCGCAATTTCGCCTATAAATTTACATCAAAATTCTGAAAAAATGCCTTAAAAAGCTTGTCAGTTTGGCCTGTCCGTAGTTACGGACGGGACACCATTAAAACTAAAAGCCTCACCCAAAGCCCAGCAATTTGCTGATGGCTTTGGGTGAGGCTTTTTTGTTTCTTAAAGAAGAAAGAGATCAACGAGAATTAACTTCTTCTCATACGACTAACATATCCATACGGCACCAATAGATGAAACCCATTGCGCCTTACCAATGCTTACGCCTTACGGCCTTATATCTCAAATAAAGTCTGCGCTCATTCTCATCGCAGAGAATGCGATGTATGCATCCGTTGGCTCAGAACTTAATGCTTCCTCACCAGCGAGCCAATCATCTAATTGATTATCAAAGCGCACCACAATATTTTTCAAATTTTGCTTAAGTAAAGCAGGAGTGCACGTTAAAAAATTCTCTCTAGTCCAGTCATCAGAAAGTCCCCATACTTCAGCATAAGGAATTAAAACACGCAATCCTTCTGGCACATCTTCTACAGCAAATGAAACTTTTGACTTAAATGATTCATCTTGACCTAAGAGAAGCTTTATTTCCTCAAAGGTCAGAATGTCATTTTTACGACTCTCGATATTATTCACTTAGCGCTCCCTTCATGCGATCAAACCAATCCCAATATGCTTGTCTCGTATTTGAAGGTACTTTTGCTGTGTAACTAAACAAGACACCCATGTCAGAAAACAACTGCATCATAACAAAAACATCAACAACAAAACCCAAAATACACAAGAAGACACCCATGTTAAAAACAACTACATCATAACAAAAACATCAACAGCAAAACCCAACGTTCTTGTTACTCATCCTTCATCTACCCTAAAAACACTCCCGAAAACAAGAAAATGTTCCCTATAAATCATTAAAACAAAATTTATGGCGAACCAAATCCGTCGCGGCGTCATGCGACTAAGTTAAGTATGTCAATTTGAATTAAATTACCAGCGTTACCGCAAGTCAGATGCCTAGCGTAAGTACTGGCATGCGCACGCCCATCACGCAACGTTGCTTTAGACTGATCGCATAGGCTTTGAGCCGTTCCACTTGTCCAATGGCAGTGCCGCGCGTCATTGCTTGCGTTTGCATAAACGCTTCAAACGTCTTAGAAGTAAAGCCCAAGCGTGCCAATATTGGTGGCGTATCTGATGACATCGCCGCTTTATTGTCAGTGCGCACAATCCGCGCTGTCCAATCGACCAATTCGACGTAGTCCAATAAACTAAACGGCAAGCCTAGTGCAGGATCGGCATTGAGATGATTAGCAAAGGGATGTAACGGAGGCACTACTTCGGGGGCTACTACAGCAGTAGCCTGATCATGGACAAGGGATTTTTCTGCGGCACTCGCTGGCTGTTGAGCAGCAACTTCGCGCAAGCGTTGTTGGATGGCGGTGAAGTCCGCCGCTTCGGGTGTCGCAGCGATACCTGCACGAACAGGGTTGAGATCGACATACGCGCAGCACGCAAGAAGTCCCGCTTCGTCCAAGATAGGCTGGCTTTTAAAACGCCCTTCCCAAAACCGTCCAGTACAACGATCCTCCTCATTCGCTCGTCGTGCAATCGGTTCATTTAAACAGCGCATATACCAAGACAAGTCACACAGTCGATGTCGTAATTGTGTCAATACCATTTGCGCCACCCGTATTTCTGCCTTGATCGTGAGTTCGTCTTTAAGATACTTTTGTACCAGCAAAGGCAAAGAAAATAGCAATCCCCAACGATGCGCGACTTCGGCCTCAGGCCAAGATCGCGCCTGAGCGGCATCCAGATGTAAAACCAGATGGTAATGATTAGACATCACCGCATAAGCACAAATATTGATAGCAAAAGATCGCGACAATTCGGCTAAGCGTTCCGTCACCCATCGCTTGCGATGCGAAAAATTTTGACCAGAAATCGGATCTTCACCCCACAAAAAAGCCCGTCTTACGCAACGACCTATGCAGTGATAGTAAGGTGTAGCATCAAGTGACACATGGTTTTTACGTGCTGTCGGCATCATCTTTTCCTTGGATATGGAATATCGATAGGATAGATGAATTTAATTAAAGTTCAAGTTTTTTTGCTATTTATTTAGATGGGTGTCTTGTGAGTTGCTTGTTTTTGGGATGGATGTCCTGTGAATCTCACTTCAGTAATGAAATCATATCGTTATCCTCAATTTGAATAGCAAAATCCAAAGGAGATTTATTATTTTTGTTTTTATGATTCGCGTTAGCACCATGCTGTACTAATAGCTTTACAGTATCGTAGTTCCCTCTTGCGTTAAACACTGCCGTCCAAAGTACCTCGTTTCCGTAATCGTCACTAATAGAAGCATTAGCATTCCAAGCTATTAATTGAGAAACCACATCATAGAGATTATTTATAGCACAATAATGAAGTGGCGTCTGTCCCTTATTATCTTTTTGGTCAACGTTTATTTTTCGGTTCAACAACATATCTACGAATATTAGCTGTTTATATGCGATTGCCTCATGAAGCATATTTCGACCGAATTCATTTGTCGAATTCACGTCAGTATTATCAATAAGTGATGTGAACAAATCCACATCACCTAAACGAACCGCTTGAAATATTTTTTCAATTGCTTCCATTGCTTCCTTCATATTTATGTCCTCTGTTATTACTGGGCAACTCAGGGCGATATTTTGTCGGATCCCTATATATTTTTAGAAATTCTTCTTTCGTCAATTTTCCATCCATATAGTCCTTATGCAACTTACGATACTCATTGTCGGGTAGGTGGCCCATATCCCATTGACCAGCCCTAGATTTTGTTCTGTCCCATGGTAGCTCATCACCAGTATTGGGATCGTAAACTTTACCGTTCTTTTGCTTTGCAGCCTCATAGGTGGCTTCAACTTGCCCTTTGGCATAAGGTGGTCGATTTAAAGGATTTGAATATGGTTTTTTTGCCCCAAAGGCACTTAAAACAACTCTAGAGTCCGCAACATTCCGAACAATATCCCTCGCGCCATCAAACACAACACCTACACCAAAGTTCGCAATGGCGTCACTGATTACTTTAATGTCTTGACGCTTGCCTTCGTTATCAATCGATTTGACGTCAAACGCGTAATCTTGTATCGCATCACTTAGTTTTTCAGAGGCATAACCACGTACCGCATCAGTCACTTTCTGCATTACAAAAGACATTGCGGTTTTCGGGATTCCCCCAACTGCTAATTTCATCCCCCAAACTGCACCTGTTACATTGTCTTCACCGACTGTTTCGATTAAACCTGCAATCGCTTGATTTGTGTAATTCAGTACATTTGCACCTGAATGAATAAACTTGCTCTTCAATACTTCGATGTCTGGCGCATTAACCATGACATCAGGTAAATTGATTTTCAATACCTTATTTTCACCTGTGGGTTCTGCGACTGGCGAAACAACAATTGGCCTATTTAAGGGATTGTCAGCAGGGTTATTGACTTGCTCTGTGAGTAACGGAGCATTCATGCCAGAGGCCATGATCTGATTCAGCAACGCGCTCTGATCCCTAATCGAGAGATCTTCGAAATTGACGCCATTTTTCTTTTCAAAGGCACCAATTTTTGCAGGAATCGCGAACCCATCTTGTACGCGAGGATCCGTGGCGGCATAGGTTGCCTCCATGACGCCAACACCACTTGCAATTAACTGATCCTGAACGAATCCTACCGGATCCCTTGCGATCGTCTGCCTCGAATCATAACGAGCTTGTTTGAGTTTTTGATCTGCGTCCACACCAGAACTTTGTTCCGCGAGGGACGACCCGAGTGCATTGCCAAACGCATCTACAGCAAGCCCTAATAAAAAAACTTAACCCAACAAAAACTTAAATTAAAACTGAGACTTCGCTGACTTCGCCAAGTTAGCTGCCGCGGCTTCAAATTTTGCGAAACGTTGGTCTAGTTGACGCATCTGAGCGGCCTTATCTGTTGGGCTTAGGAATGAATAGCGGATGCTGTTGTAGACTGTTTTCTTCAAGCTGTCATACGAAGGCGTATAGCGGCTCGCGAATAAAAAATATTCGCGGCTTAAATTGCTACGTGACACGCCGGCATCATCGCTGCTGATCACGAACGGTACGTCATGGCGCATATACATAGCCACTGGATGTTCGTGCTGCTTTAAACCTAAAATAAAATCATTGCTGGTCAGATTGATCTCTACTGGCACATCGCGACGCTTTAGTTCTGCCAATAATTGATCTGGATTTGCCTCATGCATAATATCCACACCGTGACCTATACGTTCTGCGCCGGCGATTTGCAGGGCGCTACGCATATGATGTTGGAGGTGTTCTGGCGGGACGATGCCGAGCACTAATTCACCCGCATGCAAAGACAAACGAACTTTAGGAAATCGTTGTTTTAAAAAGGCGAACATTTGCATGTGCAAGTCATAGTCACGCACCGCCACCAGTGCATGTTCAGCCCCGACAATATTCACACCAACGATCAACGGATTATTTTGGCTCGCGGCAAATGCTGCATACAAACTAGAGAATACCTTGGAAGGTGCGCTATTGCGCGAGACATAGGTTTGAATCCGCAAAGTAAAATCCGCGTCATCAATGCCCGCCGCATCATTAATCGTTTCTTGAACATAATCCGCGATTTTCTTTTGTGCTCCGGCGTCTTTCGCTAAAAAGTCAGCGAATTGTTCAAATGCTTGCGTTTGCGCTTCTTTATATGCTTGCGTTTGTGCTTCTTTATATGCTTGCGTTTGTGCTTCTTTATACGCTTGCGTTTGCGCTTCTTTGCTACTGCTGGATTGAAGTGCATCAATTTTGGCCGACAGCTCGGGATGATCGGTGATCGGTGCGCTCTTCAGCATGGTTTCTAAATATTGCTGATTCTCTGCTTTAGCCTGCTGTTTTAAGATCCGCAAACCAACATTGGTTGAGTATTTTGAAATACCTGAAAAGTATCCGAAGGTATTAAAAAAATGCTGATCTGGCGCGACCTGGGGATGTACATGATTGCTAAAATCAACCACCGACCAAGTTGACATCAGCTCACGATAAAAAAGATTGTCTTTACGAATCGCGTCGGCTTTGAGGCAAGATTTATTCTCGTCAGTCAAAAAAGCTGGGCGTGATTCAATGCGAAATTTTTCTTGTTTTTTGGCGCTATCGCTTTCACGATAAATACAAAATCCTTGTTGCCCTATCCAATCCAGATAGGTTTCCGCATAGACCGAGCCAGTGTAGTGATGATGAATGTCGCCGCCCTTAGGTAACATTGTCATCAGCATGTTTAGTTCGGCCAGACGTGTTTGCGCGCCTGGTGTGCCTGCGATCAACTGCGCGTAATACTGGCGCGTGGTTTGCAGGTTCTTCTTAGTGACAGCATCGGCAGCAGATTTTGCTTCGCTAGCGTAGACATTGGCATAAACAGCGGGCAGTGCGATTGCGCTGACGCACAGTGCGACGATCATCTTTTTCATCTTAGGCTTTCGTTTTTTTGAGTGAATACAAATGTCAGCTTATGGCCAGATTTTTTGTAACAAGGCAGCCAAACGATAGCCCGCAACTTTCAATTGTTTTTGAGTAATCTCAGTGCTGCTGTCTATGTAGTTAGGGGGCAATTGGGTATACCAAGAAGAAAACTCTACACCACGACGACTAGTCACTTTAACTCTCTCCGTCGCCACGATATCGGCGTAGGCAATTTTTGCATAGCCCAAACCTTCATTTGCCCATTGCTCTGGCCAAGTGATGGCATCACCTTCGTTGGCAACAGCGACGGCGGAATTTGCCATCAATTTATCTGTCAGCTCAGCCACTGATCGCGCGCCCAGATTGCGCATCACATTTTCTACTACAGTAACGTCCCAATATAAATGTAAGGGCTTGCCAACGCGTTTAGGTTTATCTGCGTCGCTCGTCCCATTAGCGGCTTTGGCTGCGGCTACATCGCGCTTGTAAGTTTCTTGATCGCGCTGAGTCCAAGTTTTTTGATCTTCTAACAGTAAATTATTACCGCCTTGCAGATCAAATATGGTGACGCCATCCACTTGCTGTTTGCTAGTTGGTGTCACAAATTGGTTATCGCTATTAATGTAGGCAGCGCCTACATGCAAAGGCTGATGAATATCGCCGACCAAATGGACGATCATCAATAAGGCTTGACGTTGGCTGAAACGATGAGGATTGGTGGTCTCATTATCATTGCCCTGCAACACCGCAATCGACTGCTTCAAAATTTGAACAATATCGTGGTCCGTCGTGCCCACGCCACCAGCGACATAAGTTTTATTCAATACCGGCGTGTTGGTGTAGTGATAGGCAGAATGTTGAGGGTTTTGCAAAGTGAACGCGACCATCTCAGGCGTTTGTGGTCCACAGAAACTGCCTTTTGCACAATCGGCCCAAATAGAAAGCGATTGCAGGCTTTCACCCGATTGCAATAAGGCTTGTACTTTTGCACCTGCGTTCGTCCCTTTTAATAGGCGATCCGCAATCGCGCCTACCGTTTTATGGCCTTCGTCACCCGATGCTGCGGCATTGAGCGGGCTTAATGTAACAAGCGCAAAAAATGCGCTGCATAATAATGTCGATATAGTATTTTTTTTCATTTTGAATTGCTTTCAAATTCTGTCGTTGATATCTGATTGGCTCGTTGGCTCACAAATTCTATTGAGCGGTTTACATTAGTTCTGGCGTTTCACCCGACCTGCTGGATTTTCACTGCCGACCGGTGACCCTGCCTGATCGCGTGCTTTAATATAATCCAAAAACACGTCGAGATCTTTAATACCGGTGTCCACTTTATTCATAGCTTGTGAAAATATCGGTAGGCGATCACCACCACCCGCAATGAAATTATTGGCAGCGATACGATACTCCTTTTGATCATCCAACGCGACTCCGTGCAATTTCACGCTCTCCGGCAAGACGCGTTGACCACGTGGGCGATTTCTATCCCAGATATAACTAAACCCATCCGACACTTGCAGCACATTTCTACCATCGGGAGACTCTTCGTCCAACCACATTTGTTGCTCAAGCAAAGTTCTGATTTGCGCTCCCGTCATACTCATTAAGACCAAGGTATTACCGAACGGAAGTACGGTAGAAATTTGCCCATAAGTGCTGATATTTTTCGAGCTCGTTTCTAAATTTGCGCGTATGCCTTTATTGTTCATAAAAACGATTTGCACGCCCATACTTTTTACGGCCGCCAACTGAGCATCTGCAACGACATTTCCCAAAGGCGATTCTCCTGCCTCATTCATTTTGCGACTCAATACCGGTACCGCTAAACGTGCCACAGGCTGGGTAATAATCGCATGACTACCTTCCTTCGCCTTATTCATCAAACTAGTCAAGGCTTCGGGTACCGCAGCGCTAGGTGTTTCCATCACGATATTGCGTGCTTCGATATTCGTTACTTGATGACTACTGCCATCAAGCGTCAAGGCGATGCGAGTCAATAGATGTCCATACATCTGCGCCTGTGTGACTGTTCTATCACCCACTTTACAAATAAACCCGGTATGACTATGACCACTCACGATCAGTTTAATCGCAGGATCGAGACGATTGACGATATCAACAATCGGCCCCTTCAACTGCGAGCACGCGGGCTGATCGAAGGCTTCAGTAGTGGTACCACCTTCATGAATTAAGACCACGAAGACTTTCACGCCCTGCGCTTTTAATGCGGGAATGGTGCGATTAATCGCTTCAGCTTCGTCAATGAAATTAAGGTCTTTCACATTATCACTGGCGACCATCATAGGCGTATCGCGCAAGACCGCGCCGATAAAACCTATCTTCACTCCTTTCACCTGCTCGATATGGTAGGCAGGAAACATCGGCATATTAGTTTGTTTGTCGATCACGTTGGCGGCAATGTAAGAAAATTGTGCGCCAGCGTAATGTCCAAACAATTTACATGCTTTATCTGGCCGTGGAGAATCGCATCCTCCATGAATCTGACGTTTTAATTCTTTCAAGCCCGCATCAAATTCATGATTACCGAGCGCGCTCACCCGTAAGCCCATTTGACTTAAGGCATCAAGCGTGGGCTCGTCCGCAAACAAAGATGAAATGCCAGGACTAGCGCCGATTAAATCACCACCACCGACAAACAACATATCCTTGTCTTCTTTGCGCCATGCTTGCAAATTGGCACCCAAGACCTCTATCCCGCCGCCAACAAGCGTCTTTGGCGCGCTATCTTTAGCTCGGGTAACAGTAAACTTCTCTTTATCGATATGTCCGTGAAAATCATTAATGGCCACCATATTGACGACTATAGGTTGAACCTGTGGCGTGGCACAGGCCAACAATCCCAGAGAGAGGCTGAGGCTGATGGCAGTTCGGGTAAAACGGGACCAAGAGGAAGGAGAGAGGTGCATAATTTTAAGCATTACAGGTGATCGTATTTGTTGTTCATAGACATTAGAAAAATCTACGAAAATTTGTAAACTAACAGCGCTAATTATCAAAGGTAGCCAACAATCGCGCATCTATAACTAATTAAAAATTTAAATTAGTTATAGCAAATAAAAAAACGGTCAGTGTTGCCACCAACCGTTTTCATAACTCACACTAGCAATTAGAACTCATAGCGTAAGGTAGCTTGAACTGCCCATTGAGACTCGCCTTTAACTTGACGAGTATCGTAGCCCTCAACTGTTGAGCGAACGTTATACACATATTTACCTTGTGGATCTAAACCAGCGAAATCGACAAAACTACGCGCTTGTCCACCACCGCTTTGGAAACCAACTTCGTTAATGCGTCCCCATTTTTTATTTAACAAATTGCCAACGTTAAACAAATCTAAAATAAAAACAGCTTTGTTTTGCTTGTAAAGTCCAGGCAACTCTTGTGTGAAACGCATATCGATGCTGTTTGTCCATGGTGCGAAACTCGCATTACGCTTAACCACTCCACCAGCAGCGTTCATCAAATCTGAATCTTGCTTCACGACTTCCCAGAAACGTGTTTCATTTGTCTTATCCGTCGCTGTATCACCACGGAACACAACTTCACCAGAACCAAAGGCTTTTGGTATGTACATTAAGTCGTTACCAGCAACACCATCACCATTTAAATCATTATTAAATGTCCAGCTATATGGCTTACCACTGCGGCCTTCATAGAATACGCCAAAAGTGCTTTTCAGGTTAGCAAAGAACGCCTTTTGGAAAGTCATACTAAAGTTGATTCGGTCTTTCACTAAGTAGGCCGAGTTCGAAGCAATTTTCTCATTCGGATTCAAAATCGAACGCGCTGCCCAGTTAGAGTTTGCGACAGAGGATGTCAAACCACTAACTTCAGTAGCTTCGGTGTACGTGTAAGCAGCATTCCAACCAAAGCCGCTTGAAATTGGCTTGAAGAGTGACAACGTCACCAAATTACCGCCACCTTCACTTGTTTTTGCCGCCAATAAAACGTTATTGTAATTAGGATTACTCAATGCCTTCGCACGGAAACCACTACAAGCCCCTGTAGTCACAGTGCCACCTGTTGCAGTCCAGCATGCTGGATTGTAGCCTTGTGGGGTATAGAACAACTGGCGACCATCAGTACCTATTTGAGTTGCAGTACCCAAATTCAAATGTTCATAATAGATCGCTTGCTTGTTACGGGTGTTTAAATATTCCGCACCAAATATCAGTCCAAACCATGGTAATTGATGGTCAAATGCCAAATTGCCCTTCCATACCGCTGGTTGACCTAAACCTGGCTGTAAGAAATCCACGTTAGCAGCGGGCGTTACGCCAGCAAAATTAGTTGGTTGCTTAGTTGGATCCATACTAAACGTACCATCTACAGTTGGACATGCCGCGAAACCTGACGTACCGCAGCCAATCACCCTTGTCGCAACACCAGTATTAGAAAATGGATTTGCTAACCAGACATTGGCGGCCGCACCTTGGAATAAACCTAGACCACCACGAACTTGTGTCAAGCGCTCACTGTCGACAGAGTAATTGAAACCAAAACGAGGTTGATATAAATTTTGACCATCGATAGTCTGTGTATTGTCTAATCCAAATCCGCCGGATTGACGAACCCCTGTCGCCGCGACACCAGCAATCATAGGGGCAGCTGCTGCCGCATTCGCATATGGTCGCTCATTGATGGTTGGTGCGTCTAAGCGAACACCAAACATCACTGACAGATTCCGGTTCACCTTCCATGTATCTTGAATGAATGCGCCTGCATTCTTCAGAGTAAATTTTGCAATCGCATCATTTAGAGTGCCTCCAGCAACTGGCACTTGAACTAAGTAACTGTTAGGACGACCTCGACTGAAGTTTTCCAACACTGCTGCTTCAACTTGTGCTGCGGTCGCAGTACTACAGTTGATGGCACCAAAACTGTAGTAGGTCGTACTAGTGCTGCTTGTGCAATTAAAGTTGTAGGTGCCATTCACGTTTTGTAAAAACGCGTTATAAACTTGATTGTTGCTGTAATCGCCACCAAACTTTACTTCATGGTCGCCCAGAATCCAGTTTGCACCTAAGTATATATCCGCAGTTTTAGTTCGCAAGACATTGTTTTGACGACTAGCTTCTGTACCGAAGTTTAAGAATCGTGATCCTGTCCCTATCGTACTTGGTGTACCTACTGGCAAATTACCCGCAAAATTCAGCCCGATCGAAGGCAAATTCGCATTATTTTTGGGGATACTGTCAGTATCGCGTGAAGAAATTTTAATTTCAGTTGAGAATTGTGGCGTCCAATCTGAGAATACTTGCCCAACCAGGAAGTCAACTGTCTTATTCTGACTCCACCAATAAGAACTTAATGACAAGCCCGTCGCAGAAAATCCTGCAAATGTTGGTTCTTTTTGCTCGGTTTTTGAATAGCGGAAATTAGCTCGGTGATCATCATTGATGTTCCAGTCAATCTTAATCAACGCATCTTTCACCACCAATTCAGTACCTTGCGGAATATCGACAGAACCAATATCTGCGCCGTATTTATTTTTTGCTACCGCTTGAGCACCAGAAATAGCAGAGGTCGTAATACCGACATTAGTCTGAGCACTGCCTAACGGACCAAAAGATGGCGCCGTTCGCGTACTGTTCAATTGTTCAAGACTGGCGAAGAAAAATAATTTATCTTGGACAATAGGCCCACCGAAGGTGATACCTTTAGTTTGTTCTTTAAAACTTGGCGCGTCCGTGTATGTGTCGCTACTAGCGTTATATCGCTGACCAACTAAATTGGTATCGCGAAAAACGTAATAAACACTACCTTTAAAGTTATTGGTACCGGATTTGGTAACTGCATTGATATTGGCACCGGTATAACCCTTTTGTGTAACGTCGTAATTGGAGACGTTAATTTGCACGGATTGAACTGCGTCAATCGAAATAGGTTGTTTTGCAGTCGGCAAACCATTCGCTTCAAGTCCAAACGTATCACTAATACTAACACCATCGATAGTGATCGAGTTATAACGAGAATTCTGACCTCCCGCTGAAATTTCACCACGCTCTTTATCTGTTTGAGAAATACGTGGATCCGTGCGCGCATAATCTGCTAAGTTGCGCTGAATCGAACCTAAAGCAGCCAACTCTCTGGCACCGATATTCGTACCTGTGCCCATCGTACTTTTATTAAATTTCTCGGATTTACCATTGCTACCGCTAATTTGGACAACTTGTACATCACTGCCAATAACAGCATCAATGTTCGATGTTTCTGCCAATTGAATGAACACATTTTCACGCTTTTCGGTAATTCCGTCTTGTGTGATCGTAATCGTGTAAGGACCACCAACACGTAAACCACGAGTCAAGTAACGGCCTTGAGCATCGGTAACTGTATTGCTAACCGAACCGGATTCAGTATGGACAATCGTCACTTTAGCGCCAACTACAGGTTTACCGGCGCTGCTAGTCACTACACCACCAATACCTGAGGTCGTGTTTTGCGCCATTGCAGGTACGGTCGATAGTGCGATTGCCAGACTGAGGGCAAGTTTCGTTAGACGAAACTTTTGTTGCTTGTTCATAGATAGTACTCCCAAGAAAATAAACAGTTTTATATAAGAAAAAAGAAACTTGTTACCGCGAATAAGGATTTTTTTTGTGCCAAAAAAACTTCTATTTGATCGCATTTTTACTTCAAGACTATGACAGAGTCACCTTTCTTTTAGAGGATTCCCTCCAATACAACAAGAATGTAGTTTTCTAGGCATTTAAATTTAATTTTTAGAATGCAATTCTTGCAAACGCTCTGTCAAATAGGAACCTGCAGTATGGCGCGCTGATAAGACCACATCCGGACGGGGATGCAAGAATAAGGGTAACGACACGCGCGATTTTTTCGCTTCTTCACCCGTCGGATTGAGCACTCGATGGATGGTGGATGGATAGTAGCCATCCGATGCTTCTTGCAGCATGTCACCAATATTTACGATTAACATACCGAAGTCACAAGGTACATCGTGCCATGCGCCATCCTTGCCTACCACTTGCAAACCCGCCGCAGTCGCCGCAGGCAAAATCGTCAGCAAATTAATGTCGCCATGCGCTGCTGCACGTACCGCTCCCGGCTCTTCATCACCCTGCAAAGGTGGGTAATGCAGCACGCGCAATAAGGTTTGTTCGCTGCCTGTGATCATTTGTGACAAAGGCATGGAATACTTTGCTTTAACATCGGCTGGCGTGTATTGCTCTACCCATTGCAGCAGCGTCGCAGCGAGGTTGGCACCTTCGCTGTAATACTGACGCGCAGCATCGGACACTTCCGCTGGGTAACGTCCCCAAGGATAGATGTGATAAAACTCTTTCAGATCACGTTTGGTATTTCCCTTGGCGGTTTCTGAAACCGAAGGCGAAAAATAGCCATCATACTTTTGCGGGTCAAATGCGTAATGGTGTTTGGCTTCACTTTGAAAAAAACCATACCACTCGGCATAAACTGTATTCAATAATTGCTGCGACAAAGGATGATTGGTGAGCACACCAAAGCCCGTGTTATGCAGGCTTTCTGCAAAATCTTTTGCTGCTGTCGGACTGGTAAAATCAACAGGCGTAATAAACATGGCAACCCCCTTGCTCTCTCTAAAACCGCATCAATATAAATTTAAAATTACACTACCAGTGGCGCACGCAACCAGTTCACTTCCAAAGTACGTTCGATCAAAGCGAGACACTGTGCTGTATCAACTTGCAAGCAAACGCGCGTCTCAGGACGGCGTGCTTCCCAACCCGGTTCTGCATAGCTCAAAGTACCGCCCAGTCTGTCCATCATAGTTTGTCCATTGCCCATGCCTTCCAGCTGCACGCGCACACGGCCGTCTTGCGTTTGGAAGAGTTCTGGCGCGACTAAATACACAAAGGCAAGGATGTCATGACCGTAACAAGCATGTCCTAATTCAGGACGTGCCTTGAGATGGAAATCACTATAAAAATTCACCGCGTGCTGCAAAGTGGTCAAGGCCAAATGCTGCTGATGGTACTGATGATGCTGTGCTAACTGGGCGAAATAGGCAGACTGCATCACCACTCTATGTGTGACATCTAAACCTACCATGGTTAAATTCCAACCAGCGGTAAATACCAGGTCAGCCGAGTGCGGATCGTTCCATACATTGGCTTCAGCCACAGGAGATACATTGCCCGGTTCGACCACCGTACCCGCCATCAAGATGACCTGCTTAATCAGCTTAGGCAATTGCGGCTCCAGCTTTAATGCCAAACCTAAATTGATAAAAGGCCCCACCGCGACTATCGTAATTTCGCCTGGAAATTGACGTGCCATATTGACGATAAATTCGGCAGCTGATGCCGCTTCAGCTTGTCCAGAAACCGCGACACGCGATGGCAAATTACCCAAGCCATCATCGCCATGAATAAAGCCGGGTGGCTTACCGGGCGCTTTCATCAAGGGCAAGGCACCGCCTTCAGCCACCGGAATTTCGTAACCAGCGATGCGAGTCAAATACAAGGCATTCGCGGTCGCTTGCGGCACAGTAACGTTACCGAACGTGGTCGTGATACCAACAATGTCGATCTCAGGATGTGCCAATGCGAAGTACAAAGCCATCGCATCATCAACGCCCGGGTCGGTATCAAAAATTACTTTATGTGACATAGATAACTCGCTAAAAATTTCTTATTACTGCTAACTATTGTGTTCGCAAAGACCAGAAAGCAAACCTCTCAACACGGAGACACAGAGATTAGGAGATAAGCGGGAGGACAAACAAGTGCTTATCTCTGCTTTGTTTTTCCTCCCTCTCTCTGTGTCTCTGTGCCTCTGTGCTTAGAGGTTTTAATTTTCCACATGCCAAATGAACTGCATCTCAATGATGCAAAACTTCATTCTTAGCGCGACTTAACGAAAGGCACACCCAGCGCTTTTGGTCCAACCGACTTTGCCATCACGCCGGCTAAGACGATCACCGTCACCACGAATGGCAGCATCTGGATTAAAGATCCCGGAATCTGACCAACTACAGGGAAAGCCACGCCTTCCATTTGAATTTGTAGTGCAGCGAAAAAGCCAAACATCAAACACCCCAAGGCCGTTTGCAGCGGTCGCCAGTTACCAAATACCATCGCAGTTAGTGCTAAGAAACCGTTACCCGCCGACATATCGCGCAAGAAAAATCCACTCTGTACTATCGCCAAATACGCACCAGAAAACGAACAAAGTACGCCACCACACAAGAGCGCTAAATACCGTGTTTGCGCGACATTGATACCGGCCGCATCGGCCGCATGAGGATTTTCACCGACAGCACGTAAGCGCAAGCCAAAACGGCTGTGATAAATAAACCAGTGCAAGAAAGGAATTAAGGCAAAAGCCAAATACACCAAAACAGTGTGGCCTCCCAAAAATTTTCCAAGCAACCAATTCAATGCAGGTATGTTTGACCACCAATCAGCAAATGGAAAATTCCATACCGCAAAACGCGCCGCACCCAAGTCGGGACTACGGCCACCGAGTTGAAAGAAATACTGTGCCAAGACGAAGGTTAAACCCGACATCGCAATATTGATCGCGATACCAAACACCAATTGATTGCCTTTTTGATTGATCGCCACATAGCCTTGTAACAGGACAATGCAACAAGACACCAACATCCCTGCTGCCACGCCAAGATATGGATTCTGGGTTGCATAAGTACAGGCTGCGGCGGCAAATGCCGATGCCAACATCTTGCCCTCCAAAGCCAAATCAATGATGCCACTACGTTCTGCAAACACACCAGCAAACGCTGCAAACAACAAAATAGGCGCGCTGCGTATGGTCGACACCAAAATACTAGAGACGTGAAAATCTTCAAGCATGTTTTTCTCCTTGCGCTTTTCGTCCGCGCATCAAATGCAAAACGCGCGTCAAAGCCGGTGCATACATATTTTCCATGGCACCACAAAATAAGATGATCAAGCCTTGAATAAATACAAAAGTCTCAGGTGGAATATTCGATTTTTCTAAAGACAGATCAGAACCACCTTGTATCAAAATACCGAATAACAGAGCCGACATAAAAATCCCCACTGGATGCTGACGTCCCATCAAGGCCACCGCGATACCGATAAAACCAGCACCATTGGTGAAGTTGAGACTCAAATAATGCATGGAACCGGCCAGCATATTCATCGCCGCCACACCAGCAAAAGCACCCGATATCAGCATGGTGACGATGACCACGGTGGAGATAGAAATACCCGCATACAAAGCAGCATGGGCGCTTTTACCCGCTGCACGTAAGGCATAGCCCCAACGAGTACGCCACACCAACACACCATAGGCTAACAAACAAAATAAGGCACAAATGAAAGTCAGATTTAAAGGTGTATCGCCTAATGCTGGAATCCAAGAATTCAAGCGCGGCAACCACGCAGTCTCGGCAAATACGCGACTGGCGGGATTTTGTTCACCCGTCGGTATCATGTAAGTGATGATGATAAAGTTCATCAAAGAAGCGGCGATAAAATTGAACATGATGGTCGTGACCACCACATGACTACCGCGCTTGGCTTGCAAATAGCCGGGTAAAAAAGCCCAAGCCGCTCCAAACACCGCAGCACCCGCCATCGCCAATGGAATCAGTGTCCACGTCGGCAGACTGGCATCAAATTGCAAGATCACTAAAGTTAAACCCAGCCCACCCAAATACATTTGTCCATCACTACCGATATTAAACAAACCTGCTTGCATAGCGATGGACACAGACAATCCGGTAAAGATAAAAGTCGTGGCGTAAAACAAGGTGTAACCCAAGCCCTCGATATTGCCCAATGCGCTATTGAGCAAAATACCTAGTGCTTCAATCGGACTCTCACCCAACAGATAAATAACACCCGCGGCTACCAACATCGCCGAGAGCAAATTCAACAGAGGCAGAGCGACATTGGTCGCCCAACGTGGTAATTCAGAATTCATTTATGCAATCCACCCATCAATAAACCTATGCGCGTCGTGTCGTAATCGGCGATATTCAATTCACCCGTGATACAGCCACCCGACATAACCAAAATACGATCAGCTAAAGCACGAATTTCTTCCAGCTCGGCTGAGACTAAGAGGATAGCAACGCCTGCGTCACGCAAGGCCAGCAATTCGGTATGAATGCGCTGTATGGTGCCGATATCCACACCACGAGTCGGCTGTCCCACCAACATCAATTTAGGTTGTGCCGCGATCTCACGTGCCAACACAATCTTTTGTTGATTGCCACCCGACAGTTGCGATAAACGCAAATGTGAATCCAAAGGACGTACTTCAAATTGACGGAGTAAGGCATCGCTAGCTGCGATACATTTTTTCTTATCGAGATAAATTTGATCGGTCTGCTGTCCCAATAAAATATTTTCCCAAACGGTGAATTCTTTCACCACGCCGTCACGCAAACGATCTTCTGGCACATGCGATACCCCCAACTTACGAAGTTTGGCAGCCAAAGTCGCGTCTTTTTTCTGGAAGTTCAATTGGCAATCATTGATTTGCACGGTGCCGGCAAATTTGTCGCCATTCAAATTGCGCATGCCAGCCAATATTTCTAATAATTCGGATTGACCGTTACCAGAAACCCCCGCAATCGCCACAATTTCACCTGCGCGT
This sequence comes from Affinundibacterium danionis, assembly GCF_042432465.1. Classification (NCBI taxonomy): domain Bacteria; kingdom Pseudomonadati; phylum Pseudomonadota; class Betaproteobacteria; order Burkholderiales; family Oxalobacteraceae; genus Affinundibacterium; species Affinundibacterium danionis. The sequence continues at coordinate 16,486 of NZ_JBHLXJ010000007.1, read as the reverse complement.
ACTGAGAAATTTAAATGACTCAATAAGTGCACACCTTGCTGGTTCTGCAAACACAAATCTTCGACCTGTAACACCACATTACCCGCGGACAAAGCCTGGCGCGGCAATTCAGTCGCTACACTGCGACCGACCATTTTATGAGCCAGCTCTTCTTGATTGGTGTGAGCGGTTTGCAGTGCGGCGACTACACCGCCTGCGCGCATCACCGTCACCTCGTCGGTAATTGCCAAAATTTCGGGCAATTTGTGGGTGATTAAAATGACGGTTTTTCCTTGCTGTTTAAATAGTCGCAGGATGACAAACAAGGCTTCTGTTTCTTGCGGTGTTAGCACGGCGGTTGGTTCGTCCAGAATCAAAATGTTCGCGTTGCGATACAACTGTTTCAGGATTTCTACGCGCTGTTGCTCGCCGACTGAGAGTGTATTGATACGGGCATCCAGTTTGATCGCGAGACCGTAGTCGTCGCATAGTTTGACTAACTCGCCCGCAATACGAGCGCGGTGCGAACGCAAACGAAAACCACCTTCCATACCTAACATAATGTTGTCCAACACGGTCATATCTTCAACCAACATGAAGTGCTGATGCACCATGCCTATGCCAAGCTGTATCGCTTCGTGACTATTGCGTATGGTTTGCGGCTGGCCGTTGATGAGTATCTCACCGGAGTCAGCATGATAGTAACCATATAGGATACTCATTAAGGTGGATTTGCCGGCCCCGTTCTCACCAATAATGCCGTGTATCGTTCCTTGCGCGATGGAGAAACTCACGACGTCATTCGCCAGAACTTTACCGAAGCGCTTTGATATATGGCGGAATTCTACTGCTGTAGGCATGTTATCAAATCAAGTAGGTTGAAACGTCTCTATCTCCGTCACTGCGGGCTATCGAATTCTTTTATCGATACTAAGGACACAAAGAATAGTGAATAACTGGTGATAAGACGAAAATTCAGAAGAAATGAATTCAGACAAAACAAAGCCGCAGCACAAGTAGGCTGCGGCTTTCTGAAAATTATAAGGGGCAACGGCTCGCTTCGCGATAATCAATCACTTTGACTTTGCCATTCAGGATATCTTGCTTAGCGGCGTTCACACGTTTTTCGATTTCTGGTGTGATCAGACTGCGATTGTCTTTATCTAATGCCCAATCCACGCCACCTTCTTTTAAGCCTAAATTAGAAATACCTGCTTTCCACGTACCATTTTTTACTTGCATAAAACTATCGTAGATCGCGTTATCAACTCGCTTTACCATCGAGGTCAACATCACGCCAGGGAATAAATAATTTTGATTGGAATCGACACCAATCGCCATCTTGCCTTTTTCTTTAGTCGCCTGCAAAGCGCCCATACCACTACCACCAGCAGCGGCAAAAATAACATCGACACCGCGTTCCATTTGCGCACGTGCCAACTCGCCACCTTTGGCTGGATCGTTCCATGCGGTCGCTGTGGTACCGACAATATTCTGTGACACATCAATCTTCGCATCGACAGACTTAGCACCCTGTGTATAGCCACACACAAAAGCACGAATCAAGGGGATATCGATACCGCCTATGAAACCCAATTTTTTAGATTTTGATGCCAGTGCTGCTGCCACACCAACCAAATATGAACCCTCTTGTTCCTTAAATAAAATTGAGCTGACGTTCGCACCTGCAGCGGTACCATCTACCAACACAAATTTTGTCTTAGGGAATTCTTTTGCCACCGTCTGTACCTGCTGCGCATGGGTAAAACCAATAGCTGCAATCAGATCTACACCTTTACGTGCCAAACTACGCAAGACTTGCTCGCCCTGTGCATTGCTCATCACCTGTGCGTCGATGTAAGAAATCTTCGTGTCTTTTTTGAAGCGCTCAGCGCCTTCATAGGCGGATTGATTAAAAGAGCGGTCAAATTTACCGCCGGCGTCGTAGACCAAAGCGAATTTGGGCTGATCTGCAAATGCCGCTGTCGACATAGAAAAAAGAACACTGAAAACTAGTGAAGAACGCAGTTTCATATTGGCTAGACTCCGAAATTTCTTGATTAGCTTGATTAGCTCAATTCGCCAGTTTTGCTTTGTTAGCAAGTCTGACCACTTTTTAATTTAGCGCGAGATTATAAGGGCATTCACTGCTTCTGTAACTGCAGCAACTGTCGCTCAACCGCTTCTCGATACGGTATTGACGTTTGTGCACCCAGTTTCGTCACCGCCAATGCCGCCGCACTTTGTGCAAACATACAAGCCGCACGTACATCACGACCTTCCGCCATCGCCACTGCAAAGCTACCCACAAAGGTATCACCGGCGGCAGTGGTATCAAGCACTTCAACTTCAAAGGCAGCTAAAAAATAGGCATTTGCTGGGGTTGCTACCCACATCCCCAAAGCACCCAAAGTTAACAATATGACTTTCGCGCCACGTGCTAACAATGCCGCTGCCGCTCTCTCAGCAGTCACTACATCAACGACAGCTACACCACTTAATAGCGCAGCCTCAGTTTCATTCACCACCAGAAAATCAACCTGGCACAAGAGTTCATCAGCTAAGACTTGCGCAGGTGCTGGGTTCAATACCACTTTGACATTGGCTCGCCTCGCACATGCAATGGCATGCATGACGGTAGCAAGCGGTGTTTCCAATTGGCATAATAACAGTTTAGCCTCGGCAATAGTGTTACCCGCTTTGTCAATATCTGCCGTGCTCATTAGAGCATTTGCTCCAGTTGTTAATACAATACAGTTTTCGCCTGCATCATCTAACAAAATTCCGGCCACGCCCGTCGCACTGCCAGCCATCACCCGCACATGTTGCACATCAATACCGTCTTGCACCAAAGCTTGCACGCAGCTTTGGCCATTCAGATCATCGCCAACATTGGCCACAAAATGTACTTTAGCGCCCATGCGCGCCGCAGCCACTGCCTGATTCGCCCCTTTACCACCATGCACTTGATGAAAGCTATGTCCCATCAAGGTTTCGCCGGGCACTGGCATACGCGGCGTTTTGAACACCATGTCCATATTGACACTACCGACGACAGCGATTTGCGGTTTCATATTCTTCCTACTCAAGACATTGTATGGCGGATGATTTATGCATAACTAATAGGTGATTAATTCACTCAATAAAATCCCAAAAACGCTGCACAACATGCTGCTGATGAGCTGCTAACAAGCTCAGTCAACTACCGCGCTGTAATTTTTGATTGCAAAAACACGCTCAACATTTCCAAACCTTTATCAAAGCCGTGATTGTTTGGAATCACCAAATCGGCATTACTGCGGTGTGGCAAAATGTATTTTTCAAAGGCAGGTTGATGATGTTTACTTAAACGATAAATAACGTCATCCTGATCATAACCACGCTCAACCGCATCACGTTGTACACGTCGATAACGACGATGATGCTCCTCCGCGTCAATAAATACTTTCAAGTCAATGATGTCATACAGTGCGGGATTATGTAGTGCATAAATACCTTCCAACAGAACGATAGGCGCCGCTGGGATATGAAAAATCTTAGGCTCTACGTCCGCATTATTGAAAGTGTATTCAGTAATTTGTAAGCTTTCACCATCGCGCAAACGCAATACATCTTGATAAAACTTATCCAAATCCAAAGAGGAAGGAATATCGAAGTTTTCAATCTTATTTTCGTCTTTCGACTGCTGGTCAATCGACTTGTAATAATTATCTTGAGACAGCAAAGCCACGCTACCCGCGGGCATGGACGCTAGCAGGGAATTGATGAAAGTGGTTTTACCGCTTCCACTTCCCCCAGTAATACCGACGAGATATGGTTTCATTAATGGCTTACCTATCTAAAAAATAAAATTCTGAAATAACGAAATGCCTAAGCACAGCAGCTCACTCAAAAAGCGGTATTTAATTAACTTTGCATGAACCGCAATGATTAATCATGTGCTGATGAATCGAGGGGCGAGAGTATAGCCGCATTCGGCTATTTTCGGAAACATGGGCAGAACCACTAGCACACCAGTTAAGCAATCACTATTTCACGCTTCAGCCCAAGCTAAGTCCTCATTTCATCACGAATAATCGTCAAAGCCTCTCTAAATGCAAAATTGTCTATAGCCGCCGTCAGGCGTTTTACTGCTTGCGGAAAATGAAACGCTATACTCGCTCGCAATTGATCATAGAACTCACTGGCATCAAGATCATCTCGTTCCAGCAATTCACATAATTGCTTTAGTTGCTCAGCCAGAGCATCTGGCTGAATGACTTTAGCAGGACGACTCTGCGGCAAGGCCTGTGGCAACAAGCGATGCAAGGCTTGCACCACAACATTTAATTCCATGTCCAAACTATTAAGCTCAGTCTTCAATTGCCCGATGCCTGCTTGCGCCTGCGTGTTTGATGGAGTGTTTGATGGAGTGTGGGATTGAATGTTGGATTGAGTTTTTGATCGATCGTGTAAGCGAATACTGCGCTCGGCATCCGCCGCATATTCTTGTAACTTCAAGAATCCCAAGGTCCCAGCCAAGCCTTTCAAAGTATGCAGAGCCCGCTCTGCTTCTTGCATTTGATCTTGCTCTATCAATTCGATCATTTGCCGCCCATCCTGATGATGTTCAACACTAAACCGTCGCAACAAATTGGTCAGGCGAGCAAGATCGCCATTGAGCGAACGTAAGCCGGCTTGCAAATCAAACCCTGGGATCTGTAGCAAAATAGTATGCAACTCGGCTTCTTCGTGATGGTCCAAACCACTGGCAGAATCCATCTGTGGCATCACCTTATTCTGCTCGATACTGAGCTCAATAGCTTGCGGCAACCACGCCGCAAGAATTTGAGCCAATAAATACGGATCAACCGGTTTGGCTAGATGATCATTCATTCCTGCTTCTATCGCTGCACTGCGGTCTTCGGCAAATGCATTCGCGGTCATCGCAATGATAGGCACTGTTTTATAAGCGTCCAATTCGCGTATTTGACGGGTCGCCGTAATCCCGTCCATCACCGGCATTTGGATGTCCATCAAGATCACGTCGTAATTGTTTTCGCGCGCGAGATCAATTGCCACTTGCCCATTTTCTGCGATATCCACAGTCAAATGAATTTCACGCAACAACTCCCCAGCAACCTCTTGATTCAACTCATTATCTTCTACCAATAAAGCTTTAGTTCCCGCTTTAAATCTCTGTACCATTTGCTTAGGCTGCTGAGTCGCGCGCTTTGCAAAAGCTTGCCCCCAATGCCTTTGTATCGTTTCAAATAACATAGCAGGCATCACAGGTTTAGGAATGAAAGCGGTAAATCCACCGACACTTACCTCGTCCGTAGGGCAACCACTGCTGCCACTCACAAGAATACAGACCGGCATGAACTTCAATGGCAACAAACGTATTCGTTGCCAACTCTGCGTTCCATTCAGCTCAGGCATTTGCCAATCGGTAAAAATAATCTGGTAAGGATCACCATCAGCATCCGCTTTAATCACGCTCTCAACTGCCAAACGTCCATTTGACACAGAGTCTGCACGTGCGCCCATGTCGGTCAACATATCGACTAGCAACTCGCGGGCTTCCTGAATATCATCGACGACCAATACTCTGGTTCTGGGAGGCAAAGCGCTCATAGGACGAGGCGCGGCAGAGACTTTGGTTCCAAAAGGAAGCTCCACCCAAAAGGTGCTGCCTTTACCCAAACTACTTTCTACTCCTACCTGCCCCTCCATCAAATCGGCCAATCTGCGGCAAATCGCCAAGCCCAAACCTGTTCCACCGTAGGTACGGGTGGTCGATACATCGGCCTGCTGAAAAGCGGCAAATAATTTAGCCTGCTGTTGCGCATTCAAACCAATACCCGTATCCCGCACCTCAAAACGCACCCGCACCTGATCTTCAGTTTTATCGACAATACTCCCAACTAACATCACGCTGCCACTCTGAGTAAACTTAATCGCATTGGTGACGAAGTTCAATAATATCTGCCCCAAACGAACCCCATCACCATGCAATAAAGGAGGAATATCATTGATTCTGGCAATCACCTCCAAGCCTTTCATTTCTGCTTTTTCGCTCGTCAAAGCAAATACATTTTCTACCACCCGCTCTAACTCAAAATCGGTAGGATCGAGGCTCATTTTGCCGGCTTCAATTTTTGAAAAATCCAAAATATCATTGATGATGGAAAGCAGATGCATAGCGGCACCAGCCACTTTATCTAACTGATGTTGTTGGTGTTCACTGACCGTATCACGTCGTATCAAATGCGTTAAACCGATAATCGCATTCATAGGCGTGCGGATTTCATGGCTCATATTGGCTAAAAACGAACTCTTAGCGCGATTCGCCTCCTCTGCCAAATTCTTAGCCACCAGCAAGGCTTCATTTGCAGCCTGCAACTCGGCAGATTGCAATTCCAGTGTGGCACTCGCGGTCGCCAATTTCGCGGTGCGCTCTTTGACGATGACTTCGAGTTCATTACGATAATGACTCAGCTCGCGTTCGGTTTGTTTGCGCTTCGTAATATCAACCCAAATACCAGTAAGAAATGTGCCTGAACGCAAAATTAATGGACGCATAGAGATCCAATAATCGCGCACTCCACCGTCTTTTGTACGACGCTGATTTTCGAATTCCAAACCACCATTGGAAATAATTAAATCTATGCGTTCATCCACTTCTTTCCGAGATAAAGTCGCCTGGATATCATACAAACTTATGGTTCGAAATTCATCTTCGGTATACCCAAGCGGCTCATAAGTCGCACGATTGAAATTAGTGAAATGCAGCGTCTCAAGATCGACTACCACTATCCCAATAGGCGCTTGTCCCACAATGCTGGAATACAATTCCTCTCGCTCTTTCAAAGCGACCAAGGCGCTAGTACGCTCGTCTTGGACACGTTTGAATACAGTGACAGCACGTGCCAAATCGTTGATGAGGGAGCTGGGCTTTAGCGCCAGAGTTTGAATTGCATGAAATACTTTGTTCTCGTCATTGATCTCAATTCCAGAACTCAGCTTTTGCAGACCGATACTAATTAGATCAAGGCGACGCCCCAAATTCATCGCGATGAACAACCATAAAATAATCATACCCAAAGCCCCCGCCTGGCTAACTAGACTGAGTCGTTCTGACATATCCTGAAGTTTCTGGCGCGCTGCTGCACTGTTCTGAACCGCATTTTCCATATAAATATTGGCGATATCAGACAAGATAAAATTTAAATCGGCATAATGTTCTACCGCTTGATCTAAATGACGATTGGCCACATTGATGTCGATAGCAATGCTATCCGTGCTGGCCAATACAAATTGACGAAATTCAGCAAAAGCAGTGATAGCCGCTGGAATTTTTTCTTGCACTAAGTTGAAATCATGGGTTGTACCTAATGTCAGGATTCTTTGATCCAACTTGGCGACTTTCTCGGCGACGGCTGCGTGAATTTGAGAGGCCTGCTCTTTTTCAATTTGACCGGACTGTGCTTTTCCCAAAGTCTGGGTAACAATCTTTTGCACTTCGAAAGCTTGGCGACTAATCTCTGTTGCCTCTCGCGCTGAGCTGACATCTCGCTCTTGCTCCAGCGCCAAGCTCTCCTGCGTTTCAGTCAACACACTGCGTGTCAGGTTATCAAAAATCGTGCCCGCAATAACAGCAAAAGCTACTGGCAAAAAAAACACCAATAGAAAACGTATACGTTTTAAATTACGCGTGTTGGTCAGTGCAAACATCGAATACCTTTACTACGCTAGTGAATCATCAATACCACATCGCCCCAAAAGAAAACCATCCACCATCTGATTGCCGAGCGCATGATTAATCGGAATTTCTATTTAAAATTAATCCTCAGCTAATGCCACAACATCCTCTTCAGGATCAGAAAAATGTTCTGAGATAGCGACAATTTCGTCCTTCATTTCCAAGAACGCATCCACGATATCGGGGTCAAAATGCCGTCCACGCCCTTCCGAAATAATCGCAATCGTATCCTCTAAAGAATGCGCTAGTTTGTAATGACGACGTGAGATTAAAGCGTCAAACACGTCCGCAATCGCCATCAATCTGGCAGGCAAGGGAATTTGTTCGCCCATCAAACCTAAGGGATAGCCTGAGCCATCCCATTTCTCATGATGACCGCCTGCGATTTGCTTACAGACTTCCAGGAAATCAAGCGCAGACGCACTAAACAGATGAGGGGACATGATAGGAGGCATAAATCCGTTCGCCTCTTTTTCCCGGCCGCGACTCACACTCTTGATCGCATCGTCGATCGCCTGCACACCAATAGTCGCATGCGTCTTCATGATTTCAAATTCTTCTGGGGTTAGCTTTCCAGGCTTTAACAAAATACCGTCCGGAATTCCCACTTTCCCGATATCGTGTAAGGGCGCTGCTTTGGCAATTCGTTTCCGTGCTTCCGGATCAGTGAGCTGACTGGCGAAACGAGGGTGATCTTTAAGGTGCTCCATGAGCACCTCAATATAGGACTTGGTACGATGCAGATGATTGCCGGTTTCATTGTCGCGTTTTTCAGCTAAGCTCGCTAAAGCATGCAAACTAAAATCTTTGATGACTTCGTTTTCTAGCGTACGCCGATACACTTCAGCATCCAAATAAGCATTTTGATTGGCCAAGCGATCACGCGAGGCTTTCAACTCAAGATGTGCTTTGACGCGCGCAAGTAACAACATAGGCTTCACAGGCTTGCTGATGTAGTCAACCGCGCCCAAGGCCAAACCATGTTCTTCATTTTCATCGTCATCCATTGCGGTGACAAAAATCACAGGGATTTCACGCGTTTCGTCTTGCTGTCGCAGTATCGTCAATACCTGGTAGCCATCCATTTCCGGCATCATGACATCTAATAAAATGAGATCTGGCTGCGGCAGACTTGCGGCGATTTCCAATGCCCGTGCGCCAGAGTTAGCCACACGTACGTGGTAAAACGGTCGCAACAAGTGACCAATGACATTCAGATTTTCCTTAGTGTCATCCACCACCAGTACGGTTTGTTCTATGCGCTGCTCGGATAAAGTCATAACACCACCCTTTTAGGGAGTTTCAATTAATCTCAGTCAATCTTTGGCACAGACATGAACATAGACATCATCGCCCCCATCGCAACCCCATAGACATCCACTCGACGTGGATTAAGACCAGTAATTAATTACCAACTATTTAAATCAGGGAGTTTTCACCTGACACATTGCCAATTAGAAATACTAACACTATTTAACTTATACCCCGAAACCCCAGTTACATCAATCCATAGGAGCGCAACAATCAGACCAAACCAATACAAAAAGCGACAATGACTTGATCTAAATTCAGATATCAACACAGGCCAAGCCACTAGAATCTGTTGACATAAATAAACCAAGCTTATCTTTGCCAAGCAGCTAGTCGCTTGCGGGATTTTAATGATAAGTCTAAAATCAATTTCCCAAATACAAGCTTTTTTCCGCCCATCCATCTCTGCGCGCAGGCCGGCCTTGCGCCAACTTCAACAGAATATAGAAAAAGCTCGTTATGCGACTCGACCAGTTATTTTTAAGCAACAGCAGCTCCCTATCCCTACTCACTGGCGAATATGATGTGCCGCTAGTAGCGCTGTCCTTATCGGTCGCGATCTTAGCCGGCATCATGGCCTTTCAACTGGCAGGCATGGCTCGCACGGAAAAGCGAACATTTAATCGCCAAATTTATTTACTCTCTGGCGCATTCGTGCTTGGCTCTGGGGTCTGGTCTATGCATTTTGTTGGCATGCTGGCCTTCAGCGTTTGTAGCACGGCGCGCTATGACAGAGTAATCACCATTATGTCTATGCTGCCCAGTTTTTTGGCATCTTGGATTGCACTACTCTTGATAGCAAAAGAACGTGTGACACGCTGGCAATTGCTCGTCAGTGGTGTGCTGGTTGGAGCGGGAATCGGTGTCATGCATTACAGCGGCATGGCAGCGGTACATAAATCCTTGATCTTGCGTTTTGACCCGACTATTTTTGCTGTCTCCATCGTCGTTGCAGTCGCACTTTCCATACTCGCATTGTGGTTACGTTTTAGGCTGATCGACGATCAGCGTATCAGTGCGCATAAAATTGATATCATCAGCGGCATCGTACTCGGATCTGCTATCTCGGGAATGCACTACACCGGCATGCAGGCAACTCACTTTATGATCAACGCCGAATCCAACTTGGCACCTAGCTCCAATTTTGATCTGGCGCTTTCCATCGCGGGTATCACCACCTTAGCCATACTTATCACGGTTGCAGGTAATGTCTTACTGCGCTATCGCAGCATTTATCAACGCATGGTACAAACCGAAGCACGTACCCGTACCATCGTCGAAACTGCGGTTGATGGCATCATCACCATCGACAGCAAAGGCATTATCCGTGATTTCAATCACGCCGCTGAAATCATCTTTGGCTGGCAATCTCACGAAGTCGTCGGCAACAATGTCAACATGCTTATGCCCGAGCCGCAACGCGGACAACATGATAGCTACTTGCGAAATTATCTGATCAGTGGCGACGCCAAAATTATAGGCGCTGGTCGTGAGGTGATAGGTCAGCGCAAAGACGGTAGCAGCTTTCCACTGCGACTCGCCATCGGCGAAGCTGCGCAGCAGAACAACACGCTATTTGTCGGCTTTATCACCGACATCAGCCAACGCAAGCAGATGGAAGAAGCCTTACGCAATAGTGAGCAACAATATCGCTCATTAATCGGCAACCTACCGGGTATCGCGTTTCGCTGCCGATTTGACCAAGATTGGAGCATGCTCTTTATCAGCAATGCTGTAGAGCGACTGACTGGATGGACACCCGAGGATTTCATACAAGGTAAAAAAACCTTCGCGCAACTATTGCACCCCGACGATATACAGTGGACCAGCGCTAAAGTGAGCGAAATGCTCGCTACCGATATGGCGTACATGATCGAATATAGGATTATTGATCGCTCTGGCAAAGAGCGTTGGGTATCGGAGAGCGCCAGCGGTGTACGCGGCGAAGATGGCGAGATTAAATGGATTGATGGCGTCATCATCGACATCACCGACAATAAACAACGCAATGCCGAATTCGAAGGTGTAGTCAATGCGATTGGTCGATCCCTGGCGGTCGTCGAATTTGATTTGAACGGCACCATCATGCATGCCAATCAAAATTTTTTGGATATCACCGGATACCGCCTCGATGAATTGGTCAGTCGCAAGCATGCGGTGTTGTGCTCGACCACTGAAAGCAATTCCGCAGAATATCTGGCGTTTTGGGAAACGCTACGCAAAGGTATTTATACTTCTGGGGATTTCCAGCGCTTCGGCAAAAACGGCAAAGAGATCTGGATACACGGTAGCTACAATCCTATTTTCGATCCAGATGGTCATCCCTACAAAATCATTAAATTTGCTAGCGACCTATCAGAACGCCACGCGATGGAACAAGACTTGCGTGTAGCAAAAATTAAAGCCGAACAAGCCGCCGCTGCGAAAAATACTTTCCTCGCGAATATGAGTCATGAAATTCGCACGCCTATGAATGCCATTTTGGGCTTCACCGATGTGCTACTCAATGAACCGGTGAGTGAAACACAACGTCGTCATTTAACTACGGTGCGCAACTCCGCCCGTTCCTTACTCACCCTACTCAACGATATTTTAGACACCGCCAAATTAGAACACGGCTCGGTCGAATTAGAAGTCCGGGATTTTTCCTTGCGCGAAGTCTGCATGCAAGTCATGGCAACGCTGCGCATCAATGCACAAACCAAGGCTTTACCCTTGATTTTGGACTACCCTGAATCGATACCCGACTACTTCCAAGGCGATGCGCTACGCATACAACAAATACTACTCAACCTTATCGGTAACGCCATCAAGTTTACCGAAAAAGGTGAAGTCGTTTTACACGTCAACAAGCAAGGCGATAAAGTCCATTTACGAGTACGAGACACAGGCATTGGTATCGCGCCCGATCGATTGGATCACATTTTTGTTCCGTTTGCGCAAGCCGACGCGTCTATGAGCCGACGCTTTGGTGGCACCGGACTAGGCACATCCATTTCTCGCCAATTGATCGAATTAATGAATGGTCGCATTTGGGTTGAAAGTGAGCTCGGTGTCGGTAGTCAATTCCATGTTGAGATCCCACTAGCCCTTGGTAATGCAGTAATAGCAATAGAAGAAAACGATGTTATTCAACTCCCGCACTTGAATATATTAGCCGTTGATGATGTGCCACAAAATTTAGAACTCTTACAAGTCATGCTAGGTAACCTGGGTCACACCATCACGACGGCGTCGAATGGCGCTGAAGCACTCAACATTTTCCCTAAGCAGCGCTTTGACATCATACTGATGGATGTACAAATGCCAATTTTAAATGGATTGGAAGCCAGTCGATTAATTCGAATATTGGAAGAGAAAGATCAACTGCCGCCTACGCCCATCATCGCTTTCTCGGCCAGTGTACTAGAAGCTGATATAAAAGCTACCAAACTAGCTGGCATGGATGGTTTTGCGCACAAACCCGTGGATTTGCCGCGCCTAACACATGAAATTGCCCGCTTACTAAAGTTGGATATAGGAAATCCTGACGACGCTAAGCGCCACCGCAAGGCCATCGACATGACCATCGAACAGCTTAGCGGCTCAGTGATCGACTGGAGCCGCGGTCAACACTTATGGGGTAGTGAACAGCGCCACCGTGAGGCCTTACAACAATTTTTAGTAGGTTTCCGCGATACCGTGCCACGCTTGCGAAGTATGCTAGAAGCGCCGATTGAATTCGCCGAATTGGTACATAAACTAAAAGGTGCGGCTGGCAATCTGGCACTCTCTCGCACAACCAATTTATGTAATGCCATAGAAGCACAACTCAGCACACAAACGCCGCATGATTCCCACTCTTTATTGGATCAACTGGCAGTTGAAATAAATAATGTTGTAGAAGCATTAGGTGAATTCGAGATCACAACCAATACCGCGCCCAAAGCTGCAATGCTCGCAGAAAAAACGGTGGTAGATGCAGAGAAGTTACTCCCGCTATTGCAAGCATTAGATAAGAATTTAGCACGCGGAGAATTGGCCGAAAATATACTCGATGAACTCGCCACCTTATTGCCCGAGTCTGACTTCGAATCACTCAACCAAATCGTCAATTCATTCGACTTCGACGCAGCACGAACTATGATAACCAATTTATACAATCACTATCGTCCTCAAGGAATTCTGTCATGAAACCAATAGACGAGCGACCTAAAATTCTAATTGTTGACGACGCTGCAACCAATTTGCAAATTTTGCGCCAAGTGCTGCATGAAGACTATCGCCTCTTGTTCGCACTCGATGGTGAAAAGGCACTCAAGCTCGCGCAAGAAGAAGCGCCGAATTTGATCTTGCTCGATGTGATGATGCCGGGTTTAACGGGTTTAGAAACATGCCAACGACTCAAAGCCAATCCTGCCACCAAGGCGATTCCCGTGATCTTTGTCACGGCATTGAGCGAAGTCAGTGATGAATCTGCTGGTTTTGAAGTTGGTGCGGTGGATTACATTACCAAACCGATTAGCCCGCCCGTCGTACGCGCACGGGTCAAAACACATCTGTCTTTGGTTGGTGCAGACGAGTTACAGAAAACCCGTTTGCAAATCATCCAATGCTTAGGTCGCGCTGCCGAATATCGCGATAATGAAACTGGCTTACACGTGATACGCATGAGTCACTATTCACGCCTGCTCGCGCTGGCAGCGGGCTTTAGCGAAAGCCAAGCCGACTTATTATTCCATGCCGCACCAATGCACGACATCGGCAAAATTGGCACGCCAGATCACGTCTTGCTCAAACCCGGCAAACTAGATCAAGACGAATGGGCAATGATGCAAAGACACGTTTTGATGGGTGCAGAGATCTTGGGCGAACACGATTCGCCCTTACTCCAAATGGCACGCACGATAGCGCTCTATCACCACGAAAAATTTGATGGCAGCGGCTATCCTCATCGCATCGCAGGCGAAGCGATTCCTATTGAAGCGCGCATCGTCGCCATCGCCGATGTGTTCGACGCATTGACCTCGGTTCGCCCCTACAAAAAAGAATGGAAAGTACAACAAGCAGTCGATCTATTACTCAGCGAAAAAGGCAAACACTTTGATCCTGAACTGGTCGATTTGTTTATCGCACAATTACCAGCGGTGGTCGAGATTAAAGAAAAATATGCGGAAGAGACAGCGGCCTGAACTGTAGAAAAACCAAAGACTAAATAACTCGCTGCGCTTCGTAATAATGGTTTTCACCTTCATCAACGTAGTGACCAATCATTGCGAATCCATGCGCTTGCAAACAAGCGACATAAGCGTCTTGCCCCAACGAATGTGACAAAAGGCCAGTGCTCGCGTCTCGCCACTGACAAGCCTGTAGCGGTGCAGTGAACAACAAACGCCCACCGAGTTTCAAATGCGTTGCAAGACGCTGAATCAAAGCCAATTGATCCGCTTCATCAAGCAAAAATAGCAAACCTATCGCCAACACCGCATCAAACTGCTTAGAAAAAAACGTACTGTCTTGCACCCGCGCGCAAGCCACAGGAATGGATGGAAACCGCTCTTGAAAATGCGCGAGCAAAGTAGGTGAACTGTCGATTGCCCAAATCTGCAAACCCACCTCGTGCAAAACACTCGTCACCGGAAAACCCGCACCACAGGCAAGCTCCAACACTTCCGCATTAGGACTTAAACTGGCACACCAAACTTGCAACACCGCTGTACCAATTGTTGAGTGATCACGTGCACGTAGAAATTCTAGTGCGTGAGTTTCGTAGGCGGTGGCGGAATCGATAGACATAGTTTTACAACGAATGCTTGAAATTAAGTCGATGAACCAGATTGGGTTCGAGAGCGACTAATAGAACGCTTAATCAACATCAAGCACAAACTAGTCAACACCGCTGCACCAAACACAGTAATCGACATCGGCAAGGCCATTACCAACAACCATAAATGTTCAGCAGGAATCCACGCAGCATAAATGCCAATCAAAAATCCTATCACGCCTAAAATCAACAGCACCAACACGATCAAGCTTGACATCTTTGGCTTAAAAAATAAGCCGAGAAAAATCCCTGTTAGATTGGTGATGATCCAGATGTAATCGGTGTTTTCCATGGAGTTTTAAAGTTAATTTGAGGAGTTGTTGAGAGTAAGCCCAAATTCAACCTCAACGCAGAGATGAAGGGATCGCCTTCATTAAAATAAATAGAACTGAAGTTGTCATACGCAATTCTCTGTCGATCGTCTTGTTATGTGTAACTATCGTATGTGTAATTGTTCAAATTCGATCGCGACCTCAGGCTTTAGACGCAACTTCAACAATGCTGTGTGATCTGCGACCACGCCACTTGCCATCAAGAACTCATCGTTATGTTGCAATTCAATTCGGATGCTATCAAGCTCAATTAACGTCATCTGAATCAATTGTTTTCCTAGTCGTCTCCAACTTATAGAAAATTCACTAAAGGATGCGCCAATTATCACAATAACTTCATCGCCACCCCTTTGAGTGACAAATGTTAATTCTTGATATTCCCATGGGATCGTATCAGGTCCAACAATCCGTGGCTCGGCCTCAAAAAATCCAATTAGCTCGTGATTCTCAGGTAGTGAAATCAAGCGCCCCCCTAATACACATAACGCCTTGCTTACCAGCCCAACGGAGCAGAGCGAGCTTGTGGCGCATAGTTGGGGCCGAGTACAGCAAATTGTTAGATTTCATATTGGGCCGTTATTTTTTTGATCAAAGCAATAAAGCTGTTCATCAATCTCACGTAGAGGGCGACTGTTTGCTGATGCAATTTTGGTTAGATCTTTGGCATACTCAATATACTTTTCGTAGCTATACGTGCCGTAATACGGCTTTATGCCCGTTAATGCTCTGTAAGCCCTAACATCTATTATTGGGAATACATCTGGCTTTATAAATTTGAGGATAGCACTGGCCATAGGGAAGCCAATACCTTGCGACAAGACCAGCTTTTCTAATACTTCTTTAACGATATCGTCGTCTAGGTTTATATTTGTGCTTGCTGACAATCTATTTAAAACATGAAGAGTATCTTGAGTCACGGAAAGCACTCTATCAGATTTCCATAGTGAAACCCTTCTTAGGTCTTCATCTGTAATCGAATTTGATCCATTCAACTTCGCATGAAGCTCGGCTGTCTCCTTTTCGTTATAAGAAAACGTGAAATTTAGCTCATCCGTGGAGCTGTCGTATTTCTTATAAGTTTTCTTTTCTTTTGCCACTTAACTCTCCCAGAAATCTAACGTAGAGCTAACCGACGCTGCGCGGCTTTATCGCGCAGCGTCCAGCGACCGAAGGGAGCGAGGTTGAGCGCCATGTTGGACGAAGCCGCTACGCGGAGAAAACAAAGCATACCAACTCCGAAATTCAAAATTACAATTCTATCTCAAGCCTTCAACGGTGAAGGCACTATTTTGAGGAGAATTGATCATGAATCACGAC
>NZ_JBHLXJ010000006.1:0-744 GCF_042432465.1 Affinundibacterium danionis | reverse complement strand
TCGAAGGCAATAATTTGGTGTACACGGTTTCCTTGTCCGGCACCACCACGGTAGCGGGTACTTATGCTTACAGCTTAGGCGGTGGTAGCGCCACAGCCGGCGCTGACTACAACAGCACAGCGACGTTTAGCAATGGCGTCACCTTAGTCGGTGGCAATTTGATCGTCCCAGCCGGTGTGGCGAGTTTCACGGTCACGGTAGCGACCATCGATGATGCAGTCGTCGACAGTGCGTCACCAGAAACTTTACCGTTGGTGATCGCTGGTGTGACTGGTGCCGGCGGTATCTTAGACAATGACCAACCTACGATCACGACAGTCGAACCAGGTGGCCCAGGTGTCGGTGACAACAATGTGGTCGAAGGCACGAGTCTCGTGTACACCGTCTCCTTATCGAGTACCACCACGGTAGCGGGTACTTATGCTTACAGCTTAGGCGGTGGTAGCGCCACAGCCGGTGCTGACTACAATGCGACACCAACGTTCAGCAATGGCGTCACTTTAGTCGGTGGCAATTTGATCGTCCCAGCCGGTGTGGCGAGTTTCACGGTCACCGTCGCGACCATCGATGATGCAGTCGTCGACAGTGCCTCACCAGAAACTTTACCGTTGGTGATCGCTGGTGTGACTGGTGCCGGCGGTATCTTAGACAATGACCAACCGACGATTACGACAGTCGAACCAGGTGGCCCAGGTGTCGGTGATGACAATGTGGTCGAAGGCAATAATTTGGTGTACACGGTCA